>CAZSQK010000017.1:0-105043 GCA_964608645.1 uncultured Solibacteraceae bacterium | reverse complement strand
TTGCGCAGTCCGGCCGGCAATGGCGGAGTTCCCGCTCCCGCCACCAGCACCTGGCGAAGCTGCCGGAAATACGTGGGCGCCAGCGCCTTCTCGGACAGACCCTTATACAGATTGCGCAGCTCGGGACTGCCCTCGCGCTGGTTGAAAAGGCGCTCCGCTTCGGCCATCTCTTCGAGCGTGATGGCATTCTCGCCATACATGGCCTTCAGGTTGGCCAACACGGCGGCGGCGGCCTTCAGCGGGTTCAGCGTCAGCGGGAAGCCGTGCTCCAACCGTTCCGCCATCAGCACCGGAGTCTGCCGGTTGCCGGCGTCGGCCGCGGTCTTTTGCACTTTGTCGTTCAGGTAAGTCCACAATTCGTCGAGCTCGACTACGCCGTTGCCGTTCGCATCCGCTTTCCCCTGGAGCCCGTTCAGCAAATGAAAGGTGAACGCGCCGTGCCCCCCGACCTCGACCGACTTCTGCGTGCCGTTCGACGCCGTGAGGGTGACCACGCCCTCTCCCTTGAACTCGTCGAATACGGTGGTGGGCACCAGAGCCCGGTACTTCTTCGCGGTCGCCTCGCTGTAACAGGAATCGATCAGCGTGATTTTGCGCTTGCAGGGCAGGCCGCTGATGAGCGCGGAGATGTCCTTATTGCTCAGCGCCGAGGAGGCGAGGTCCTCGATATCGGCGTCGTGCGTCACCCAAAACGCCTCGCTGTTATTGCCCAGCGCGCCGTGGCCGGAATAGAAAATGAGCACGCTGTCCTCCGGCTTGACGCGATTCTTCAGCCAGGTGTTGAGCGCGCTCATCACGTTCCGCCGGGTCGCCTGATCGTCCAGAAGCATCCGCACGTTATCCGGCTTGTACGCTCCGACCGCCGGGTCCACTAGAAGGTCGTAAAGCCCTCGGGCGTCCGCCGCCGCGAAACTCAAACTGATCGTGGGATTGGCATACTTACTGATGCCGACCACCACAGCGTACCGTTCCCCGATGCCGGCGGCCTTCTCCAGCAGGTCCGCCGGTTTCTCCTCGACCGTGAACCCCTTCTGCTGCGCCAACAAAGACGCCACGAATACGAAAAGTCCCAAAATCCTCATAAAGTCCCCGTATCCCTTACCGGTAGGGATTGAATCGATACTTCGGATCGCCGATCTTCATAATCATCTGCGGATCCTTCCACCATCCCGTCTTGAAAAACAGATTGTCGCGCCAGTCCCACGGCGGATTGGCGCCGCCGGCGAAACGCCCTAACCCGTGATACTCCGACCACAGCGTCCGGGCCCCTGGCGTCGCCGCCGATCCGATATAAATCAACTGGTACTTGTGTTTCTCCGGGACCTCGCTGAATTGGTTCGTCACCGGGTAGTTCTGTTTGTCGAACGACGGAGCACGCCAGGTCTCGTCCGGAAGAAAGTTGGCATACACGATATAGTGCGAGGGCGTGATCTTCTGCGGCCCGTACTGTCCATGGCCGCGCGATTCGGAGTAGATATCCTGATGCTCTTTGGGCGCCGCGTCGCCGTCGCGGCCCTGTTCCATGCGCAGGCTGCCGTTCACGGGCCGGGCTTCGTTGCCTCCCGCGAGCGCCCGCGTTTCGGCTGCGGGATTGACCAGCACTTCGATATTCGCCTCCGGCCCGTCGTCGAGATCGCGCGTCACTTGCACGTCGTCATGCGCCAGCGTAAAGGCCGCCACCATTTTTTCGGTGGCGCGGTCCACCACGATCGTCGTTCCCTCCAGATCGCCCGGATGCCCGAAGAGGAACTTCCAATCCTCCGCCTTGAAGCAGTCGTAATGGAAGAAGTAATGCGTCGGCGTGGTGAGCACCGCCCAGTAAACCGCGGGGCGCAGGTCGAGCTGCACCGTTTCGCCGGTGGCGCCGTCGGTCACCCGGTAGACGCCCGGCATATCCTCCAGCGGAGCAACGTCGCGGCGCTTGTCCGGTTTCAGCCAGGCATCCAGGCTCTGGATGCGGTGGCGCTTGTTCTCGTCCTGGAATTGCGGCGGGGGCGGCCAGTTCGGCCCGAGCTCGGTCTGATCGAAATCGAAGCGGACGAAGAAATCCTTCCACGGGCGGAAGTTGTCGCCGAAGCTGCCGCTGACGTCCTGCCAGAACACCGGTGAGTACCGCTCGGCGAGCTCGGTCAGTTTCTGAAAGAGCTCCGGCCGCCGCTCGGGAAGGTTGGCCTGATCCTCAGTGGTCAGGTTCGAATCGTCGAGCGGATCGGGCTGCGAGGGCGCCGTGACGGACGCCGCGACGGGTTCCGCGGCGGGCGCCGTGACGGCAACCTTCGCCGGTTCGGGTTCCGGCGGGGCTCTCCCGGCAACCACGGGCTGCGGCAGCGGTTCCGCCGCCGGCTCCGGCGGCGGATCCCCTTTGCGCGCGATCTCGACCATCACTTTCTGACTCGCCCACTCCATCGGCCCGGATTCCAGCGACCGGAGCTGTCCGCGCAATCCGCCCATCTGCGCGTCGCTGATCGGCTGCAGGCTGGCCGGCAATTGGAGGCCACTCACGCCGCTCCACGGGCGGGTCGTGACGATCGCCACGATGGTGCTGCGGCCGAACGGCTCGCCCGCGCGCAACTGGTACCGGTCGAGGCGGGACGGAATCGTCCGTAGCGCTCCGGCTTGAATGTGATTGTCTTCGCTGAACTGGTTCGGGAATAACTGCGTCACCTTCTGTGCGGCGTCGATGTCGTAGACGTACAGATAGCCCTCCCGCTCGCTCTGGATGGCGACTTCCAGCATGTCCCCTTCGGCAAAGCGGTAGCGGTTGGCCTCGACCTGCACGGGGAAGGCGCCCGCCGATTCCAGGCTCGCAATCTCGCCCGCCGCGGAGGGGTGAAAGAATTCGTCGATCGTGAGCTTGCTCAAGCCGCCCCGCGACGCGATGGAGGGTGTCTGCGCGCCGAAGCCCTGCGCCAGCATGTCCTGCCGGGCCTGCCGGAAGACTCCGTCCCACGTAGCGGCGCGCTGCCAGCCCGGGCCCATCTTTTGGATGACCCGCAGCAGACTGGCGGTGAGCGCGCCGTGACGCTCCTGTTGGAACTCGCCGAGGTCGGACGCCGTTTGCACCGCCGACGCGGCGGCGATAAAGACCATTTGTCCGCGAATGTCGAGCGTCTCGGCGGGCTGGTTCAGGGCGCGGTACTTCGGCGGATTCGGAATGGCGACGTCGTCATAGAGAGCGCGGCTCGATTCCTGCCCGGGAAACGCCCGCGTCGCCGTGCCCGAGTGGCAGCTATCGAAGATCACCACCAGCCGCCGGCCGATCATGCGCGCCAGACTGGCGCCGATCTCGTCATCGGAGACGAACGTCGGGTTGGGCTCGAAAGCGCGGTCCTTCGGAAACGGCACGGCGTCGTACGGCACCAGCACTTCGTCGTACTTGTCGAACGGGTCGAGGAGGGCTTCGTCGCCGTCCACATCGTTGACCATCCAGCCGTGGCCGCTGTAATACCAAAGCAGGGAATCGCCCGGCTTACTTTGTCCCGCAATACGCGCCAGAGCGCCCAGGATATTGGCCTTGGTCGCCTGCTCGTTGAGGAGCACGGTGACGTGGTTTTCGGGAATCCGAAGGTCGCCGGTCGCGATCTGCTCGATGCGGCGGATGTCGTTGATGGCGCCTTTCAAGCGCCGCGCGTGGGGATAGTCGTTGATTCCGATCAGAAGGGCATAGTTATCCGCCCACGCCATGGGCACGCAAAACAGAAACGCGCACGCCGCCAGAACCCTCATATTTGGAGTCAAGTGTACCTCCAAATGTGCGAATCAGGCCGTAAATCCGCGGCGAATCGCGGCGAAAATCCGACGAAACCGTCCCACTTAGTAGTACTGGAACTATTCCGCTGCGCTGAAGTGCTTTTGTAGGACTAGGGCGATCGTGCCCCGCAGACGAGCCATCCCATCTTCGTGGGTCGGGACTAGCACGGGCATACAGCCTCCAGGGAGCACCTGAGCCCGGACTTCGGCCTCGATCACCGGTCCGAAACGGCGCCACGACCGCGTCAGGTCGCCGATCACGATAATCCGTTCCGGGGAGAGTCCGGCCACGATCAGCCGCATCCCCCGGCCCAGGTGGTGCGCCATCGTTTCCAAAGCCTTCACCGCGCGCTCGTCTCCGTGATCGGCGCGGACCA
This sequence comes from uncultured Solibacteraceae bacterium, assembly GCA_964608645.1. Taxonomy (GTDB): domain Bacteria; phylum Acidobacteriota; class Terriglobia; order Bryobacterales; family Bryobacteraceae; genus CAZSQK01. The sequence goes on along the minus strand of CAZSQK010000017.1, from coordinate 100,916 downwards.
AGAGGTCCACGAACGTGAGATCCGATGTCCCGTTCCCCGATTCGAAGTAGTAGCGCAAGGCGGCGCGGTTGGACGCGAACACTTCCCAGCACCCGCGGCTGCCGCAGCCGCACACCGGCCCCTTCGGGTCCACCGGGACGTGCCCGAACTCGCCTGCCATGCCGCTCAATCCGCGCACCAACTGTCCGTTCACCAGGATTCCAGTGCCGATACCTTCCGAGACGGTCACCACCACCAGGTTCCGGACGTCCTCGATGCGGTCGAACCATGCCGCCGCCAGCACGCAGGCGTTGGCGGCGTTTTCGATCTCGACTTCGAGGCCGGTGGCCTTCGCGATGGGGCCCCGGATATCGACATCGCGCCAGCCGAGATTCGGGGCGAAGACCAGGCGACCGGCGCCGGGATTGAAACGCCCCGGCAAACTGATGCCGACGCCCTCGATCTTCTTGCCGCCGGAGGTTTCCATGAGGCGCAGAATCGACGTCGTCAGCCCCTCGATCGCCGCCTGCGGATCGGCGGGAGTCTCCATGACCTCCTGGGAGGTGAATTTGCCGTTGGCATCGGCCACCGCGACGGTGGTCTGGGAGGGGCGGATATCGACGCCGATGATGACCCGTTCATCGTTGAGCCGCAGGAACGTCGGGCGGCGGCCGCGGGGCAGCCTTCCGGTGGGGCCTTCCAGCACCCAGCACTCGGCCATGAGCTGCTCGACGATGAGGGAGATTGTGCTGCGCTGCAGGCCGGAAACCCGTGCCAAGTCCGCGCGCGAGATCGGCTGCCGCGTACGGATCAGGTTCAGGACAATACGACGGTTGATATCGCGCACCACTTCGCTCGAAGCAGCGCGCATCTGCCGCGGTTGGAGCACCAGCTTATTGTATACGGTGGCGGCGCGGCCCCTACTTGCGCATCGCGTAGACCTTTTCGGCCTGGCTCAACAGCGATTGGGCCTTCGGCAGGCTCTCGATCGCCTTCTTGACCTCGGGATCGTCCGCCCACTGGGCGCGGTTGGCGACGTTCTTGTCGAAGGCGCGGAAGTAAAACTCCCAGCGGATCCGCCCGCGCAGCCATTCGCGATTGTCGTTGAATTCGGTGTCGGTGAAGGTGACCTTCTGCTCCTTCAGGAACTGGCGGAAGCGCTCCACGGTCGCTTCATCGGCGCTCCAGCCCACCGGCAGCGTGGGTTTCTTGTCGCCGAAGAACACGTTGGCGAAGCGGTAGAACATGTCGGGCTGGGTCTGGCGGCCCATGCGGCGCTGGAAGAGGCTCAGCTTCGGATTGACATACTTCTCGTCGGGCGTGATGCCGCCGCCGCCGAACACCTTGCGGCCGCTGTCGGTGGCCTTCACGTCCTGCGTGTCGACCGTGTTCTCGTTGCGATGCTGGTAGTATTCGAAGAACGACTGGTGCGAGTAGTCGCGCTGGATCAGGCGGCCGCTGGGCGTGTAGTAGTGGGCGATCGTGAGCAGCAGCGCGGCCCCCTCGGAAAGCGGGAATTGCGCCTGCACGAGCCCCTTACCGAAGGTGTTCTCGCCCAGAATCCACGCGCGGTCATGGTCCTGCAGCGCGCCCGAGACGATCTCGGAAGCGGACGCGGAGCTGCCGTTGACCAGCACGACGATCGGGTACTTCTGCGCCGGGGGAACGGCCTTGGCGCGGAAAATCTGCTCCTGTTCGGCGCGGCCGCGGTGCGACACCACGGTCTGGCCGTTGCGCAGGAACCGCCCGGCGAGACTGACCGCTTCGGTCACCAATCCGCCGAGGTTGTCCCGCAGGTCCAGAATCAAGCCCTGCACGTTCTGCTCGCCCAGTTTCTGCAGGAAAGCCTCGGTGTCGCGGCTGATGTTTTGCGCTTCGAAGCTGGTGACGCCAAGATATGCGATTCCGGGGCGCGCCCAGAACGCGTCCACCACGCCGGTTTCGATGCCGCCGCGTGTAATCGTCGCGGTGTAGGGCTCGGTGGCGCCTTCCCGCTTCACACTGACCTTGACCTGGGTGCCCTTGGGACCGCGCAGAAGCTCGGCCACCGCCGGAGAGTCCATGGTGGTCGTGTCTTTACCGTCCACCGCCACGATCACGTCGCCGCGCCGCATCCCGGCATTCCAGGCCGGCGAGTTGATGAAGGGCTCCATGACCACGGTGTGCACGGGATCCATCGTGATCTGCATGCCGACGCCGTAATATTGGGCGTGTTGCCGACGCTGCATTTCGCGGTACTCGGCCGGATCCACGAAGTTGGAGTGCGGATCGAGCGTGTGCAGCATGCCGGGAATCGCGCCGCCGCGTCCCTGGTCGCCATAAAACGCCTTCTCCGACGAGACCGGATCGGCGAAATTCTTCTCCACCAGCGCGAAGACATCGGCTACCGACCGCATGTCCTTGCCGAGATCCTCCGTGCCGCTGGAGGCCGCTCGGGCGCGGATCACGGGACCGTAAACGGGCGCAAAAAGAACCGCTACGGCGACGATCGAAGCGGCGAATGCAGTGTTTCTGATTTTCATGGGCGTTACCGGACGGCAAGCTTCACTTGAGGAAGACGTTCGAGCGGCGGATTGGGTAGGGCCAGCAGGATGGACAGAAATATCCCTTCCTTTAGACCATCATACCAGACCAGGCGCGGCTAATCGTCGAGATCGGCAAAGGGCTGCGGGCTCACGTTGCACACCCCTTCGAAGGGGTTGTCCGTGTCGGTCATCACCAGGCGGGCGAGGAAGAGGACGACCGCCACCAGCAGGAAACAGACGAAACCCGCCACCGGATGGTGGAAGGGATAGACAAAGACCAACAGGAGCAGCACGCCGGCCATGGTGAACACCAGCCGCTCCAGGGTCGGCGGGATGCGCGTCAGGCTCTTCGCCAGCCGCTCGTCGCGGTGCTCGCCGGTCTTCCGCGCGATATCGATGACGCGCTGATGCATTACCTCCTCCGCAGGCGATGCCGGGACCGCCTGCACCACGGCGTCCATCAGCTCGGCGAAGGCCTGGTCGGTGCGGCGGTCGCGGCGGCGTTCGGCGAGCGCCTTCCACTCGGCCTTGAGCACGCGCTGGGAATAATCGGTGACCGCGCGGCGAATCGCATGGCCGGCGTCCGCGCCGACATGGCCGCTGAAGCGCAGCAGGTCGTTCAACGAGTTGCATTCCCGCATGACGCCGTTCTGCACGTCGGTGAACTGGCCCCAGATGACGAAGATGACGAAGGCGAAGACCACCGAGTAGATGCCGCCGACGAGAAGAATCACCGTGTTGAGGCCTTCCGCCTCGCCGGCGGTGAATTCGTACAGGCGGGTGGAGCGCAGCAGTCCGTAGACCACGCCGGCGCCGAACATAGCCACGGCGAAACGGACGACGTCGTTGCCGATGGCTCTCCAGTTCATTCCCGGTCCCCGTTCCAGCCGCAGGCCGGGCGCGAGAACCAGTCCATGCCGGTGTCGCCGATGGGGGCGCCGGGAGGGGCGTCCGGCGCAGGCTGGATGCGGGCCGTCTCGGCCGGACGCTCGAGGAACCGCTTGATGTCGGCGGCAAGCAGGGCACGCTGCGCCTGCTCGGCCTCGCCCGCGGCTACCTCCGCGCGTAGCCGGGCGGCCAGTTTGCCGAGCTTGAACGATGCCACGGCACGGACCTGTCCGTTGGGGGCGCCCGTGGCCAGCCACATGACACGGTCGACCAGCACGCGCTCGGTGGCGCGGCGGATTTCGGCTTCGTACGGGGTCGCGGCGGGGGCGTCGAAGGTCGCCTTCGTCAGGCGGTCGATGACTTCTTCGAGGCCGGGAAGCGAAGGATCGACCGCGTGCTGCGCCACCATGCGGGCGGCGCGGTCGAGCTGCAAGGTGAACCCGACGGTGACGTCGGCGGCTACGGTCGCTGGACTCAGCGGGTCGAACCCATCGCCGGTAGTCCGCGGGAAGAGCTCGCGGTGGCGGCCGAACCCGGGCGGCCGCGGCGGGATGGCGTCGAGCACTTGTTTCGGCACGGTCAACTCCGACGGTTTCAGGGCGCCGGTGAGCGCGTCGAGCGCCTTTCGCTGATTGACGGCGGTCTCCCACTTTGCCGGCGTGCGGCCATCGCCGCGCATGGCGTAAATGTAATCGATGCCGGCGACCATGGAGGCCGCGGCCTCGACGGCGTAGCGGTGATACATGAAGATCGGCACGAACGGCTCTTCGACGGTGGCCATCGGGGCGCCCTTGCGAATCGTATGTTCGCCGAGGCGATTCAGGGCCGCGCGGCGCACCTTCATGAGGCGATTCAGCTCGTCGGCCTGGTTGACGCCGTTCGACCACTGATCGACGCGCGGGTGCGTGTCGGTGTCCTGATTGGTCATGTAGCGCAGGTCTCCGGCCCATGCATCATCGAGGATTTTGGCGAGGGTGGCGGTGTCTTCGCCGTTGGGGAACTGCCGGTATCCGTAGTTGATCGCGACCTTGTCCCAGTCGCCGATGCGCGCCTGGTAGGCCTCGGAGAGGTCGATCGTGCCGTCCTCCCGCAGCTTTTCCAGAGGGTGGGGGTAATCCATCACGGAGATCCAGCCCTGCGTGCTGTCGTAGTAGTTATGCCCGAGTCCGAGCGTGTGGCCGACTTCGTGCGCGGCGAGCTGCCGGATGCGTTTGAGCGCGGTCTGGTACAGAATGTCGGGCTTCTCCGCGCCGGTGATGTAAGGCGAGAGGAGGCCCTCGAAGATCATGTAGTCCTGGCGGTCGCGGAGGGAGCCGAGAGTGACAGTGGCCTTGATGATTTCGCCGGTGCGCGGGTCGCTGACGGTGGCGCCGCTGCTCCAGCCGCGCGTCGAGCGGTGCACCCAATTGATCATGTTGTAGCGGATGTCCATCGGGTCGGCGCCCTCGGGGAGAACGTCGACTTTGAAGGCGTTGCGGAACCCGGCCGCTTCGAACGCCTGCGCCCACCAGCTCGCGCCCTCGACGAGCGCCTTCCGAACGTCCTCCGGGGCGCCGGAGTCGACCCAGTATTGAATCGGTTTGACGGGCTCGCTGACGGCGGCGTTGGGGTCGCGCTTCTCCAGCCGGTGGCGGCGGATGTAGCGCATCACCATCGGTTCGCCGATAGGCACGCTGTAATCGACGAAGCTGAGCCCGCCGTAGCCGGCGCGCGGATCGTCATAGCGCGGGCGATAGTTGCGGTCGGGGAGCTCGACCAGGGAGTAGTGCTCGCGGAGCGTGACGGCTTCGGCAGTCGGAGTCACGCTGCCGACGCTGCCGGAGAACATACCGCCGCCGAAGCCCCGTCCGCCGCGTCCTCCTCCGCCGCCGGCGCCGGCCCCCACCGCGGGCGGGCCCTGCGCAGGACCGCCGCCACCGCCGCCGCGTCCGCCGGCCGCGCCTTCATTGGAGAAGGTGAGGGTGACTTCGATCTCGGTGTTCCTGGGGAATCCCTTGGTGCGCGGCATGTAAACCGCGCTGCGGGTGCGGTCGACCCGATACGCGCCGAGAGAGCTGCCCGCGCCGTGGCCGTCGCGCAGGAGGAAGTCGCTGGCGTCGACGAGGAGCCGCCCGTTGCTCTCCGCGGCGACGGTGAAGCCCCACAGAATCGATTTCGCGAACGAGTCCTCGACGGACTTGCGTTCGGCGGGATTCGGGCTCGAGGAGCGGAAGGTTTCGTTCGGCTGCACCAGCAACACGCGGGGTCCGACGCGCTGGAAGGAGACGATCTTGCCGCCGCCTTCCTGGCCGCGGTCGAGCCCGAGGTCGTTGGAGCCGAGCCCGGCGGCGAGGCCCGTGGTGTAGAGGAATTCCGTGTCGAGCCGCGGGATTTCGAGCCAAAGCGCGCCCGCCCGCTCCTCCCAGTAAAGCGGGAAGTAGCCGTCGATCTTCTGCATGCCGGCGGTGCGCTGCTCGATGGTCTGGGGCGGGCCCGGAGGCGCTGCGCCGCCGCCTCCTCCGCGGCCTCCCTGTTGGGCATGGAGTGAGACGGCGAGAAGGACCAAAGCGAATCGCATGGGGATTAGTGTAACGCTACTTCAACCCCCGTCTGCCAGTGGCCGTCGCCGGCGTGCTTGCCGCTACCTGCCGAGAATCTCCAGGTAGCGCGCGACGGTTTCGATGCCCCGATAGAAGTTCGGGAGGTGGAACTTCTCGTTGGGTGCGTGGAGGTTGTCGTCGGGCAGACCGAAGCCCATCATCACGCTGGGAATGCCCAGGTAGCGGTCGAAGACTCCGACGATGGGGATCGACCCGCCGGAGCGGATGTAGACGGTGTCCTTGCCGAAGGTCTCGCGCAGCGCCTCCGCTGCCGCATGGATGAACGGATTGTCGGGGTTGGTCAGCGAGGGGGCGCCGGAATGCAGGACCTTCACCTCGACCGAGACGCCGCGCGGGGTCGCCGCCCGGACCGCCGCCGTGAACTGTTCGATGGATTCGTCGACCCGCTGATCGCCCACCAGCCGGGTGCTGATCTTGGCGACGGCGCGGGCGGGAATCACCGTTTTCGCGCCTTCCCCGGTGAAGCCGCCGCGGATGCCATGGACCTCCAGAGTCGGGCGCGCCCACACGCGCTCGAACAGGGGCACGCCCGGTTCGCCGACCAGTTCCCGCGCGCCCATTTCCTTTTCCGTGTACTCCTTCTCATCGAACGGCAGCCGCGCCCAGGCCTCGCGCTCTTTTTTGCTGGGCGGCGCGACGCGGTCGTAGAAGCCCGGAATGCGGATATGGCCGTCGCGGTCCTTTAACGCCGTGACGATCTCGGCGACGGCCTGCATCGGATTGGGCGCCGCGCCGCCATACACGCCGGAGTGCAGGTCGTGATTCGCGCCTTCGACGTGCAGCTCGTAGTAGACCATGCCGCGCAGTCCGACGCAGATGGTCGGCAGGCCGGGCGCGAACAATTCGGTGTCGCACACCAAGGCGGCGTCGGCCTTCAGGCGCGGGGGCCGTGTCTTGACGTATTCCTCGATGTGCTCCCCGCCGGTCTCTTCCTCGCCTTCGAGGAGGAATTTCACGTTGACCGGGAGTTTGCCGGTGGTCCGCAGCAGGCTCTCCACGGCCTTGATCTGGAGATAGACCTGGCCCTTGTCGTCGCAGGCGCCGCGGGCGAAGATGTCGTCGCCGCGGACATCCGGCTCGAAGGGCGGCGACTTCCACTCGTCCAGCGGATCGGGCGGCTGGACGTCGTAGTGGCCGTAGAAGAGGATCGCCGGCTTCCCCGGCGCGCCCAGCCATTCGCCATAAACCAGCGGATTGCCCGCGCCTTCGATCAATTCCGCCGTCAGCCCGGCGCCGCGCAGCGCGTCGCGCGCGAACTCCGCGGCGCGGCGGATATCCGGCTTGTGCTCGGATAGCGTGCTGATGCTGGGAATGCGCAGGAAGGCCTTCAGCCCTTCGAGGAATTCCGCCTGATGCTCCTGATAGTAGGTCATTATTTGACGGGTTTATTCATGAGGGCCTTGATCTCGGCGGGCGGGTCGAATTTGTCCTTGGGCATCTCGGGGTTCTGTTCGACTTTGTCGATCGATATGGTCATGTCCTGGCCCATGACGTGGCTGACCATTTTGTGCGGCATGAGAATGTCGCCTTCCTTGCGATAGTCGCCGATAGAGGATTCGACAGCCATCTCCCCCATCGGGCTCTTCGACGTTACAGCAATTTTGACGACGAGATTCGTCTGCTTGTCGAACCATTTGGTGACCGGCTTGCCGGATTTCGGTGTGAGCACAACCTTATAGGCGTCCTTCCCATCCACAGCCTCGACCGCCACCGTCTCGACGGCCTTGTAGAGTTCCCGCCACTCGGCGTCGGCATTGTGGCGCGCCTGCAGGAGTGTGTCGGCCTTCTCGTCGCCTTCCTTGAGGCGTGGCCCCTGAATGGCGGAAAGGGCCCATGCGACGTCGCCGTTGGTGCCGTCGGAGATCTTGCCGATTCCTTCGATGGTCACTTCCATCACACGCTTGGCCGGTTCCTGAGTGTAAGCCACGAGCTTTCCGGTCATCCCCATGGCGCCCATCGTCATCGTGCCGGTGGAGATGTCGCTGTGGAGCTTGGCATAGGCCGCTTTACCGCCGGTGACCTCGATATATTTGTCGAGGATCGTCTCGGCTTTGGGCAGGTCGTCCGCCGCGAACAGCGAGGCGCCGCAGAAGATCAGGCTAAGGGCTACGTTTCGTTTCATGGATAAATCCTCACTTACTTTCTTTTGCGATCCAGTCGAGCGCGGCATGGAGCACGGCATCCTGGCCGCCCAGCAGGCCCTTCCGGGTGAGGCGCACTTCCTCGTCGGGAAGGACGCCGATGCCTTCGAGCGGCTTGCCGCCCTGCGAGATGTAATTGGCGATGGCGTATTGAAATCCGTCGCCATTCGGCAGCGTGTCGATGATGGAGGGCAGCGCCGCGCCGGCGCTGCGGGTCCCGAAAATGCGCGCCCGATGCAGGTCCTTGAGGCCGCCCGCCAGAATCTCGGCCGTGGAGGCGGAACAGCCGTCCACCAGCACCGCGAGGGGGGCGCGGAACGGCTCGGGACGCGGGAAGACGGCGAAGTTGAGGGTCGCCCCGCGCGTATGCATCTTCCCCAGCTCCAGCCCCGACTGGTCCACGAACCAGCCGGCCACGCCGAGCGCGATGCCCCCGATTCCACCGGGATTCCCGCGCATATCGAGGACGAAGCCCTTGCAATCGCGGCACCCGTCGATGGCCTCCCGCATGGTCTTTGCGATCAGCTCCGCGTCGAGAAAGATATTGAAGGCCGCGTAGGCGATGCCAGGCTGCGGCTGCCGTGCTTCCGCCCAGACGTGCTGCGGCGGCAGGTTGCCGAAAGCGACCACCTTGCCGCGCGGCGTGACCCGTTCCACCTCGAGGTTGACCTTGTGGCGGGCGCCGTCGATGACTACAAGTCGCGCGCGGGTTCCCGCCATTCCTTGGAGACGCCGGAATCCGGCGCCGGCGAGCTGCATGTCGAGAAGGGTCGATTTGGCATACTCCCTGCCGATGCGTTTGAGAATGGGCGGCATCTCGCGCCCGTCGATGCGCGCGATCTCCCAACCCGGGCGGATGCCGGTTTTCGCCGCGGGCGAATCCGGCTCGACCGATGTCACGATGAGCCGGCCGTCCAGAGCCCGGACGTCGAGGCCGGGCGAGGCGGCGCCGCCCTCGTGGCCGATCTCGGAATAGACGTCGCCGGCGATGATGCCGAAGTGCGTCTGATGAAGCCGGTCGAGCATGTCGGCCATGACGGCGCGCGCCTCGGCGGTGGTCTTGGCGGCCTCGACCTTCGGCCGGAGCTCGTCATGGACCGCCTGCCAGTCAATCCCGTTGATCTTCGGATCCCAGTGCTTGTCGCGGACGGTCCGCCAGACTTTCTCGAAGGAGTCGAGATTCAATTGCCGTTCGCCGACCTGAGCGGCGCAGGTGAACGCGAAGAGCAGGATCGCGATACGGCGGGACATGCATAGAGGATAACTTACGCCGCTACTGCGCCGCGCCGCCCTTCCGAATCGATTCCAGGCGGAGACATGCCGTAGCGGCGCGGAATCGCACGGCGTGATGTTTGTCGTCGAGAAGCGGCGCCAGGTCGTCGAGCACGGAGGGGTCGTTGCGGAGGGCGAGCGAGTGGATGGCGGCGGCTCGGACGGACCAGTCCTTATCCGCCAGCGCCTCACGCAGCGCGAGCAGCGTCGCGGCGTCCTGCTCCTTGCCGAGCAGCAGGGCGGCCATGGCGCGGCCGGAGACGCCAGGGTCGGACAGGAGGCCGTGCAGCGATGCCATGCCTTCTCCGAGACCCGGCACCGGCACAAAGCCGATTCCCTGCTTCACGCCGAGCATCACGGTCGTCTTGGGCGTGTGCAGCATCCGCAGGGCCTCCCTTTTCTGCTTGGTCAGGAACCCGGAAGCCACTTTGGTTTCGCCGCTCAGGATCGCCAGCAGCGCCGCCTTGCCGGCCGGGTCGCGCATCAAATACAGGGCCTTGGCGGCGGCGAAGCTGACTTCCGGGACGTCGTCGTCGAGAGCCTGGCTCAACGCGTGGAGGCTCTCTTCGGTCTGCCAGTCGGCAAGGCTGGCCACCGCGGCAAGGCGGACCTCGACGTCCTTGTCGTGGAGCATCGCCTCGAGGAGGGCGGGGAACGGCGCGCGCGGTCCGCCCAGCCCGAGAGCCGTGGCGGCCAGCTTGCGCGTGTCCGGGTTGCGGTCCCGCATGGCGGCTTCGACAATGTCGCGGGCCCGTTGTTCGAGCGGCGCCGGAGCCGGCTGCCCCCAGGCGGTCACCGTCAGAAGAAGCGGCCAGTAGATACATCCGGACATGGCGTTGCCCCCGTGGCCAGCATATCGGATGGCCGCGAAATGCGATGTGCGGTGGGTTACCGTGCCGCGAAGTAGTTGCCGGCCAGTTCCGCGACGCGGCCGATGGCGTCTTCCAGACGGTCGCCCGCGCCGAAATGGTTGGCGGTGAAGACGCTGATCACGACACGCCGGGAGTTGGTCTCGAGCACGCCGATGTCGTTGCCGATGTAGGGCATGAAATCGCCGGTCTTGTGCGGGATCCGGTAGCCGGAGACGTACCGCGGGAGGCGCGAGCCGTAGACCTGGCCGCGCATCATCTGGAGCATCTGATTGCTGGCCTCCTTGCTGACGGCCTCGCCTTTCTCGAGTTTCTCCAGGAGCCTGCCCATGTCGCGCGGGGAGCTGAGGCCGAAGGGCGTCTTCGCCTCACGATGAAAAGCCTCGGCGTTGGGCGCAGCGCGCAGGGCCTTGAACCAGACGTCGGCTTTGCCCGTGGCGCGGGTGGAATTGAGACCCCACTCCTTCATGAGGCGATTCACGGGCTCCGTGCCGCCGACCTTGTCGTAGAGCAGATCGGTCGCGGTGTTGTCGCTGACGATGATCATCAGCGTCAGCAGGTCCTTGACGGTCAGGGTCGCGCCGGCGTCGAGCGAACGGATCACGCCGGTGCCGGGCTGCTTCATGGCGTCGGTGAGCGTGACACGGTCGGAGAGCTGGAACTTGCCTTCGCCGATCTGGCGGAAGGCTTCGGCCATCAGCGGGATCTTGATGACCGACATGGTGTCCATCTGCCGGTCGGCGTCGATGGCGATCTCCTCGCCGGTCTCCAGGCACTTGATGTAAATGCCCCAGGTGGCATTGACCGACTTGATGACGCGCTGGATGTTGGCGTCGAGCCGGGCCAGCGGCGTTTGTTGCGCCAGGGCGGCCGAGGCGAGGACGAGCGGGAGGAGGAGTCGCATAACCCTTCAAATCTCCTTCATTAATTGTTGCGCGGCGATCAGGAGCGGGTCCCAAACCGTCGAAAACGGGGGCGAGTAGGCGAGGTCGAGGGATTCGAAATCGTCCACTTTCATACGGGTTTGCAACGCCGCGGCGATGACGTTGATGCGGCCCGACGATTCGTCCTCGCCGATGACCGAGCCGCCTACGAGGCGGCGTGTCGCGCGGTCGGCGATCAGCTCGACGATCGTCTTGCCGCCGCCGAAGTAGCGCGGCCGGGCATTCGCCTCGATGCGCGCGGATACGGGGTCGAAGCCCTCCGCGCGGGCTTCCTTGGTGGAGAGGCCGGTGGTTGCGAATCCCATGCCGAAGATGCCGACGATCGAGGTGCCGGCAATTCCGGCGAAGCGTTCGCGAGCCCCGGCAGCGTTGGCGCCGGCCACGCGGCCGGTCTTATTGGCGGTCGTGCCCAGCGGGATGTACGTGGGCCGGCCGGTCACCACGTGTTGCACTTCGGCGGAATCTCCCGCGGCGAAGATGCCGCGCACAGTGGTCTCCATCCGATCGTCTGTCCGAATCGCGCCGGTGCGTCCGATCTCGACGCCGGCTTCGGCGGCTAATTCGACGTTGGGCTTGAAACCGGCCGCGATCACGACCATATCGGCGGCGAGGTCGTCCACCGATTTCACCTCGGCCCCGAGGCGGAGCTCGACGCCGTGTTGTTCGAGCTGTTTGCGGACCGCGGCGGTGAACGGCGGATCGTCGCGCAGCAGGGCGTGCTGCGAACGTTCGACCACCGTGACGCGCAAGCCGCGGCGGCGGAGCGCGTCCGCGGCCTCCACGCCGATATAGCCGGCGCCGATCACCGCGGCCGTTTTCGGCCCTTTCTCCCGCAGGAATTGCCGCATGCGCTCCGCGTCGCCGAGAGTGTGCAGGGTGAAGACGTGAGGCTGCGCGGCGCCGGCGATGCCAGCGGTGTCGCAGCGCGCGCCGGTGGCGAGAACCAGGCGATCGTAGCGGACGCGCTCGCCCGACTCGAGCTGCACCTCGCGCCGCGAATGCGCGATGGAGACGACCCGGGCGCCGGTCCGGACCTCGATGTTGCGCTCCTTGCGGAAATACTCGGGCGTGTAGACGATGAGCTGCTCGGGCAGGTGGACCCGGCCCTCGACCAGATACGGCAAGCCGCAGGCGCCGTAGGAGATCACGGGGCCCTTTTCGAGCACGAGAATGGGCAGGCCCGGATCGATCCGCCGCGCGCGGGCTGCCGCGCTGAGGCCAGCAGCGACGCCTCCGACGACCACCAAAGCCATCGGCGCCCTATTCCTCCCGGTTCATCTTCTGCACAAAGTCCAGGATATCGAACGTCTTGACCTTGCGGTCGGGATAGAAGCTGCTGATGGCGTCCTGCTCGTCGGAGAAGATTTCGAAGACCGTGGCGAGCTTGGTCATGACGAGCAGCTCGACGTTGCGCCTGTTCAGGTTGACCAGCTTGACGTTGCCGCCGTTCTTCCGGGCATTGGTGGCGCAGATGACGAGGGCGCCGAGGCCCGTGCTGTCGATGAAGTCGACCTTGGCGAGCTCCAGCACGATGTTGCGTTTGCCGGCGGCAGCCAGCGCCGCGCATTTCTCGCGCAGCGCGGTCGCCTCGTGGCCGACGGTGATGCGGCCGTCGAGCTCGAGGACGACGATCCCCTCGCGCTCCCGTTCGTGGATCGTCAGGGCCATCAGACGGGCAGCTTCATGCCGATCATGGCTTCCACTTCTTCGATCGCGACCATCTCGATGGCGTCCCAGGGGCAGCCGTCGAGGAAGGCGCCGTCGGGGCCCTTGCTGACGCATTTCTTGCAGCCGATACACAGCACCGGATCGACCTCGATGTGGCCGAAGGGGGCATGGTCCTCGTCGGGAACCCAATACATGCAGTCGGCGACGGGGCAGTACGGGACACACGCCGGCGAGCCCGCGCACCCGGTGCAGCATTCGGTGATGACAGCAAGTTCCTTGGGCCGCTTTTTCCGGGGCGTGGTGATGCCCTCGGATTTCGGCTCCATCTTGACGACGGACGTTGCCATGCCAAGGATTATACACCGGCAGGATCGGGCCGCGAGCGGATATACTGGGGTCGTGAAACGCGCAACCTTTTGCATGTTTTTGGCGATGGCCCCGCTCGCCTACGCTCAGAACGGCTGGATCTCGCTGTTCAACGGCAAGGATTTTACCGGCTGGAAGGTCAACGAAAACACCGGGACCTTTACCATCCAGGATGGCGCGATCGTGTCGCACGGAAATCGCAGCCACTGTTTCTATGTGGGACCGGTCAGGAACCACGATTTCAAGGATTTCGAGCTGAAGGTGGATGTCAAGACACTCCCCGGGTCGAACGGCGGCGTCTACTTTCACACGGCGTACCAGGATGTGAGCTGGCCCAACAAGGGGTTCGAGGTGCAGGTCAATAACACCCACACCGACCCGATCAAGAGCGGCAGCCTGTACCACGTGAAGGATATCGGCGCGGACGTGATCAACCCGATCGTGAAGGATAACGAGTGGTTCACGGAACATATCGTGGTCAAGGGAAAGACCGTCACGATCTCGCTGAATGACAAGCAGGTGGTGCAGTGGACGCAGCCCGACGACTGGAAGGGCACGTCCGATTTCGCCGGACGCGCCATCGATCACGGCACGATCGCGCTGCAGGGCCACGACCCCAACAGCACCGTCTACTACAAAAATATCCAGATCAAGCCGCTGTAGCGCCGGCAGCCAGCCGCGCCACTCCCAGCCCTGGAACCCCGACACCCGTCTTGTGCCCGGCGCGACTCGTGCGTGTGCGCACAACTGGCGCGATCCCTCTTTGATTCTTGCGCCGTTTCTGATAAGTTCTAACGGTCTGCCTTGGGATGCGCTCATGAAACGAAAAATCTCCGTAACAATTAATGGGACGCCGTACGCCGGCGAGGTCGAGCCGCGGCTCCTGCTGATCCACTACCTTCGGGAAGTCGTTGGCCTGACGGGGCCCCACATCGGCTGCGAAACCTCGGTCTGCGGCGCGTGCACGGTGATGCTCGACGGCAAGGCCGTCAAATCCTGCTCCCTTTTCGCGGTGCAGGCCGACGGGCGCGAGGTGTTGACCATCGAAGGGCTCGCCGCGGACGGGAAACTCGACCCTGTCCAGGAGGCCTTCTGGAACGAGCACGGGCTGCAATGCGGCTTCTGTACGCCGGGGATGATCCTGGCCACCAAACAACTGCTGGCCGACCATCCGAACCCCAGCGACCATGAGATCCGCCACGGCCTGGAAGGCAACCTGTGCCGCTGCACGGGCTATCAACACATCGTGAACGCCGTGAAATCCGCGGCGGCAAAGGCGGGGGCATAACCATGGCGACCACCATCACGAAAACCGAGACGCTCGTCGGAAAACGCATCCGCAGGCGCGAGGACCCGCGCCTGATCACCGGCACGGCGACCTACCTCGACGACATCAAAGTGCCGGGCATGCATCACGCCATCGTGGTGCGCAGCCCGCACGCCGCGGCGAAGATCAAGGGGATCGATTCGAAGGCGGCAGCCGCAGTGCCGGGAGTAGTGGCCATCTTCACGGGCGCCGACGTGGCTCAGCTCGGCGCCGTGCCCTGCGCCGCGTCGCTGCCGGGTCTGCGCGTGCCGCACCATCATCTGCTGGCGCAGGACCGCGTGTACTACGTCGGCCACCCCGTGGCCGTCGTGGTGGCGGCCGACCGGTACATCGCGCGCGACGCGGCGGACCTGGTGGAGGTCGATTACGACGTTCTGCCGGCCGTCGCGGACCCGGAGAAGGCGATCGCGGCCGGCGCGCCGCCGGTGCACCCGGAATGGCCGGACAACGTGGCGTTCACCTTCCATCAGGAGGGAGGCGATGTCGAGGCGGCGTTCCGCGACGCCGAAGTCGTCGTCAAGCAGCGGATCACCAGCCAGCGCCTCATCCCGACCGCCATGGAAACCCGCGGTGTGGTGGCGGAATGGCGCGGCGGCGAGAAATCGATGACGATGTACTCCTCGACGCAGATCCCCCACCTCATGCGCACCATGGTGGCGGGAATCCTCGGCATGCCCGAGAATCTGCTGCGGGTGATCACGCCGGAGGTGGGCGGCGGCTTCGGATCGAAGCTCAACGTCTACGCCGAGGAAGCGCTGATGTGCTTCATCGCGAAAAAGATCGGCAAGCCGGTGAAGTGGGTCGAATCGCGGCGCGAGAATTTCACGTGCACGATCCACGGCCGCGGCCACGTCGATTACTTCGAACTGGCGGCGAAACGCGACGGGACGATGCTCGGCCTCAAGCTCAAGCTGATCCAGGACCTCGGGTCGTACCACCAGTTGCTGACGCCGGCAATCCCGACCCTTTCGGTGCTGATGATGCCCGGGTTGTACCGCTTCAAGAACATCTCCGCGGACATCGTCGGCGCCTTCACCAACTGCGTGCCCACGGACGCCTATCGCGGCGCGGGACGGCCGGAGGCGACCCACGGGATCGAGCGCATGGTCGATATCCTGGCGGCGGAGCTCAAAATGGATCCGGTGGAGATCCGGCGCAAGAACTTCGTCGGCAACGACGAGTTCCCGTTCCCGACGGCCACCGGCCTGAGCTATGACAGCGGCAATTACGGTGCGCCGCTGGACGCCGCGCTGGAGCAGGTGAATTACGCGGAGCTGCGCAAGGAGCAGGCGGCGGCGCGCGCCGCCGGCAAGCTGATGGGAATCGGCATGTCGACCTACGGCGAGATCTGCGCGATGGGGCCGTCCCCGGCGCTGCCGGCGGGCGGCTGGGAAAGCGCGACGGTCAAGATCGAACCGACCGGCAAGGTCACGATCATGACCGGCTGCTCGCCGCACGGGCAGGGCGAAGAGACCACGTTCGCCCAGGTCGCGGCCGACGAGCTCGGCTGCGATATCGACGACGTTCTGGTGGTGCACGGCGACACGGCCGTGGTGCAGTACGGGATCGGCACGTTCGGCAGCCGCGGCACGGCGGTCGGCGGCGCGGCGCTGTTCTATGCGCTGCAGGATCTCAAGGCGAAGATGAAGAAGTTCGGCGCCATGCTGCTGGACTCCGAAAATGTCGTGCTGAGCGGCGGATCGTGCGTCGACGAGGCCAGTGGCAAATCGGTCTCGTTCGGCGAGATGGCGGTGGCGGCGTATCACGCCAAGCGCTTGCCGGCCAACACGGAGCCGGGGCTGGTCTCGACGCACTTCTGGGAGCCGCCCAACTTCACCTTCCCCTTCGGCGCGCACATCGTGGTGACGGAAGTGGATCGGGAGACCGGCGCCATCGACATCAAACGCTACGTGGCGGTGGACGATTGCGGGAAGATCCTGAACCCGCTGATCGTGGCCGGGCAGGTGCACGGCGGAGTGGCGCAGGGGCTCGGACAGGCGCTCTGGGAGGAGGCCGTGTACGACGACACCGGCCAGCTTCTCACGGGCGAGCTCGGCGATTACGCGATCCCGCGCGCGCTCTACATGCCCTGGATCGAGAGCAGCCATACGGAGACGCCCTCGCCCGTCAATCCGCTGGGAGTGAAAGGCGTCGGGGAGGCGGGGACGATCGGCTGCTCGCCGGCGGTGGTGAATTCGGTGGTCGACGCTTTGTCGCCGCTGGGCGTGCGGCATATCGATATGCCGCTGACGCCGCAGAAGATCTGGAAGCTGATCCAGCAAGGAGGCCAGGCATGATCCCGCAGGAATTCGAATACACCGCGCCCGCCACGCTGGCGGAGGCGCTCGCGCTGATCGCAACGGGCGACCGCAAGATTCTGGCGGGCGGCATGAGCCTGGTTCCGCTGATGAAGCTGCGGCTGGCCTCGCCCGGCGAAGTGGTCGATCTCGGCCGCATACCCGGGCTCAGCGGCGTCACGGAAAGCGACGGCGTGGTGCGGATCGGCGCCATGACGACGCATCACGAAGTGGAGGTCTCTCCGGTCATCCGCGCCAAGTGCCCGCTGCTGGGGGAGACCGCGAGCCACATCGGCGACGTCCAGGTGCGCAACATGGGCACCATGGGAGGAAGCGTCGCCCATGCCGATCCGGCGGCCGATTACCCGGCGGCGCTGGTGGCGCTGGAGGCGCGTTTCCGGCTGGTTTCGGCGAAATCGGACCGGGTCGTCGATGCGGCCGACTTCTTCGTGGACACGTTCACGACGGCGATCGAGCCGGGCGAGATCGTGCTCGAGGTGCAGGTGCCGGTGGAGCCGGCGACGGAGGGGCACAGCTACCAGAAGGTGGCGCATCCGGCGTCGGGGTTCGCGGTGGTCGGCGTCGCCGCCCGCATTCAGAAAAGCGGCGGCAAGATTACGCTGGCGCGCATCGGGGTGACGGGCATGGGTCCGCGGGCGTTCCGCGCGCGCCAGGCGGAGGAGCTTCTGGAAAGCGGCGCGGACGTGGCGCAGGCGATCGGCACGGTCGGACTCGGCGAGGAGACGAATGCGGATCTGTACGCCGACGGCGATTACCGCCGCCACCTGGCGCGTGTGTACGCGGCGCGGGCGGTGGCGGTGGCGTCGTCGAGGGCGTCGTGAAAATCTCGGGCGCGCAGACGCTGCCGATGTCGAGGGAGCGCGCCTACGCGCTCCTGCACGATCCACTGGTATTGGCGCGCTGCATGCCCGGATGCGAGAGTCTGGAGCGGATCACCGAAGACGAATACGCCATGAAAATGAAGATGGCCCTGGCGAGCGTCTCCGGGCTGTTTCAGGGCAAGGTGCGGACCAGCGAGCCGAATCCGCCGGAGAGTTTCCGTCTGGTGGTGGAAGGTGCGGGGAAGATCGGGTTCATGAAAGGCGACGGTCTGTTGAAACTGGTGGGCACGGACGGGGTCACGAACCTGACCTTCGACGGCGAAGTGCTGGTCGGCGGGACGATCGCGTCGGTCGGACAGCGCCTGATCGACACCACGGCGAAGATGCTGATCAAGCGCTTCTTCGACAAGCTGGCAAAAGAGGGGGCGGGGACAGAGTAAGTCCGGCCTGCGGCCTGCATGTTATTCAAGGCGCCGGGCGGCATGCCGTGTACACTGAAGGTTCCCCATGTCTTCGATCCTCGATTCCGCCGACACATCTCTGTTTGACCTGCGCAGCAAGGCGCCCGGGCCGCAGGGCTCTCTCCCCATCACCGCCGAGATGCTCCTGCAGCGGCCCACCGGCGATCTCTTCGGCTGGGCGCAGGATGCCGGCATGGGGTGGGACCCGTCCGCCCTCGGACGCAAAGAATTCCTCATCCTCAGCACCCACGGCGGGATCCGCGCGGCCGACGGCACGCCCGTCGCCCTCGGGTATCACACCGGTCACTGGGAGGTCGGACTCCTCATGGAGGAGGCGGCGCGCGAGCTGAAATCGCTCGGCGCCATGCCCTTCGCGGCGTATTGCACCGACCCCTGCGATGGCCGCACGCAGGGCACCCCCGGGATGTTCGATTCCCTCCCGTACCGCAACGACGCGGCCTCGATCTTCCGCCGCCTCATCCGCTCGCTGCCCACGCGCAGCGGCGTCATCGGCATCGCCACGTGCGACAAGGGTCTGCCCGCCATGATGATGGCGCTGGCTGGGTCCCGCGATCTGCCGGGAGTGCTCGTGCCCGGCGGCGTCACGCTCCTCGCCGAGGACAGCGAGGACGCGGGCAAGATCCAATCGGCGGGCGCGCGCTTCGCCCACGGCCAGATGACGCTGGACGCCGCCGCCGAGGTCCTGTGCCGCGCCTGCGCCACGCCCGGCGGCGGCTGCCAGTTTCTCGGCACCGCCGCGACTTCCCAGGTGGTCGGCGAAGCGCTCGGAATGTCGCTCACGCACTCGGCGCTGGCGCCCTCGGGCCATCCGATTTGGCGCGACATGGCGCGGCGCTCGGCGCGCGCGGTGCTGGAACTGGAATCGCGCGGGCTGGCCATGCGCGACATTCTCACGCCGGCGTCGCTGCGCAACGCGATGATCGTGCACGCGGCGTTCGGCGGCTCCACGAACCTCATCCTGCACATTCCCGCCATTGCCCATGCGGCCGGCCTCAAGCGGCCGACGGTCGACGATTGGCAGCGCTTCAACCGGCAGGTGCCCCGTCTGGTCGACGCGCTTCCCAACGGTCCCAAGGGCCACCCCACGGTGCAGGTGTTTCAGGCGGGCGGCGTCCCCGAGGTGATGCTGCACCTGCGGCGCGCGGGTCTGCTGGAAACCGGGGCGCTGACCGTGAGCGGCCTCAAACTGGGCGATGCGCTCGACTGGTGGGAGCAGTCCGAGCGGCGCGCGGCGCTGCGGCGCGGCCTGCTGGCGCGCGACGGCGTCGATGCCGGCGACGTCATCATGGACCCGGACGGCGCGCGGAGCCGCGGGCTGACGTCGACCGTGACGTTTCCCACCGGCAATCTCGCCCCCGGAGGGTCGGTCATCAAGAGCACATCGATCGATCCCAGCGTGGTCGGAGAGGACGGAGTGTACCGGATTACGGGGCCGGCGCGCGTGTTCCGCACCGAGAAATCGGCGATTGCGGCCATCAAGAACGGCGGCATCGGCCCGGGCGACGTGCTTGTGCTCATGTGCCGCGGCCCGATGGGGTCCGGCATGGAGGAGATTTACGGCATCACCGCGGCGCTGCGGTATCTCGATTTCGGCAAACACGTCACGGTGCTGACCGACGCGCGCTTCAGCGGCGTGTCGACGGGGGCATGCATCGGGCATGTGACGCCGGAGGCGCTGGCTGGCGGCCCGTTGGGCAAAATTCGCGAAGGCGACCTCATCGAAGTGACCATCGACCGCGTGCGCCTCGAAGGGTCGGTCAATCTCGTGGTGAACGGGAGCGTCGAGGCCGGGTCTCGCGAGTTGGAGACTCGGCCCCTGCGCGACGATCTCGAAGCCGACCCCGGCCTGCCGCGCGAGACGCGGCTGTGGGCCGCGCTGCAGGATGCGAGCGGCGGCCCGTGGGGCGGTTGCGTATTCGACGAAGAGGCGATCCTGGCGCGGCTGAAAGGTTGAGCCGCGCCGTCCCGCCTCACTCCGTGCGCAGCGACTGCGAGGGATCGACGCGGAACGCCTTGCGCGCCGGCAAATAACTCGCCAGCAGCGCCGCCGACGCCAACAGCAGTGAGACAGTGACGCACGTGAGGGCGTCGAGCTGTCCGATCTTGGACAGGGTCCGCGCCAGAACCCGGCTCAAGACCAGCGCGCCGGTGAGACCCGCCGCGATTCCAAACGCAATCAGCCGCGACGTCCGCCGCATGATGAGCGCGAGAATCTCCAGCCGCTGCGCCCCGAGCGCCATGCGGATGCCGATCTCGCGCGTCCGCTGGCTGACCGAATAGGCGAGGATCGCATAGATGCCGAGCGAGGCCATCACCAGCGCCAATCCGCCCAGCGCGCTCAGCAGCATCGAGATGGTTCTCGCCGGACCGAGCTGCGCGTCGAGCGCTTCCTGAGCGGTCTCGACGGTGACGCGCAGCGAGGGATCGGCGGCGCGCGCTTCCTGCCGGAGCATCGCCTTCAGCGGCGCCGGATCGCCGGCCGCGCGGACCAGGATCTGCGCCTGGTAGGGTGGAAGACGGGTGTGCGCGCCGTGCAGGAAAATCGCCGCCTGAGTGTAGGGGACAAATACGGTCGGCCGGACCAGGCTGTATGCCGAGGCGGCGCCGCCCAGGTCCGGCGCCACTCCGATGACGTCGAAGTCTACGCTGCCGGTGGCCAGCCGCAGACGTTTGCCGATGGCGTCCTCGCCCGGCCAGTAGCGCCGCGCGAATTCCTGGTTGACCAGCGCCACGGGCGGGCTGCCTTCGCGGTCGGCGGCGCCGAACCCGCGGCCGCTGACGAGCCGCACGCCGAGCGTGTCGAAGAAGGATGGCGTAATGACGTTATAGTCCGTGCCGTCGGTCCCCGTGCGTCCCTCGATCGCCAGCCGGAACCAGCCGGCGCCATTTGACGGCGGCATGTCGGTGGCCAGCGCCACCGAGTTCACACCGGGCAGCGCGGCGGCCCGCGCGCGCAGCTTCTCCTGGAATCCGCGGGTCCGGGCTTCGTCGTAGCCTTGCATGTGCAATTGGAACGACATGCCGATCAGGCGCGTGGTGTCGAACGAAGGCCCTGCCAGATAGGTCCGCTGCACACTGCGGACCGCGGCTCCGGCGGCGAGCAGCAGCATCAGGGACACGGCCAGTGGAATCACCACCAGCAGGTTGCGCGCCGACCACGGGCGCGTCGAATGGTGGTTGCCGGAGAGAGCCTGCCCGTGGAGCGCGTCCGCGAGATTCGTGCGCGTGGCGGCGAGCGCGGGCGCCAGCCCGAACGAGATTCCGGTGGCCACCGAGAGCGCCATGGCGTAGAGCGCGACGATCGGATCGGTGTGGAGGTCGAGCTGGAGACCGGGGCCGGCATTCGCCACCAGGATCAGCGCCCGGGCCAGCCAGGTGGAACAGAGGAGCCCGAGGCCCCCGCCCGCGAGCGCCAGCAGCATGCTCTCGGTAAGGAGTTGCGAAACCAGGCGGGCGCGCGTTGCGCCCAACGAGAGGCGCACGCCGATCTCACGCCGCCGCACCACGGCTCGCGCCAGCAGCAGATTCGCGAGGTTGGAGCACGCGATCAGCAGGAGCATCGAAACCGCGATCGTGATGGTGACCACCATCGCCAGAATCTCCTTTCGCTTCTCGGGATTGGCCGGGCCGGACGACACCATGACGCCGCTATCGGGCCGCCCTTGTTGCCCCGCGAGAAGGGCGCGAGCCAGCACCTCCATCTCCGCCTGCGCCTGTTGCACGGAGACGCCTTCGCGAAGGGTCGCGCCGAACATCAGCCATTGCGCCGCCGGATCGTGCTGCAAATCGCCTTGGCCGGACAACGCCGCCTGCAGGCCGAGCGGCAGATAAAACTGTGAGGTGTCGCCCACGCCGAAGCGCGCTTCGGCAACCCCGATCACCGTCAGCGGCCGGCCATTCAAGACCACGGTGCGGCCCACCACCGAGGGGTCGGACGCAAAGCGCCGCCGCCAGAAGCGGAAATCCAGCAGCGCGACGGCGGGGACTCCGCTTTGCGTTTCCGCGCGCGAGAACCCTCGCCCCACGGCCACCGGGATGCCGTCAGTGAAGCGGCCCTCGGCGTCCTCGGCCTCGGCTCCCGGCGCCAGCGGGCTCAGGATAAACCGCTCGCGGCGGGACACCGCTTCGAACGCGCGGAAGGAGGTCGCGCGATCCTGAAACGCGCGGTACTCGGCATAGGAAAAGTCGCCGCGGGGACGGCCTTCGATGAGGCGGAAGATGCGGACGTAGCCCGCCGGGGCCGCCGTGCCCGCCTGGTACGACGCATTGACGAGCGCGAAGATCGCGGTGCTCAAGCCGATGCCGAGCGCCAGCCCGGCCACCGCCAGCGCGCTGAAGCGAAGGTCTTTCGCCAGCATCCGCGCGGCCAGGCGAAGATCGCGAACCAGATGGTCGAGCCACATCCAGCGGCCGGCTTCATAGTGCCGCTCTTCCGCCGCCGTCCGGTTGCCGAATGCGCGCCGCGCGGCCGCTTCGGCGTCGAGGCGGCCCTCCTCGCGAAGAGCGTCGGCCTCCAACTGCAGGTGGGCGTCGATCTCGGCCTGAAAATCCTCCGAATTGCGTTTGCGGAGCCACATCTCACACCTCCGGTCCAAGCACGCGGCCAATCGCCGCCGCGAGCCGCCGCCACTGGCTGGTTTCGTGCGTTAACTGTTGTCGTCCCGCGCGTGTGAGCTGGTAAAAACGCGCGCGCCGGTTATTGGTCGAGACCCCCCACTCCGCTTCAATCCAGCCCTTCGTCTCCAAACGTTGGAGGGCGGGGTAGAGCGTTCCATGATCGACCAGCAGGACGTCGTCGGACTGTTGTTGAATGGCGCGCGCGATTCCCTGGCCGTGCTGCGACCCGAACAGCAGGGTGCGCAGAATCAGGAGATCGAGTGTGCCTTGCAATAGAGCGATGCGGTCGGGCTCTTGGGTTGTCATTCGACCCAAGTATGCGCTCGTTTGGGTCGGATGTCAACCCAAGAGTAGAATTTTCAGGGCGCCGGCCGCCGCGGCGAAGGCGGCGGGCGCTTCCGCCAGGGGAAAACGGCCGGCGATCAGGCCGTCGAGGGGCAGGAGATTCAGCAGCGGCAGCGAGGTCTCGAAGCGCCCGCACCGCGATCCCACCAATGTGATCTCGTTGACGATGATCGGAGCCGTGTCCACCGGGACCGCGCCGTGCACGGTGGATTTCAGAATCAGCGTTCCCCGCGGCCGGGTCATGGCGACGGCGGCGCGGAGACCCTCGGGACTGCCGGTGGCCTCGACAGTCCAGTCATACTGCGCCGCCGGCGGCGCGTCCGTCGACACACGCGCCGGGGAGAGCCGCAGCTTGTCCGCATGCCGCCCGAACTGATGGACGCGATAGCCCTGCGCATCGAGGACCATCGCGATGAGCAGTCCGAGTTTGCCGTCTCCGAGCACCCCGACCGTTTCGCCCGCGGGAATCGACACCTGGTCGAGAATCTCGCAGGCGGCCGCGAGGGGTTCGGTGAACACGGCGCGCCCGGAGGGCACATCGTCGGGAAGCGTGTGCAGGTTCGTCTCGGGCAGGGTAAAGTACTCCTGAAACGCGCCCGGGTGATTCACGATGCCGAGGACCGTCCGCCGCGGGCAGTGCCGCCCCAGTCCCTTGCGGCACCAGTCGCACGCGCCGCACGCCAGATTGATCTCGCCGGCGACGCGCTTCCCGATCAGCGCGGCGGTGTCGGCGTCCGCGACCTCGGCCACAAACTCATGTCCGGGCGTTCCCGCAAAGCCGTAGTAGCCGCGTTGTAATTCGAGGTCGGTATTGCAGATCCCGGCCGCGAGCAGCCGCAGCAGCGCGAATCCCGGCGGCCGCGCCGGCACAGGAATCTCGCGCACGCTGACCACGCCGTTTTCCAGGTGGACCGCGAGCATCTCTTAATACTAGCTGGCTTTTTTTTCGAGGGCTTCGATGCGGGCGCGGAGCTCGCGCACGTCGCGCTGCAGAGCGCGATAGTTGTTGCCGAGGGCGCCGAGGTCTTTCTCGACGCGATCGACATAATTCATCAGCGCATTGATATGACCGTTGTTGGCAGCTACTTCGTCGGCGAGGCGCTCGACGCGTCGTTCCAGACGTTGGATGCGGTCGGTGAGCTCAGCGCGGAGTTCGGAAATGGCGATTGCGATGGACTCGACGGCGCGGTCCTGACGCTCCAGTGTACGCGAACCCTACAGCGCCCGCCAGCACAACTGCAGCCCGATGGCGATCAGCCACATGCACAATGCCGCGCGCAGCGGCCGCGCCGGCACCGACGACGCCACATACGCCCCGGCGAAAGCCCCCACCACTCCGCCCGCCAGCAGTTTCCACAACAGCGCTGGAATCCCGTGCCCGGCGCTCCAGTGCAATCCGCCGCCGATCGCCGAAAGCCCCAGCCCGAAGAACACATCCGTCGCCACCACTTCCGCCGCCGTCAGTTTGGTCAGCCCCATCAGCGCCAGTGTGCCCAGCGCCCCGGCGCCCGCCGACGAGAACCCGACCTCCATGCCGATCGGCAACGCGATCCACGGCAGCCAGCCCGAGCGCTCGCGGTCCGCGTGCACCTGCAAGCCCTTCGTCAAGCGGTACAAGTGGATGCACGACATCACCGCGATCGTGCCTCCGAGAATCGCCGACAGCATGCCGTGCCGCCCCGTCGTGCTCAGCCGCGTCAGGAAATAGCTCCCCGCCACCACGCCGGGAATGCCGCCCGCCAGCAACTTCCCGAGCACCCGAAAATCCACTTGCCGCCGCCACAGATAGGCCGGCGCCAGCAGCGTCTTCACCGTCGCCGCGAACACCAGGGAGACGGAGACCGCTTCGAGCGGCGGCACACCCAGAAACAAAATCAGCGCCGGCGCGGTGATGACGCCGCCGCCGACACCCGTGATCCCGATAGCCACCGCGATCGCGAATCCGAGCAGCACTTCCATCAGTCTATTTGGCTCCGATGTGGATGCCGCACTCGAGCTTGTGCCCGCCCCAACGCCCGGAGCGCAGGTCGTCGGCGCTCGCCGGCGGCGTCGTGCACGGCTCGCACCCGATGCTCGTGTAGCCCCGGTCGTACAGCGGCAGCGCGGGGATGCCGTTCTCTTTCAGATACGCCCAGACGTCGCGGTTCGTCCACAACGCCAGCGGGCTGACCTTGCGCAATTCCTTCCCGCCCGGCAGCCGGAAGTTGTCCACCGGCTGCAGATTGGCGCGCGTCGGCGATTGCTCACGGCGCAGACCGGTGAACCACACGTCGTACTCCGCCACCGCCCGGAACAGCGGCTCGACCTTGCGGAATCCGCAGCACCGGTCCGGCGCGCTTTCGTACAGGATGCCGAATTCCGATTCCTGCTCGGCGACCGTCTGCCGCGGCAGCAGGTTCACCAGATTCAGCTTCCACGCCGCCGCTACCCGGTCGCGATATTCGTACGTCTCGCGGAAATGATAGCCGGTGTCGAGAAACAGCACGGGGATGCCGGGCTGCTGCCGCGTCACCAGGTGCACCAGCGCCATGCACTCGGTCTGGAAACTCGACGTCACGCACGCCGGCGCGCCCGCCGCCAGCACTTCGCCGATCAGCTCTCTTGCTTCCGCCGCCCGCTCCGTTATCGTCATGGTTCAATCACCACCTCGAAGCCCGCCTTGCGCAGCGCTTCGACTGCCTCGTCGTTCCACACGTTCAGCACCGCGGTCTTCCGCTCCGCCGGCCCCGCCGCCCGCCGCCCATGCGTTTCTCTCGCGATCATCCCCGCGCCCACCGTGGCGTTGTCCTGCGCGTCGATCACCACGAAACTGCCGGTTCGGTGATTGCGCTGGTACGGATCGAAATAGATCGGACGCGTCGCCGCAATCTCCACCACCCCGATCTGATTCATTTCCAGCGACGCCGCCGGCTCCCCGGCGAGGGTCCCGACATTCACCCGGTGCTTCACCGCCGCAATCTCCGCCGGAACGAGTTGCGTGCTGTGCTTGACCAGGTAGCGCCGCGACGGGTCGAGCGGCCGTTCGTTCATCCACACCAGCGTCGCCTCGAAATTCCGCGAGGCCGCCGGCAGGCTGCCGGACGCGATCAGGTCGCCGCGGCTGATATCGATCTCGTCCTCGAGCGTCAACGTCACCGACATCGGCGCCCACGCCTCTTCCAGGTCTCCGTCGAACGTCGAAATGGTCTTCACGCGCGACTTGCGCCCCGACCGCGCCACCGTCACTTCATCGCCCGGCTGAACCGACCCCGACGCGATCTGTCCCGCGTAGCCGCGGAAGCTGTGGTCCGGCCGCGCCACCCGCTGCACCGCCAGGCGGAAGGGCGCCCGCGCCGCCGGGTCGTCGATCTCCACCGTCTCCAGGTGCTCCAGCAGCGACGGCCCGTGATACCACGGCATGTTCCTGCCGCGGCTGACCACGTTATCGCCATGCAGCGCCGAAATCGGAATGAAACTGACGTGCGGCGCTTCCAGCTTCGACAGAAATTCGCCGAATTCGCTGCGAATCCGCTCGAAAACGTCCTGATCGTACCCGGCCAGGTCCATTTTGTTGATCGCGACCACGAAGTGCGGAATCCCCACCAGCGACGCGATGCATGCGTGCCGGCGCGATTGCGCCAGGGCCCCGTGCCGCGCGTCCACCAGGATGATCGCCAGGTCTGCCGTCGACGCGCCGGTCACCATGTTGCGCGTGTACTGTTCGTGCCCCGGCGTGTCCGCAATCACGAACTTGCGCCGCGCCGTCGCGAAGTAGCGATACGCCACGTCGATCGTGATCCCCTGCTCGCGCTCCGCCCGCAGCCCGTCGGTCAGCAGCGAAAAGTCGAGCGGACCCGCGTTGCGGTTCACCGACGCCTTGGCGACCGACTTGATCTGGTCCTCGTAAACGCTCTTCGAGTCGTAAAGGAGCCGGCCGATCAGCGTCGACTTGCCGTCGTCCACGCTGCCCGCCGTGGTGAACCGCAGCAGGTCTTTCCGCTCCTCTGTCTCGAGGAAGCTCTCGATGTCAAATACCGCGTAACGTGGAGCCGCCATCAGAAGTATCCCTCGCGTTTCTTGATTTCCATAGAGCCGTCCTGATCGTGGTCGATCACCCGGTTCTCGCGCTCCGAGCGCCGAAATCCGATCAGCTCCTCGATGATCTTGGGCACCGTGTCCGCGTCCGACCGGATCGCCCCCGTGCACGGGCTGCATCCCAGCGACCGCATCCGGCAGCGGACCATCTTCGGCTTTTCCCCCGGCAGCATCGGAATGAACGGCTGCTCCAGAGAGACCAGCGATTCGCCGCGCACCAGCACCGGGCGGTCCTGCGCGAAATACAGCGGCACCACCGGAATATTCTCCAGATGAATGTAGTGCCAGACGTCGAGCTCGGTCCAGTTGGACAGGGGAAACACGCGAATGCTCTCGCCCGGCTCCACCCGGCCGTTGAACAGATTCCACAGCTCCGGGCGCTGATTCTTCGGATCCCACTGCCCGTGCGAATCGCGGAAGGAGTAGATGCGCTCCTTGGCGCGCGATTTCTC
This sequence comes from uncultured Solibacteraceae bacterium, assembly GCA_964608645.1. GTDB lineage: Bacteria > Acidobacteriota > Terriglobia > Bryobacterales > Bryobacteraceae > CAZSQK01. The sequence goes on along the minus strand of CAZSQK010000017.1, from coordinate 73,228 downwards.
CTCGTCGCGCCGCGCCCCGCCGAACGCCGCGTCGAACGCCCCGGCGCGCAACGCGTCGAGCAGCGCCGTGGTCTTCAGCAGCCCGCAACACCGCTGCGTGCCGAGCTTAAACGGATTGGCGCCGTCCGCCAGCGCTTCTTCGTTCCGGTGGACGATCAGTTTCACCCCGAGGCGCGTCGTATAGGAGTCGCGAAAATCGATCATCTCGCGGAACTTGTACCCGGTGTCGACATGCAGCAGAGGGAAGGGAATCGGCCCCGGATGGAACGCCTTCTGCGCCAGCCGCAGCATCACCGAGGAATCTTTGCCGATGGAGTACAGCATGACCGGGCGCTGAAACTCGGTCGCGACCTCCCGGAAGATGTGGATGGACTCCGCCTCCAGCGCCTGCAGATGCGTCAGCCGGTGCATGACTGAAGGCTAGCATGGCAATCACCCCGATGTCTATAGGGATTACCATCTTTGCGTTGGGCGCGGGCAACTGAGACATTTCTCGTCGGTCGTGGCAGCTTTCGTGTCGGCCTTTACGAATATTCCTGTGGAGGTCGTCAGCAGATGTCCAATCTCGTCCATTCGATTCGTCCGGCGCGGAAACCGTCGTGTTGCCTTGCCGCCTTTGCGATCCTCTCCTTCGGAGCATTGACGGCTGCCGCCCAACAGGCTGGCAACGGCTCGTTGAACGGCGCTTATTACATGCGGTACCTCGGCGCCAACACCCAGGATGGTGTTCGCAAACCGCTCAGCTTCCAGGGAATCATCACATTCGACGGCGCCGGCAAGTGCACATTGGCCGACCAGGGCGGCGTCACGATGGAAACCGCCAACCACTCTCTCAGCTATTACACTCGCGTAAATTATCACCTGGCTTCGAACGGCACGGGCTGGATCGAAAATCCATTTACCGACTTCGACTATTACATTACGTTCGGAATCGCCGAGGGAGGCCGCGCGATTGTCGGGAGCAGTTTGGGCAGTCCCCTCATCGACCTGTTCGTTGCCGTTCCAGTCTCGACCGGCGCTTCGACCGCGGCCCTGACCGGCAAATATCATATGGCAGGCATCGAGTTTCGGAATGGCGACGCGAACCTTACCCGCGACGCTTTCTTCCCGGCGACTTTCGACGGCAGGGGCGGTCTGGCCGACATCAGTATCGTGGGCAAGTCCAAGAATCAGAGGAATTCCAAGCTGACTCAAATCAGTTCCGGAGCGGCCTATTCGGTTGCGTCGAATGGCAAGGGAACGCTGACACTGCCGGCCCCAATCGGCGTCTTGCCTGAAAACCAGTTGCTTGCCGGCGACAAAACCCTATATGTCTCGCCGGATGGCGCGCTCTTCATCGCCGGTTCGGCCGCCGGTTACGACCTGACCGTGGGAATCAAAGCGTTCTCCGGCTCGTCTCCTAATAACTCATTCGGCGGAGTGTACTTCAAGGGCGGCGTCGGATGGTCAGACGACCCGGAGGACTACGCATACGGGTTCGATAGCTACTTTGGCGCGATGAATGAAATATCCTCCCTGAAAATGGAGGTTTATGACCAGGGGCGAACCATCGAGGGAGGCATTGTCGATGATTTCGTGTCGTCACAAAGCGTTGACTTGGGCACGGATGGTGTCATGCCCGGGTCCAAGGCGTTGGGCGCCAGCGGGACGTTCATGATTGGCTCGGGAGGAGAGGGAACCGCTTATCTATTGAGTCTCCGTGTCAAATCTCCAGCCATGACAGGCTCGGGAGTCTTCCTGAATCCACAGGGAGTGGTGAACGCAGCGAGCAACACGCCGTTCACGACCAATCTCGCGCCTGGCGAATTCGTCTCGCTGTATGGCTCGGGATTATCGCCGGTTACTCTGGGGGCGCCCAGCCTCCCATTACCGACGACACTCGGTGGAGTCCGCGTAATCTTCAACGGAACTCCGGCCCCGATTTATTATGTCAGCCCGACGCTGATCTCGGCCATTATCCCCTACTCCGTTCCGGAACAGCAGATGATCGAGATCAGCGTGGAGAATAACGGGGTGGCGTCCAATGTCGTCGAGGGAATCACAGGGATCACTGCTCCCGGCATCTTCACAATCCCCTCCGGCGGACTGGGTAATGGCGCCGCTCTGCACGCCGATTATTCGCTTGTGAGTACGGCCAATCCTGCCAGGGCCGGTGAGACGGTGCTCATCTTCCTGACCGGCCTCGGCGCCGTCAAGCCATCGGTGACGGCGGGCGCCCCTGCTCCGTCAAATCCGGCAAGCAGCGTGTCCAATTGGGTCGAAGTCTATCTGGACGGGCGGGCCGCAAAGGTCAGCTATGCGGGCCTCGTGCCGGGCGTCGCGGGACTCTATCAACTGAACGTCACGATTCCCGCAGGTTTGACGCCCGGCAATATCCAGATCGAGATTGACACGTCCGATTCGACAAACGTCCTGGCGACCCTTCCGGTCGGCAAATAGTCAAGAGCCCTCCCTCACAGCTTGTCGCCTTTCATGACCCGGCCGCGGCCAGATTTTCAGCCGCCGCGCCGGGTCATCGCGTCTGCGTGGCGATCAAGGGCGCGACATCTTTCCGCATCGCCCCCGTAGAGGACAGTAAGGAGCGCGGAGCCCCGAGGTAGAGTTTATCTACCGAGTGCTCACAGTCTGGATGACGCCCCTGCCTTTGCGATCGACCGTGATGACGGTCCGAATCTGCTTAGGGGCTTCCGCCGGAATAGCGAGCGCCGCGAACTTGTCCTTGCCTCCCGCGAAGTACATCCAAATGAACTGGTAGGTCTCGCCACGCTTGAGCGCCGCATAGAAATTCGGCGCCCCGCCGTCTCCCGGCTGCAGAACCACCGGCGCCCGCTCGACCTCATCCGCTCCACGGTTCGCGCAGACAATGCGTAGATCCGGCAGCCGTCCCTTGGGAAACGGATTTCCACTCGGGAAATGAAACTCCGCCGCAATCTCGGCGTAGTCGGGCGGAACAACCGGCCGCCCCCCGGAGTGTTGCAGCGATTGGAGCATCGCGGTGTTCGCCGCCGATCGCCTCATCGCGGCAAACCAATCCGGGCTGCCGACGTAGCCGCCATAGACGCCATGCGGCGGCTGGGCAAATGAGGTCATTCCCACGAGCACCGCCAGACTTCGCCAATTCAACGGATTTTCTCCTTCAGTCGAGAATTCGGATTTGGAGGGCGAAACCTGCCTGGCCAAAGGGAGTTCTTGCGATCACCGGTCAGAACTCCTCCCGAGCACTACCTTGAGGCTGCGATCGATGGCCTGGCGAACGTGCGCGGTGTCGCCAGGGGCGAAGGAGCCTGGCAGAAGCGCCAGCGCTTGCCTCCACGCCTCTACAGCCCGGTTCTCCTGATGGTTGGTTTGGTATGCCAATGCGAGGCTGACCAGAGGGACGGCTGCCGGCTTACCATCCCGTTTGGCGCCGCGGCGGGCATACTCGAGTGCGGCCCGTTCATCTCGTAGATCCTCGGGCCGGCAAGTCAGAAGAAACTGCGCATAGGTAGATAATTCCGCGCCTGTCGCCTCCCACCGTTCCGCTTTCGCCTTCAAGACTCCCATCGAATGGGAAGCCAACTTGCGAGCTTCTCCGACGTCTCCGTTCTTGGTTAACAGCCTCGTTAGGGTAAAACTGTCCGTCATCGCGGAATTGAGTCCGCGCGCGTAAAGATCCTGGCTGATGCTCATGACGGCGCGCCAACTACGTATGGCAGCGCCGATCTCGCCGGTTCTTTCCTGTAAGAGGGTCATGCTGGTATAAATCGATCGTAAGTAACTAACCAGTTGGTAATTCTTCGGGTCTGTGGCGCGAAGCGCCTCGCTCATCTGGAGAGCCTTGGAATAGTTCTCGAATGCTTTCCCGATCCTCAGCCCTTTTTCATAAGCAGCCGCCGCGCTGCGATACAAATTGATCAGATCGAAGCGGGATTCGGCATTTGCAGGATCCTGGGCAGACATCGCTGCGAACTGTTCTTCAAGCTTCGCGTATAAGCCGAGCGCGGCGTCCGTCTCGCCCAATCTCGTAAGAACCCGGGCCTGATCGGCTCCCAGGTCGGCGGAAAACCGCCGGTGCTGCGTGTCATTGGGATCCCGGGCGAGTAGGGCCGCCGCAATTTCAGCGGCCGCGCGATAGTGCTCGAGCGCCGCGCGATAAGGCGCTTCGGTTTCCTCCCGGTACGCCATCCCGAAATTGAGAAAATCGCCGGTCGCCTCGAAACTGGCGGCCACACGGTGATAGGCTTTGGCGAGTTGCCGTTTCGTGACGGCATTGGCCGGCTCTTGCGCCGCCAGCGTCTGTAAGATGGCAAGGGCGTTGCCGTACGAACCTTGAGAGCCCCTCAGGTCTTGCTGATACTGGAGCGGATCGCCGATTGAGATCCACGTGCGCGCCACCAGGCGCGCGTATTCGGGATTGCCGCGGTCCGCCTCGGCCAGCCGCTGCCGGATCGACAACGATTTGCGGTAGATCTCCAGCGCGCCATCGTACTCCAGTTTTCGGGTGAGAATGTCGCCGATGGACTCGTAGGCGTCGCTCAAGGCGAGCCGGCCGCCGGAATCCTGCGGCGCCGGCGACAGGGTTTCCAACATCGCCGCGGCTTTCCGGTAGTTTTGCAACGCGCCTTCGGTGTCCCCGAGATTCGCGGCATAAGGTTTTCCGAGAATGTCGCCGATCTTCAGGTAAGCGGCGGCGGTTTCGCGCAGCAGCGCCGGGTTCGTCGACTCACGCGCTGCCAATTGGTCCAAACGCCGGGCGGCGTCCCGCAGCAGCGCGCCGCGCACCTCGGTCGATCCGGGCAGCCGCGCCAGGGTGTCATTGTAATCGAACAGGAGCGAGTGCGTGAGCGCCAGGACGTCCTTGAGCGTCGATTCAGCGCGGTTCTTCTCCGCTTCGGCCCTCGCCTGTTCACGTCTGGCCCGCCGCGATTCGAGGATGGTGGCGGCCATGCCGGTGATCAGGAGCAGCATCGCCACGGACGCGGCGGCGAACGCGATGCGATGCCGGCCGATGAACTTGCCGGTGTAGTATGCGAGGGTCGGCTTTCTGGCGATCACCGGCAGCCCATCGAGGAGCCGGCCGATATCCGACGAGAGTTGCGCCACTGAGAGATACCGCTGCTGCGGTTCTTTCCGCAGAGACATCAGGACGATGCTGTCGATGTCTCTGGCGCCAATGGCGGCGCGCGCGCTGGGTCTCTCCGGCTCTTGCGAGCACACCGCCTGCGCGATTTCGTGCGGAGACGCGCTGGCCAGCCGGTAGGGCGACTCTCCAACCAGCAGCCGATAGAGCAGCACTCCCAACGAGTAGACGTCGCTTGCCGTAGTGATCGGCTCCCCGCGGACCTGTTCGGGGCTGGCGTACTCCGGTGTCAGCATGGCCGTGGTTATGGAAGCCGGGCGGGTGGCCGGGTCTCTGGACAGCAGCTTGGCGATGCCGAAGTCGAGCAACTTGGGGACGCCGTCCGCCGTTACCAGAATGTTGCTTGGCTTAATGTCGCGGTGCACCACCAGATTCTGGTGCGCATAGGTCATTGCCGAGCAGACCTGCCGGAACAGCCGCAGGCGGTCTGCCATCGGCAAATTGCGGCTTTCACAGTAGGAGTCGATTGGCTCGCCCTCGACGTATTCCATTACCAGATACAGCACGCCGTCGGCCGTGGTTCCGCCGTCGAACAGGCGCGCAATATTCGGGTGGTTCAGGTTGGCGAGGATCTGCCGCTCATTGCGGAACCGCCACCGCAGCAGGTCGTCCTGAAACGCGCTCGGAACCACTTTGATGGCGACGGTATTGCGGTACTGGTCGTCGGAGCGCTCCGCCAGGTAGACAATTCCCATGCCGCCGCAGCCAAGCCGGCCCAGGATTCGATAAGGTCCGATGCTGCCGGGGTCGTGACTTTCCTCCGCGCCGGCGTCTGGAAGTTGTTCGATGGCGGGAGTTTCGAGAAAGCCTTCCGCTTCCTCATGGCAGGTCAGAAGACGCATTACGTCACTTTGGAGGGTTTCATCCGCCCCGCAGGCGGCGACGAACGCGTCGCGCTCGGCGGGCGGCCGATCCAAGGCGAGTTGAAAGAGGCGTTCGAGTTCCCGCCAGCGGTCGACCGGCATTTCAGCCCTCGCGGCGAAGCTGGTCGTAGAGCCATGCCTTCGCGAGACTCCATTGACGCGCCACGGTGCGGGACGATGAGCCGGTGACCAGGGCCACTTCATCCACCGACAAACCGCCGAAGAACCGCAGCTCGACAATGCGGCTCTTCTCCGGATCGATCGCCTCCAGGCTGGTGAGCGCCTCGTCGACCGCCATGACATCGGGATCGCGAACGTCGGGAAGCGATTCAGCCGCCTCCGCCGAGAGGCGAATGACGCCGGGCTGCCGTTTGTCGGCGAGCTTTCGCCGGGCATAGTCGACCAGGACGCATCGCATCACGTGCGCTACGAGGGCGTGAAAATGAGCCTCGGACTGCATGTTGATGCCGCCCTGGTTGCACAGCCGGAGATAGGCTTCATGAACCAGCGCCGTGGGCTGCATCGTATTGTCCGGTTTGGCGCCCCGCAAGCGCCGCCGGGCCAAACGCCGGAGTTCGTCGTAGACCAGCGGCATCAACAGGTCCAACGTCTCCCGATCGCAGTTTCCCCACTCCATGCAAAAAAATGAGCTTGAATTTTAACACAAGTTCTACTCCTGTCGGTCATGCAGAAATTCCTCCGGCGTGCCGATAGAAGAGCAGGACGAGGGTCCGTGGAGCGCACCGCCCTACAGATTCTGGAAAACCGCGCGTCTGAAACTTGGCAGGTTTTCCAACGCGTTTGCGAATACCAACTAGGAGCCCGATCACCGCTCCTACAACGCCGAACGAGGACACCGCCATGAAACTCTCCAAATCGCGTCTCGCGCCGCTCCAGGCAATTGGAAAGGCCTTCTGCCCCTTCCTGCTTATCCTCTGGGGGACTGTCGCCGCTTCCGCCGCCACTTTCGGCTCCTCGGTCTTCACCACGGCGACGCCTCCGTCGGACTTCTCTTGTCCGAGTTCTCCACCGGCTGCCGCCACGAGCATCACGACCGCGACGCCTACGGTCTGGCTGTACGCAATCGTCAACAGCCTGCAGACGGGAGATTCGATCTCGACGCAATGGCTCGATCCCACCAGCAAGAGTTATCAGACGACGCCCTTCGGAACCGTTTCCTCGGCCGGCAACTACTGCATCTGGGATAGCCTCGCCATCGCTTCCAAGGCTCCTGCCTCGCTGCCGGGAACATGGACAGTCAAAATTCTCGTAAATGGGACGGTCTTGAAAACCTTGACGCTGACGATCGCGTCGATCAAGACGGTCATTAACCAGGTCGACACCAGCAAATGTCCGCAGGTTACGTTGACGGCGACCGTTACCGACGCCTCGGGCGCGCCGATTTCAGGTCTCACATCCGCCAACTTCACGCTGAAGGAAGATGGCGCGGTTCGTCCGATCACGGTGACACAGATTGGCGGAACGGGAGGCGGCAACGCTTTGTCTGTAGCGCTGATTATCGACCGAAGCTATTCCACCGATGCGTCGCTATCGGGTATCGAGGACGCCGCGGTGAGTTTTATCGACCTGCTCCCGGCCAATACTGCCGTGGCGATCTACGCCATCATGACGCAGCCGACCTTGATCCAGGATTTCACGACGAACAAAAGCTTGCTGGACTCGCAGGTCCGGGGTCTGCCGCAACTTGGCGCGGGCGCATCTCCCATTCTGGATACGGTTGCCCTCGCGACGCAGGCGCTCGCCCTTCGGGCCGGCCGCCGGGCCGTCGTGCTTCTCACCGACGGCGACGATAATGCGAGCGGCCAATATCAAACCGCGGTGGGCCAGCCGCCAACGAAAGTAACGCAGCTTGCGAATACGAATTCGGTCGTCATATATACCGTGGGGTTTGGCGACACGGCTCCGGGCGTGCGGGCGGACGCCAAGCAGATCCTGCAAAACCTGGCCACCGCCACGAATGGCACTTACAACGAAGCAACCGACACGTTTTACCTCCTCGCGGTCTTGTCGGGTTTGGGCCAGCAACTAGCGGTGAATCAGGTGCAATACCAGATTACCTACACGTCCGCGAGCGGCACGGCGGCCCACACTATCGACCTGGTGGCGACTTCGGGCGGTCTCTCCAGCCCGGATGTCACGCAACAGGTAGCTGCCTGTATGACCTGCGCCTACTCCCTGGACGCGTCCGCCGCTACTTTCCCAGCCGCCGGCGGAGGAGGAAGTGTGGCGGTCACTTGCGCCTCGGGTTGTCCCTGGACCGCGGTCAGCAATGTTTCGTGGATTACGGTGACCAGCGGTTCCGGGCCGGGTGCGGGGACGGCCGGTTATACCGTGGCGCCAAATAATACCACCACTCTGCGAACCGGCACTGTGACCATCGCGGGCCTTACCTACACCGTTACCCAGTTCGGCAATTGCACCCCGGCCGTGTCCCCGACGTCCGCCGGAGTGGCCGGGAGCGGGGGCGTCTTGACCCTCAATGTAACCGGCGCGTCTTGCGGATGGACTGCCATCTCCAATACCGCGTGGTTGACTCCGCTCGCGCCGTCCGGAACCAGCGCGACTGTGGGCATTTCTGTGGCAGTCAATTCCACCGGCGCGCAAAGAATCGGCACGGTCACGGTCAGCGGCCAGACTGTCACGATCACTCAGGGCGCCAACACCGGCTTACAGATTCCTTCGATAGGGTCGCTCAACCCCTTTCAGGGGATTGGCTCGAGCGCCACGCTGACCTTTGTTTACGGCCATCCCAACGGATGGGCTGCTCTTCAGACCGTGGAGTTCATTATCAACCCGCGCTGGGAAGCCAATACCCGTGGCGGCGGCTGCTACATCAAATACGCGCCGGGCTCCGGTCTGTTCACACTCATCGCGGACGATGGCAACAGCATCGCCGGGTCGGCCGCCCCCGGCTCCGCCACCAGTCTCTCCAATAGCCAGTGCACGCTCAATACCGGCAGTTCGTCGGTGAGCGGGAACGGCAATAACCTTACCGTCATCGCGTCCCTCACTTTCAAGCCAACCTTCACCGGCCAGAAGCATATCTGGGTGCAAGCGGGCGACTACAGCAACTACAGCACGAACTGGCTGGTTTACGGCGTCTGGTTTCCCACTACCGTCAACGTGAACGCGGCGCCCTGGTATCGGGTCTACGACCCCTTCTCCAACACCTATCTCTACAGTTTCGACGTTAACGAGTACAACACGTTGGGAGCTCGCGGCTTCCTGCTGCAAGGTATGTCGGGCCTGGTGATGGACAGCCCCTCCACCATCTCCGGTGTCTCGAATATCGCCTGGTACCGCGTATTTGTGAATGCCACGAAAAGCCATCTCTGGACGTCCGACCGCAACGAGTTCCTGACCTTAATCAACGCTCAGCAGGCTTATGTGGGCGAAGGCGTGGCGGCTTTCGTGATGCCATACCTCAACCCGCAAGGCCAGGTGTCGCCGCAGGTGACCAACACGATTCCGTTTTACCGCGCCGCCTACCAGGGGCAGAACCTGCACTTCTGGACGGCGGACGCCGACGAGTTCTTCGGCCGTAACGGCAAACACCTGCCCGCCGGCTACGTCGGCGAAGGCATTGCCAGCTATATCTTCCCATCGAGCGGGGCGAAGTTCACCGGCTCGCCGGCCGCGCCGGCGGCGGCGGACGACGGCTCGCCCGTGGTGGTATCGGCCGCAAATGAGGCGATCGCTCCCGGGCAGGTGTTATCGATCTACGGCCGTCATCTCGGCGGCAGGGTGCTGTGGAACGGAACGCCGGCGGAAGTGATTTCGGCGCGCGACAACGAAATCCAGGTGGTCGTGCCGCGGGAACTGGCGGCTGCTTCGGAAGCGACTCTGGAAGTGGAGCACCGGGGACGGCGGTCAAGCCCGGTGACGCTGTCCGTAGTGCCCGCGAATCCGGCGATCTTCGGGACCGACCAGTATGGCAAGGGCCACGCGCAGGCGCGCAACCAGGACGGCGCGCCGAACGGACCGGAGCATCCCGCCGCGCGCGGTTCCGTGGTGACCCTTTACACAACGGGCTTGGGCTCGATGGATCAGCCGGTGGAAGCGCATATCGGTGGTCATCCGGCGGAAGTGATTTTGACGCAGATGTCGGCGACGCGCGCTGGAGTGATCGAGGTGCAGGTTCGTGTGCCCGAGACCTTGGAAGCCGCGTCCTTCCATCCGGTGGTGCTGCATACAGGCAACCAATTCAGCCAGCCGGGTGTGGGGCTGGCGATCCGGTAACCCGTACAGTCAGCGCGGTTTCGGGCACGGCTGGAAGCGATGCGGCAAGCCAACCTGGCGGGGTGCGGAATGATACGCGCCCCGGCGCGCCGAACCCCGCTAGTGGCCGCCCTTCAACTCCGCCCCGTGCAGCGAGTCCGCCTGGCTGAACTTGGGCCAGTTGAACCCATAGAACGCCACGAACGCGAAGCAGAACATCGGCACGATGAACCCCCGCGACATGTCGTATTGGTCCGCGACGTATCCCATCAGCTTCGGCAGGATCGCCCCGCCCATGATCGCCATCACGATAAACGCCGACGCTTTTTTCGCGCGCGCGCCCAGCCCGTAAATGCCCAGCGCGAAAATCGTCGGGAACATGATCGACATGAAAAAGTAGCTCGCGAACACGCAGAACACCGAGAACCACCCGAGCTTGAAGAACACCAGCAGCGTCGCCAGCACATTCGCCGCTCCGTACAAGCCCAGGACCTTGTGCGCCGAATACTTCTTCAGCAGCCAGGACCCGCTCACTCGCCCCAGCAGGAAGCAGCCGAACGCCACCGACGCGATGTTCGCCGCCCCCTTGTCGCTGAATGTCAGGATGCCCGCCTTACTCGTCTCGAACCATGTGGCGAGGTTGCCCGCCGCCCAAGGCCCCGGGATCGCCGGCGCCTCCGCAGTCATGTAGTTGATGAAAAAGCTGAAAATCCCCGCCTGCGCCGCCACGTAAAAGAACTGCGCGGCCACCGCCATCACGAAGTGCGGATGCGACCAGATCGACCGCACATCGTCCGTCCCGGCGTCGTCCAGGTGGTATTCATCCTTCATCTTGATATCGGGCACGTTCGCGAAATAGAAAATCACCGCGATCAGCAGCGCCCCGATGGCGAGTCCGACATAGGGAATGTAGAGCGTCTGGCTCCCCGTGCTGTTCCCCGCCGCGTCCTTCGAGTAAAAGAAGATGCCGCCCAGCGGCGGTCCGAAGATCCATCCCAAGCCGTTGCACGATTGCGCCAGGTTGATGCGCGTCGCCGCGAATCGCGGGTGGCCCAGCACCGTCGTATACGGATTCGCGATCGTCTCGAGAAACGTCAGCCCCGTCGCAATCAGGCAGACCCCAGCCAGGAAGCCGACAAACGCCGACGTCGCCGACACGCTCCCGGTATGCACCATCGAATTGATATAGGTGGCCGGAATGAACCAGAACCCGCCCAGCGCCACGATCACCAGCCCCGCGATAATCCCCCGCTTGTACCCCAGCTTGCTCGCCAGAATCCCGGCCGGCATCGACATCAGGAAATACCCCAGGTAGTGCGCGAACTGCACCCAGGCCGACTGGGACTTGGTCAGCCCCAGTTCGTTCTGGAAGTGCTTGTCCATCACGTCGATCATTCCGTTGCACATCGCCCAGAGGAAGAACAGAGAGCAGACGAGGGTGAACGTGAATGCCAGGTTCTGGCCCTCCTCGGTGACGAAGAGGCCCGACTTCGCGGTAGTAGGCTGCATAGCGATTGACCCACGACTGTATCGGACGGCGGGGCCGGCGGTCAAGGTGTACCGGTAAAGTGGCTGCGTGCGATTCTGTGCGCGGCCGCCCAAATCGTTGCTACACGAACAGCAACTTCCGCCGTCAAACGGGGTGTACACTGATTCGCGGAGGATGTGGCGTATGTTCAATCGCTTTCTCCTGGCGGCGGCCGTCGCGACGCTCGCCGCAAACGGCGGCAGCCCGGACGGCCAATTCGACGTCAAGCTCCCACCCGAGCGCAAACTCGTGCACGCGCTCAATCGGCTCACCTTCGGCCCCCGGCCGGGCGATCTCGAAGCCGTGCGCAAGCTCGGCGTCGAGAAGTGGATCGAGCTCCAACTGCACCCCGAGCGCATCCCCGAAAACCCCGCCCTCGCAGTTCGTCTGAAGCCACTCGGCACTCTCCATATGCAGACCGGCGAGCTCATCGCGAAGTACTTTCCGCAATTCCCGCCCGGCTTCGTGCAACCCCCCCGCCTCAACGACCTCCTCCCGCCCGAGCAGTTGCGCAAGGTCTTCAACGGCGCCCCCGAGGAGCGCCGGGCCGCCATCATGGCCCTCGATCCCGATAAGCGGATGAAGGTGCTCGCCGTGGTGGGCACGAACGCCCTCGAAGGCCTGCCGGACCTGCAGAAGGAGCAGGCCGCCGCGCGCCAGAAGCAGCAGGAGGAGCGCCAGATGGAAATGCGCCGCCTGCGCCCGCCGCTCAACGAGCTGCTCGAACCGGCCCAGTTGCAGGTCGCGATGCGCGGGACTCCCGAACAGCGCGCCACCCTGTTCGCTTCCCTCGACGCCGCGAAACGCGAGAAAGTGGCCGCCTCCCTGCCGCCCGACGCCCTCGCCGGCCAGCCCGAATTACGCCGCACGGCCGCCATGACGCGCCAGCCGCAACAAGTAATCGGCGGCGATCTCCGCGAGGCTAAGCTTTTCCGCGCGGTCGAATCCAATCGCCAGCTCGAAGAGGTCCTCACCGATTTCTGGTTCAACCACTTCAACGTCTTCGAGGCGAAGGACCGCGAGCGCACCATGCTCATCGCCTACGAGCGCGACGCCATCCGCCCGCATGTCCTCGGCAAGTTCAAGGACCTCCTGCTCGCCACGGCGCGCCATCCGGGCATGCTCTACTACCTCGATAACTGGCAGTCTACCGGCCCGGACGCCATGGATATTGGCCCCTTCGCCCCCGGCCCTTTTACGCCGCCGCAGTTCGCGCCGCGGCAGGCCCACGGCCTCAACGAGAACTACGGCCGCGAGCTGATGGAGCTTCACACCCTCGGCGTCAATGGGGGCTACACCCAGCAGGACGTCATCGCCGTGGCCCGCTGCTTCACCGGCTGGACCATCCGGCAGCCCTACCGCAACCCGGAATTCGTCTTCGCCTCGTTTATGCACGACAATGCCGAGAAGACCGTCCTCGGCCATAGGATTCCAGCCGGCGGAGGCGAGCAGGACGGGCTGCAGGTCATCGACATCCTCGTCCACCACCCCTCCACCGCCCGCTTCATCTCCACCAAGCTCGCCCGCCGTTTCGTCGCCGACGATCCGCCGCCCGCCCTCATCGACCGCATGGCCCGTGTCTTCACCAAGACGGATGGCGACTTGCGCGCCGTCCTCGAGGCCATGTTCACCTCGCGGGAGTTCTTCTCCGAAGGCGCCTGGCAGGCCAAGGTGAAATCGCCCATCGAGATGGTGGCCAGCGCCGTGCGCGCGCTGGACCTTCACCCCGTCGACACCTTCGCGCTCACCCAGAAGATCGCCGAAATGGGCCAGCCGCTCTACGGCAAGGAAACCCCCGATGGCTTTAAGGAGTCCGGCGAAACGTGGCTCAACACGGCCAGCGTGGTGGCCCGTCTGGAGTTCGCCAACGGGCTCGCCAACGGCAGACTCCCCGGCGTGCCGGTGGATCTGGCGCGCTTCACCGGGAAAGATCCCTCCGCCATCGCGCGCGACCTGCTCTACCGCGACCCCGCGCCGCAAACCCTTGCCGCCATCGAGCAGGGGCTGCACGGCAGACAGCCGATCCCCGGCCTCATCGCCGCGGTGGTCATCGGCGCCCCGGAATTTCAGAGGAGATAGACGATGCTGACAAGAAGATACTTTCTGCGCGGCTCGGCGATCGCCATGGCTGGCGCCGGCGCCGTTCCTTTCTGGCTGGGACGCGCCGCCGCGGCCGCTCCGGGTAAACGCAAAGTCCTGGTCGCGATCTTCCAGCGCGGGGCCGCCGACGGTCTGAATATGGTCGTGCCGTTCGCCGACAAGCGCTACTATGCGCTACGACCGACCCTCGCCGTCCCCGCCCCGGGCAGCTCCGCCGGTCCGCAGGCCGCTCTCGATCTCGACGGACACTTCGGTCTGAATCCATCGCTCGAACCCCTGAAGCCGCTGTGGGACCGCGGCATGCTCGCCGTGGTCGAAGCCACCGGTTCCCCCGACCCCACGCGCTCCCATTTCGACGCCCAGGACTACATGGAGTCGGGAGCCCCCGGCACAAAGCGCGACGGATGGTTGAACCGCGCCCTGCCGCCCGCCGGCCCCGGAACCTCGCCGCTTCGCGCCATCGCCCTAAGCGCGACCCTCCCCCGCACCTTGCAGGGCGACCGCTCCGCGATTGCCGTCCGCGACGTGCAGCAGTTCCGCACGGGAGACGACACGGCCTCGATCCTCGAGAACATGTACGCCTCGACTCCCGATAAGCGTCTCGGCGCCGCCGGCCGCGACGCGTTCGCCGCCATGAAGATGATCCAGTCGCTCAACCGCGCGCCTTACAATCCGGCGGGCGGAGCGCAATACGGCGCGGGCGGCGAACTCGGCCGCAGCCTGCAGCAGATCGCCCGGCTCATCAAGGCCGACGCCGGCGTGGAGGCCGCGTTCGCCGAAATCGGCGGCTGGGACCACCACCAGAACGAGCAGGGCCAGTTCTTCGGCGTCGCCCGGCAGTTCGCCGCCGCGCTCTCCGCCTTCTGCGCCGATATGGGCGACCGCATGGAGGACATCGTTCTGGTGACCATGTCCGAGTTCGGCCGCACCGCCGAAGAGAACGGCAACAACGGCACCGACCACGGCCATGGCAGCGTGATGTTCGTGCTCGGCGGTCCGGTCCGCGGCAAGACGGTCTATGGGAAATGGCCCGGCCTGCAGCCGGAGCAACTCTACGAAGGCCGTGACCTCGCGGTCACCACCGATTTCCGCGCCGTCCTCCGCGAACTCGTCGGCGGTCATCTCGGCGCGCCCGACCTCGCGCAGGTCTTCCCCGGCTTCCAGCCCGGCGATCCGCTGGGATTGCTCAAGACGACGTAGGCAGGCGCGCTGGAACAAGAGGTCCGAGGCGCGCACCGGAAACGTCGCGAGGAAGCTTCATGCAACCATGAGGACTTCGTCGCGGACAAGGTGAAGGCGAACTCGCTCAGGCCGTGGGCGATCAAAAAAGAACGCCGAGGTCGCCTCCAGCACGTTCTTGCGCAACTCGTCCCACGTGTCGGCTTCGGTGAAAATGCTTTCCGTGAGGCATTCGGCGCAGTAACCGCCATCGGACTCCTGGACTACCTCGAACACGAGCTCATCCATGCGCCTATGATACGGCATGAGTTCGCGTTACGAGTGGATTAGCCACGAAAGCCTCGCCGCGCTGGATTACTCCCCGCCATCGTCCGCGCTTCTCCTCAGAACGGCAGGACTTCGAGCCGCACCGGGTCGAACCGGATCCGCCGCTGCTCCTCGTACGATTGCACCGCCAGCAGCGGCGGCAGGATGGAAACCGCGGCGATGGCGGCGTCGGCATTCGGCAGTTTGCGGCTCTTGCAGCAATCCAGGAAGTTGCGCACGTGGTCGGCCGTGATATCCCCCGCGATGTCCCGCTTCACGGTCTCCGCGTTGCGCCCGGCCGGCGTGAACTCCCAACGATTGCGGTTCACGAACAACCTCCCGCGATCCCCGTAAAACGTGACGCCATATCCGGGCGCCACGGCATACGCGTTCGATTGGAACAGCACCGAGAAGCCGTCATACTCGAACAGCGCGTTGCACGTGTCCGGGGCCGTGCGGCCGTCCTCGCGATTGTAGTAAATCCCGCCCGCGAACGTCACGGCGTGCGGCGCCTTCTCCCCCATGTACATGTGCACGACGTCCAGCCAGTGGTGTCCGAAGTCCGTCATCTTGCCGCCGTTGAACTCCAGAAACGACCGGAAGCTGAAATACATCCCCGGGTTCCAGTCGCGGTATGCCACCGGCCCCAGGAAACGCAGCCAGTCGAGATCCGCGGGCTTCTCCGCCGGTTCCTTGCGCAGGCGTCCCGGCACGCCGCCGTGCCACACCGCGTCGATGTGGCTGATCTTCCCGATCACGCCCGATTTCACGAACTTCTCGAGCGGCTCCAGGTAAATCTCGCCGGACCGCTGCTGCATCCCGATTTGCAGGATCCTGCCGGTGGCGCGCGCGGTCTTCACCATCACCGGCGCCTCCTCGCGCAGACGGCACATCGGCTTTTCGGAGTACACATCTTTCCCGGCGTTCATGGCGTCCACCGCGTGATCCTTGTGCCAATGGTCCGGCGACGCGATCAGCACCGCGTCGACCTCGGGCAGCTCCAGCAGCTTGCGATGGTCGCCGAACGTCCGGGCGTTCGCCGCCACCGCGAGCGCCTCTTTGAACCGCGCCGGATAGACATCGCAGAGAGCGCGCACTTCGACGTCGGCGTTCTTGTGGAACAGGCCCATGACATACGTGCCGCGCCCGCCGGAGCCGATCAGGCCCAGCCCGATCCGGTCGTTCGCCCCCAGGATTCTGCTGTAGGACAGCGCCGTTATCGCGGCGCCGCGGGCCGCCTCCCGTCGCGTGATCATCATCGCCTCCCATCCCGCCTCGCGGCGGCGCGGGAAACCGCTGGCATTCGGCCGCGCAACGGTTTACCGTTTGAATATGACTATTCGGCTCCTATTATACTGTTTTCTGGTGGCGGCGATCCCGGCATTCGGCCAAGCCGGCTTCTACCGCTTCACCGTCGACCAGGACCGTCTGTCGGGCGCCGTGGATTTCAGCGCCCTCAACCATCCGCTCGGGCCCGCCGATCGCGTGGCCGTGCGGGACGGCCATTTCTACACCGCCGGCGGCAGCCGCGTCCGCTTCTTCGGCATGAACCTCGCCTTCGGCGCCAATTTCCCGGCCCCCGAAGACGCGCCGCGCGTTTCCCGCCGTCTCCGCCGGCTCGGCGTCAACCTGGTCCGCCTCCACCACATGGACAGCAATCCCGACCGCGACCCGGCCGCCGCGAACAGCACGCTGACCACAGGCCCGTATCCGTCGCTGAACACGGTTTCGATCGCCCGGCTGCGCCGTTTTCTGGACGCGCTGAAGGCGGAGGGGATCTACGCCAACCTCAACATCCACGTCGGGTACCGCTTCCGGCCCGACGTCGATGGCGTGCCGCCTCTGCCCGGGTTGGACATGCCCACGCAGAGCAAGCCGCTCCACATCTTCTATCCGCGCATGGTCGAGCTGCAGGCGCAATATGCGCGCCAGGTGATCGAGGCCCTGGCCCTCAAGAACGACCCCGTCCTCGCGATGGTGGAGATCGATAACGAAACCTCCCTTCTGCAAGGGTGGATGAACGGCTCGCTCGATCGTTACGCCGTGGGCGACTATCGCGCGGAGCTGCAGAAACAGTGGCGCGCCTTCGCGAAGGCCGATCTCGAGCCGGTGGCCGTCAAGGACACCGCCAACCCGCGCGTCGATGACTACCTGCTGTTCCTCGCCGATCGCGACCGCGCCTATCTCGGCCGCCTCGCGCGCGTCATCCGCGAAAGCGCCGGCGCGGCCGTCCCGATTGCCGGGACGCAGATGGGCTATGGCGGCCTGCTCAATCTCGATTCGCACGCGGACCTGGATTACCAGGACAATCACTTCTACATCGACCACTACAACTTCCCGCACCAGGCGTGGGACGCTCGCGACTGGCGGATCCGCGATTCGTCGTCGGTGGGCAGCGGCCTCGCCGCCTTCCTGAATATGGCCGCCGCGCGCGTCGCCGGACTGCCGTACACGGTCAGCGAGTTCAACCAGCCGTGGCCGAACCGGCAGGCGGCGGAGCTCGACGTCACCCTGGCCGCCTTCGGCGCCTTCCAGGATTGGGACGGCCTCATGCACTTCGCCTATGCGCATGGCCGCGATTGGGAGGCGCAGGTCCCGTCGAGCTTCAACGTAAATGGCGACTGGACGAAGTTCCCCAATATCGGCCAGGCCGCCTGGCTCTTCCGCAGCGGCGCCATTCAGACCGGGCAAGCGCCCGCCGTCGTGACCGTGAGCCGCGAGCTCCAATTGAAATTCGGCCGCGAGCGCAAGCCCGGCGCCATCGCGCCGTTTCTGAAGTCGGCCGCGGCGATCGACCCCGCCCTGGCCTTGCTCCACCCCGTCAGCCTGCGAAAACAGGAGGGCCCTGAGGTGGATTGCGAGCCCATCGCCTCGCCCTACCGCTCGGACACCGGCGAGCTGCTCTACGACCCGATGGCCGGGCTGTATACGATTCAGAGCGGCCAGGCCGCCGGCGTTTTCGGCTATGCCGGCACGAAGAAGATCACGGCGGGCGCGATGGACGTGCGGCTCGCGCCGTCCGCCCGCGGCTTTGCCGCGATCCTGCTCACGCCGCTCGACGGCCGGCCGATCGCCCAGTCGTCGCGCCTCCTGCTGACTACGCCTGGCTACACGCTGGGCTCCGTCGCCGGCGCCGCCGGCCCCGAAATGCAGAAGTTCGTGAATTATCCGGACACCAAAGACTGGTGGGCCATTGGACGCGAGCCGGGCTTTGCGGACCGGCCCACCGGCCGGAGCACCGGCGGAGTGGGTCCCGTATGGATGGAGCGGGTCGAGAGCACAGTGACGCTGCGGTCGAAGGCCAAGGGGCTTGCCGTCTACCCGCTGGACGGCGCGGGCAAACGCCTTGCGCCCCTCGACGTGGAGCGGATCGACGGCGGCTTCCGCATGCGCATCCAATCCGACGGCCAGGCGTTCGCTCCGTGGTATGAACTGGTGGCCAATTGACGCGCCCCGCGCATCCTCACGCGCTACAATAGCCGCGATGCGCGCCCTCTTGGTTCTCTTCGCGGCTCCCGTGCTCTTCGCCCAATCTCCTCGCTTCGACGTTCTGATCGCCGGAGCGAAAGTGGTCGATGGCTCCGGCGCCCCCTGGTTCTATGCCGACATCGGAATCCGCGGTGACACCATCGCCGCCATCGGCCTGCTCCCCAACGCCACCGCGGCCACCCGCATCGACGCGCGCGGCCTGGTGGTCGCGCCCGGGTTCATCGACATCCACTCGCACGGCCGCCGCGGCATCTTCAACGTCCCCACCGCCGAGAACTACCTGCGCGAGGGCGTCACCACCATCATCGAAGGTCCGGACGGCAGCTCTCCCTTGCCCCTCGCCCCATTCTTCGACCGCCTCGCGAAGACCCCGATCTCCATCAACTTCGCCGCCTTCGCCGGCCAGGGGACCATCCGCTCCGACGTGATGGGCCTGGTCAATCGCAAGGCCACTCCCGAAGAGCTCGACAAGATGAAGAAGCTCGCCGAACAGGCCATGCGCGATGGCGCGTTCGGCCTCTCCACCGGCCTCTTCTACGTTCCCGGCAACTTCACGCCCACCGAAGAGGTGATCGAGATCGCCAAAGTGGTCGGCGCGCTGGGAGGCATCCACATCTCGCACATGCGCGAAGAGGCGGGCCATGTCCTCGACAGCGTGAAGGAGACCATTCGCATCGGCGAAGAGGGCCGCCTGCCGACCCAGATCACGCACCACAAGATCATCGGCCAGCCCAATTGGGGCCTCAGCGTGGAGACGCTGCGCCTGGTGGAGGAAGCCCGCAAGCGCGGCGTCGACGTGACGATCGACCAGTATCCATATACCGCGTCGAGCACCGGGATTGCGGCGCTGTTTCCGCAATGGTCGCTCGAGGGTGGCGCCAAATCCACCGCGGAACGGCTCGCCGCGGCCGACCAGCGGGCCAGGATCAAGGCCACCATCGTGCAGAACCTGAAGCTCGACCGCGGCGCGGGCGATCCCAAGAACGTGCAGATCGTGAACTGCGGCTTCGACCCCAAGCTGGCCGGCAAGAACCTCGCCGAGATCACCCGCGCGCGCGGCGCGGAACCGACTTTCGACAACGCCGCCGAGACCGCGATCGACCTGCTGTTGAAGGGCGGCTGCTCCGCCATTTACCACGCCATCCATGAGGACGACGTCGTGCGCATCATGCAGTCGCCCTACACCATGGTGGCTTCCGACGGCGATATCCCGGTGTTCGGCCAGGCGTCGCCGCACCCGCGCAGCTATGGCACGTTCGCGCGCGTGCTCGGCGTGTATGTGCGCGACAAGCATGTGCTGACGCTCGAAGAGGCGGTGCGGCGCATGTCGTCGTACCCCGCCGAGCGGCTCAAGATCTGGGACCGCGGCCTGCTGCGGCCCGGGATGAAAGCCGACCTCGTGGTGTTCGACCCCGCCACGGCCGGCGACCGCTCCCAATACGACAAGCCGCATCAATACTCCGTCGGCTTCCGCGATGTCATCGTCAACGGGAAAGCGGCCCTCCGCAACGACGCGGTGACCGCGGAGCGTCCCGGCCGAGTCCTCTACGGCCCGGCCCGCCAGTGAGGCTCACGCCCAACCAGATCCGCGGATTCTGGGCCGCCTGGGCCGGCTGGGCTCTTGACGGGATGGACTCCTTCATCTACGCGCTGGTGCTCGGTCCGGCGCTCGCCGAGCTGCTGCCGCGTTCCGGCATCCCCGCCTCGGCGGACAATATCGGCTTCTACGGCGGCCTGCTCTTCGCCGTCTTTCTCGTCGGCTGGGGCTTCGCCTTTCTCTGGGGGCCGATCGCCGACCGCTTCGGCCGCGTCCGCACGCTCGTCCTCACCATCCTCTGTTACTCCGCCTTCACGTTCCTCGGTTGTGTCGCCGCCGGAGTCTGGCAGCTCGCCATCTTCCGCTTCCTCGCCGGGATGGGAATCGGCGGCGAATGGACCATCGGCGGCGTCTTCGTCGCCGAGGAATGGCCGGAATCGCGCCGCCAGCAGGGCGCTGCGTGGATGCACACCGGCTATTACTTCGGCATCTTCCTCGCCGCCATCGTCAATTCCGTCATCGGCTCGCGCTACGGCTGGCGCGCCGTATTCGCGGTCGGCGGCGCGCCCGCCCTGCTGGTCGCGTTCATCCGCTACGGCGTCGCCGAACCCAAGCGCTGGCAGCAGCGGCTCGACCAGTTGAACCGCCGCTGGACCGCCCGCGACGCGTTCCTCGCGCTCTTTTCCGCCGAGTACCGGCGGCGCACCATCGTCAACTCCGTCCTGCTGTTCATCTCGATGATCGGCCTCTGGGCGGGGTCGGTGTATGTGCCGTCGTCGGTGCGCTTTCTGGCGAAGAGCAATGGCGCGCAGATGGCGTCCTATGCGACCATGCTGCTCTCCATCGGAACCATCGCCGGCTGCCTGATTCTGCCCGCGCTCGCCGCGCGGTTCGGCCGCCGCGGCGCCCTGGCCTTCTACTTCGCGCTGATGTTCCTGTGCATCTCGGTGGGCTTCGGCTATGTGTTCTACCTCGGCCCGAATGCGCTTCCGTGGTTCCTGGTCAGCCTCTTCTTCCTCGGAATCGGCGGCGCCAACTTCTCGGTCTACACGCTGTGGCTCCCCGAACAGTACCGCACCGAATGCCGCGGCAGCGCCTTCGCTTTCGCCACCTCGTCGGGACGCTTCGTCGCCGCGGGTGTGACCTTCCTGGTCGGCGCCGGCGTCGCGCGCATGCACACCATCGGGACGCCTGTGGCGCTCACCTCGATCGCTTTTCTCATCGGCCTCGCGCTGCTGCCGCTGGCGCACGAGACGCGCGGCAAGGAGCTTCCGGCATGACCCTGACCCAACTCTTCGACCTCTCCCTCCGCGGACGCCGCGACACCCCGGCGCTCGAGTTCGAGGGCGCCGTGTACACCTTCGGCGAGATCGACCGGCGCAGCGACCGCGCCGCGCAATACCTGCTCCACCGCGGCCTCAAGACCGGCGACCGCCTCTGCGTGCAACTCCCCAACTGCGTGGAGATGATCGACCTGTACCTCGCGTGCGTCAAGCTGGGCGTGATCTTCGTCCCGATCAACGTCCTCTACAAGGACCGCGAGATCGCCCACATCCTGAACGACGCGGAGCCCGCGCTCTTCCTGCAGGAGCCGCCCGGCGCCTCCACGTTCCCGGCGGAGCGGCCCACGGTGACGCTCGATGGAGACACGCCGGCCGGAATCATCTATACGTCGGGCACCACCGGAGCGTCGAAAGGCGCGGTCCTCACGCACAACAACTTCGCCGCCAACGCCATCAATCTCCTGACCTGCTGGCAGATCGCCGCGGCCGACCGCTTCCTGCTCGCGCTCCCCCTGTTCCACGTGCACGGCCTCGGCAATGGCCTCCACTGCTGGCTGATGTCGGGCTGCCGCATGCGCCTGCTGCCGCGCTTCGAGCATCGCAAAGCGGCCGATGAGTTCCTCGATTTCCGCCCCACGCTCTTCTTCGGCGTGCCGACCGTCTATGTTCGCCTGCTCGACATCCCGGAGCCGCAGGCGCGCGAAATCGGTTCGTTCATGCGCTTATTCGTGTCGGGCTCCGCGCCCCTGCCGCAGCAGGTCTTCGAAGCCTTCCGCGAGCGCTTCGGACACACCATCCTGGAACGGTACGGGATGAGCGAAAGCCTGATGAACATCAGCAACCCGTACATCGGCGAGCGTCGTCCCGGCGCCGTCGGAGCGCCGCTTCCCGGGGTCTCCGTCAAGCTTGTGGACGGCGAGATTTACCTGAAGGGGCCGAACGTGTTCGCCGGCTATTGGCGCCGGACGGAGAGTCCCCTGGTCGACGGCTGGTTCCCCACCGGCGATCTGGCCGAGGTGTCGGATGACGGCTATTACACGTTGAAAGGGCGGAAAAGCGACGTCATCATCTCCGCCGGCTTCAATATCTATCCACGTGAGATCGAAGAGTTCCTGCAGGAGCAGGACGAGGTCGCGGAAGCCGCCGTGGTGGCCAGACCCGATCCCGTTCGCGGCGAGGTCCCGGTCGCCTACGTGGTGTTGAAATCGGAGGTCGAGATCCAGACCCTGGAAGATCGCTGCCGGGAGAAGTTGGCGTCCTTCAAGGTCCCACGCGCGTTCCACGCCGTCGGACAACTGCCGAGAAACGCCATGGGGAAAATCCAAAAGCATCTGCTGTAGCGCGCGCCGTCGGAATTCGATTCGCACGTATCGGGCGGCTATGTCCAGTAAGTCTTCGCCGACGATCAAGAGATGTTTTGGAGGTTGGCGACTTTGTTGGGATCAAGTGCAATTGGATCTTGCCGGAACTTTTCGACATCAGCACCCGTCAAGCCCGGAAGAATATCGTATTGTCCGGTCTTTCTGCACTGTTGCAACGGCAGACCACCACGTACTGTGAAAGTTGCCCGTAAATCGTCGCTGATCGTGATGTGCTCTACTACTTCAGCCAGCGCCGCCTGTTTCTCTCTCAATCGTCCAGTTATGCGAGTTCCAGAACCGGCTACAAATCGCGCGTGCAATCATCCATGCATCATTGGAGCCGAACGGTTGGTCTACGCCGAAAAACTCGCCGACTCACCACATCTCTCGCATCCGGGGACGCTTGGCTCCTTTTCGCAGGTTCTTCTTCTTCTCGATCACCCTAAGATTATCGGTCGTGTGACTACCGCCCCGTGAGAATGGCCATACGTGGTCGATGTGATGCTTCTCCGGGTCGAATGCCTCGCACTTTAGGTCTCGTGCGATGACGGCCCGCCGTGTTGCCTTTGGGATATACCGTGAACGCTTCCGACTCTGGAACCGAACGAAGAAGACCAGTGCCACAATACCGGAGATCGCCTGTTCTTGCGCTGGTTGGAAGTTCGTCCGTGACCGTACCGCTGCGAGAATGAACATCACGAAGCAGAACACGAGGACCGCTCGTGCAAGACTTCGAAGAAACAGCCGTACGCCTTCTCGTGCCAATCGTAGCGCCCGGAACCAGTACAGACACACGACCGCCCCGACGATAAAGATGATCCAATCGGCGTTGGGATCACCCGTGACGTGGAAGGGCGGCTGCATCGCCAACTAGAACCACGAATCAGATTTTCTCTTCGCCTTCTTGCGGACGTAAGCCTTCCCGGTTGACCCGTCTTTTTTCTTTCGGCCTTTGACAGCCTGGAAGTCTTTCTTGTCTTTTTTGCTTGCGGCACTGCCGAAGATAGCGTCGATTGCTAGTGGCAGGAGTGGAAGCGGCATACGCCATGTATTCTATTGC
This sequence comes from uncultured Solibacteraceae bacterium, assembly GCA_964608645.1. GTDB lineage: Bacteria > Acidobacteriota > Terriglobia > Bryobacterales > Bryobacteraceae > CAZSQK01. The sequence goes on along the minus strand of CAZSQK010000017.1, from coordinate 49,164 downwards.
ACTTTTCTGGCATGGGCAACGCTAACGTCCTATATGGGACAGGGTCGGGTGATGCGGCGACTACTTTGAAGTTTTCCGGGAATGGAGTCGAATTTCTTGAAGTGGGGTTCTTACCGCTCCCGCTGTGTTGGTTCAGCGTGAATTGGAAAGCGGACGCTCTCCGTTAGTGAGAATAGCGCGAGTGTCGGTGGTACGAGGAAGCGGCGGACGGGCCTGCAACTGGTTTCAAAATGAAGTCAGCTTGGCTCGAATCAGGCTCAATTGACGGCCGAAAAACCAAACTGGCTAGGAATCAATCACGGCTCGATTCCGCAGGCTGCTCCTGCGGCGGACAGTTTTGGTAAGCGCTAGGCGACTGGGCGTTACTCATTTGAGTTACGGTAGAGGGAACAACGCGGCGTAGTCAGCCGCGGACACGTCGAGGATCTCGCCAGGCCGTTCGTAGTGGCCGGGGACGCGGGCACGAATGCTCAGCTCAGCGCCTCTGTCGATAAGCAACTGGCCGAGTTTGGAGTTGCGTGCATTGTGGTTGGTGAGGGCGTGGAAGATCGGCGTCTGGCCGCCGACCCCGTTGAGGTCGACATCGGCCCGGGCATTGACGTCGGCGCCGTGATCGAGGAGGAGACGGGCGGCGTCCAGAAAGCCGTATTCGGCGGCGACGTGGAGAAGCGTCGCGCCACGTAGGGTGAGCAGGCGGCCACCGGAGTTTCCGCAGGCGTCGAGCTCGGGGTAGCGGCGGTGGATCAGCGTGGGGTTGGCATCCAGCAAGGCTGCGAGCTCGTCATTGCGGCTGCGGAGCAGCGGCAGGACGCCGGGCAGATCGTAGCGCGTGCGAGCGCCAGCAGCGAGCAGGATCTCGATGCAGGTGGCGAGGCGCTTCGGATCGCGGGGATACGTATCGATGACATAGTCGAGCGCCTTTTGGCCGCTTTTGGGGTTGCCGCGATTGGGGTCAGCGCCGTGATCGAGCAGCCACTGGAGCGGTTCCGGTTGGAGGTTTTCGCAAGCGCAGAAAATGACGGGGAACCAGCCCCAGCAGAGGCCGTTCACGTCAGCACCGGCGCGGACCAGGAACTCCATTTTGGGGACCTGGCCAGGCTGCGACGCGCACATCAGCTCTTCGACGAGGAGCCGGCGCACTTCGGGATTGGCGGCGAGAAGTTCCTCGATGCGCGCGAGGTCGCGCACGCCAATCGCCTGCTTGAGCTGGCCGGCCTTCTCGACCGACTCGACCTGCTCTTTGAGCTTGGGCCAGCTTGGGAAGCCATACTGTCGGGCGATTTGAAACTGCGCGTCAGCCAGGTTGGGCGCCACGCCGGTGCGGACGAGATTCTTGGCCTGGTCGCGAAGATGTCTGAGATTCGGGCGTTCGGGAAGTTGCATGAGCGAAATCCTTTCTATTTGCCCGGTGTCCGCATGAATCGGGCGAAAAGGCGTTTCGCTAATGGCGATGACTCAAGGTTGGGCTTCTACCCTTTCCGCGGACCGGCTGCGTCCCTTACGCTAACCCGATAATAGCACCGGCATGAGGTGCGCTATTAAGGTTTTGAAGAACTGTCCCGCATGATGGCGACCTTCTCTTCCGGCGTGGATGCTGTCCACTTCATCTCTTGTAATTGAAGACGTGGGAGTCCGGAACTTCTTATCTCACATCAGCTTCGCGCCGTCTGTTAGCCTCGATTGTTCCAGTCATGATGACCCGCTCGATCGCGTTCCTGGCCTTCCTCCTTCCCGGCTTCACCGGCGCGGCCGCGCAGAAGGTGAATGAGGCTTACCAGTTGCATATCCATCGCGCGCCCTCGCCGATCGTCATCGACGGCAGCGCGCATGAAGCGGCATGGGACTCGGCCGAAGTCGCCGGCGATTTCTGGATGGTGCTGCCGATGGACACGGGCCGGGCGAAGGTGCGCACCGATGTTCGTATGGCGTACGACGACCACCAGTTGTACCTGAGCGCCATCTGCTATCACGGCGGCGTGCCGGGGCCCTACATGGTCGAGTCTCTGAAGCGCGACTGGTCGTTCACGAAAAACGATAATTTCATCTTCTTCCTGGACACCTTCGACGACCAGACCAACGGCTTCACCTTCGGAGTCAACGCCGCTGGAGCGCAGTGGGATGGATTGCTCTACGAGGGGGGCAAGGCCAACCTGAGTTGGGACAATCGATGGGTCTCCGTCGTGAAGGCGTACGAGGATCGCTATGAGCTGGAGATTGCGATTCCGTTCAAGACCATCCGTTATAAGAACGGCGCCGCGCGATGGGGCGTCAACTTCAGCCGGTTGGATCTGAAGACCACCGAGAAGTCCTCGTGGGCCCCGGTTCCCCGCCAGTTTCCCACTGCGGCGCTGGCATTGACCGGCGTTCTGATCTGGGACGAGCCGCCTCCCTCTCCCGGCCCGAACGTCTCGTTGATTCCGTATGCGCTCGGCGGTTTCAGCCGGGATTTCGAGGCGCACACGCCGCTATCCACCCGGCGGGACATCGGACTCGACGGGAAGGTGGCGATCGGTCCGGCGCTCAACCTCGATCTGACCGTCAACCCCGATTTCTCGCAGGTGGATGTCGACCAGCAGGTGACGAACCTCAGTCGTTACGAGTTGTTCTTTCCGGAGAAGCGGCAGTTCTTTCTGGAGAACGGCGACCAGTTCACGAATTTCGGCTATGCCACGATCCGTCCGTTCTTCAGCCGCCGCATCGGCCTCAACGGAGTGCCGATCCGCTTCGGCGCCCGCCTGAGCGGGAAGCTCAACAAAGACTGGCGTCTCGGCGTGATGGACATGCAGGCGGGCGCGCCGGACGACCAGGGATCGCCGCCGCAGAACTTCGCGGTGTTTGCGCTACAGCGCCGCGTCTTATCCCGCTCCAACTTCGGCGTCCTGCTGGTCGATAAGGAATCGTTCGCGTATGAACGCACGGGAGCGCCGTCCCTGCGGCCGGCGTACAACCGCAACCTCGGGTTCGAATACAACCTGGCTTCCAAGGACAACCGGTGGACCGGCAAGGCGCTCTACCTGAGGTCGTTCACCTCGGGCAACCGCGGCGGCGGCAACGTCTACGCCGGCCATCTGCAATATTTCAGCCGCCGCTGGCTGCTTACGGGTCAGACGGAGAACGTCGATCCGCACTACATCGCCGAAGCGGGCTATGTGCCGCGGAACGGCTACCATCGCGCCCTGGGAACGGCCGGCTACACGTTCCTGCCGGAGGGCGGCCGCGTCTTGAGCCATGGCCCGAGCGTGACCAGCAGCAACTTTTTCGACTGGACGGGGAGGCTGAGCGATTACGAAACCGCCCTGGGCTACACCGTCACGCTGCGCAGCGGCGACGTCTTTACGGCTACCGGCGGCGCGGACTATGTCCGGCTGCTGCTGCCCTTCGATCCGACCAATTCGGGGCGCGAGAAGCTGCCGGCGGGCAGCGTGCACCGGTGGAAGTTCTGGAGCACGAAGTTCGATTCCCGGCCGCAAAGCGCGTTGCGCTATGGGTTCTCGTCGCTGGCCGGAGGCTACTATGCCGGCGGGACGCAGCGAACCGTCTCCGGCACGATCGGGTACCGGTTTCAGCCATTCGTCAGCCTGGCCGGCGCGGTGACCTACAACGATCTCCGCCTCCCCGAGCCGTGGCGGAACAACCGCTTCTGGCTGGTCGGCCCGCGTTTCGATATCACGCTGACCAACACACTGTATTTCACGACGTTCGTCCAGTACAACGAGCAGCAGAAAAACCTGAACGTGAACAGCCGCGTGCAATGGCGTTACAAGCCGGCGTCCGACGTCTTTCTGGTCTGGACCGAAAACTATGTGCCCGACTACCTGCAGCCTGGGCAAGCCGGGTTGTTCTCGACGCGGAACCGGGCGGTCGTGCTGAAGTGGACGTACTGGTGGAATCTGTAGGGCGCCCCTTACATCAACGTCCCCACGAATTGTAGTGCGATGCTCGCGGCGGTCCGCACGAGCTTCAGCCGGGGCTTGGCCACGCACGACATCGACACGTCGCCCGTAACAGGCAGCTCGGGCTCCGCCGACCGTTCGCCCGATACTCGCGGCAATAATCGCTGCTGCAGTTGCGTCGCGGCATAGCCCGCCGCGCCCCCGCGCCATCCCACTTGCGGCGCGATGGCGAAGCCGCTTTTCCAGCCATCGCCCGCTGTGAAGGGCCGTTGCAAGGCGAAGACCGGCATGAGGCGGTGCGGCAGATTCAGGATCTTCAGCGACGACCCGAAGACGGTGACCGACGCCGCATATGTCGCCCACTTGGGGAGCCGCGCGCTGACCGATCCCTGCAACGGCCACGGGCCGGCGAAGTTCCACGCGCCGCGTTTGCGTTCGGTGAGGCGCAGGGTGATGTCGGCGACGCCCGCCGCGGCGTCGCGGCTCACCAGCACATGGCGTTCGTCGATCGGCTCGAACATGCCGCTGCGATTGAGCCGCGCCACGCTGCGCCGCAGTTGCCGTTCGTCGAACACCGCGCCTTCGTCCAGCACGAAGTGACGGCGCACCAACCCGTCCGAGTAATGGTGATTGCCGGTGAAGCCGATCCGGCCGACGACATACGGCCTCCCGCTTTCGAAGCTCACGCCGCGCTCGAAATCGAAGTGCGCCGCGAAATCGAGCACGCCCTGCCGCTGCGCCTCGCGCCGCTCGAAGAGCAGCGACCGGCACATGTCCTTCCCCATCTCATAGCGAATCTCGTCCGGCGGATCGGCGCGCGGCGGCTTGGCGGGGGTCCCGACCGTCAATTTCAAATCGGCCTGGCCGTGCCCCCGCGGGATGAGCGTCTCCGTCACCTTCGCGTTGAGCTGATGCTCCACCCCGCGCGCGATCTCGCGGGCGCTCACGGCGTCGACGGGCGTGCCCGGCGGCAGTTTCAACTCGATGCCGTAAGTGTGCGGCTCCAGGCGGATTTCGCGGAGCGTCAGCCGCCGCCGCGGCCGCACGTGAAACACCAGCGCGCCGGGCTCGGGCTCTTCCACGCGCACGTCGTCGAACTTGCCGAGGTCCCACAGGTAGCGGACGTCCCTCTCGACCGTGGCCGCGTCATAAGGCTGGCCCACCTGTGTCGCAAGCTTCACGTCGAGCTGAGTGCCGGGGACGGAAACGGAGTGAATCATCAATGCGGCAGCCAGAAGCATGCCGCGACGTATGCACGTTTACTTCCGCGCCGTCACCGTGATCTCGATCCGCGCCTTGGGCGCCGCGAGTTTGGTGACGCCGACCGTGGTGCGCGCCGGACGCGGCGCCGGGAGAACGCTGGCGTAGACCGTGTTCATCCGCGGGAAGAGGTCCATGTCGGTGAGATACACCTGCACCGCGACGACGTCCTGAAAGCCCATGCCCGCGGCCTTCAAGATGATCCCGATCCGGTTCAGGCACAGTTTGACTTCGTCTTCGAAGCCGTCCGGAATCGCCCCCGATTTCAGGTCGGAGCCGATCTGCCCGGCGACATGCAGGGTCCCGTCGACCAGGATTCCGGGGCTGAACATCGGCGCCGGCGCGCCTGGTTGTCCGGCGAATTCCGGCGGATTGATCACCTTCTTTTCGGCGCACAGCGGCGCCAGCGCGAGCAGCGTGGAGAGGAGCAGGAATCGGAACATGAACCTTACTGTATCACCGCGCCGCCCGCGCGCCCGCATGCCGCCCCGGCTGTGCTCTCGCGCGGGTATGGCGAAGAATCGCACAAAAAGGTGTACTTTAGTAGGTAATGCCACATGGCCGGCCCCTCGCACTGCTGTTGGTCTGTGCTTTCGCGGCGGCGGCCCAGCGCGTGGACCTCTTCGGGCGCATCCTCGACACCACCGAAGGCGGCATCGGACAGGCGGCGGTTACGGTGGTCAACGAAGACACCGGCTTCCGCCGTGTCACCCAATCGGACCCGGCGGGCCAGTACTCCATCGGCTCCCTCCAGCCGGGAACGTACAAGATCACGGTTCGGAGAGATGGTTTCCGGACGCTCATGCGCTTCGGCGTCAAGCTCTCCCCCGCCGGTTCGACCCGCGCCGATTTCGTGCTTCCGGTTGGCAGCGTCGAGGAAACGATCACCGTCTATGGGACCGCGCCGCTTGTCGGACATGACGACGCCTCCGTCGGCAGCCGCGTGGATCGCGGCGAAATCGAGCGCCTCCCTTTGAACGGGGGCGGGCTGCTCACGCTGCTCGAACTCTCCCCCGGCACCAACGTCATCCCCGCCACGCGCGGGGAGGCCGGCCAATTCACGTCCGCCGGACAACGCCCGAACACCAACTCCTTCACCGTCGACGGCGTCAGCGCCAATACGGGGGTGACCGCGGGCGGACTTCCGGCGCAATCGGCCGGTGGCGCCCTGCCGGCGCTGAGCGCGTTCGGCAGCATGGACTCGCTGATCTCACTCGAATCGGTGCAGGAGCTGCGCGTCACCACCTCGACTTCGGTCGCCGAATTCGGACGCCTGCCCGGCGCCAGCGTCGCCCTCAGCAGCCGGTCGGGATCGAACGAGTTTCACGGCGCCGCCGCGTACCACATCCGCAACGAGGTTCTGAATGCCAACGACTGGTTCGGCAACGGCGCCGGCTACAGCCGCCTGCCGTTTCGCCTGCACGATTTCACGCAGTCCTTGGGCGGACCGGTGAAGCGCAATCGCACCTTCTTCTTCCTCTCCTACCAGCACGTGTCGATGGTCCAGCCCTTCGTCTGGCTGCAGCCCGTGCCCTCGGCCGAGGCGCGGCAGGCCGCGGGGGCCTTCGTGCAGCCGCTCCTGAAACTGTTCCCCGCGCCGACCCGGACTGTGATCCAGGGCGGCGTCGGCGAAGCGGTGGGACGCAGCCACCGCCCGGCCGAGCTCAACACCGGGGCTGCCCGCATCGACCAGGCCCTCGGCTCGCGCGTCACCTTCTTCGGCCGCTACAACGATTCCCCTTCCCAGAACGAATTCGGCGCGTTGTCGATCAACCGTATCGACCTGCGTTCGCAAAGCCTCACCCTCGGACTCAACGTCCGCGCGCGGCCCGGCGCGATCTTCGACGTGCGCGCCAACGAATCCCAGTCCACCGCGCATTCCGTATGGAGCCCCGCCGAAACCTGCGCGCTGCAGCCGCTGACGCAGAGCTTCTTCAGCACGCCGACGTCGTGCGATTACGTGGTCCGCTTCTGGATCGGCGGCATCGGCCAGCTCGTCTCCGGGCGGGAAGGGGACCGGCGGCAGCGCCAGTTCCAGATCGTGCCGAGCGCCTCGCTGCGCCCCCACAAGCACGACATCGTTTTTGGCGCCGACTACCGATCTCTGATCTCGATCCGCCGCGATCCGACGGGCAGCCTCGGCGTGATCGCCGACGACCTGACATCGCTCTCCGACACGCGCAAGCTCTGGATCTCGCAGGCGGCCGGACAGAATGCTTCGGCGCGGGTGGCCGAAACCTCGGTCTGGCTCCAGGACACGTGGCAGCCGGTCCGCCGCCTGACGATCGCGGGCGGCTTGCGATGGGAATACAGCCCGGCCCCGCTTTCTTCGGACAAGACCTTCTTCCTCGACTCGAACTCCAATAGCATTGTCGCGGACCAACGTCCGCTCTGGGACTTCACGACCAACCTCGCGCCGCGTCTCGGCGCCGCGTGGCAGGTCACGGCGGACGGCCGCACCGTGCTCCGGGCCGGCGGCGGGTTGTATTACGAATCCAGCATGAGCATCGCCACCGACATTCTGAACGGCGGCCCGCTCAGCGTTTCGAGCCTCACCAGCTCCTTGCATTCGCCCGCATCGTCGCTGCTGACCTACGGGTTCCTGCCCGGCCTCCAACTGCCGTATGTGTCGCAATGGAATCTCACGGTGGAGCGCGCTGTGGGAACGCACAGCGTGGCCTCTCTTGGCTATGTCGGCTCCGCCGGCCGCCGTCTCATCCGGCGGGAAGCGGGCGGCCCCGGGAGCACCTTCACGACCATCGTCGCGCTCACCACCGATCACGGCGCGTCGAATTACCACGGGCTGCAGGCGCAGTACCGGCGGAAGATGGCGCGCGGCCTACAGGCGATGGCGACCTACACGTGGTCGCACTCGATCGACAACGATTCGAGCGACGCCTTCCTGCTCTGGGCGGCGCCCGGCCCGAGCGACCGCGGCGCGTCCGATTTCGACCTGCGCCACACGCTGGTGGCGTCGGCGAGTTACGAGCCGGCGCGGCTGCGCGGGTGGGCGTTCGACGCGCTCTTCCGCGCCCGGACCGGTTTCCCCATCACCGTGCTGCAGGCCGAACAGTATCAGGGGATCGCGCTGATGAACGCCTTCCGCCCGAACCTGGTGTATGGCCAGCCGTTATGGCTGGTGAGCCCCGGCGACCCGGGCGGCCGCCGCATCAATCCGGCGGCCTTCGCAGCGACCCCCGCAGGCAAGCAGGGAACCCTGGGCCGCAACTCCATCGACGGCTTCGGCATGTGGCAGGCGGATGTGTCGGGGCGCCGCGAGTTTCGATTCTCCGAGCACCGCCGGCTGCTGCTCCGCGTGGAGGCGTTCAACGTCCTCAATCACCCGAATTTCGGCGATCCGTCGCGGTATCTGAACAGCCCCGTCTTCGGGCAATCCGTGTCCATGCTGAATCTGATGCTGGGCACGGGAAGCCCCGGCAGCGGCCTCTCGCCGATTCTCCAGCCCGGCGGCCCGCGATCGTTGCAGGGGACCGTCCGCTTTCAATTCTGAGCGGAGGAAGGTTGGTCCGCGGCATGCCCGCCCCTGGCATCGCTTCCCTTACTGAATCACCGAGAACGAATCCAGGTCTACCGCGTATCCGCTCGACGCGGGATTCTTGTCCGACGTCGCGCGCACCACGATCACATGCCGGCCGGGGGCAAAACAACAATAGATGGCCTTGTGCTGCCAGTCCGGAACCGGATAGTACAGGTCGATCGGCTCCTGCGGGACGCCATCGATCGTCACCGACGCAATGCCGGAATCGGGAGTGCGCAGGAACACGTAGTAGAGGGACTTGCCGTCGAAGGCCAGCGACACCTGGCTGCCGGGAGTCTCGGTGTGTGTCCGCGTGCCGAGATCGGGACCGGCCACGGCCGATTCCTTTTTCCACTGCCCCTGATAAACCACCGCGGGATCCCAATCGTCGTAATAACCCGGCCGCACGACGATGACGGGCTCGGTGATTTTCTGCGCGCCGCAGGTGGGGTCGAGCCGCGCCAGGTAAGCTCTGCCGGTTTCGAATTCGGGCAGGGTGCACGCGGCCAGGAACGCGGCCAGCGCGGGCGGCTGCGCATCTTCGCCGGGGTAGGGCTTGGTGGCGATGAAATACCGCACCTTCCAGCCATTGACCAGGTTCAGGATCGCGGCCGCGTCGGCCGCCTCCCGGAGCTTCATCAGAGTCGCGACCTGGTGCCAGTGATTCTCGTAAATGTCGCCGTTCAGGCCGGTGTTCGCGGCCTCGTGCGTCAATAGGACAGCTTCGCCGGCATGCGTCCGATTGAAGTATTCGACTACTTTTCGTTCCGGCGTCGCGTCGCCCACATAGCGATCCCGCGCCGCGCGCGAAAAAGGCTGCTGCAGGGAGAAATCCTTGTGGTAGTAGCTGGCCGACGGGAGAAAGGCCAGATTGACCGCCCCGCCGGCGATCAGCAGCAGCATGAGCGTCCGATAGAGTCCGCGCTGGCGTTCCCGGGTCCATGCCAGCATCGCGCCCACGGGAACCAGCGACAGCGGCATCGCGGCGTAAAGATAGCGAACATTCGGTTCGGCGCTCAGGACGATCGCGCCCGCTCCCAGCGCCACCGCCGCGGCGCACACCGCCACGCGCCGCCGCGTCACGGCGAAACCGAGCAGCCCCAGCGGCACGAACACCAGCCAGTGGAAGCCCACCGACCCTCGCTGTCCTTCATAGAAGGTGTCGGTGTGGAAGGTGATCGCATAGGGCGTGCGCAGGCTCAATGGCTGCCGGAAGCGCACGTCGCGAATGGAGACGCCGTTGGCGATGAGGGGTGAGTGGAACTTCTCGTTGAGAAAAGGGAAGAGCGGGTTGCGGGTTTTGGCGTAGGAAATGGCATAGGGCGGCGCGGCGATTGCCAGCAGGAGCGCTACACCCAGCAGACAGGCGGCGAGCGGCCTGGCTCCCATGGATTTCCAATGCCGGCGAGCCTCGGCAAAGGCGAACGGCAGCGCCAAGGCGACGAACGCCAATGCGCCGAATTTCACCGTGATCGCCGTGCCGCCCAGCGCCATGGCCATGTAGAAGTAGCGCCGCTCCCCGGTGTCGCCGAAGCGCCAGATCGCGGTCAGCACGCCCAGGATCATCGCGGCCAGGAAGTTCTCCACGAAGAGCGCCCCGGTCACCAGCTGCACCAGCGGAGTGGAGGCGAAACAGGCCGTCAGCAGGCACGCGGCAGTGGGCGTCGTCCAGCGGCGCAGCGCGCAATAGAGCAGGCCGCAGACCGCCAGCAGCATCGCGAACACCACCAGGCGCGCCGCCGGTTCGCCGCCCAGGAGATACACGATCGCATAGGAAAAATCCGCCGCCATCGGCATCACCGCCCACAGGAATCGCGAAGGCTCGATGGTCAGATGATGCTGCGTCGCGATATTGGCGGAGATGGAAAGGTGCATGGCGAGACCGTCGGCGCTGGTCTCCGGTTTCAGGACCACGAACCAATGGGCGATGAGCACGAACAGCAGGCCGGCGAGCGCGGCCCGCTGGGCCAGCGGCGGGCGCCGCGAGGGGACCAGCGACGTGGCCCAGCCGGCCAGTCTCCGGCCGGCGCCCCGCGGATCGAGCAGCACCGGCGCCGCCAGGAGCAACGCCCAGACGCCCGGATAGTTCACGGGCAGCCGCGCCAGGAGGGTCATCGCAAAGGTGTAGACGCCCGCGCCGAGCAGGGTCGCGCAGAGTTGATCCTCGACGGTTTCGTTCTTCGACCGCCCCATCAGCAGGGCGCCGAGGGTATTGGCGGCCAGGAAGAAGAACGCGGTGGCGAACAGCGCCGCCGGCCCCACCGAGACGGCCGTCAATACCGCCAGCAGAGCGGCAAAGAACGCCAGGAACCACCGCGGCGCGCCGAATATCAGGAGCGACGCCAGGATCGCATACACCTCGCCGTAGCGGGCGAAGCGGCGCAACCCTTCCGGGTACCAGATCTGTTGGCTGAACAGGTCGGCCGTGCGAAACCCGTGGAGCTCCAGGCCGAGCAGCGCGAGGAGCGTGGCGCCGAGCACGAGGGCGAACGGGTGCGCCTGGAAGCCCTTCGGATCGTCCGCGGCGCCGGCGCGCGGCTTGAAGATGAAGGCCCGCTGCACGGCGAAGTTGACGAAGAAGAGGATTGTCTCCACCAGAAGTTTGGCCGCCACCACGCCGACGCCGTAGCGCGTCGAGAGCAGCCGGATGCCGCCGTACGAAAGGCTCCCACTGACGATCGTCAGGGCGATGTACTTCGGCAGAACCGCCAGGTGGCGCTGTTTGGAATCGAAGACCGAGCGCCGCACCATCCCGTAGTTGAAGGCGATCGAAAAGATCCGGCTGAGGATCTGCGATGCCAATACGCTCCCGAAACGGTGGACCGTCAGGATGAAGATCAGGTTGTCGAGCAGCGCCGACATCAGCGACACCGACCCGAAACGCAGCAGGACGAAGTAGATCTTCATCGAGTCGATCAGCGGGTTGAAGTGCGACGATGGATTTCCCGGTTCGTAAATGGTGCGGATGCGCTGCTCGAGAACCGGCACGGCAAGGTGGTGCGCCGCCAGCAGCATTTCCAGCTCGAACTCGTAACCGGTGGATTCGATGCGCAGCAGCCGCGGCAGCAGGCTCGCCGGAATGCCGCGCAGGCCGGTCTGGGTGTCGGCGAGCTTCTGTCCGAGGAGTGCATGCATCAGCCCGCGGGTGGCGACGTTGCCGATTCTGCTGCGCAGCGGAACGTCCCGGTCGAACGCCCGCGCTCCCAGGACCAGCGCGTCGGGACGGGCGGCGAGCGCGGCGGCGACCAGCTCGATATCGTCCGGGTGGTGCTGACCGTCGGCGTCGGCGGTGACGACGCCCGCCAGGTCCGCCATGGCGCAGAGGACGTGGTTGAAGGCGGTCTTGAGCGCCGCGCCCTTGCCCAGATTGACCGCGTGGCGCAGCAGTTGGACATCGGAGAATGCCGACGCCCGGTCGAACGTGTCGCGATAATCGGGTCCGCTGCCGTCGTCTACGATGACGATTGGGCCCAAATTTTTGGCTGACAGCGTGCGGACGAGCTCAATCAGGCCCACGGACGGACAATAGGCAGGGATCACGACCGCGAGTCGGCTGGGCATCGGGTGAGACTCCACTACAACATGATGGAGAAACGCTTTGCAACCCGCGGCAGGGGCGATTTCAACAGGGGGCCGACGCCGACTCCGTAGTCCTGCGCAGGATGCGCTCGATCACGGCGAAGTCGATCTGCTCCGGTTTCGTGAACCGGATGCATCCCTTGCCGATACTCGCGGCGGGCAGCGCTTCGCGGAACTCGTCCACCACGTCCTTCTTCATGACGTAGAGCGCGACGTACTGCTTCTGGCTGGCAAAGGCGAGTTCGGGAACGCCCCGCCGCTGATAGGCCGGCATGCCGTACGCCATGCACTCCTCGTAACCGGCGAGCGTCTTCCGGCAGAGCCGGCGCAGCTTGTCGAGCGTCGCGCGGCGTTCCGCGGGAAGTTCGGCGAGATACGCGTCGACGTTCGGAGCCTTGCTGGTCATCGGTTTCCCGCCAGGGGCGTCACGGGCGGCTGTTCCGGGATAGCCGCGCCGTCGGTGCGCGGGTCGGAGCCGCCGAAATTGACGCCGCGCCTGGCGTCGCGCATGACCGCCTCGCCGTTCCCCATGGATCCCGAGAATGCGCCCAGGACTGTGAGGACATGGCCGCGGCGGGTCAGCTCCTGGCGGACCGCGTCGGCGACGCGGCTCTCGATCTGCAAGTCGCACCCGTCGAACGTGCCCTTGGTGAAGCGCGCCGATTCCAGCGCCATCTGCACGTTCATATCGAAATCGACCACATTGGCGACGAACTGCGCGTGCGCCTGCGACTGGTTCCAGCCGCCCATGATGCCGAAGCCGATGGTGACATCGCCCTTGCGCATGAGCGCCGGGATGATCGTATGCAGCGGCCGTTTGCGGCCGGCGAGCGAGTTGGGTTTGCCCGGAGTCATATCGAATCCGGCGCCGCGATTGTGGAAGGAGAAGCCGGCGCCCGGCGCGACCATGCCGGTCCCATACCCCGAATAATTGCTCTGGATCAGCGAGACGATATTGCCGTCCTTATCGATCGCGGACATGTAAATGGTCTCGCGGCCGTGGGACTCCAGCTCCTGCCGGATTTCGGAGGGCAGGACCTTGCACGACGCCTTTTCCATGTCGATGAGCCCGGCCCGTGTCTTGGCCAAATCCTTCGAAAGCATTTGTGGCACCGGCACGGGGCCGAAACGCGGGTCGCCGACGTAGCGCGCCATATCGGCGTAGGCCAGCTTCTTGGCCTCGATCATCACGTGCAGCGCGGCGGCGGAGTTGTGTCCGTAATCCTTCAGCGGAAAATTCTCCATGATGTTGAGCATCGAGAGCGCCGCGACGCCCTGCCCGTTGGGCGGCAGCTCATAGACCTGCCAGCCGCGGTACGTAGTGGAGATCGGCTCGACCCATTCCGGCTCGAACTCGGCGAAGTCCTCCAGCGTGTGCGCGCCGCCCTGCGCCCGCAGAAACTTGACGAGGTTCTCGGCCATGTTGCCTTTGTAATACCCATCGCGGCCCTTCGCCGCGACCTGCCGCAGGGACTCCGCGAGCGCCGGATTCTTGAAGACATCGCCGAGTTGCGGGCGCACGCCGCCGGGCATGTAGGTTTCCTTGTACCCCGGCTGGTTCAGGAGGGCGCGGGTGATCCAACTACGGGCGCCGATCTCCGGCAGCGGGAAGCCGTTCTCGGCGTAGAACACGGCCGAGGCGAGCAGCTCCGAGAACGGTTTGGTTCCGAACCGCCGCCGCAGCGCGTCCCACCCCGCGACGCAGCCGGGCACCGTAATGGTGTGCACCCCGCGCGAATCGATCTTCTCGATCTTGCGGCCCTTGAGGTAATCGATGGTGAGCGCCTTGGGGGTCCAGCCGCTGGAGTTCAGTCCGTAGACCTTGCCCGTCTTGGCCTCGTAGAAGATCGCGAAGAGGTCGCCGCCCATTCCATTGACGTACGGCTGGGTGAGCCCGAGCACCGCATTGGCGGCGATGGCCGCGTCGACGGCGTTGCCTCCCGCTTCGAGCATTTTCGCGCCCGCCTGCGACGCCAGGAACTGCGAGGCGGAGACGATTCCATACTTGGTGACGATCATGGAGCGCGCCTGATCGCGCGCCGGAGGCGGCGGAGCGGCGGGCCCCGGCTCATCCTGCGCGAACGCGCCCGGGAGCAGCAGCAGCGAGACGAACAACAGCTTCATATTACCGGGAGTCTAGCATACGCGCGCCGCCCCGCAGCGGCAAAGAGACTTCGACTGAGCTTGCCATTGCGATCGCGTTGCTGGCATTCTGCTGGATGACATCAATGAGACTCTGTTTCGCACTGCTTTTCTTGGCCGCGGCGGCTGGCGCGCAGGCGCCGTTCACCATCGACCAGGCGCTTTCGGCGCCATTTCCCAGCAGCCTCGTCGCGTCGGCAGGCGGGAAGGTGGCGTGGGTTTCGAATGCGCGTGGGGTTCGCAACATCATGGTGGCGGAGCCGCCGCAGTATCGGGCGCGCGCCATCACCTCGTACACCGCCGACGACGGACAGGAGCTCTCGCAACTTGCCTGGACTCCGGACGGCGCGGCGGTGCTCTATGTGCGCGGCGACGGGCTCAACCCGGCGCACGATCCGCACGGAGTCGAGGTCGCGGTCTGGATCGCGACGCTGGCGGGCGGGGCCCCGCGGCAGATCGGCGCGGGGGATGCGCCGTCGGTCTCGCCCAAAGGCGGCCGGGTGGCGTTCCGCCGGGGAGGGCAGATCTGGTGGGCGCCGCTCGACGGCAAGACTCCCGCGGCGCGAGCGTTCCAGGCGCGCGGCGTCTGCGGACGGCCGATGTGGTCTCCCGACGGCGCGCGCATCGCCTTCACCAGCGGACGCGGCGATCACGGGCTCATCGGAGTGTACGACGTGGCGTCGGATTCGCTGCGGTTCCCCGATCCCAGCACCGATGTCGATCTGTATCCGGCATGGTCGCCGGACAGCCGGCAGATCGTCTTCGTCCGGACGCCCTCGAGCGGCCTGCGCGCGGTGCGCGAACCGAGGCGCGAGGGCGTGCCCTGGTCGATTCGCATCGCCACGGTGGAGACCGGCACGGGGCGCGAGATCTGGAGGGCGCGGGAAGGACGCGGCAGCGTGTACCGCGAGGTGGTCGGGGACAGCCAGTTGCTGTGGGCGGAGGGCCGCATCGTGTTCCCGTGGGAAGGCGACGGGTGGACGCACCTTTACTCGGTTGCGGCGGCGGGAGGACCGGCGACGGCGCTGACGCCCGGGGAGTTCGAAGTGGAAGACGCCACGCTGGCCGCGAATGGGCGCGACGTGGTGTACTCGTCGAACCAGGGCGATATCGACCGGCGGCATCTTTGGAAGGTCGCGGCGGCGGGGGGCGTGCCGGCGCAGGTGACGCAGGGGCAGGGGATCGAATGCCGGCCGGCGGCCGACGTCGCGTTTCTCCGGTCCGATGCGCAGCGGCCGCTGCGGGCCGCGGTCCGCGTGGGCGGAGAGATTCGCGATCTGGAAGCGCTGCCCGCCGATTTTCCGGCGCAGCGGATGGTCACGCCGCGCCCGGTGATCCTCTCCGGCGCGGACGGGATGCCGATCCACGGCCAGTTGTTTCTGCCGCCGAACGCTCCGGCGCGGTCGCCCGCGGTGGTGTTTTTTCACGGAGGATCGCGGCGGCAGATGATGCTCGGATGGCATCCGATGTACTACTACTCGAATGCGTATGCGCTCAATCAGTATCTCGCCAATAGCGGCTACATCGTGCTGTCGATCAACTACCGGAGCGGCATCGGGTA
This sequence comes from uncultured Solibacteraceae bacterium, assembly GCA_964608645.1. Taxonomy (GTDB): domain Bacteria; phylum Acidobacteriota; class Terriglobia; order Bryobacterales; family Bryobacteraceae; genus CAZSQK01. Next base: position 33,191 of record CAZSQK010000017.1, on the reverse strand, counting down.
CGGGCTCGACTTCCGCGAAGCGCTGCACTACGGGCCGTCCGGCGCGAGCGAATACAACGACGTGCAGGGCGCCGGGGTGTACCTGCGGTCGCGCAGCGATGTCGACCCGGCGCGGATCGGGGCGTGGGGCGGATCGTATGGAGGGTACCTGACGGCGATGGCCCTGGCGCGCGCTTCGGACCTGTTTCGCGCGGGAGTGGATTTCCACGGGGTGCACAATTGGGCGACGGAGCTCGGGATTCCGGCGGGGGAGCCGGATTACAAGATCGCGTTCGAGTCATCGCCAATGGCATTCGTCAAGGACTGGCGGTCGCCGGTGCTGTTGATTCAGGGCGACGACGATCCGGATGTGCAGTTCAATCAGACCGTGATGTTGAAGGACGCGTTGCGGCGGCAGAAGGTGGACGTCGAGGAGTTGATCCTGCCCGACGAGTCGCACGATTTTCTGATGTGGCGGAGCTGGCGGGACACGTATCGCGCGACGGTGGAGTTTCTGGGGCGGAAGCTGAAGTAGCAGCCTCCGCCCCGTGAATTATCGCCGTCTCCCCGAGGTCGCGGCGGGCGGGGCGCCGTCCTCGAAGATCGCGTAGGGAGCGGCGGCCTGGGCGCGGAACGCTTTCACCGTGCGGAGCGCATCGTTGCCGGCGACGACCAGGGCCATGTGCGCGGGGTCGAGGGGGTTCCTGGCGGCGAACAGCAGCGCCTCGCGTTCGGAGGCGTGGCGGGCGCCGCCGATCTCGAACATCGCGCCCTCATACTTCAGGCCGAGCTTTTCCGACCAGGCGGCTAAGGCGGAATTGGCCTCGGGACGGCCGACGAAGATCACGTCGCGCTCTTTCAGCATCGCGTCGGTCACTTCAAAATCCTTGTAGACGGGGACCTTGCTCTCGTACTGATCGAGGAAGCGAGTCTGCAACTGCTCGGCCGCATAGCGATTGGCGCCGGCGTCGCGATTGGTGCCGTACACGATCGCCGCGGTGGCGAGGCGGCGGCCGATGTCGGCGGTCAGGTAGGCGGGACCGTCGCCGGGGTCGGGCGGGTCGAACGGCACGCCGGCCTGGTCGAGGAACGACTGCGCGGTGACGGTCTTCGTCGTGTTCGCGGCGAAATAGCCGGACATCAGCTTGAAGAAAGCGTCGTCGCCGAGCTTGCGGCGGAGGGCATCCAGGAAGAGGACCCCTTTCGCCTGCTCGATGGAATGCAGCGTCACTTCCGTCTGCGGAGCGAGCTTCAAGCCGCGCCAGGAAATGCGCGCGGCGTCGAGAGACTTGTCGAGATCATCTTCGGAGGCGAGGAGCCGATGGTATGCGGCGGATCCGGCGACGAACCACGTGTCGGCGGCGGAGGTGGGAAGGACCCAGCCGTTCCAGAGCTTCGATTCGTAGGACGCCGGGCGGGCCGCGGGCGGACGCGCGGGAGCCTTGGCGGGGGCGGATCCGGCCGGAGGCGGCGTCGTGTCGAACAGGTAGTAGCCGCTGGGATACAGTCCGTCGTTCTTGGCGTAGCTGGAGCGGCCGCCGGGGAGCCATTCGCGCTGATTGGGTTTGCCGATCGCGCCCCAAACCATCATCTTATTGGCCATGTCGGCCGTGACCACCTTGGCGTCCATGGTGCTCGCGCTGACCAGCGGCGCGGTGCGGAAGGCGAGGAAGGCGAACTGCTCGTCGATTTGTCCCTTGTGCTGTTTATAGAGGTCCTGCCAGGCGAGATCGCGCGGCGCCGGGATGTACGGGATGTACTCGGGGGCGCCGTGCGGGTCGGGCTGCAACTCGAGGCGGATGGCCAGGTCCTTGGCGTTGTTGTTGCCCCAGTAGAAGCCCGGCGTGTTGCCGAACCACTCGTTCTTCGAGCTGCGCCACAGTTTGGTGTGGTTGGTGCCGAGCTCATACATCGCGATCTCATTGGTCTTGCCGTCGCCGAGCAGCCACTCGTTGGTGTAGAGGCCGTTGTTGCGCGTTCCGAGATACCGAATGACTTCGTCGATGCTGCCGCCGTATTGAATCGCCTGGCGCGCGCGGAACGCCACGGGAGTGCCCTGGGCGTTGAACGGCGTCTGCCGGATGGTGGTCTCGGTGAGGATGACGCCGGCGTCGTTCTGATACCAGTCGGTGCCGCTCTCGATGCCGCCGGGGTAGCTCTGCATGAGCACGCGATGGCCGCTGGCGGGCTTAATGTCGAGCCACACGTTGGTCTGTTCGGCGAGGGTGAGGGGCCACCAGGTGACGTGGCCGATGACCATTTTGCCGTCGCGCGTCGCCGGTCCGGTGGCGGCGAAGGCGCTGCAGTGGTCGAGTACGGAGTCCTTCTTTTCGGAATAGGCGGGCTTGCTGAAGGTGAAGTTCTCCAGGCCTGTCGGGGTGACGGTGACGGCCGAGCGGAGCTCGCCCATCTCGACGGTGACGTTGGCGACCACCAGGTCGATCAGGTCGACGCGGCGATTGTTCCACTTCGCGCCCGCGTCCGCCGCGCCTTCGGCGATGCCGCGCATCTCCTCGAGGATCTCGCGGTCGAAGCCGCGCAGGAAGAGGGCGTTGGCCATGGTGCGGTATTCGTTCCACTGTTCGGCGGAGCCGAGATCGGCGGCGCAGCGCGCGAGGTACTCGGGAATTTCGCGCGCCATCAGGTGTCCGTGCTGATAGCCGCGTTCGTAGGGCTGGCCTTCGATGTGGAGATAGATCCACCCGGCCGCGGGATAGCGGTAGGCGGGTCCGAAGCTCTCGACGGCGTCGCGCACGGGCCATGCATTCTGCGAGCCGACCTCGTCCAGACTGACGCCTTCGAACCACGCGGCGCCCTTGAATGCGCCGCCGTTGCCGACGCTCAGCACGATCTGGTCCTGGGAGCGGCTGGCGATGAAGCGGAGGGAAAGGCGCGTCCACGGCTGCGTTCCGCCGACGGAGGTGGAATGGACGTCGAAGGGCATGGAGGCCATGGAGAGGGTCGCGCCGGTGGCGATCGGAGAACGGTCGGTGTCGCGGACCTCGAGGTTTTCGGAGCGAACCCAGCCGGACAGCTCGTACCGTTTGCCCATCGCGAGGTTGACGGGGGAGAAACGGACCATGGCGGCGGTGCCGCCTTTTCCCGGCTCGACGCGCAACGACTTATTGTTGTTGTGCAGCGCGGCGGGGTCGGGCGTAGCCATTCCGCGCACGACGGTATAGTTCTGGGGCTTGTCGATGGACGTCTGGTATAGAGGTGTCGCGGCGTGCAGGGACAGAGCCGTCGCGCAGACGATGAGAATTCGGACCATGATAGGCCTCCTGTGGATTCAGGATAGCTTATCGTGGATGCCATTTTTTCCGGCTCGTACGAGCCGGGACTGCAAGGAGCGCTCCTTGGCTCCACTCATGGCGGAGTGCAAGCCTCTATGGCGGCCCAAGAACGTTGCGCCTGCGTTTGAGCCCGATCGCGTGTCTCGAGAACTCTGGATCGGAACGCGGCCCCGGAACGGCTGCTTCTCGGCCGGCGAGCAGCTCTTTTCGATTCGGAGAGTAGCATGCGGATTTTGGGTTGTGGCAGGGTCGCGCTGTAAGTGATTGATATTGCGGTGAAAGAAAGTTCAAAATTTTTGTGAACGCACGGGCCTGCGCGCTAGGGTAGGCCGAGCAGGTCGAATAGTTTTTGAAATCTCGGGTTGCCTCGGAGCGATCCCCACCGCGGGTCGGCGCGCAGGGAAATCAGTTCGAAGGAGCGGTCCTGGAAGGCCTTGGTCAGCCACTGGAATCCATCCTCGTCCTGGCCAAGGGCGAAGTGGAGGGAGGCCAGATCGAACGGAGAGACGTAGCGCTTCTCCGCCAGTTTGTGGAGGTCCTGCAGGATGCGGAGGGCTTCGGTTTGTTTGCCGGATAAGGCAAACGTGCGGCCTAAAGCGGCCTGCATGAGGGGGCTGCGCGGGGCGAGTTGGATGGCCCGTTGAAACGCGGCGGCGGATTCGTCGAATTCGCCGCGCTGTTCCTGGACCAGGCCGAGGATCCAGTAGGCGGGGGAGAAATGCGGGTTCAACTCGATCGCGTGGTCGCATTGTTCCAACGCGGTTTCGTAATCCTGCTTGTAGTAATAGATGCGGGCGAGGTCGCGGGCGATGATGGAGGAGATCGGATCGAGCGCCTGGGCCAGGGTCATCTCTTCGCAGGCCTGATCGTGCCGGCCGAGCGGGGCGAGACACGACATCGCATACCAGTGATGCGCCGTCGGATACCGCGGGTCCAGGGCGAGGGCGCGCTGAAACTCTCTTTCGGCGCCGAGCCAGTCCCAATCCTGAGTGGACTTCACATGGGCGAGCGATGTGTGGGCCTCGGCCGAATTCTCGTCCTGCAGGACCGCCCACGCGGCGTTGGAGGCGGCCTTCGTCCAGACTTCCGCCGGCGCCAGCACGCCGTAGTGTCCGAGCAACCCGTACGCGTCGGCCAGGCCCGAATACGCCTGCGCGTACTGGGCGCTCTCGGCGATGGCTCTCTCGAAGAACTCGACCGCTTTGCGAAGACCCTCTTCGGTCCGCTGATTCAGGTGATACCGTCCCTGGACGTAGAGGTTGTAGGCGGCCAGGTTCTCGGTGGGGCGGCGGGCGCCGCGGCCGGCGGCGCTTCCCGCGACTTCGATTTGCAACTGCTGGGCGGCGGCGCGCGCGACTTCCTCCTGAATCGCGAAAATGTTCTTCAGAGGCCGGTCGATGACCCCAGACCAGACGTAGCAGCCGTTGGCGGCGTCGATCAGATTGGTGACGATGCGAGCCTCGCCGCCGGCGGTGCGGACGCTGCCGGTGACAATCAGGGCGGCGTTCAGGCGCTCCGCCACTTCCCGCATGGCGATGTGCGTATGGGCGGGCGCGCCTTCGTTCCAGGCGACCAGCCGGATGGCCTCGGTTCGCGTGAGCAGGTGGATGATTTCCTGGCTCAAGCCGTGGCAGAAATACTCCTGATCGTGCGCCGCGCTGTGGTCGGCGAAAGGAAGCACCACGACGGTGTTTCGGCTGACGAGGGCCGGGATGGCGGACCGGCGGGCGGGCGCGCTTTTCAACGGCCGGAAAACGGGAGCATAGCCACCTTTGGGGAGGTCGATCATGAGCTCATCGTCCTGACCCTCCTCGCGGTAGTAGCGGGCTAATTGGGCACGGAGGCGTCTGGCCTGGACGCGCACAATGGGGTCGTTTCGGGGGTCGAACGAGTCGTCCTTGCCAAAGACCTCGACGCCGACGACGAACTCTTTCAGGCGCTCGCCACGGCCGGCGAGGGTCTCTTCGACGATGAAGGTGAGGAAGCGTTTGAGCCGGTCCGCCTGCCGGAAGACCTTGCTGGCGACGATGCGGTTGAGCTGTCCCGCGGCGGTTCCGTCGGAGCTTTTGCCGAGCTCAGGCGTGGAGCTCCGGTGAGGCATAGCAACATCATATGCCACTATTTCGCCGCGGATGCGGCGGGCGCCGCGAAGGGTCTGGGAGTCGCGTCGGCGTCCGTCAGCTTGAGAGCCCAGCGGAGGGCTTCGAAGTACATGTGGTAGACATCCGGGTTGTCCCACGTCTTCGCGTCGTGCGCGAAGGAGCCGTAGAACACGCGCCCCTGTCCGTACATTTTGGCCCACGCCAGGGGAAAATCGCCATTCTTATTCAGGAGGTTCTGGTTGGGCGGCAGCTTGGAGGTGTCCAGGCGCAGCAGGACGCGGCTCTTTTCGCGGGAGAAGCCCTTCACCTGGTAGAACTCGTCGGTCAGGTTGAAGAGGGCGGGGAGGTGCCGGGTCGCGGGAAAGCCGGGATCCTCATTGATCACCGAACCCGCGACCGAGCCGTAGGGGTGGTCCTGAAACTGGCCGCCCAGCATTTCGCCGAATTCGGGCCACGCCATCAGCGCGGTGAGAGCCACGTGGGCGGCCACGAAGCCCTTACCCTCGTCGTGAACGAATTTCAGCAGATCGGCCTTTTGCTGATCGTCGATGGCGACCTCGCGGTGTCCCATGAAGAAGATCGCGTCGACGTTGTTGAAGCTGGGACCGCCGCTGGCGGGCTGGCCGGTCGTCATGAGGGGGTGGTAGGAGGCGATGTTGGAATCGGTGCGGATATAGGTGTCCCAGAGGCCGGATTCGTAGCCGAGGCGCTCGATGGTGGCCAGAGCATGGGAGACCGAGTCGTGCTGCGCGATTCCGTTGCGCGTGTCGGCCCAGGCCAGGACGACTTTCCGGCCGGCGGGGCGTCCTCCGCGGCCGCGTCCGCCGCCGGGCTGGCCTTGTCCACGGCCGCCCTGGGGCGCCGGAGCGGCGTTCTGCTGGGCGCCGGCGAGCAGCCAGCCGCACAGCAGGACGAGTAGAGACAAGCCGAAGCGCTTCATCATAGTCAGAGCCTCTGCGCGAAACGACAATTCGCCCGCGGGACTCAGACTATCACAGCATTGGGACAGCGGGACCGGCGTAACGGTGGCAATACCGTAAAGCATGGTTACTGTGCGGTTACCGTTACCTTCTTGTTCGGCCCCACAGCCGGTGCTAGCATCGCTCCAACCGAGAAACCCGTGGTGTCTAGCGGCGCCGCGGTTTTCCAAGTCAGGCTGAAAGGGGCGCGATCAACGTGAGATCGATCCGATTCGTCGTATGTTTTTGTGGGCTGCTGGCGGGCTTATGGGCGCAGGCGGTCTCGACTTCCCAGATTTCCGGAACGGTGCAGGACGGGAGCGGCGCCGCGGTTCCGGGCGCCGTGGTGAAGGTCATTCAGACCGAAACCGGCCAGGTCCGGACGGTGTCCGCGGCCACGGACGGATCGTACCTGTTTCCGGGACTTGTGATCGGCCCTTACCGGATGGAGGTCGCGAAGGAGGGCTTCGCCACTTACGTCCAGACGGGAATTGTGCTCAACGTCAATACCAATCCGACGATCAACGTGACGCTCAAGGTCGGCGCGGTCAGCGAACAGGTCACGGTGCAATCGGAGGCCCTGGCGGTGGAGACGCACAGCACCGGGGTGGGCCAGATTATCGATCACGACGAAGTGGTCAACCTGCCTCTGAATGCGCGGGAGCCGACGCAGTTGATTTTGTTGGCCGGCGTGGCGACCACCCAAGGCACGATCGCGAACGACCTGAACACCAACAAGAACTTTCCGACGATTACGATTTCCGTCGCCGGGGGGAATGCCAACCAGATCTCCTTCACCCTCGACGGCGGCACGGCCAACAATCCGTTCAACGGTCTGAACCAGCCGTTGCCGTTTCCGGACGCGCTGCAGGAATTCAAGGTCGAGACCAGCGCCGTGGGCGCCCAGACCGGGCAGCATGCTTCGGCTTCGGTGACGGTCGCCACCCGGTCGGGAACCAATGCGATTCACGGAAACCTCTTCGAATACACACGCAACTATCTGTTCAACGGCCGAAGCGCCAACGCCCTGGTGCGCGACAGTCTGAAACAGAACCAGTTTGGCGGCACGATCGGGGGGCCGATCGTCCGAAACCGGCTGTTCTACTTCGTGGGAGCGCAGTTCACGATCAAACGGTCGAACCCCGGCGATTCCACGGGCACGTCGATCACGCCCGAGATGCTGAACGGCGACTTCCGCACGATCGCATCGACGCAGTGCCAGACCCGCGCGATCACGCTTTCGGCGCCGTTCGTCGGCAATGTGATGCCGGTGTCGCAGATCGATCCGATTGCGTTGAAGATCGCCAAGTTCCTGCCCACGTCGAACCTGTTGGACGCCTGCGGCCACTTCAATTACGCGACGGGCGCCAACCAGCGCCAGTATCAGATTCCGGTCAAGGTGGATTACACGCTCAGCACGAAGCAGACCGTCTTCGTTCGCTACATGCTGTCGAACAACTACACGCCGCTGCAGTACGACGAGAAGGACCCGTTGTTCACGGAAGGCGGCACCGGGCAGGAGAACAACATCCACGCCGCCGTGATCGGCCATACGTATATGATCCGGCCGAATCTGATCAGCAGCGCGCATATCGCGGCCAACCGCGGCTACAATCCGCGCTTCACGCCGCAATTCATGAGCCCGATCGAGCTGGGAATTCCGCTGACGAACTTCGTTCCGCATTCGCTGAATATGACGGTGACCAACGGCTTCAACCTCGGCCAGAATCCCGGGTACTTCAACACCCTGGACTATTCCGGCACGGAGGATGTGACGATCGTCGCCGGGAAGCACCAGATCCAGGCAGGCGCCCAGTACATTCGGGCCTACATGCACGCGCAGAACGTGCGGGGCGTCAACGGAAACCTCAACTTCACGGGGCAGTACACCACGGTGGGCGGCACGACCGGGCTGGGGTATGCCGATATGTTCACCGGCCGCCTCAACAATTTCGGGCAAGGCAGACCGTTCTACGACAACGACAAATCGGATTACTACGGCCTTTACGTGCAGGACGGATGGCGCGTCGGTTCGCACCTGAGTGTGAACCTGGGCCTGCGCTTCGAGCCATACCTGCCGCAGCGCAACACCGACAATTATGTGGAAGCCTTCAGCATGAGCAACTTCCTGGCGGGCAAGATCGGTAACGCTCCGAAATCGACGCCCGCGCTGACGCCGCCCGCGGGGCTGATCTTCTCGGGCGACCCGGGCTATCCTCCGAACCAGCAGTACAACAACCGCGCCAATCACTGGCTGCCGCGTGTCGGGATCGTGTGGGATCCGTTCGGCGACGGGAAGACGTCGATTCGGGCGTCTTACGGTCTGCTGTACGACAACCCCCACATGTTCTTCTATACGCGGGTGTCGAACAACCCGCCGTGGGGCGCCACGCTGACGCGCACGGGAGGGCCGTTCCCCTTGTCCGATCCGTGGCAAGGCTATCCCAACGGCGATCCGTTCGTGCAGGCTTCGGGCAGCGGCAAATCGTTCGGGTTCTTCCCGTTGAGCGGCGTGTACGCCGTGTCCGATCCGAACCTCAAATCGACCCAGGTCAACACGTGGAACCTTTCGATTCAGCGGCAGGTCGGCAAGTGGCTGTTCTCCGGATCGTACCTGGGGAACCACACCGCCCACCTGTGGTCGGGCAAGGAGCTGAATCCGCAGGTCTACATTCCGGGGACGTGTTCCGCGGGCCAGTACGGTCTGACCGCTGCCGGAAACTGCTCGAGCACGAGCGCCGCCAATACGGCCGCGCGGCGGCTGCTGACGATCCTGAACCCGACATGGGGACCGTCCTACAGCACCATCGCGTTCGTCGACGGCGGGTCCACTTCGAGCTACAACGCGATGCTGCTATCGGCGCAGCACCGGTTGGGAAATCACTTCAGCGCGCTCGCCAATTGGACATGGTCGCATTGCATCGCCGATCCGTCCACGACGGAGATTACCGGCCCGAACTTCGTCGACCCGAACAACCGCGCGGCGGACCGTTCCAACTGCAGCGCGGACCATCGGCAGCAGATCAATATCTCCGGCGTGTTGACGTCGCCGGGGGCGCACAGCCGCTGGCTGGGGCTGCTGGTGAACGGCTGGCAGGCTTCTCCGATTTTCCGCTGGAGCACCGGCAACCTGACGACCGCCACCTATGGGACCGACGTGGCCCTGACCGGGGCGGGGAACCAGAGAGCGCAGCAGATCAATAGCAATGTTTACGGCGACGGCAGCGTCATCAACTACCTGAACATCAACGCATTTCTGGCGCCGGCCGCGGCGCCCGCGGGAGTGTATGCCACTACGCGGCCGTTCACCATCTCGGGGCCGAATGTGATGAACCTCGACCTGGCGCTCTCGCGGAATTTCAAGATCCGGGAGACCAGCACGGTGACCTTCCGGGCGGAGGCCTTCAATCTTCCGAACAGCGTCATGTTCGGGCCTCCGACGGCGGCCCTGAACAGCACGAGCTTCGGCCGTCTTGCGCCGCGGGTGCAGAGCACGGCGCCCGGCGACACTTCGACGGCGCGAATCATGCAGTTCGCGGTCAAATATGCTTTCTAGGCGCGTCGTTTCAGAAGTTCGGCGTGACGGCCGCGGCTCCGACCGGCGCCGCAAGAGTGAGCGAGTGGTTATCGCGGAATGGACTAGGTTCGCTTGAGGATCATGGACACCCATATGCGCGTTTTTCGCGTTGTAGCGACTGCCGCCGTCCTGGCAGGGGCGGCTTACAGCCAGAACGACTGGCCGACGTTCGGCCATGATTTGGGGGGCACGCGCTACTCGACCCTCAAACAGATCGACACCTCCAATGTGACGAAACTGGTGCGCGCCTGGACGTACCACATGAGCGTCGCCGCGCCGCCGGCCGCTGCTCCCGCGCCGCCCGCACCGGGCAGCAGCGAAGCGAACGACGCGGTGGCCGGAGGACGGGGCCGCGGCGGACGCGGCGGGCGAGGCGGTGGCGGCGGACGGGGCGGAAACTCGGAAGTCTCGCCGCTGGTGATCGGCGGCGTCATGTATTTGACGACCGGAGGGGGCCGCGTCGTCGCGCTCGAACCGGAGACGGCCAAGGAGATCTGGGCGTACGACGTGAAAGACGGAGCGCCGGCGACGCGCGGGCTGGAGTTCTGGGCCGGCGACCGGCAATCTCCGCCGACGGTCTTTTTCGGAACGTCGTCGGGCAAGCTGTTTGCGCTGAACGCCAAGACGGGCAAACCGGTTCCGGGCTTCGGCAACGAGGGCATCGTCGACATGAAGCCGGGCGCGTTGAATGGGGTGGCCAACGCTTCGTTCGGGTTGTCGTCGCCGCCGATCGTATATAAGAACGTGGTCATCACCGGAGCGCACGTGCAGGAGGGGCCCAGCATCGGCGCCGCCGGAGACACGCGGGGATGGGATGCGCACACGGGCAAACTGCTGTGGACGTTCCACTCCGTGCCACGGCCGGGAGAGACCGGCCACGACACCTGGCAGGGCGATGACTGGAAGAATCGCTCCGGGACCAATGTATGGGGGCTGTTCACGATCGACTCCGAGCGCGGCATCCTTTACATGCCGTTCGGCGAGCCGACCAGCGACTACTGGGGCGGCGACCGTCCCGGGGCCAATCTCTTCGGCACGTCGCTGGTGGCGGTGGACGCGCTCACGGGCAAGCTGAAATGGTATTTCCAGGTGGTCCACCACGACACCTGGGATTACGATCTTTGCGCGCCGCCGATTCTCTTCGACGTCACGCAAAAGGGCAAGAAGATTCCCGCCGTGGGGCAGTTGACGAAGAGCGGATATGTGTACATCCTGAACCGCGTCACGGGCGAGCCGATCTTCGGAGTCGAGGAGAAAAAGGTTCCGGTGGATGACGCCCTGCCCGGCGACAAGGCCTGGCCGACGCAGCCGATTCCCGTGAAACCGCCGGCGCTGGCGCGCACCAGTTTCAAGCGGGAAGACCTGACCACGGTGACACCGGAGTTGAACAAGTTCTGCACGGAGCTCTTCGACAGCATTCCCGGCGGGCTGCACGTCGCCGGGCCGTTCACGCATTACTCGACGACGCCGAGCGTGATCTTTCCCAGCTCGATCGGCGGCGGCAACTGGAACCCGCCGTCGTTCGACCCGCGGCTGGGGTACCTGTTCGTCAACACGATGGATTTCGGCAGTTTGAACACGATGGTGAAGAACGCCGACGGCACGCGCTACAGCCGTTCGGGATACAACGGGATCAATCGATTCTGGGAGCCGGAAAGCAACATGCCGTGCAACCAGCCACCGTGGGGGCGGCTGTTCGCGATCGACGTGAACACCGGCGATATCGCGTGGCAGACGACTCTCGGCATCAGCGAGAGCCTGCCGGCCGGCAAGCAGAACACCGGCAGGCCGAACATCGGCGGGTCGCTGGCGACCGGCGGGGGACTGGTCTTCATCGGCGCCACCGACGACAGCCGGTTTCGCGCCTTCGATTCCAAGACCGGCAAGGAGCTGTGGGTCACGAAGCTCGATGCCGGGGCTCATTCGGCGCCGATCACCTTCCAGGGAAAAGACGGCAAGCAGTACATCGTGGTCACGGCGACGGGGGGCGGCTTCCTGGGCGACCGGAGCCGGGCCGATACAATGATTGCTTATGCGCTTCCGTAGTTTCGTCACGGCTCTCGTCATCGGGTTTCTGACGCTGCCGGTTCTGCAGGGTCAGGAGAGCGCGCCGGGCAAAGCGGCGTTCGAAAAGGTCTGCGTCTCGTGTCACGAGGCCGAGGCGGTGCTGGGGGCGCGGCGCACGAGAATCGGCTGGGAGCAAACGGTGGAGGACATGGCCGCGCGCGGGGCCGAAGGCTCGGAAGAGCAGATGGCCGCGATTGTGGATTACCTCACGCGGAATTTCGGGAAGTTGAACGTGAACACGGCGGCGGCGGCGGAGATGGAGAAGACGCTCGGCCTGGCTTCGAAGGAGGCACAGGCGATCGTGGAATACCGGGAAAAGAACGGGAAGATCAAGGATTTCGAGGAACTGAAGAAGGTTCCCGGGGTGAATGCGGAAAAGCTGCAGGCAAAAAGGGGCCTGATTGCGTTCGTGCAGTAGGGTAACGGTATCGGTACTGTTAACACGTTGTTCCGGGGAGCAGGGAACCGCTAGTATCGGGCTATTGAACTCCGAGGTGTCTGAGAATCATGGGTAATGGCATAAACATCGCGACGATGCGGGAAGTCGAACAAGGGGCCGAAACGCGGATCTCGTCATATCTGCTCACGGAGTATCTGGAGCGGCTGGGTGTCGAAGTGATCTTCGGTCTGTGCGGCCACACCGTGATTGCGTTCCTGGACGCTCTGGGGAAGAGCCGCATCCGTTTCATTTCGACCCGCCACGAGCAGGTTGCCGCGCATGCGGCGGACGGATATGCGCGGGCCTCGGGCAAGCCGGGAGTGCTGCTGACGCATCTCGGACCGGGCCTGACGAACGCGGCGACGGGCGTGGCCAATGCGGCGCTGGACTCCATCCCGATGGTGGTGATCGCGGGCGACGTGCCGTCGCACTACTTCGGCCGGCATCCCCATCAGGAGATCAACCTCCACATGGACGGCGACCAGTTCGAAATCTACCGGCCGTTCTGCAAACGCATCTACCGGGTGGACCGTCCCGCCGATTTGCCGCGCATTATGGAGCGCGCTTTCCACCTGTCGCAGAGCGGGCGTCCCGGACCGGTGCTGGTGGACGTGCCGATGGATATCTTCTCGGCGGATCTGCCGGTGGACGCCTTCCAGAAGGCACCCGCGCCGATGGCGCGGCCCGCAATGGAGCCGGAAGCCGCGGCGCGAATCGTGGACGCGCTGGCGCAGGCGAAGCGTCCGGTGATTTATGCGGGCGGCGGCGTGCTGTCGTCGGGCGCAACGGCGGAACTGGCGGCTCTGGCGGAAGCGCTAGAGATTCCGGTGGCGCATACGCTGATGGGCAAAGGGTGCATGCACGAGGAGCACCCGCTGCTGCTCGGGATGACGGGGTTCTGGGGGACGCCGATCGCCAACGAGATGTGCCGGACGGCGGACCTGATTCTGGCTGTCGGGACGCGTCTTGCGGAAGCGTCGTCGAGCTCGTGGGATCCGCGGTTCACGTTCGCGATTCCGCCGGCGCGGCTGATGCATATCGATATCGATCCGGCGGAGATCGGCCGCAATTTTCCGACGGAATTCGGCGCGGTCGCCGACGCCAAGCTCGCCTTGGGGTCGCTGGCCGCGGCGGCGCGCGGCCAGGCGCACAAGGGCCGCGGCGACGTGCGGGCGCGGATTTCGCTGGGGCGCCGCGAATTCGCGGCGAACTGGGCGGAGCAGCGCAACTCGGACCAGTTTCCGCTGCGTCCGGAGCGCATCCTCGCGGAGTTGAGGAAGGCGGTTCCGGAGGACGGCTACATCGTGACCGACGTCGGGTGGAACAAGAACGGGGTCGGGCAACAATTCCCGATTACGGTGCCCGGCACGTTCATTACGCCGAGCGGGCTGGCGACCATGGGATTCGGCCCGTCGGCGGTCCTCGGCGTGAAGATGGCGCAACCCGGGCGCGCGGCGGTGGCGCTCATCGGGGACGGCGCTTTCGGCAGCAACCCGTCGGTGGTGGCGACCGCGATGGAGGCCAATCTGCCTGTAGTGTGGGTGGTGATGGACAATTCTGCGTTCGGCACGATCGCGGGGCTGGAGAAGATGCACTACGGGTGGAGCTTCGGGTGCCTCTTCGAGCGCAACGGCGAGACGTACACGGCGGATTACGCCGCCATGGCGCGCGCTTATGGGGCTCGCGGCATTGCGGTGAAGTCCGCGGCGGAACTGGGTTCGGCGCTCACCGAGGCTCTGGCCTCGGATCTTCCGACGGTGATTCAGGCGCCGATGGAGAATGCCCCGACGCCGACGCCGGGCCACTGGAACATCAACGACATCTACCGTCCGGGCTCGTGACGGCCGATGGGGGCACGCGCTGTCACGCGCCGGGCTCTACCGAAAGGACGCGATATGAGTCTTCGACTCACCGCGATCGCAACTCTGCTGGGCGGGTGCTGGCTGCTCGCCGCGCAAAGCGAACCGCAAATCAAGAAGACTACGGCGACCGCAACATCGCCGGCCTCCGGGAAGGAAATGTACCTGCAATATTGCGCCACCTGCCATGGCAAGGATGGCAAAGGCGGCGGACCGGCGGTAGCGGCTCTTAAGGTCGCGCCGACGAATCTGACGACGCTCACCGCGGGCAACCAGGGGACATTTCCGGCATTGCGCATCTCGCGGGTGATCGAGGGAAGCGACAATCAGCCGGCGCACGGGTCGCGCGATATGCCGATTTGGGGTGAGGTGTTCCACCGGATGGACGGGGCCGGGCCATCCACGATGAAACTGCGGGTCGGGAACCTGACCGACTACATCAAGTCGATCCAGGCGAAGTAACGCTCAGTCGAAGCACTCGGAGTTGTAGAACTCGCCGAAGAGGGCGGCTTCCGACGGCTTGTCTTCGGGAATCGGACGGCACAGCCACGTGACGTTCATGTAGTGTTTCAGCGCGATATTCTCGTTGGTGATATTCCCGCCCCAGACGCCGCATCCCATACTCGACGTCATCGGCATGCCGTTGTTGAAGGCGCCGGCATTGGCTTTGGATTGGGGTTGGCGCACCATGATCCGGCTCACCGGCGCGGTGAGGGCGAGGCGGTGGATGTGGTCGTCGTCGAAGGAATAAATGCCGCAGGAGTGCCCCTTGCCGCCCACCTCGTAGATCTGTCTCACCATGGCCAAGGCGTTTTCGAAGCCGGAATACCGGAAGATGGCGAGCACCGGCGAGAGCTTCTCGCTGGAGAAGAGGAATTCCTTGCCGATGTGTTCCTCACGGACGATGAGGAACTTCGCGCCTTCGGGAATCGAGAAGCCGGCGGTCGCGGCGATGGTGGAGGCGGGGCGCGCGATTGTGTCCGCGGTGCGGTGGCCCTCGCTATCCCACAGGCACTTTTGCAGAAGCTCTTTCTGGCTTTCCGTGACGAGGTAGCCGCCTTCCTTCTGCAACTGGGCGAGAAAGCGGTCGTAGATCGAGTCCTCGACCAGCAGGTTGCCGTCGGCGGAGCAGCCGGAGCCGTTGTCGGAAGTCTTGCTCAGACGGGTGTTGCGCGCCGCCTCCTCGATATTGGCGGTCTCGTCGATGACCATGGTCGCATTCCCGGCTCCGACGCCATAGGCGGGCTTGCCGGAGCTATAGGCGGACCGCACCATCGCCGGTCCTCCGGTGGCGATCGTGAGGTCGCAAATGGCCATCAGTTCCTGCGCCAGAGGGATGCTGGGGCGCTCGACGCACTGAAAGAGGTCCTCGGGCGCGCCCTGTTTTTTCAGCGCGGCGCGCATGATGCGAACCGTCTCGTTGGTGGTCTTTTTACTGGCCGGGTGGGGGGAGAAGATGATGGCGTCCTTGCACTTCAGAGCGTAGATCCCGTTGCCGGACTCGGTGAGCGCGGCGTTGGTGACCGGGACCAGAGACGCGATCACACCCGCCGGTTTGGCATATTTGACGATGCCTTTTTCCGGCAGTTCTTCGATGATCCCCATGCTCTTTTGACGCAACGCGTCGCGGAGGATGCCCATGATCTTGAAGCGCTTGTTGGGACGGCCCTCGCGGTCGCCCAGACCGCTTTCGTCCACGCTCATGTGGGAAAGCCGCGTGAAGGTCTTTTCGTTGGCGGTCGCCCATGCCACGGCCTGGCACAGCCTGTCGACGGTTGCCTGGTCGTAACCTTCGATGAGGCACATGGCGCGGCGCGCCCGCTCCAGCAGATCCCGCGCGTAGGTTCGTTCCGCTTCTGTGATCTCTCTTGCCATCTTCCTGCTACTCGATTCTGCGCGGCGGTTCGCCATCGTACGTTACCGGAACCTTGATGCGCATCGGTTTTTCGCGCGAGTACTCTTCGGCCACCTCGGCCGTCAGCCCCGCGACCCGCCCGATAATGAAGACCAGTTTGCCGAAGGCCGGTGAGAACCCTAGATCGTATAGGACCGCGGCCAGAGCGCCGTCAATATTGATCGGAAGGGGCTTGATCGACTCGCGAGCCTGCTGTTCGAGCGCCTCCATGAAGGCGATCCCATCGCCCGCGAGACCGGCGTCGCGCGCCATGGTGAAGAGAACGGCGGTGCGCGGATCGCGGGAATGCACGCGGTGTCCCAGACCCGGAAGCCGCTTCTGATTCGCCTTGGCGTCGAGCACGGCGCGGCGGGCGGCCTCCGCGACGGAGATGGATTCCCGCCCGGCCCGTTTCACGCCCTCCACGATCCTCTCCATGCACGCCGACCCGGCTCCGCCGTGCTCGTCGCCGATGGCGAGAATTCCCGCGGCCACGGCCGCCGAGAGCGACTGGCGGTTGCCCGAAGCGGCCAATCGCGCCGTCGCACAGGAGGGGGCGCCGGAGCCATGGTCGGCCACGGCGACCAGGATGGCGTCGAGCAGCCGCTTCTCACCGGGGGTGGGGAGACGCCCCTGGTGCAACAGAAAAATGGTGTCCGTGAAGCCGGCGTGTGTCATCAAATCGGTGACATCGTAGCCGCGATTCCAGATGTGGGTGTCGTCCGAGGTCGCGATTGCCGTCCGCCATGCGTCCATGAATTCCTCCATTATCAGATGGTTCCACATCGCCGAGGGAGGCGTAACCGTGACTTTACGGTAGCCGGGCCGGGGGCCACGGCTGGCGGCGGGAGGCCGTGATATCGTCGATCTTGCGTGACGATGGCGCCGCCCGAGTTCAGCAAAGCCGCGGTGGTACGGAAGTTCGGGGCCCCGATCGCGATCGAGGACGTGCCGATTCCGCGCGAGATCGAGCCGGGCGCGATCCTGACGCGGATCGAGATGTGCTCGATCTGCGGCACCGACGTCCATCTGTGGCAGGGGTCGCTGGCGCAGAACGTCGAGCTGCCGGTGATTCTGGGGCACGAAATGGTCGGGCGGATCGTCGCTTGGGGTCCGGGTAAGGATCGCGACTCGGTGGGCCAGCCGCTGCGGGTCGGGGACCGGATCACCTGGACGCACACTTCGTGCGGGAGCTGCTACTTCTGCACCGTGGCGCAGGAGCCTACGCTCTGCCGGCACGCGCGGAAGTACATGTACGAATCGATGGAGCGGCATCCGTACCTGCTCGGCGGATTCGCGCAGTATGGCTACGTGATGCCGGAAGCGGGGCGGACGCGCGTTCCGGACGGCGTGTCGAACGAGCTCGCCAGCCTGTCGAGCTGCGCGCTGCGGTCGGTGATGAACGCGATGGAGGGTCTGGGCGGGATCGGCGCGAGCGAGGTCGTCGTGGTGCAAGGCTCGGGCCCGTTGGGATTGCTGGCAACGGCGGTGGCGAAGGTCGCGGGCGCGCGCCGTGTGATCACGATCGGGGCGCCGGACGGACGGCTCGCCATCGCGTCGGAGTTCGGCGCCGATGAAACACTGTCGATCGAGCGCATTCCGGCGGATGGGCGCGCGGAGCGAGTCCGGTCGCTAACGGATGGGCGCGGCGCGGATATCGTGATGGAGTTTACCGGGCATCCGCAGGCTTTCAACGAGGGGCTGGATCTGATCCGGCGCGGCGGACAGTATGTCGTGGTCGGGCAGCTCGGCTCGGGGACGGCGACGATCCGGCCTTCGCTGATCGTGACCAAGCAACTGCGCATTCTGGGGTCGCTGTCGGGGCGGGCGAAGGCGTATTGGAAGGCGCTCGATTTCATCGCGGCCCACAAGGACGCGATTCCGTTCGAGAGGATGATCTCCAACCGCTATCCGCTGCATGACGTGAATCTCGCGATGGAGCGGATGAAGAGCTACGAGGAGATCAAGCCCGTAATTCAGCTGTAGCGCCGGGACCTGCTACATCTTGGGATTTGTCAGGGCTCCGTATACGGTCGGGCGGCTGAAATGGTGCATGGCCGGTTGCCCATTCCCGTACATCCGCTGGGTCATTCCGACGAAAACAAGGTCGTTTGCCGGGTCGACCCAGAACCATGTCGCGGCGGCGCCCTCCCAGTAAAACGTGCCTTTGCCGACGATCTCGTCGGCTGCGGCCGGGTCGTTGTACACGGCGAGGTCGTAGCCCCATCCATGTCCCTGCCGCATGACTGCCTTGCCGATCGAGAACTCGCCGGTGAGCAACTTGGGCGACAAGTGATTCGAGGTCATCAGGCCCACGGTGGCGGGGGAGAGAATGCGGGCGCCATCGAGTTCACCCTGGTTGAGCAGCATCTGGGCGAAGCGCGCGTAGTCCCTCGCCGTCGAAACCAGACCGCCTCCTCCGGAAGGCGCTCGCGGCTGCGACACGAAGTCGGCTTTTGCCCCCGAGGCTTCCCCGGTCACGACCAATTTGCCGTCCGGACCTCCGGAGTAGAGCGTCGCAAACCGGGAGCGCTTTTCTTGCGGCACAAAGAATGCGGTGTCCGGCATTCGAAGGGGCTTGAAGATGCGTTCCTCCATGAACTCGGCCAGCGGCTTCCCCGAGAGCTTCTCGATGATGTAGCCCTGGATATCCATCGACACGCTGTACACCCATTTCGACCCCGGCTGGTAAAGCAGCGGCAGGCCCGCGAAGCACTGCGTCATGCCCTGCAGACTGCCGGCCGCGAAGCAATTCTTGGCCATGTAGACCCTGTCAACCGGGGTGGCGCCAAACAGGCCGTACGTAAAACCGGCGGTGTGGGTGAGCAGTTCCGCCATTGTCGGCGGGTGGGCCGGCGGTTCGGTGACGATCGCGCCGTTCGCATCGACCTGTTTGAATACTTTCAAATCCGCGAACTCGGGGATGAATTTTGAGATCGGATCCGTCGGATGCCACTTGCCCTCCTCGTAGAGGATCATCATGGCGACGCCGGTGACCGGCTTGGACATGGAGTAAATGCGAAAGATGGTGTCGTTGGTCATGGGGGCGGCGGATGCCATGTCCTTCACGCCATAAGAACGTTGCTCCACCAATTTGCCGTGGCGCATCAGCAACGTAACCACGCCGGCCAGGGCCTTCTCGTCCACCGGGCGCTGCATGGCTTCGTGGAGCCGGTTCAGGCGTTCCGAGGAGAAGCCCAGCGACTCGGGCTTCGGCCCGGTTGGCTGACCGAAGGCGAAAATCGAGGAAAAGACGAGAAGCGGCAGCAGCGCGAGACGGCGCAGGATGGATTGCATGCAACGAATCATATCCTAGTTGGATCGACTCCCGGAACGCTGTAGGGAGATCGGCTGCAAGGCTATCGCCCCTACTTCTGCAAGCAGAAATTTCCCACGAACATGGCGTCGATACCGGACGAGTAGAAGCTGCGGACCGCATCGCGAGGGGTGCAGACCAGCGGCTCGCCGAAGAGGTTGAAGGACGTGTTGTAGAGCACTGGCAGTCCCGTCGCCTGGCCGGCTGCGTGGAGCAGTTTCCAGTAGAGCGGGTTCTGCTCGCGCTCGACGGCATGGATGCGGACGAGGTTTCCCGTGAGGATGGCGGCGGTGAAACGGTCGCGATACTCGGGGCGGGCGGCGCCGATGGTGGAGAGGTAGCGCGCGTTGGGCCCCACGTCGAAGTACTGCGCGCACAGCTCGGCGGGGACGGAGGCGGCGAACTTGCGGAAGGGCTCGCGGTGCTTGATGAAGGTGTTGAGGTTCTCGGTGGAGTAGGGATCGAGCGGCGACGCCAGAATGCTGCGGTTGCCGAGCGCGCGGGCGCCGAACTCCATGCGGCCGTGCATCCAGGCGACGATCTTGTTGTCGTTGAGCTGCTCGACGGCCTGCTGAATCACTTCGTCGGAGGTGACGAGATAGTGGAAGCGAAGCTTGCAGTTTTCCAGCACCTGTTTGATTTCGGGAGCGGTGAAGGCGGGCCCGAGGCAAACGGTGTCGAGGCGGACGCGGCGGGTCTGACGGTAAGCGCCGTGCCAGGTGTCGAGGACGGCCCCGATGGCGGTCCCGGCGTTGCCGGCGGCCGGCTGGACGAAGACACTTTCGAAACCGGAACGGGTCTCGAGCGCGGAAACGAGCAGCGCGTTGAGGCCGAGGCCGCCGGCGAGGCAGAGATTGCGGCCCTCGCCCGCCATGCGAATGGCCGCGTCCTCCACGGCGCGCTGCACGCCGGCCGCCACGTGGGGGCGGAGGGAGTCCGGGATGGCTTCGCCGTCCTTGAGGCCGAGGCGGTCGTAGAAACGCGCGCTGAAGCGTCCATGTTTCAATCGCTCGGTGCTGAAGTAACCGCGATCCATGCGGGGGCCCGCGTCGGTGAGGCAGAGGATGTCGAGGAAGAGGCCGCGGTAGCGGTCATCGCCGCCCACGGAGAGCCACTGCACTTTGTGCTCATCGGCGCTGGGCTCGAAGCCGAGCAATTCGGTGACGCGGCCGAACAGGTCGCCCAGGGAGTCGGAGAGGTAGTGCTCCTGATCGATGGTCATCTGCGCGCCGTGCGCCTGCCAGCGGGAGCCGCAGCGGAAGTCGCTGCCACGGTCCAAGACGAGGACGGTCGCGTCGTCGAAGGGGGAAGGGAAGTAGGCCGAAGCCGCGTGCGCCGCGTGATGCTCGAGCACGAGGATGCGGCTGTTGGGGAACTGGGACCGCAAGCGGAGATGAAGATCGGAGTCCGGAATGGGGCGTGCGATGGCGACCGCATCGACGTCTTCGGGACGGGCGGCGGCGAGCTGGAGGCAGGTGGCGATCGATTGGACGGGCAGCTCTCCGGCGCCGGCGAAGCGGATTCCGCGGCGCGTGAGCTTGGATTCTTCGACGGCGGCGACAAGCTCGCCATCCTTCAATATGGCGGCGGCTGCGTCGCCGAGGATTCCGCCGATTCCGAGAATGATCATGGGTGGCTGTTTATGCCTTTGTTCGTTTTTCGATCTTGGCCCAGGTGTCGCGGAGACCGACGGTGCGATTGAACACGGGCTTGCCGGGCGCCGAATCGGGATCGACGCAGAAATAGCCGAGACGCTCGAACTGGTAGTGTCCGGCAGGGGCCGGGTTTGCCAGCGACGGCTCCAGTTTCGCGCCGGTGAGTACTTCGAGCGACTGCGGGTTGAGGTTCGCCGTGAAATCCTCGCCCGGCGCGGTCTCGTTGGGGTTCTCTTTCGAGAAAAGGTTCTCGTAAAGGCGGATTTCTCCGGCCACGGCGTGCGCGGCGGAGACCCAATGGATGGTCGACTTCACCTTGCGGCCATCGGGCGCGTTGCCGCCGCGGGTGGCCGGGTCGTACGTGCAGTGAATCTCGACCACCTCGCCGCGCTCGTTCCTGACGACATCGGTGCAGGTGATGAAGTAGCCGTACCGGAGGCGCACTTCGCGGCCGGGCGAGAGGCGGTAATACTGCTTCGGCGGGTCCTCGCGGAAATCGTCCTGTTCGATGTAGAGGACGCGCGAGAAGGGAACCTTGCGGGTTCCGGCGGAGGCGTCCTCGGGATTGTTGACGGCGTCGAGCTCGTCGGCCTGATCTTCGGGGTAGTTGTCGATGACGACGCGGAGCGGGCGCAGGACGGCCATGACGCGCAGCGCCCGGCGGTTCAGGTCTTCGCGAAGGTGATGTTCCAACAGGCCGAGCTCGATGGTGCCGTTGGTTTTGGAGACGCCGATGGCGCCGCAGAAGGAGCGGATCGCCTCCGGAGTGTAACCGCGCCGCCGGATGCCGGAGAGCGTCGGCATCCGCGGGTCGTCCCAGCCGCGCACATGGCCCCCCTGGACCAAGGTCAGGAGCTTGCGTTTGCTGAGTAGCGTGTATGTCAGGCTGAGGCGGTCGAACTCGATCTGCTGCGGATGATAGATGCCGAGCTGCTCGACGTACCAGTCGTAGAGCGGGCGGTGGTCCTCGAATTCGAGGGTGCAGATGGAATGGGTGATGCCTTCGACGGAATCGGACTGGCCGTGCGCGAAGTCATACATCGGGTAGATGCACCATTCGGCGCCGGTGCGGTGGTGCTCGGCGTGAAGGATGCGGTACATCACGGGGTCGCGCATGTTGAGATTGGGCGACGCCATGTCGATTTTGGCGCGCAGGGTGCGGGAGCCGTCGGGAAACTCGCCCGCCTTCATGCGCGCGAACAGGTCGAGATTCTCTTCGACGGAGCGGTGGCGGAAGGGGCTCTCCTTGCCCGCCTCGGTGAGGGTGCCGCGATATTGGCGCACCTGTTCGGCCGTAAGATCGCAGACATAGGCCTTGCCGGCGCGGATGAGCTGGTTGGCCCATTCGTACAACTGCGGAAAGTAGTCGGAGGCGTAGAACAGGCGGTCCTGCCAGTCGAAGCCGAGCCAGCGGACGTTGTCCTGGATGGAATCGACGTACTCCTGCTCCTCCTTCTCCGGGTTGGTGTCGTCGAAGC
Organism: uncultured Solibacteraceae bacterium; assembly: GCA_964608645.1. Taxonomy (GTDB): domain Bacteria; phylum Acidobacteriota; class Terriglobia; order Bryobacterales; family Bryobacteraceae; genus CAZSQK01. Next base: position 10,573 of record CAZSQK010000017.1, on the reverse strand, counting down.
GGAGATTGGTTTTGCCTCCGAATTCCGCGGCGAGGCCGAAGTTCAGGCAAATGGATTTGGCATGGCCGATGTGCAGGTAGCCATTGGGCTCGGGAGGGAACCGCGTGTGCACGCGGCCGTGGTACTTGCCCGACTTCAAGTCGTCGAGAATGATGTCGCGAATGAAGTTGGAGGGAGCGGCGGCCGGCTCCGGGGCGGCCGGGATGGTGTTCGGCGGGTTCATAGTGATTTCAACTTTTCGATCGCCTGGCCGATGCGGGCCAGAGAGGTTTCGCGCCCGAGGACTTCGAGCGTCGCGAACAGCGGCGGAGCCGTCTTGCGGCCACAGACCGCGACGCGCACCGGCTCGAACATCTGGCCGGCTTTGACGCCGAGCTCGCCGGCGGCGGCGCGCAGTCCCGATTCCAGGCCGTCGTGCGTGAATTCGGCCGCGGCGAGGACATCGGACGCTTTCTGAAGGACGCGGAGAGCCAGGGCGGCGTCTGTTTTTTTCGGGATCAGCTCGGCGGGATCGTACGGCGGGAGCTCGCGCAGGAAGAAGAAGTCGGCGACCGTGAGAACATCGCGGAGGAGGCGGATGCGCTCCTGAATCAGGGGCGTAATTTGCGCCATTTTGGCGGCGCCGATGGCGAAGCCCGCGCCCTCAACGATCGGCAGGAGCAGGCAGGACAGATCGCCGACGGGCATGGTGCGGATGGTCTCCGCGTTGAGCCACACGGCTTTGGGGTCGAAGGGGTCCTCTTCCTTGAAGTTGACGACAGCGTTGCTGCGGTTGATGCCTTCGAGCGAGAACACGTCGATGAGCTCCTGGCGCGACATCCGTTCGCGATCGTCCTTGGGACTCCAGCCGAGGAGGCAGAGGAAGTTCACGAAGGCGTGGGGGAGGAAGCCGGCGTCGCGATAGGTGGTGACGCTGACGACCGGTCCGTGCTTGCGCTTGGAGAGCTTGGCGCCGTCGGGGGCGACGAGCAGGGGCAGGTGGGCGAAGGTCGGGGGCGGCACGCCGAGCGCCTCGAAGATGAGGACGTGTTTGAAGGTGTTGGAGAGGTGGTCCTGTCCGCGGATGATGTGGCTGATGCGGAGATCGGCGTCGTCGGCGCAGGAGCCCAGATGGTAGGTGGGCATGCCATCGCTGCGGAGGAGCGCGAAGTCCTCGATATCGGCGCTGGATTTGGACTGGTGGCCGTAGACCGCGTCGGCGAACTCGACGGCGCGCCCGGTGTCGCGAGGGACACGGAAGCGGAGGGCGAACGGTTCGCCGGCGGCGGCGCGGCGATGGCTCTCCGCGGGGGAAAGGTCGCGCATTCCGGGGTTGCACAGCCAAGTGCCCTGGGCGCCGGATTTCTCGGAGTCGGCGGCCTGGGGCGGCGTGAAATCGCGATAGGCATGCCCTTTATCGAAAATGGCCTGGGCGGCGGCGCGATGGAGCGCGACGCGTTGCGACTGTTGATACTGTTCGTCCCAGCCGAGGTTGAGCCAGCGCAGGCCCTCGAAGATGGAATTGAGGGAGGCCTCGGTGTTGCGCTCGACGTCGGTGTCGTCGATGCGCAGGATCATAGTCCCGCCGTGGCGGCGGGCGTAGAGCCAATTAAAAATGAAGGTGCGCGCGCTCCCGATGTGGAGAAAGCCCGTGGGGGAGGGCGCGAAACGGACTCGGAGCATTAAATTGCAGTATAACAAGCGTGTGGCTTGGGCCCGGCAGTGGGAATCGGCGCTGAGCTGGCTCCCGCTCCATGTGGTCGATCGGGCGAGTGTGTTGCGGCTGGCGCGGCAACTGGAGCAAGGCAACGACAGCACAACGCAGATGAGCGTGCCGGGCCGGCTGACGCTGAATTGGGAATGTGCGATGGCAGGAGGTCGTGATGCCGGGAGGGACGTTCACGCAGACGTACACGTACAACAATGTGAATCGGCTGACGCGGATGGATGAGACGAGCACCGTGGTGGCAGGAGACGGGATACGATGCCTATGGGAACCGGTGGCATGTGTCCGGGGTGGAAGGGGCGCCGGCAATGCCGACGGCACAGGGGCAGTACGATGCGGCGACGAATCGGATCGCGAAGAAGCCGGACAACACTTTGATGCCTGGGGACGCGTACGACCACGCGGGGAATCTGACGGACCATCTGTATATGGGGATGATGGTGTATGACGGGGAGGGTCGGATGGTGTCGGACGGCGGGAACACGTATGCGTATGGGGACGGGCGTCGGGTGAAGAAGACGACGAATGCAGAGCCGACGGTGTATGTGTACGACGTTGGCGGCGGAGTATGCGCCGGCGGGATGGTGCAGTGCGGGACATGCTATCTGACCGTGGATCACTTGGGGAGCACGCGGATGGTGACGGACGGGGCGGGTGTCGTGAAGAGCCGGCGCGATTATTTTCCGTTTGGGGAGGAAGTGCCGGCGAACGGGACGTTTGGGAATCGGCAGATGGTGACTGATGGGGGACCGGGGACGTACAACGCGACAAATGGGCCGACTTTGCAGTTCACGGGGAAAGAGAGGAATCTCGGGGCGAATGGAGTGCCGACGGGTCTCGATTACTTCGGCGCTCGGTACTACAGCGGCGCTCAAGGGCGATTCACATCACCTGATGAATTCGTCGGAGGCCCATACGAGGTTGGTGGATCTCGACCCGACAAGCCAGGTCCGCTACCGTACGCTGACATCACAAATCCCCGGTCGTTGAACAAATATGCGTACGCCCTGAACAATCCCTTGCGCTATATCGACCCGGATGGTCACGAGCCGGCTGGCCAGCGGTTGAATTCAGAGCAGGAGGGAGTCCTTAAGACAGCTGCACGCTGTCTGTTCGGTCCGATCGGTTGCTTTATCGGCGCTCTCTTTGACCCTCCCGGCGTCGGCGAGGGGTCCAACCCACCGACCATACGGCAGGCTCTGACGAAAGAAGGAAAAGGTCTTGCCCTTTGGGTCGTGATTCCGATTGGCGGAAAGGCCATGGGCGGCGCTGCTAGCGAACTGATTTCATCCATTGGCTCTGACAAAGCTCTGACCAGACTGGCTGGTGAGGCTGGCAAATCCGTTCAAGCCGGCATTGATTCTCTCACTAAGCAACTTGGGGCCGGCAACCTCAAGCCGGGCATCGGAAGCAAGAATCTGTTCGGAAACATTTCGTACGCGAGGGCTCGCGACGGTGCGCGGGTTTTCTTACGGCAGGTTGGCGACAAGATAGAGATTTTGGCAAAGGCGAGCAAGCAAAACGAAGCTCAAGTGATTAAACGGCTCGAAGAACTGTACAAGGAAAAGAAGTGATGTCGCGAGTGGCGGAAATCTGTTATCCGGCGCGTTGGGAGGAAGTCAATCCTGAAAACGACAACATTGATGTCCACGTGCGGTTGGACGACGGTCGGCTCTTCAGTTTCCTCGTTGCAACACCAAACAATATTTTCTGGTGCATGGCTAATGAAGGGATCGACTATTACTTTGGCACGCCCCCACTGTTTGTACGCCTTTTGAACAGGGCATGTGTTGAAAAAGCTATCGAGGCGATCCTAACCGAAAATGATGGTCGGTGGTTGGAAGTGTACGGCACGCTCCAGGACTCGGATGCAGAGTGATGACATGTCGGCCCGCATGGTTCCAGACGGGAGCCATAGCGGTACCGCACAGAGCGAGCGGCTGCGCCGCCGGCCGCTCGCGGCGCAAGCCCACCAGTCTGTGCCGGGCTATTGACCGGCCTGGACCTCGCCGAGCAGGTTGGGGTGACGATCGAGCAGCATGAGGAGTTTCACCAAGGCGAGCGGGGGCTTGGTCTTGCCGTTCTCGTAACGGGAAAAGGCATTGGCGCCGCCGCCGAAGATCGCTGCCGCCTGGCGTTGGTCGAGCGCGAGTTTCTTGCGGACCCGCGCGATGAAGCCGGGATCGACGATGGAGGCGTTCACCTGCTTGTTGAACTCCAGCATCGCCGCGCTGACCCGTTTCGATTCCGCCGCGGACAGGACGCTTTCCCCACAGGCTGGACAGAACTCGCCGCGTACAGCCGGAATCGTGGTGGTTTCGCCTTTGTAGACGTACTGTATATCGCGTGTGTCGCGCACCAGTTTCGCCCCTCCGCAGGATGGACACTTCATGGTTGTTGCTCCCTTTTTCATAAATCCTTGAACGAGACGATCAGCACATCGTCGATGACCGTGAGCTTCAGGTAGACATCGCCAGCCGGCGTCTTCGGGCGGTAGACGTCCTGCCAAATGCGGTGATCGGCGTGCGTGGTCATGCTCTTGTAGAAGTCCCTCGCCGTGAGCGCCGCGACGACGGCGACGATCTCCTCGAAACTGAAGCCCAAGGCCGCGCCACCAGCGAGCGCCGAAACGGTGGCGCGGACCTTGCCCGCCGCAACCAGGGTCTTGACGACCACCAGCTTGCAGTGCGGCGTTCGTTTCTCCATCGCCATCAGATTAACCTACTTGGTTACTGTTTAGCAACTTGGTTAATGACCCGTGGAGCGGGATTTCCCCGTGGCGCAGGATGTAGCGCAGGTCGTCGAGGCCGAGCGCGGTGACCGGGGCGCCGGCGAACTTCGGGACCACGACGGCAGTGCTCCCCCACGGAGCTCCCGGAGAAAGCAACAACTGGGCACCAAAAAAAAGCCCCGCCTTGCGGCGGGGCTTCGGGGGACTGCGGGTTAGAACTCGAAGCGGGCGCTGAGGGCCAGGATTCGAGCGGGGAGCACGCCGTTGAAGACGCCGACGGAGGGCTGGTTGATCAGCTTACCGGTGGCGTCCCATTGCAGGCCGGTTCCCACACCGCTGAACTCGGTGTGGTTGAAGACGTTGTAGGCCTGGAACTGGAGGCGCACGCCGCGGCGCTCCCCGAAGATCGGGAAGAACTTGGCCATAGTGGCGTCCAGGTTGGTGACGTGCGGCAGGGTCATCACGCCGGCGCCGCCGCCGAGATTGCCGAGGACGGGCGACGTGATGGTCGTGCCTACGGCGGGGACCGCGAAGGCATTCGGGTTGAAATAGAGGCCCGCAGGCACGTCCTTCATCGGGTCGCCGACTACGAGGACGCGGGCGCCGGTGTTCGGCGTTCCGGTGTAATCGGGCGCGGTGCCGCTGACGTTGGGGCCGCCGGGGTTAAACGGAGCGCCGCTCTGGATCGAGAAGATTCCGGAGAGCGTCCAGTTATCGACGAACACGCCGAGAAACCGGGAGCCGATCTTCTTGCCCAGTTTCGGGAATTCGTAGCTGTAGTTGACCTGGAGGTTGTGGCGGCGGTCGGTGCCGAGGCGTCCATAGTTCCACGCCTCGTTATCCGGCACGACCGGGTTGAACGAGGTCGTGCCCATGGCCCTCGACCAGGTGTAGGCGGCGCCCCAGGACATACCGCGGGAGAAGCGGCGCTGCATCGAAGCCTGCATCGAATGGTAGTTGGTGTGTCCGATGAACAGGTGGCTGCTGATGCCATTGAAGCCGGGGTACTTGGTGCGCAGCATGATGTCGGGGAGCGAGCGGTTGCCGTTGGTGGGGTCCGCGTTGGCCGGGTTGAACGGGGCGCGGGTGCCCAGCGGAATGGAGTTGATGTCGGCCGTGAGGTTCTGGTTGTAGCCCCAGTTGCCCACATAGCCTACGCTGACCACAGTGCCATTGCCAATACTGCGCTGCACTTCCAGGCTGGCGTTGTGGACGCGGTCGAACGGCACCTGCGTCTGCGGCCAGGTGTTGGGACCGGACGGTCCGAGGATCAGGCTGTTGCCGGACGACGCGATCTGCGGGATGGTCGTGTAGAAGACCTGGGGCGTGTACGCGTACGGCGGCTGGCCGGTGAGGTTGTACACCTGGTTTCCGTCGAGGCGATTGTAGAAGATGCCGAAGCCGCCGCGGATGGCCGTCTTGCCGTCGCCATTGATGTCATAGGCGAAGCCGAACCGGGGCGCCCAGGCGATGGAGCGCTGCGTATACGGCTCGCGGCCATTGTTGGCGGTCAACAACTTGAACCCGGTCGCCGGGTCGCCGGAGTTTGGCACGAAGAGTCCGATGAAGGTGACGGGGGCAACCGCGTTTGTCCCGGGGTCGATGGCGACGCGCTTGCCGCCGCTTGTGCCGGGGATATACACTCGCGGCAATTTCGCCTTCGAATACAGCGCCGGATCGAAGATCGCGAACGTGTCGTTGACGTCGATCTGCGGCGTCTGGTGGTAGATGCGCATACCGTAGTCGAGGGTGAGTTTCCGATTCACGCGGAAATTGTCCTGGAGGTAGGCTTCGAAGTTCCAATACCGCGTGTCGAAGGTGGCGCGCGCCGTCTGCTGACTGTAGCTCTGCACATACCCGAGCAGCGCGTTGGCATACCCATTGGTGGTGTTGTACAGGGCGTTATTGGTGTCGGGGCCGAAGTTGAAGTTGCCGGAGTACCCGCCGCCGCCCGGCTGAATCTTCTGGTTGTGCTCGAGGTAGATGCCGGTCTTCACGGTATGGCGGCCGACCACCTTGCTGAGGTTCTCGATGATCGACCAGATGGTGTTGAAGTTCTCGTAGGCGCCGGCCGAGTTCGAGTTCTTGGTGAAGCTCATGGCGTTGGAGGGCGGCGAGCCGAAGCTGAACTGCGGCATCAGGTTGTGATAGCCGTTGGTCGCGGAGACGCCCGGAGGATTCGTCTTGGGGAGCGGGAACAGCGTGGGAGGATTGTTCACCAGCGAGCGGTCGATGCTCTTGAAGTTATCGAGCGCGTAGTACGACCACGTGTTCCAGCTTTTGCCAATCGTGAATTCGTTAATCGTAGTCGGAGAGATCTGGTACGTGGCCGTGCCCGAGTAGCCATGGCCCGGATTGGGATGGTCGACCGGCGGAATGCCGGCATCGCCGAGGACGCCGCCATGGCCCTGGGAGAACTGCACGCCGTTGTAGAGGTTGATCTGGTCGTCGTGATCGTTGATCCAGCGGAAGTAGCCGGTGAGCCTCGACGTCAGGTACGTGTCGACGCGGAGGACATCGTTGCGGCGCGGGTGTGCGGCGCTGGCCGACTCGAAGTAGTTGATCACGTTCGCCTGCGAGCCGGTGCCGACGAAATTCGGCGTCGGGAAGTAGTTCAGCATGGCGAGACCGACGGCGTCGAAGCGGGTTTTCGGGATGATGTTGCCCGGGAACTGTGCGCCCGTGCTGGGATCGATGACCGGAAGAACCGTGCCGTTGTTCTGCCTGCTCTGCGAGAAATCGCCGGCGCGTTCGAGTTCCGACGGGGTATATTTACTCTGCGCCCCGCCCGGAACGAACTGGCCGGTGTACTCCTGCGACCAGAAGAAGAACAGCTTCTTCTTTTCCGTATTGAAGACTTTCGGGATAAAGACGGGTCCGCCGATGCCGTACGTTTCGACATTGAAGCGGTACTTGGAGCGCGGCGAAACTTCCTGCCCCGAAGCGGTGAGGCCGTTGCGGTTGTTGGTCCAGGTGTTGGCGTTCCAGGCTTCATGGCGATGATTCCAGGCCGCGGAACCGTGGAACTGCTGCGTGCCGCTTTTGGTCACGACGGTGATGGTGCCGCCGGAGTTGCGGCCGAATTCCGCCTGGTAATTCGACGTGAGGACCTTGAGCTCCTGGATGGAGTCGAGGTTGGGCTCGAAGTGCAGGGTGCCGTTGGAGCCGGTGTCGATATCGGTGATGCCGTCGACGGTGAAGTTCTTGGCGGAAGTGTTGCCGTTGATGGTGATGCTGCCGATGTTGCCGGGGTCGGTGACGTTGCGGCTGAAGTTGGTGTCGATGACGCCGGGCACCAGTTTCAGGTAGCCGAACAGGTCGCGGCCCTTTAGCGTGATGTCGTTCAACTGCCGGGAGTCGACGAGCTGCGATTTCTCCGAGCTGGCCAACTGAATGGCCGTGGCTTCGGCGACTACGGACACTTTTTCGGATGTGTTGCCGAGCGCCAGCGCAAGCTTGCCGACGTCACGCGTGTCATTGGCGGACACCGCGATGTTGCTTTGCACGAGGTTTTTGAAACCCGACACCTGGATGGAGATCGTGTAATTGCCGGGCGAGACGTTCAGGAAGCGAAACAGTCCGGCGCTGTCGGTAGTGCCCGAGCGAACGCTGCCGGTGTTTTCATCGGTTAGAGTGACGACTGCGTTTGGAACCACTGCGTTGGCCGGATCCAGGACGGTTCCCGTAATCGAACTGGACACGGTCTGTCCCACCAGACACGCGGCGAATAGCAATGAGGCACAGATCGTCTGTGCCACCTTTCTTAGCGTCATAAACCCCCTCTTCGATGCAATGTGAGTTGCAACGTTTGTGACCCCTCCAACCCCATCCGGACTTCCCGATCCGTGACGAGGCCGTGCCATTTGTTACGGAACAGCAACTTGAGCGCATGTATCTTATTGCAACCCGGCGCCTTTGGCAAGGGTCCTACCGTAGGAATCCGTTGCCCTTCTGCTATCAAGAAGATGGATCGCCGTAGGAACCGCTTTTCTACGCCCGAAACAACGCCACACGTGTAACGGTTACGCATTCGCCCGGGAAGGGGGTGGCTGTGATAGAATCGTCCGCCAAAGGGGTTGTCCATGGGGAGCACCACGATCGTGCGAACGGAGCCTCCGGTGTCGCGAACGGCGCCGGCAGCCGATTGGGAACCACACCGCGAGGCCATACGGGAACAGTTGGGCCGTATTCTCGCCAGTCCGCTATTCCGGAACAGCAAGCACTACCCGGGTCTGCTGGGGTATGTGGTGGAGCGAACGCTGGAAGGCGGCGCGCCGCAGCTGAAGGAGCGGGCGCTGGGGATCGCGGTTTTCGCCCGGGATCCGAACTACGACACGAACCTCGATCCGGTGGTGCGCACCTGCGCGTGCGAGGTGCGCAAGCGTCTGGCGCAGTATTACAACAACCCCGCCCATGAATCGGAAATCCGCATCGAATTACCGCCGGGATCGTATGCGCCGGAGTTCCGGTTGTCCGAGACGGCCCCGCCGGCCGCCGCCGAAGCGCCGGTTGATGCCGCGGCAGTCGAGACCGTGGCGGAGACTGCGATCTGGAAGCGGCCGCGGAATCTGATTGCGGCTTCCCTGATTGCGGTTGCGGCCATGGCCGCGACCGCGGGAGGCGTCGGGGGCTCGCGCACGGCGATGGATCGTTTCTGGAGTCCGGTATGGGCGAGCGCGGAAGCCGTCACGATCTGTGTAGCGGCTCCCTACAATCCGGACCCGCAGCCTCCGGAACCGAATACGCCGAACGGTCCGTCCTACCTGGACGTCATGCGCAAGGACCGGATGGCCTTTGCGGACGCGGTCAGCATGGCTCGTCTCGCGGGGCTGCTGCGCGAGAACGGAAAGCGGTTCGACATCCGGAGGGGCGCGGTGTCGACGCTCTCCGATTTCCGCAGGGGGCCGGTGGTCCTGGTCGGCGCGTTCAATAACGATTGGACGATGCGACTGGAGAACCACCTCCGCTTTACGTTCGAGCGCGACGCCGCATCGCCCGGCGGGTTCATTCTGGACCGGCAGAGTCCGGCGAAGGCCGAATGGTCGCACCATCCGGAGATGCCGTACTCGAGGATTGCCAATGACTATGCCATCGTCTCGCGGTTTGTCGATCCGCGGACCGAGCAGGCAATCGTCGTGGTCGCCGGCCTGGGGAGGGATGGGACTCTGGCGGCCGGCGAGTTCGTGACGCAGCCGCGCTATCTCGACATGCTGGCGGCGAAAGCGCCGAAGGGGTGGGAGCGGAAGAACCTGCAGGTGGTCATCGCGACCGAACTGATCAACGGCAATGCAGCGCCGCCGCGAATTCTGGCGACGCATTTCTGGTAAACGGGAGAGTTCGATGCTTCGATTCCTGCCGTGGCTGACGCTGATGGCGGCGCCGGCGATCGGCTGCGCCCAGCAGTTCGTGCTGTTCGACGTCACCTTCACCTATACGAAGACGGACGCGGACACGTCGACTCCGAGCAAGTCGCATTACTACGTCAAGGGCGACAAGCTGAATCCGCAGCGTCCTCGCGATTGGACGTCGCCGGTGGATTACCGGAACGGGTCGGTGCACATCCGCGCCGAGATTCTCGAGAAGCCGCCCGGCGGCGAGCCCACGACGTGGACGCTCTGCTATATCCCCAACAAGGGTCAAGGCAACGGATACGGCTGCACGGGGACGGACGTTTACCGGGAGAAGGGCGTTTACGAGAAGGACGTGCCGATGACCTCGTGGTGGCAGAACGACGCCATCGTCTGGACCGAGGGAATCAAACAAATGGATCTCGTGATCAAAGACAATAGCGGGGGCAGCGGACACGCGCACAAGCGCGCGGACCACGAGAAGTTCTTCCCGACGAAGGTGCGCATCACGATGGTGCAGACGGCGGCGGGCTCGAAGTACGACCCCAATCAGCGGTAGCGCCTTACGGCATCCGCGTAATCTTGATGACCATTGGGGGGCCGGGACGGTTGAAGCCCACGCCGGAATTGCCGGCGTTGCGGATTTCCTGGCGTTCCCGGGACAGCTCGATCGCGCCGTCCTTCCACACGCCGGTGAAACGGAGCAGCGATTCGTTGATCCCGTTGCCGTTCTGCTCGCGCGCCCCGATCTCGAAAGAGAGCTTCCCGCCCTCGACAACGCCCTTGGGA
>CAZSQK010000016.1:0-107616 GCA_964608645.1 uncultured Solibacteraceae bacterium | reverse complement strand
CAGAACATTTCAGGCGTAACCTGTTCCCAGCGCGTTTTTCCGCATCCTGCTAGGACGCTTCCAGATAGCCTGGGTCATTCCTCTACGTTTTTCGGTATGGGCACGTCAACCACAGAGGATGGTGCTGACTGGAGGCGCAGTCTGTTGATCACCCTCTTGGCGGTGGCCACCGGAGCCCGCTCGTTTCCGCAGGAGAGCGACACGAGGCCGTGGCAAGTGGATGGCGTCCGACTGACCTTCGACGTGACGGTGATCCCGCGACGGAGCGTTGTGGCTGCCCCGAAAAATAGACTTCCGTTGCTTCGTTGAACGTCCGATGGGAACCCAGGCCGCATCGTCAGTGGCGGGGAAGGGGGTTACAGCTTCTTCCGCGAGGGCTTGCCCTCGGCCAACACTTCGCGATCACGAACCCACTCGCGGCCATCCCAGTTGATGACCTCGCCTCCTCGAGTGATCGCCGCGCGCTTGGCCTCGGCTGCCTCGGCGGGGACCACGACCATGTCGTTGCTGAGGAAGTATCCGCGGATTGCCTTGCCTTTCTCGTCCGTGATCGTGACTGCCTCCGCGGTCTGAGCGATGGACATGGAAGCCTGCTCGGCGCGCCAGGAGCCGGAGAGGTTCGGAGTGCGCAGTTTCCAGGCATTGGCACCGCGCACGTCGATCTTGTGCTGGATTGGGTGGAAAGTCACGAACAGCACCTCCACCTTGCTCCGCGGGCCGCCGTCGCGAACGATCCGCTCAAGGCAGCGCTGATCGACGAACTCGGGAACCGCAGGGGCCGACGGATAGAAAGCGGTGTTGAAACAGACTTCCCCGCGTCGAACAGCCTCCATAAAATCGGTGAGCGCCGAGCCATACAGAGCCTCCTCCGCAGCCGGCAGACTGCCGACCGCGGCGACCATGAGGAGGAGTGTCCTTGAAATCGACGGCATGAGTCACCTTCCGTTCTTCGAGAATTTCTGAAGGGAGACGGGGTGGTGATGCCGAGCGTTAACAGCTGAAGTGATCACCGGCTGATCTGCCGAACGGATTTCCGACGCACCATTACCCAACCTCCTGGGTGTTTCGAAGTGGGTCTAGCGACGCGGTTTGCAAGCTGCTGATTCTGCGGTAGTTCCAGAAGGTCGACCCATTGATCCCGAACCTGATGCCGCGATTTCAGCGAAGTCACTGAAAACAAGGTGCTTGTAAGTTCTCTAGAATCGTGCAAGCTTATTGAAGCTTATCGAAGTCTGTGGACCCTTATGGAACTTGGATGCTTTCACCGCTACAGAATCATCTACAACGGCTACTAATTTTAGGAGTAACTGGCATTCACACAGCACGGTTCATCGCAACATACCCGCGAGTCGCCGACTGACCGCCGATGGATTGTGGTGGGCCACATCCCTCCGGCCTGCCCTTTACGGAAGAGCGCTACTTCCGCTTCGGTTTATATTCGACGAACAATTCCGGAAACTGCTGCTTCAGAGCTTCGATCTTTGGCCGATCGCAGACCTGAATGTAGGGATTATCAGGGTTGTAGTAGGCGTAGTCCTGATGGTAGTCCTCGGCACGATAGAAAGCTTTCAACGGCGTCACATCGGTCTCGATCCGCTCTCCAAAAACTTTTCCCTTGTCGAGTTGGGCAATGTAGGCCTGAGCGAGCTGCTTCTGCTCCTCGCTGGTGTAGAAAATCGCCGACCGGTACGATGTCCCCACATCCGGACCCTGCCGGTTCAACTGGGTTGGATCATGCACGACAGAGAAGTAGATCCGCAATAATTGGCCATATGTGATGCGTGAAGGATCGAAGGTCACTTCAACGGATTCCGCGTGCCCCGTGGTTTCGGTGATGACCTGTCTGTAGGTGGCGGTCTTGGCCGAACCACCCGTATAGCCGGCAGTAGTGTCCAGAACGCCCTTCACGCGCTGAAATACGGATTGCACACCCCAGAAACAACCGCCAGCAAATACCGCGGTTTCCTTCCCGGGTTGCGCAGCCAGCGGGACGTCGGTCGTTGGCGGCGGAATTGGAGCTCTTGGCCCTGCCAGAACGCTCCCGGCTGCGACGAGCAGTCCTATGGAGACGTGGCGCAAAGCGATTCGAAGTGACATGAACGCTCCTCGTCTTGATGGTACGCCCTGAAATAGTCCCTGTCGCGCGGCATAGCCCGTCGAACGTGGATCGCGGATCTCGGCCTAGTGACGTTCTAAAGAGTGTGTGAGTGCGCGCGGTGCTATGGCGTGTTAGAATCCGCCGGAGGGCCGTAGTATGCTCTTGTCGCGCCGCTCCTTCCTGCTGTCCGTCCCGGCCGCCGTCGCGTTGGCCGACGATGCGCTGCCTTCCTCCCCATATCTCGACGCCGCAATTGAGGCCGCCCATTGGCTCGCGACGCTCGAACGCCGGATCGGCCGCGGCATCGCCTGGCCGACATGGGCCGGCGCCGGCTCGTATTACGCCACGGGTCTCGACATCGGCGCCGCCGGTATCGGCACCTTTTTCCGCCGCCTCTATCAGGTCACGCGCGATCCGGCGTGGCTCGACAAGTGCCGCGGCGCTGCGGACTACATCCGCGGCGAATACATCGCCAACCGCGTCGCCGGTCCCGATTGGCTCGACGGCGCGGGCGGTGTCGGCGAGTACCTCCTCGACCTCGCCGAGCAGACGGGGGACACCACCTATGTGGGCGACGCCCAGATCGCGGGCGATTACCTAGTCCGTACCGCCAGCGCCGATGCAGAGGGCTACCACTGGAAGTTCACCAGCACACCGAATCTCTACACCGGTCTCGCGCACGGCGGCGGCGGGCTCGCATACTTCCTCATTCGCCTCTATCAGGCCACAGGCGTCGAAGTCTACCGTGAGTACGCGGAAGGCGCGATCGCCTGGCTGCGGCAGTGGATGGTGCGCTACTCCGACTCGGCTATCGGCTTCAAGCGCCTCACCACGGATTCCGCCGCCTATCACGGGTGGTGCGGCGGCGGGACGGGCCTCTACTTCGTCTTCAAGCGCATGCTCGCGGTCACCGGCAAGGATCAGTACCGCGACCTGATGCAGCAGACAGCGAACGGGCTGCTCGCGAGCGCCATTCCCGTCTGTCCGAACGACCGGCGCGTCCCCGCGGACGGCTGCGCCGACGATGCGCCCTCCAATCTCGCCTGGACGTACACGACTCCCGGCAGCGGATCTTACCCCGTGATCGTCTGCCATGGCACCGCGGGGATGAGCTCGGCGCTGTACGCGGAATGGCAGCGCACCGGCGACCGCGCGTTCCTCGACGGCGCGCGCGCCGGCGCCCGGTGGCTCTTCTCGGTCGGGCAGCAGACGCCGGCCGGATTGCGGTGGGAGCACATCGACCACTCGGCCCTGATCGAGTCCGGACTGCTCACCGGCGCGGCTTCGGCGGGGCACGCGTTCGTCCGATTCTGGCGCTATGAGACGCAGCGCGATGATCCTGACCCGGATCGCGGGGCCGCGGCCCTCGAAATGGCCAAAGCCGCCGCCGGCTTTCTACTCGACTTCGCAACCCATCCGGACGCAGGCCAGACCTGCTGGCTGAACTACGTCAACCGCCCTGCGCCCTTCACGGATCCCATCCGTTACGAGACCGGCTGGTACACCGGAACCGCCGGAATCGGCATCTTCCTGCTCGAACTGCACGACGCGCTCCGTGGCGTCGCGCAGCCCGGCGATCTGACTCCGGCAAATCCATGACAACCTCGCACCGCATCGCCGCAGCGTGTGGGGCCGTCCTGGTCCTCACCGCCGGATGCCGGCAGCACCGTGCCGTTTTGCCGGCTCCCGCCATGGCGCCGCTCGAGGCCTCGGCCGCGCCACGCTCCGCGACCGCGCTCACGAGCGACGACCGCATCACCGTGCTCGAACCGGTCGAGCAGTCGTGGGAGACCTCGCTCGCCATCTCGCCCGTCGATCCGCGCATCATGGTTGCCGCCGGACAACGCCTCTTTGCCGACCGCCGCGGCACGGCCTACCGGTCCGTCGCGTTTCGCTCCGAGGACGGCGGCAAGACGTGGTCGGAAGCCAAGTTCATTCCGTTCCCGGCCGATCGCTCCGAGAGCGTCTTCTCGACTCAAGGTGACGGCGTGATCGCGGTGGACCGCCGCGGCATCTTCTATTACGCGACCATCGTCTATTACACGGACAGCCAGCGCTCCAGCCTGACCCACACCGGCATCACCGTCTCGCGCTCGACGGACGGCGGCCAGACGTGGGACACCGCCGTCAAACTGAGCAGTCGCGAGATCATCCCCGGCCAGCCGCGGCCGTTCGACGACAAGGACTGGATTGTCGTGGACACCTCGGGCGGTCCGCGCGACGGAACCGTCTACGTGGCGTGGCAGTACCTCGCCGACACGAACCGGTCGCCGATTCCGTCGCAAATGGTGATCTCGAAGTCCGCGGACCAGGGCCTGACGTGGACAGAGCCCCAGCCGATCGAGGGCCTGAATACCGCCAATTCGGGGGCGCCGAACCTGGCGATTGGGCCGGACGGCGCGTTGTACGCGACCCGTTGGGACGGCAGCGGAATCAATATCTACTACACGATTTGGATGTCGGCGGACGGCGGCGACACATGGGGCCCAAAGCTGCGGGGCCCGAACATGTCGCTTTACAGCGGCATCCTTCCGTACTCGCAGTGGAACGCGCACTCGATGCAGTCGTTCGTCGTCGACGCCTCCGACACGAGTCACCGGGGACGGCTTTACTACGTCTATCCCGCGGGAGTCGGCCGAAGCGGGACGCGGCAGCCCGCGGGAGTAGTCTTCTCCTACTCGACTGATCGCGGTCTGACATGGTCCGGCGGAATGACTTTTGCCGGACCGGATCTCAAACACGATGCTCTCCAAGGTTCCGTAGCGGCGGACCCGATTACCGGCGATGTGATCGTGACGTGGCTCGACCGCCGCGACGATCCCGCCAATGCACTGGCGCGTGTCTGGGGCGCCCGGTCGCGCGATGGCGGCGAGACCTTCGACCCCGAGATCCCGCTCTCTCCGCCGTTCCCGATCGACGCCAAGTTCATCGGCGATTACCGGCAGGGCGATTCGCGACTCGGCCTCGCGGTCTTTCCGTTCTCCGACGGCCCCGGCGCCATGTCAGTCGCCCGGGCGAGTTTCGACGCAGGTCCGGCGTTGAGCGCCGCGATTACCGCGATCGGAGGCGATCCGTTCGCATTGACGCTGGCCATTGCGAATCGCGGACAGACGGCAACCGGCGACGTGACCGCCAGCCTGCAAGGCGGCGATCCGGCGCCGCTCGGCGCCATCGGCGCGTGGACCGTGGCGACCGTCTCGTTCCCGTTCGTGCTCGATCCGGCAGTGCCGTGCGAAGGAAGGCTGGCGTTGAAACTGACGGTCCAGTTCGATGGCCAGTCGCAGGAACTGGCGCTTCGCGTGAGACTGACGCCTGGGGACGGCGGTACCTGCCGGGTTTCACTCTAAGCGAAACATCGCGGTGTTGATGCCGGTCCCCAGGGCCAGAGTCGCCACCGCCGCGGCGGCAAACCCCGGATTCCGCCGAGAGTGCGGACGGCGTGGCGCAGATCCTGCCACATACAGACAGATTAGACGGTGCAGGGTCGGCTTTGGCCGCTTACGATCCAGGCGGTTGAGTGTAGTTGTAGACAAATTCTGTCCCTATGTTCGCCTCGCTCGGAAAGTTGACTACGAGGAGGGCGTACGCCTGAGCTCCCGTCAGGGACGGCCAGCCCGCCTTCAACATTGCCGCCGCACTCATGGGAGCACCCGGGGAGCTGCTCTCGGGCGCAGCAGCTATATCCTCCTGCGAATATAGGGCAGCCATCGCAGTCCCCGCTGCTTGGGCAAATGGGGTCAGCGGGAGAGGAGGTGTCGTTGAACTCGGGTAAGTCCACCAGGGATTGGATGAGAAGAAATTGTCGTTCCAGGCGAACCCCGCCATGATGTCGACCGCATCGGCGCCGGCCGCGTGCAGCGCGTTGACGATGGCAGCCGCATCGTAGCTGTTGACGTAAAGAAATGTCGTGATATCGACGAACGAGACCTGGTACGCCGTCAACACGGTAACCACGTCGGCCGCGGAGCAGCCCGCCGCCGCCAGCGCCGTCTCCATCGTCTTTAGGGGAATCTGGCACAAGTCGTTGATCGCAAGGGCCGTGGGCACGGTTGGGCCTCCGCTGCCTGCGATCTCCAGCATCGTGGTGAGAGACGAGCCGGCCGCGCTCAACTGGCTCTGTAGCGGCGAGATAGAGATGCCAAACATGGCCGCCGCAGCCGCGAACATCATCAGGGTCGCCGCGTTTTCGAAAGGCTGAATCGCGCTCAAACTCCCGCCGGATGACCATGCGGCCACGCCCGAGACTTGGCCTGCAAAGAGCCCTGCGGCGTCCGCATAGCTTACGGAGGCGGAAGCCAATTCGTAAATCTGCAGCAATTGGCTGGCGCCTTGCGTTACGGCGACGTTTAAGTAGGCGACGCCGGCCTGCACGGAAACGCATGGCGCCGACAGGATCTGCGGGGCTCCGGAGAGCACCCCTCCGACGCACTTTGTGGAACCTTGGTCCGTGGTGACGAGGACGGCCGCATCGCGAGGCGCCGCCTCCGTCGGGTCCGCAAGGAGAAATAGGGATCCGTTCTCGAAATTGGTTTGCGCCGCCGCGTAGATGGTCTGACTGAATCCCGAAGTGGTCAGGGGTATACAGAACTGGCCGCTCGCGTTCGGCTGAGTGAGGCCTAATGCCGCGCGGCTGGCGGCGAGCCATTCCGCGGCGCTCGTTGCCAGGGCTTCGCGGTTGGGATTCCAGGGTGTGCCGGAGACCGTAACGACTTTTCCGTTGCTGAGAAACTGGAATGAGAAACCGTTCGCGGTCGTCGTCAACGGGAAGATCTCTAACGTGTCGGGGATGTCTGTGCCCTTGTAAGCTTGAGCCGGTGTGATCTGGAGATTGGAAGGAAACGGCAAGACATAGCCGTTGGAGCAAAGCACGAACACTTCCAGTCCGCTCGGCGTCTGGTACGGCACTGGAGCGCTGAACGTGCAGCCCGTGAGCGGAATCTTGTAGGGACCATTCGCCGGTTGCGGAGTCTGGTATTTATGGAGCGCCGTCAGATCGTATTGCGTGATTGTGGCGCCATCGAGCACATAAAGATCCTGCCCGATTCCCCAGCCCACCAGTTGAGCGCAGGCGATCGTCCACAGCAGCGTGCCCTTCGCGGCATCGCACACGAAGACCGACGAGCCGTCGTCGAAGACCAGGCAGTTCGGGAGTTGCACCCACTGGACTGGTGAGAAGATGGCTCCCGCCGGGCAATTCAGCGCCGCGCTTTTGGCGGCGCAGGTCAACAGAGGCAATGTCGGGGTTAGTTGGGTCGCGTTCGTAGGCATCGTTATACTCCAAAGACTTTGGCAAAAGCCCGCTCTCGATGTTCCTTACCGGGACCGAATTCTCGTCCCTCAGCTTGTCGTGACCGACGGCGGCAGGTTCGGCAGCAGGAAGGCGAACTCGCCAATGCCGTGCAGGATCAGTCCGCCGAAATTCGCGACGCCGCGCAGGATCGCCAGGTTTTGAATCAGGGTGGCCGAAGACTTGGCAAGGCCCATATCCGTGAAAGTCGATCCGGTCAACATGTTCAAGTGGCCCAGCATGTCGCGGCCCCACAGGCAGCCTGATCCCCAACTCAAATCGGTGCCGACCTTGCTGCTTCGATATTCGGGCCCTATGATGATTTCATAGATGTCGGCCCCGAGCGCGCAGAGGCCAAGGATCCCGATCAACCTTTGTATGTTGAGTATTTTATTTCCCAGAGTACCCGGGTCGTTCTTCGGGAGGAGCGCCTCCGACGCCCCGTCGAGCGAGCTCAGGCCCCCAACTACCTTGTAAATGCCAGCGAAGGTATTGATGGCATCGCCCAATGCGGTAAAGGCGAAGATGGCAGCGTTCTTCGTCTCGTAGAACGAAGTCCATGTGCCCAGCGGTCCATCTATGTCGGCGGGCGAAAGGTGATTGGTTTCGAAGGACGTCAGCAATGTGGCCACGAACGTCGGCGTTGAGTAGACGAACATGAAGGTATCGGCGACCAGCCCGAAGGAGCCCTGGAGGCATTGGAAAAAAGCCCGGGCGGGATTCGGATACGTGAAGTTGGCATCCGTCTTCGCGATCCCCACACAGATGTAATCGCCGGCCGAGGAGCAGCCGATGCTGATGAGACGGGCGCAAACGTAAACGACTTCCGCCCACGTGGCATCGAGCTTGCCGTAGGCAGCCAGAGGGTTGGAATAGTCGTAGCCCGAAGGATTGTCCATCGCGGTAATCGTTCGGCCGCGTGGCGCTGCTACGGCCAGGGCACTATTCTGTGTTCCCTGACCGGCCGGGACCGGTAGCGCCGTCCCCGCGGGGAGCAGACTCGCCGGCGCATCGCTCGCGAACTTGTTACCCGTGATGAGGGCATAGACGAGATGCACCATGACCGCGAACACCAGGCACAGCAGATCCAGGATCGAAAGATATGGAGCATCCGTAATCCAGCAGTAAAGCTCGCTGATGAAGGGGATATCGATCTCGGTGTCGATCGTATTGACGATGGAGGCTACCTGGCTCACGAGCGACGTCAGGGCCGTGACCACGTCGCCCTGAGCGTCCCCGAGCGCGTCCTTCCCCAGGTTTTCGATGAGGCTCAGGAGTTGGGGGCCGGCGTCGGAAGCGTTCAACGACGGGAGTTGGGCGGCGAAGGTCAGGATGGCGGCCATGGGGTCGTCGGAACCGTCGTCGCTTCCTCCGAGCGGCGTCGGGTTCGCTGAAGGACACGAGCTCGAGCCTTGGTTGTCCTTCGTCTTGCTATACATCATCTTCGGGCCAGGCGAGTTGCAGCCCGAGACGGAAGGATCCGAGGCAGAGGAGGGGGTCTGCTGCGCGGCCGTTGCGCTCGTCCCCGGAGCGCTCGCGGGGAAGGTTGGGGCGCTGGAGCCCTGCACGTTTCCGATCAGAGAGTCGATCATGGCGCTGATCGCCGTCGCGTCGGGGACCGTATTGCTCATGAAGGTCCCCACGCTCGTGAAGGCGGTGTGGAGCAGCGTGTGGGTTTCGAGAATCGCATCCCACTCGAAAAGCAGCGCCAGGAACTGAATCAGCTTCACCAGATCGACGTACAACTGCTCGAAGAAGTTGGAGACGGCGGCGACAGCCTCTTCGATGCTATGCACCACGGCGTGAACGATCTGATCGGCCACCTGAATCAGAACGTTGATCGTATCGGTAATGAGGATGGTGAGTTGCTGGAGGTCGTCGTAAATATCGTCCGCAATATCGGTCACGTCGTCCCAGAGATCGTCGAGGACACTCATGGCCATCATCGGCCGCGGAGCGGCCCGCGCCACTCGCTTCGCCTTTTTGGGCGCCGCCGACGAGATCATCGTCTTCGCGTCATCGGCCGAAACGTAGTTCACCTGCAAGGTCCCGAGGCCCGAGTACGCAAAAGTGAAGCCCACGCTCCCCTTGGACACGCCCTGAATGGAGTTCAGGACATTCTCCGGGGTGACTGGACGCCGCCGGTTGATGTGCTTCATGGTAGGCAACGCCTGAACGCTGTTGCCGCACGGAACCTTCATGGGCTGGATCATCGCCGCATTGCCGTTTCCGGACGACTGAGTGTCGAACGCGGCGAGACGCACGAGATTGGGCCGCGCCATCGCCTCCTGGTAGCGCGTGGCCCGGCGGCTCCCCCGCACCCCAACCGCATCGGCCGTCACATTCGGATTGCCGTTTGCCGGCGCCGGCTGCGACGCGGCCATCACGTGCGTGACCGCATTCGCCATGCTCGGCGCCTGGCCGTTGTCCTCGGAGTTGAGCAGCGCTCCCTTCGTGGCCCCGCTCTTGGTCCACAGGATCTTCCGGTTGGGATCGGTCATGTTGTAGCCGGCCGTCGGCTTCGCCGGGTCCGATGCGTCGCCCGGCTGCGGCGAAGGATTCGCCGCCGTCGGGGCCGGCGCCGCCTGCACGTTCGAAAGCGCGTTGTGTGCGTCTTCCGATGGGTCTACCGTATAACGCGCCTGCGGATTCATGAACCCGGCCCAGATCGACAGGCTCGGACACGTGACGTCGGTCGCGTCCACGATCAGAGTCAGCTCGCCTTCCCCGTCCGTGGTGAAGGTCGCGTTGTTGTCTGTGTTGATCGAGTAGCTCTGTCCCTGTACTTCGATCGTCAGGAAGTCGGTGGCGTAGATTTCGAGCTGTTCGTTAGCACGCGCCGAGTTGTCGGGATTCCGGACCGTCAGGGTCACACGGTACGTATTGCGAATGCGAGTCTCGTCGATGCTGCTGCCGGGGCTGTAATGGTAGTCCTGCAGCAGTTGGGATTGCGCGTTGATCGTCGGTGGGACGGGTTTCGCCAGGTTTTGGTTGTCGAGCAGCACATTCACGTGATACCGCTCGTTGGTCGGCATGAACCCGTTGCCGCACGCGGCATACAGGTCGAATGACGGCCCATTGTTCATGTCAATCGTCGTCACGATGAACGAAATGCTGCCCGAGCTGTCGGTCGTATCGGTGTAGTTGTTTCCGTCCGTGATCGTCCCGAGCGTGCCCGGCGTGAGGCCGTTCAGACGTTGCGGTGTGTCAACAGCCGTCTTCTGCACCGTGATCTGCTGCGGCTCCCCGATGTCGGCGTGTTGCACGTACCAGAAATAGACCGGCTGGCCGGCGAGCGGCGCCCCGTTCGCCTGCGAGACCGTGAGGGTCAGGGTATAGGATGTGATCGGCGGATCCGGTTGCGGATCCGGCGGCTCGTTGAGCGCGCCTTTTGTGGTGAAGTATGGGTAATTGGGCGCCTCGAAACAGAGATCCGTCAGCCAGTAGGTGGCCGAACCGGTTATGGTCCCGTTGAGTTGCACCGTGCTGCTTCCGTCGTTACTCGTCTTTTGGACCGATGTGTCGTCGACGCTCAGCGTATCGAAGTTCCAATATGCAAGCAGGCCCGCCTCATCGCCGCGCAGCTTGTCGTGCATCCGGCTGGAAATCTCGGACGCGACCATGTAGGTCCGCCAGAGGCGGACTTCGCCGATCAGGCCCGTGAAGGGGTTCGCCGGGGTGTTGTTCGCCTCTGTGGCGTCGGCCCCGAGATATGCCACAATCTGCGTGGCCAGCTGAGCCGGCTTTGTCAACGTCTGGCTGGGCGTGTAGTCCTGCGCGACACCATCGATGAAGACTTGCTGCGTTGTCGGGTTCTGGCAGCTCACCGCCACGTGGTGCCAATGACCGTCCACCAGGACGCTGGCGACGGACGAGGCCAGGTTGTATTGCCAGTCGGAGCCGGTGGCCGGCGTGATGAGCTGGAAATTGAGCGCACCGCTCGAATCGATCCACAGACGCACTCCCGGCTGTGTCTGCGTGCCACTCTGCGCCGGACAAAGCGAGAAGATCTCTCCGCCCCCGCCTGGGCTGATATTGATCCAGGCTTCGACACAGCACTCCTGCCCACCGTCAAACTGGAATGAATCCACGAAGGCATTTTGGATGGCGGCGTAACCGGCGCCCGCCGACTGATCCTGCGGATTCAATCCGAGACGGAGCCCGTACGTGGTCCCGAAGATCACGCTGTGGAGCGCGCCGTCCCGTTTTCCGCTGCTCGGGTCGGCGCAGCCGAAGTACACGACGCCAGCATCCTCTACCGGCGGCGTCGTCACCGCGTTGGGAACGTAGAAGAGTCCTAGAAGATTGCCCGTGCGGCCATCGAGCGCCGCGACCGCTCCGGAGCTGCTTGTGCAGAATACATTCCGTCCGTCGATGATCGGTGGGTTCAGCGATCCGCCAGCCGTCCCGTTCGGCCCGCTAATTGACTGCACCCAGTTCTGGCCCAATGAAAAATTGAGGCCGTAGACGTTGCCCTGATTGTCGGTCACGACGAGCAGATTGGCATCCGCATCGGCCGCCATGCCGGTCATCTGGCTGCCTTGGTTCTGGCTGCCGGGAATCGGGACGGCCTGTTTCCCTACGGACGTCAGCCCGGCGGCCGCTGCCACCAGCTTGTTATTCTGCACGCAGAAGACGAACTGCCCGAAGGCGCAAAAGATCGATGAGGAGACCGCGATCGAGACCGGCGCGGTGGGGGGATTATTTCCCGGTGTGACGGCGTGCAGGGCCGTCCCTCCGGTCACCGTGTACACGATGCCGTTCTCCATGGCGAGGTCGCCCGGATTGGCGGCGGTCGAGTACGAAACCGCGGAGGCGCCCGACTGTGTGAGATCCAGGATCCACATCGTCCCATCCGGGTTAGCGGCCGCCAGATAGTGGCCGTCCGTCACCGGAGCCGCGAGAACTCCGGGGCCAGGCTTGGCCATTCCGTCGAACGCCGGCAACTCCGAGAAATCGCCCGTTTGCGTGTCGATCTGGATCAGGCCGTACATGTCCGTCATCACGAAGAACCATGCGCCCCAAGCGATCGGCGTCGAACAGCCGCCCTTCGATCCGTTCGGGTCCGTCGACGAAATCGCGACCTCCCAAAGCCGCGTGGCGTCCGTCTTCCGGATCCCGTAGAGCGCGTTGTTGGTGGCGAAGCAGACCACCCCGTCCTCGCTGATGGCGGGCGGCGCTGTCACTGGCGATTCCCCAGCCGCAATCCATGACGAGCTGTACGGCCATTGCAAATTGGGCTGCTGGAGGGTGAATGGGAACGCCGAGTCGTCAATTTCGAGGTCGGTGTTGACATTCAGGCCGCCGTTGAACGTGGCCGGATATTCTGTGCTGGCGTCGAAAAAGTCGTTCTTCGCGTTATCCGCCGGATCGGTGAAGCTCAAATGCCAATTCCCGTAAAGATGTGGGAGATTCGGCGGCAGCGCCTGCCACATGTGGTTCTGGATCGTCGCCGCGTCCAGCCCCACGTCCCAGATCCGCAGTTCGCGCAACAACCCGTTCCAGTTCGAGATGGTCCCCACCCGTGGGTACCCGCCGATCGTCAGTCCCTGCTGAGGGCCCAGACTTAAGGCCGCGGCAGGCGCCGGAGGTGAAACAGTGTTCAGTTGCAGCGACCCGTCGGGATTCAGCGCCTGCCCGTTCTGGAAGACTGCTGCCTTACCGCCGGTTGCCTGCGCGCGGGTTTGCAGCGTGAAGGTCGGCTGCGAGATCCCATCCAGGAAAAAGCTGACCACCCCTGCCTGTCGCCGGATCGCTACGTGATGCCATTCTCCGTCGATGACGCTGGTCGGCCCCGTGCGAACCAGGTCCTGGTTGGAGGCGGCCGATCCGATCCCATCGGTGCTCGTCACTGCGAAGCGCAGTTCTCCCGCCTTACCAACGTTGAATCGGAAGGCAAACGACTGGGCGCCGGTCGAGTCGCCGGCGGTCGAAACGGGATCACTCGAGAGGATCTCTCCGCCTTCACTGCTGTGGACCCACGACTCCACCGTGAAATCGCCAGTGCCGAACGCAAAGTTGTACTGGTCTGCCCCGGGGGTAATGGCGATCGAGCTCTGGCCGTTGAAGTAGGCGGCGGAAGCGTTCGAATACGGCACCGCGCTGATGTTGCCGGTGTTGTCCGCAATAAACGCTGTCCCGTTGCCGATAGCTGGCGGCACCTGGGCGAGTGGCGGCGGTGTATTACCCTGCTGCGCCTCCGCAACCGAAATCTGGTACGTTTGCGGCTGCCCGAGACTGTGTCCGACCAGATCGAGCGTAACGAAGGTAACGATTCCGCTGCCCGATGCGGTGATACAGATGTCGGTTCCCGCGACTGTTGGGATCCCGGACTGTATACCCGTCAAGGGAGCGCAGAGCGGCGCACCCGTCGTGGCGTCGATGACGCACAACTCGCCGTCCGAGCTCAGCGCTGCGATCCAGGAGAGATCTTCCGAGATTGCCGCCAACCATGTCGGCGATGCGGGCGGCTCCGACGATGTGGTCCACCCTGGCTGGGTCGCTCCTGGCGTCGGATCCCAGACTCCCGCCATCCCAAGGTATCCGCCTTTGATCTGGTCGAAGCCGAACACACCGTTGCCGACGCAGACCACGACGCTCTCTCCAACCAGAGGCGCCGTTTGCTCGTTGGGGACCCATGTAGCCGGAGGAGGAGTCGGTGGAGAAGTCGGCGGCGGATTCTTCGGAAACCGCTGGTCCCCGAAATCCAGGTTGTTGGCGTACAGCACGTTGCCCGACACATAGAAAAATGCGCCGTTCTGTACCGCCACCTGTCCGATGTTGTTCTGGC
Organism: uncultured Solibacteraceae bacterium; assembly: GCA_964608645.1. Classification (GTDB taxonomy): domain Bacteria; phylum Acidobacteriota; class Terriglobia; order Bryobacterales; family Bryobacteraceae; genus CAZSQK01. The sequence goes on along the minus strand of CAZSQK010000016.1, from coordinate 93,441 downwards.
TGATCGAGATTCCGTTGCTGGCGTTCGAGCCTTTCGGCCACACCACGCTTCCGTCGACGGTGCTATACGCCGTAACCGTCGTATTCGTGAAACCCTGGCTGATGACCACCACCAGTCCAGGGCTGCCGATGAGTTGAATCGCGTTCGGGGCGGCGACTTGCCAAGGCATCGGCGCGGGTGGCTGCTGCCCGGCTGCAACCGTGGGCGTAGGGAAGCAACGAGTCGACCCGTCCGCCAGTTGGATGGCGTAGATGGAGACATTGCCGCTGCCGTCTGTATTGAGATAGAAGATCGCGCCGTCCGTGATGGTGTAAAGCGATCCTTGCAGCGCTTGGCACGCTTGGGGAAAGCCGGTCGTCGAGGGTGGCGGCGTAGGGGGAGGCGGGGGGGGAGGCGTGGGGGTTACTATCTCAACACCGTCGTAGATATTGATCGCATGCAGTAGGTTCGTCGTTCCGGACAGGACGATGAGGCGGTCGCCCGCCACAATCATGGGTTGACTCATCGCGCCGATGCCCGCAGCATCGCCCTGGTAGGTCCAGGTCGTGTTCAGAGTGGGGTTCTTGCTTACGCTCATGCGCCCTCCAAGACAGCTGGTAACAGCTTAGGCTTTGAGAAAGCATACTCCATAAAAGTGAGATTGCAAGAAATAGTTTTGGAACGAAGGGCCGTGGGCAGGAGTTGCAGGTAAGCTTAAACCGGCAGGGCGGAGGGTGAATTCACCACTGGAGATTCGTGGTCCCGGAGGAACCTCCATGAAAACGCCGCCGGACTCAGATTTTCACAAGTGGCCCTATTTTCAGTAACGCCAAGCGGCTGCCCCGTTTGCTGAGATAAACAGTTAAGACACTGTTGGCCGTTCGCTGCAAATCCATTGTGCCCCATCCCTAAACGGTTCTAGGGGTGTTCGACTTGCGGAAGGATACGCGGCGCAGCCAGGAGTGACGCGGGCCATAGCGGTCCGGCGATCCGATGCCCGCTGCGTCAGAACGAGAGCCGAGCGCCAAGCTGGACTGAGCGCGGGCTGTTGCCTGTCCCCGTGATCCGGCCAAAGTCGGGGCTGCTCTGCGTCGTGTTCGGACCGCCAAAGACGACCCGGTTCGGAGCGTTCGAAGCCGATAATCGCACTTCCAAATTGCCCTTCTCGTGAATCACGAAGTTCTTCAAGATCGCGAGATCTTCCTGGACGGTCCATGGTCTCCGCAGGTATGGCATCTGGCGAGGCGTGTCACCGTAAGTCATGTTCGGCGGCAGGACGAACGCCGCCGGATTGAGGTACGGAATTCTTCCGAGGGCGGTGGTCCCGATATTGTCGTGACTCCAAGTCCAGGCGGGGTTGATGAGCGGCACCTGACCGGTGGTGGCGCCGGGAGCGAAGTTGCAGCGGGCATTGTTTCCAGCGCCGAAGAAATTCTGGCCGCAACTGATCCATAGCGGCGTGCCCGAAACGTAAGTGTGGATGCCCGAGACCTTCCAGTTGCCGAAGACGCCATTCACGACCTTCGGCATGCGGTTCAGCAGCGGCTTGCCCTTGCCGATCGGCAGGTCGTAGACGTACCCGATGTGAATGTTGTGGGGAGTGTCTTCGTTGTACGCCACGGCCTTGTCGAGCCGCCGGTTGTATTGATTCTGCACCGCGCCGAGGGTATCGCGGTTGGCATCTTCGCCGTTCGACGTGGAGATCAGCTTGCAAAATGTGTAAGTCGCAGTCAGGTAGAGCCCCTTGGAGAAACGGTGCTCGAAGCTGGTCTCCAGCGCGTGGTAGGTCGAATGACCGTCGTTCAGGCCGCTGGCGTTGCTGTCGATTCCGGAGAATTGCGGGAAAGGACGCAGCGCCTGTTGTAGTTGGAGGTTGGTAGGGTAGCTGGCATAGGGCAGCTTGAATCCGGCGGCAATCACCGTTGGGTTGTTGATCACCGAACTGATGGTATTGCCCAGGAGGCTGCCGTAGATACTCCAGTATCTCGGGTCGAGCTGGTTCAGCGATTGCTGCCTCGAAATCAACTTATTTCCCACTACGCCATGGTAGGTCGCGCGGAACACGGAATCGCCCGTCACAGCGCGCTCGATACTGATCTGCCAGTCCGAGAAATAGGCCGACCGGCCCGTCTTCGAGTAGTAGAAGAACGGGCTCTGCTGGAAGAGATTGCCAGTGAGCGTCTGGGGGTCGGAGATGGGCGGTTTGAGGTTCTGGATTTGCGTAGTGAATGCAGACAGACCATTTTTGGTCAGGTAGGAGATGCCGTTGGAAAGGAAGTTGGCCGTGGCGCCGAAGGTCCCTCCGAAACCCTGGATGCCGTTGTCGGCGTTGCCGTCTTCACGCGGCGGCTGATAGTAGATCGCGCCTCCGGAGCGGATCACGGTCTTCGAGTCGATCTGGTAGGCTACACCCAGCCGCGGACCGAGGGCGTTCTTCCTGGTCTCGCCAAAGCGATCGGGCGCGCCGTTGACGCCGGCGAACACCATGGCCCCCGGAATGCCGCCAAACGCCGTCGCCGGGCAAGTCGGGCAGAAGTTGCTGTTGTGGTGATGCCGCTCCTCCTTGGGGACCGGGATTTCATATCGCAGGCCGAAGTTCACTGTCAGCTTCTGGCTGACTTTGAAGTCGTCCTGCGCGAACCACGCATAGTAGGGCCAGTGGAAGGCGGTGTCGTCCGGATAGCGGAAGCTGCCGCCGCTGGCCGTTCCGAGCAGGAATGAGGCGAAGTCGTTGCCGCTGTTGGCGACACTTTGGTTGCCGGTGCCGGCGGCACTGAAGCTCACGTTGCCCCAGGTATTGTTGTTGTCCAGCCGGCGGTATATGCCGGCGAGATACTCCATGCCGAACTTGGCGCTGTGCCGGCCTTTAATCCAGGCCACCTGTTCCTTGATGTCCGTGGTGCGCTGTCGCGAATCGGTGAACACGGTGTTTCCCCATGTGGCGCCTCCGGCGCCGTAGACGGTCGACACTCCGTCGATCAGCGGATTCGGGTTGCCTTTGAGGTAAATCTGTTTGGCGAGATCGGCCGGGAAGGTGTTGACGTAGGCGGGAGCCTCGTAAATGTGCCGATGGTTATAACCGATCGTCAGGTGGCTCAGAACGTTCGGCCGGATGCTGTAATCGTCGTTCAGGCGGTGATATTCGGTCAGGCTGTCCGACGGAAAACCAGTGCCCGGAAGACCTTCAAACTGATTGATGCTGGGCGTTGCCGGACTATGGAAGTGGCTGTAGAGATAACTGATTCGGTGCTTGTCGTTGAAAATGTAGTCGAGCTTGATCGAGGGCAGGCCAGATAGCGACGTCGAGTAGCTCCGCGAACGGTAATTTGCGGTGAGCAGGTTCGGATTGTCGGGATGAGGCAGCATCCCGACCAGAAGCTTGGCGGTGGGATCGATCCGGTTCGGGCAGATTACGTTCGTTACGCCATTGCATTGCAGAATCGGCCGGTCCACGGAATTCGGGATGACGTTTCCGGCCGCGTCGAACGGATCGTACAACGGCACCATCTTCCCCGCACTGTCCACCAGCTTTCTGAAATCGCCATTGCGGAATTCGTCGAGCGGCGCCGTCACCAGCGACGTGGATTGGCCGTTTCTGGTGGAGGAATGCTCGTAGGCGAAGAAGAAGAACGCTTTGTTGCGGCCGTCGAATATCCTGGGAAGGTAGATCGGGCCGCCGACGCTTCCGCCGGGATTCCACTGGCGCACGATCGGCCGCTTCGAAGGCGCCGTGGTAAATCCCCGGGCGTTGAACACTTCGTTGCGGTTGAACACGAAGATACTTCCATGAATCTGGTTGCTTCCGGACTTGGTGACCCAGTTGATCACGCCGTTGGAAGTCCGGCCGAATTCAGCCGAATAGGACGAGCTCTGGACCTTGAACTCCTCCATGCCCTCGACGCTCACGCCATTCATGGCCGGGTCGTTGCGCCGCTCGCTATTGGATTCGGCGCCATCCAATTGCTCGCTTTGACCGTCCAGCAGCCCGCCGCCGATTCGCGGGTTGCCGGACGACCCGATCACGCCCGGGGTCAAAACCACAAACGCCAGATTGGCTCTTAATCCGCCGCTGATGAACAACGGGAGATCCTTGATCGCATTCTTCGGAATGATCTTCCCCAGATTGGTCCCCTGCACGTCCAGCAGTGGCGCGCTGGCGGTCACGTCCACAACCTGATCCACTCCGCCCACCGTCAGGGTCACGTCCACGGTGGCGACTGTCGCCACGTGGACTCCGACGCCCGTTACTTCGGCCTTGCGGAACCCGGCCTTCTCCGTCGTGACCGTGTATTCGCCCACCGGCAGGTAGAGGACGTTGTAGACACCGTCCGCGCTGGTCGTTGCCGACTCGGTGAGACCGGTGTTGACGTTCTTCACCGTGAGCGTGGCGCCGGGCACGATGGCTCCGGACTGGTCCTTCACGACGCCCCGGATCGTGCCGCGATCCTGCGCCAGGCAAAGTCCACTCGCCATGAGCAGACCGACCGAGACTATCCAGTGTTTACTCATTAGAGACTCCCTTCTCCCTTGCGACCAGCCCCCAAGATTGTGAACGACACTATACTACAATCTGCGGCGTAACGATGGAGGTGACGTTGTGCGCTCGTTCGCTACGATGATCCTTTTCGCCCTGCTGCTGTGCGCCGGCTCTGAGCGCGCGGCGGAGGAACGTCTGAGTTTTCAGACGAGCGGCCCATGGTCTGCGCGCACCAACCTCAATGCGGATGTCGCCATGGTGTACGGCATTGGGCCCCGCATGTCTGCCAACATCGAGACCTGGCGGCAGCATGGATACACCGTCCATGTGATGACGGGCGTCGCCTGGGGCCAGTATCAGGACTATCTCAATGGCCAGTTCGACGGCAAAAATCACTGGGACCAGGCGCAGACCCAGGCCGATGGCAAATTGATCCTGCATGGGGGCAATGCCAACGTTCCTTATATTTCGCCCGGCGAAAACTATGGCGAGTACCTCACGCTGGGAGTCAAGCGGGCGTTGGACGCAGGCGCGGAGGCCATCCACCTGGAAGAGCCCGAGTTCTGGGCTCGCGGCGGATGGGAGGAGAACTTCAAGCGGGAATGGAAGGCTTATTACAAGGAAGAGTGGCAGCCCCCGAACTCCTCTCCCGACGCCCAATATCGCGCGTCCAAGCTGAAGTATTACCTGTATCGGAGGGCGCTCTCCCAGATCTTCGATTTCGCGAAAACGTACGGTAAGGCCAACCATCGCGCCATCCGCTGCTACGTGCCCACCCATTCCCTGATCAACTACGCGCATTGGAGGATCGTCAGTCCCGAGTCCTCCTTGATCGATGTGGGCGCCGATGGCTATATCGCCCAGGTCTGGACCGGCACCGCCCGCACTCCCAATCTCTACGAGGGCCGGCGGCAGGAACGAACCTTTGAGACCGCGTTCCTGGAATACGGCGCCATGCAGAACCTGGTGCGCGCGTCCGGCCGGCGGGTGTGGTATCTGAACGACCCCATCGAAGACAATCCCAATCACGATTGGGACGACTACCGTGCCAACTGGGAAAGCACCCTGACGGCCTCGCTGCTCCAATCGGAAGTGTGGCACTACGAAATCATGCCGTGGCCGGATCGGGTCTTCAACAGCCGCCATCCGCTGAAGAGCATTGCCCCGGAACGCACCGTCCAGGAGCAGGAGCAGGCTCCCATCGGGACCGGTCTGGGCGGATTCGGGCGCGGCAGCGCGAATGCGGATCGGGTCGGGATTCCGAAGCCCTACGAAACGGAGCTGCAGACGGTGATCGCGGCGCTCGGCGATATGAAGCAGACCGAGGTCCGGTGGGAGAGGGCCGGCACACTCAACACCGGCGTGCTCCTCTCCGACACCATGATGTTCCAGCGCGCCGATCCACAGCCTTCCGATGCCAACCTGGGGTCGTTCTACGGCCTGGCCATGCCGCTCGTGAAGCGCGGCATACCGGTGGAGCCTGTGCAGATCGAGAGCGCCAATAGCGCCGGCTTTCTGGACCGCTACAAGCTGTTGATGCTTACCTACGAAGGCCAGAAGCCGCCCAAACCCGAGTTTCACAGCGCGCTGGCCAAATGGGTGCACGCGGGCGGCGCCCTGGTCGTAGTGGACGATGACGGGGACCCTTACAATGCCGTGCGCGAGTGGTGGAACACCGCTCCCCGCTCTTACCGGACACCGCGCCAGCACCTGTTCGAGGCGCTGGGAATTCCGCCCGATGCGATCGGCGTCCACCACGTGGGTCGAGGCGTTGTGGTGCGCGAGGCGCTCTCGCCGGCGGCGCTCACGTATCGGGCGGACGGCGCCGAAACGGTTCGCAGAGCCGTTCGCCAGGCTGCGGCCGGGGTCAAGTTGGCCTGGAAGGAAACCGATTCCCTGGTGCTGCGCCGCGGGCCGTACCTGGTGGCTGCAGGGTTTGACGAGTCCTCGCCCGAAATCCAGCCATATGTCCTGCGTGGCCGCTACCTGAACCTGTTCGACCCCGAGCTGGCCGTCCTGACCGACGTGACGATCGCTCCCCGCAGCCGCATGCTGCTGTTCGATCTGAATCGAGGCAAAACCGCCGGTATGAAGGTGCTCGCCGCCGCCTTCCGTGTGCGCGACGAGAACGTCGTTGGCCGCGTACTCCAGTTCCGGGCCGATGGCATCGGCGACACCACCGGCATCGCGCAGATCGCCGTCCCCGCTGCGCCGGTGGAGGTGCTCGTCGCGGGGCAGGCGCTGCATCCATCGAACTACGACTTTTCGGGAGGCCTGTTGCGGGTTCGGTTCCCCAACTCCGTGGAACCCGTGCAGGTGGAGGTGCGGCTTGCAAAGTAAGGTAGCGTTGTCTTTCGTGGCACTCGCGCTGGTATCCATCGCCGGCGCGCAGGATTACTTTCCGCCTCCCGACACCCAAGGCGGATGGCGCGTGCTGAAGGATGCCGCCCAGATTCGCAAGTCGGCGGGCATGGATCTGCAACGGCTCGATGCGGCATTCGATTACGCCTCCCGCAGCAGCCAGCACGGCGGGCTTCTGGTGGCGCGGCACGGCTACCTGGTCTACGAACAGTATTACGGCAAAGGCAATCGCGAGGCGCTGCCGGCCATGGCGTCGGTGGGCAAGGCATATACCAGCATCGCCTGCGGCATCATGCTCCACGAGAAGCACGACCGGATTCCCGACGGCCTCGAGACCAAAGTCTTCACGGAGAAGTACCTGCCGGAGGCGTTCCCGCTCAACGACCCACGGAAAGCCGGGATCAAGCTGGGCCACCTGCTCACCATGGCCTCCGGCATGCACGGCGAGGGCAGCAATCCGGGTTTCGTGAATTTTGCGCCGTCGGTAAAGCTGGAGCCTGTACCGCGCGATGGTCCACCTCTAGCCCAGGACCTCGCCGCGCTGCAGGCGCCGATGTGGTGCGGGCCGGGAGAGGGTTATTCGTACACCTCGCAATCCCCCCACGTCGCATCGATCGTGCTGCGCCATCTGGTGGGGATGGAGATGCAGCAGTACATCGATGAGAAACTGGCCAAGCCCATGGGATGGGGATCGTGGGGCTACGCCTTGCATCGTGGCGACAACACGCTTGCCCATACTCCCGGCGGCGGGGACACCGCGATTCGCTCCACCGACGTCCTGCGGTTCTGCTATCTGATTCTGCACAAGGGAAAATGGGGCAAGCAGCAGCTTGTGCCCGCGGACTATATCGAGGCGGCGGGCAAGCCGTCGCTTTACCAGAAGCACGCCCCTTTTAGCCTGATGTTCGAAGTCAACGCCGATGGCCACCTGGCCGGAGCCCCTCGCGACACGTTCTTCAAATCGGGAGGCGGCGGTTACGGAGTGGTGATCATCCCATCGCTCGACCTGGTGATCTATAAGATGGCAGGCAGCGACCAGCAGTACAATCCCGCTCTGACCGGCATTCCGCAGAACTACCGGTACGATGGCTCACGCGACAATTGGAAGCCCTCCGCGCGCAGCCAGTTCAGCGACGGACCGATCGGCACAGACGATGGCCTGAGAAGGGTGATCGAAATGGTGGTGGCGGCCGTGCTGCCGTAGGCGAGCTTGACCATACACTCCGCCGCAGAATACGATTGATCCCAAGAGAGGTGTTCAGCGTGTCTGTGTGCCTGCGCGGGATTGTCGCCCTCGCTGTCCTCTGCCCGGTCTTCGCGCAAACTCCGCGCAACACCAAGGACGTCAACCTCTGGGTGCTCAAGCCCGTGGTTCGCCCGCCGATTCCGGGTGGCGTCACCAAGTCCACGAATCCGATCGACGCCTTCATCGCTGCGGAATATCGAAAAAGGGGTCTCCAGCCCAACCCCCCCGCCGATAAACTCACGCTGCTGCGGCGCGTGTATCTGGACCTGATCGGAATTCCACCCTCGCCCGCCGAGCAGGACGCGTTCGTCAAGGATGTGTCTCCGGACGCCTATGAAAAGGTGGTGGACACGCTCCTCGAGAGCGAGCAGCATGGCGTGCGCTACGCCAGGCACTGGCTCGACGTCTTACGCTACGCGGATGCCGACGAGAGGATGACCGCCGCCGCGGGAATTCACTACTGGCGCGACTGGGTCATCTACGCGCTCAACACCGACATGCCGTACGACCAGTTCGTGCGCACGCAATTGACGGGCTACCGCACCACCGAACGCACGCAGATGGCGGCCGTCGGCGTCCGTTCCAAATTGGAGCCGCGGCCTGACGATCTGTTTGCCCTGGGATTCCTGGCGCGCGGCGATGTGGTCCGCGACGGGAAGAACACTCGGGAGATGCCGATCATGGCCGTGGAAACGATCTCCACGGCCTTTATGGGAATGACGGTCGGATGCGCCAAATGCCACGACCATATGTACGACCCCATCTCGCAGCATGACTTCTACGCCATGAAAGCGCTGTTCGACCCGCTGGCGATTCGGAAGGTCACATTGGCGAGTCCGGCGGAGATCATGGCGCAGAGCAAGGCGCTCGACGATGCGGACAAGCGGCGCGCCGCGGCACAGGCCCCTCTCGATGCACTGGTGGCGCCGTACAGGCAAAAGCTGTACGAAGACCGCGTCGCTATGCTGCCGGCGGACGTCCAGACGATCATTCGCAAGGCAGAGAAGGACCGCACCGTTCCAGAGCAGAAGATCGCCGACGACTATTTCCCGGTGCTTCGTATCGACTCGGACAAGATTCAGGAGATCCTGCCGCCCGACGTCCGGCAGCGCTACAAGGATCTGCAGGCGAAGGTCAACGAGGCCGGCGCCGCAAGCGGCGGCAGGCGCGGCGGCGCCCTACCGGCCTTCTGGACGGTGGAGTGGGATCGGGCCCGCGAGATGGAGAAGAGCTACATCCTGACCAGCGGCGATCCCGACAGACCGGAGAAGGATAAACCGGTGGAGCCCGGTTGGCCCTTCGCGCCGGCCAAGATCGATTTCCGCGAAGGCCGGATCGAGAGCTTCTCCGATTGGCTGACGTCGCCGCAGAATCCAATGTTCGCGCGGGTCGCGGTGAACCGGCTTTGGCAGTGGCATTTTGGCCAGGGTTTGCAAAAGACGGCGAGCGATTTCGGCGCGCTCGGAGGGGCGCCCAGCCATCCGCAGCTACTGGATTGGCTGGCCGCGGAGATGGTGGCCCGTAAGTTCAGCATGAAAGAGATACACCGGCTGATGGTGACGTCGGACACCTACCGGATGGCGTCGGAAGCCGGGGCGGGCCTGACGGCGGCCAACATCAAGGCCGATCCGGAGGACACGTTTCTCTGGCATTACCGCGTGCAGCGCCTGGAAGCGGAGCCGGTCTGGGATTCCATACTGAACGCTGCCGGCGCGCTGGACCTGACCGTCGGCGGCCCGTCTTTCACGACCGGCGGCGGTGGCGGACGCCGCGGCGGAGGGGGAGGACGCGGTGGGGCAGCGGCGGCGAGCGCGGCGAACCGCCGAGGCGCTTACATGACCCGCGGCTTTTCGACCAATTCCGAGGTGACGCCCAACTTTCTTCAGGTCTTCGACGTGGATGACGGGCGGGCGCCCTGTCCGATGAGAACCCAAACCGTCACCGCGCCGCAGGGCCTGTTCATGATGAACAGCCAGGAGATCGAGAGCGCTTCCGCGAAGCTCGCCGAACGTTTGCAGAAGGAGGCGGGCGGCGATCTGAAGGCGGCCGTGGAGTTGGGATATCGGCTGACGGTTGGCCGCCCGCCGTCTCCTTCCGAAAAGGATCGCGCCCTGTCCTACATCGAAAACGATCCGGCGCGGCTGAAAGGCTTCACCTGGCTCCTGTACAACCTCGACGAGTTTATCTATGTGCGGTGAACGGCCCTTGCATCCGAATTCGATCTATCCTTGCGGCAGAATCAACCGGCGGGGTTTTCTCACCCAGGCCGGCGGCGGCTTCTTTGGCGCTGCCCTGGGCGCGATGTGGGCAGCCGATGGAAAGATCCAGGGCGCTCACATAGGGCCTCACTTCCAGCCCAAAGCCAAGTCTGTCATCTTCCTGTTCATGTGCGGCGGCATTAGCCACATCGACACCTTCGACCCCAAGGACAATAAGTACGCTGGCAAGCTGATCGACGCCATTGGTTTTGGCGACAACGTAGCCCCCATGAAGCGGCCGGTCATCCCCATTCTGCGCACCTTCAAGCAGTACGGAAAGTCCGGAATTCCCGTTTCCGACTGGTTCCCCAACGTGGGCGAAGTCATCGACGAGTTTGCCGTGGTGCGCTCGATGTGGTGCAACGAGGGAAATCACTTTCCGGCTGTCATCGAGACCACCACCGGGCACCGCGGCCGCCAGTTCGATCACCCAACGCTTGGCGCCTGGGTATCGTATGCGCTCGGGGCCGCCAATCAGAATCTGCCTACTTTCGTCAACATCGGCCGCGCGTCATCACCCGTTCAAATGACGGGCGGCTATTTAGGCGCGAACGTCTCCGCGACGCCGTTTCAGCCTGGGGAGACGCCCATTCCCAACCTTTACCCGCCGAAATCGAGCAACTCGGCTGAGCGCGAACGCCAGATGAGGCTGCTGGATGAGATGAACCGCGAGTTCCGCGAGCGCTACGCCATCAACTCGGATATCGCGGCGCGCTCCCAGGCCTACGATCTGGCTGCGCGTATGCAGCTTCATGCGCCCGCAGTGGTCAATTTTTCGCAGGAGCCGGACCACGTGAAGACCCTGTACGGCATCGGGGAAAAGGAAACCGACGACTTCGGCAAACAGCTCCTGTTGGCGCGCCGATTGGTGGAAAACGAAGTCCGCTTCATTCAGATCTGCCATGCCGGGGGCGGCAACGGCGCCTGGGATGCGCACGGCGACATGAAGACCCACGCGCCGCTCTGCCGGGCTGTCGACAAGCCGATTTCCGGACTAATCCGAGATTTGAAGCAGCGCGGCCTGCTGGATTCCACGCTGGTCGTCTTCGGCAGCGAGTTCGGCCGAAGCCCGTGGTCCCAGAACACCACGGGGCGCGATCACAATCCGAAAGGCTACACGGTGCTGCTGGCCGGCGGCGGCGTGAAGGGCGGCGTGATTCACGGCTCCACCGACGACGTAGGCTACCAGGCCGTCGAGAACCGGCATTACTACAGCGATCTGCACGCCACGATCCTGAATCGGCTCGGCCTCGACTACAAGAAGATGGAGCACGAAGCCTTCGGCCGCACCTTCCGGCTGGTGGAAGAAGGCGGCGGCCCGATCGACGAGATCCTGGCTTAGAGGTCGCTGCGGCGAAGCGGCCGTGGGGCGAGTTTGCTAAACTATTGAAAAGGCGACCGCCCGATTTTGCGCCGCCACCGGACTACCCTCCAGGTCGCGGGTTTCCTAAACATATGAGCCACCAGTCTGTAATCAGCGGTCTACCCCCCGCGCAGGGGATGTACGATCCTCGCCAGGAACGCGACGCTTGCGGTATCGGATTCGTCTGCAATATCAACGGCCGGAAGTCGCACGACATCATCGAGAAGGGCATTCAGGTCCTGGTCAACCTGACGCATCGCGGCGCTTGCGGCTGCGATCCGGAGACCGGCGACGGCGCCGGCGTGCTCATCCAGATTCCGCACAAGTTCTTCGTGCGGGAGTGCTCCAAGCTCGGTTTCACGCTCCCGGCAGCCGGCGAATACGGTGTCGGCATGACGTTCCTGCCCGTGGAGCGCCACCAGCGGTTGCAGTGCGAAGGCATTATCGAACGCATCGTGCGGGAGGAAGGCCTGACCGTGCTGGGTTGGCGGGATACGCCGATCGACGGCGCCAAGATCGGCCGCGTAGCCCGGAACTCGCAGCCCTATATTGAGCAGATCTTCGTGGGACGCGGCAAGGGCATGAATGAGGATCAGCTCGAGCGGAAGCTGTACGTGGTCCGCAAGCGGGTGGAGGCCGAGGTCTTTAACTCCGATATCCCCGATAAGGGCTTTTTTTACATTCCGTCGCTTTCGGCCCGCACCATCATCTATAAGGGACTGCTGCTGGCCCCGCAGATCGCCAATTTCTACCCGGAGCTGAGCGATCCCGAGGCCGTCAGCGCGCTGTGCCTGGTGCACCAGCGCTTCTCGACCAACACTTTTCCGACCTGGCAGCTGGCGCACCCGTTCCGCTACGTGGCGCACAACGGCGAGATCAATACGCTGCGGGGCAACGTCAACTGGATGCACGCCCGGCAGTCGGTGCTGGCGTCTCCGTTGTTCGGCGACGACATCAAGAAGCTGTTTCCGATTATCCAGCCCAACGGCAGCGACTCGGCTGCCTTCGACAATGCGCTCGAATTGCTTCTGATGTCGGGCCGCTCGCTGGCGCATGCGATGGCCATGCTGATTCCCGAGGCGTGGTCGAAGAACTACTACATGAACCCGCAACGGCGAGCGTTTTACGAGTATCACGCGTCCCTGATGGAGCCGTGGGACGGCCCCGCGGCGGTAGCTTTCACGGACGGACGCTCCATCGGCGCGGTGCTGGACCGCAACGGTCTGCGCCCGGCGCGCTATCTGGTGACGCACGACAATCTCCTGATCATGGCGTCGGAGACGGGCGTGTTGAAGATCAAACCGGAGGACGTGAAATCGAAGGGCCGCCTGCAGCCGGGCAAGATGCTGTTGGTGGACACGGTGGAAGGACGGATTGTCGCGGACCGGGAGTTGAAGGCGCGCCTCTACGGTCGGAACCCCTATCAGCTCTGGATCAAGGAACATCAGATCACGCTCGACCAGTTGGCGGATCCGCCGCGCGAAATCGCGCCGGACCCCGCCACGATCCTGTGCCGCCAGCGCGCTTTCGGCTACACCGACGAGGACATCAAGATGATCCTCGAACCGATGGCGTCGAAGGGCGAGGAGCCGATCGGCTCCATGGGCACGGACACACCGCTCGCCTGTCTTTCGGACAAGCCGCAGCCGCTGTTCAATTACTTCAAGCAGCTCTTCGCGCAGGTCACCAATCCGCCCATCGATCCGATTCGCGAAGAGATGGTCATGTCGCTCACCAGCTACATCGGAACGGAGCGCAACATCCTGGCCGAAACACCGCAACACTGCCACACGCTGAAGCTGCCGCACCCGATTCTCAGCAATCGCGACCTGGAAAAGCTGCGCCGCGTCTCGCAGGGCGACTTCCTCGCCACCACCCTGCCGATGGTGTTTCCGGTGGAAGACGGCGCCAAGGGGCTGGAGCGGGCGCTGACGCAGCTTTGCCGCCACGCCTCGCAGGCCATCGCGTCCGGGTATACCCTGCTGATCCTGTCGGATCGCGGGCTCGATCCCGACTACGCTCCGATTCCCAGCCTGCTGGCGCTGACAGCGGTTCACAATCACCTGGTCCGCGAAGAGACCCGCACGCAGGTGGCGCTGATCATCGAATCGGGCGAGCCGCGTGAAGTGATGCACTTCGCCCTGCTGATCGGATATGGCGCGAGCGCGATCAATCCGTATCTGGCGCTGGAAACCATCGGCCAGGGGGCGTGGCCCGCTTATACGAAGGCGATCAACAAGGGTCTTCTCAAGACCTTCTCCAAGATGGGCATTTCGACGCTTCAGAGTTATCGCGGAGCGCAGGTCTTCGAGGCGATCGGCCTGAACAAGAAGCTGGTCGACACGTACTTCACCGGCACGGCGTCGCGCATCGAAGGAGTCGGGCTGGACGTCATTGCCGAGGAAGCCATCCGCAAGCACCGCCATGCCTTCCGCCCGGTCACCGATTTCGAAACCGAGCTCGCGATCGGCGGCAATTACCAGTGGCGCTCGGGCGGCGAGTATCACCTTTACAATCCGCAGACGATCGCCAAGCTGCAGCACGCGGTGCGGCAGGAGAGCTTCGAGACGTTCCAGGAATACACGGATCTCATCGACAACCAGAACCGCCAGCTCTGCACGCTGCGCGGACTGCTCGAGATCCAGCCGGCGGCGGAACCCGTGCCGCTGGAAGAGGTCGAGCCGGCCAAAGACATCGTCAAACGTTTCGCCACCGGGGCCATGTCGTTCGGGTCGATCTCGAAGGAAGCGCATGAGACGCTGGCCCGCGCCATGAACCGGATCGGCGGGAAGTCGAACACCGGAGAAGGCGGGGAAGACGAGGAGCGGTACGCGGACGACCGGCGGAGCGCGATCAAGCAAGTCGCCAGCGCGCGATTCGGCGTCACGGCGAATTACCTCATCAACGCCGACGAACTGCAGATCAAGATGGCCCAGGGGGCGAAGCCGGGCGAGGGCGGACAGCTTCCCGGCCATAAGGTGGACGACGTGATCGCGCGGGTCCGCCATTCGATTCCCGGCGTCGGCCTGGTTTCGCCGCCGCCGCATCACGATATTTATTCCATCGAAGATCTGGCGCAGCTCATTTACGATCTCAAGAACGTCAACCCGCGCGCGCGTATCTCGGTGAAGCTGGTGGCGGAGGTCGGGGTTGGCACGGTCGCGGCGGGGGTCGCCAAGGCGCATGCCGACGTGGTGCTGATTTCGGGCGATTCGGGCGGCACTGGAGCTTCGCCCCTCAGTTCCATCAAGCACGCCGGCGTCCCCTGGGAAATGGGGCTCGCGGAAACGCACCAGGTGCTGGTGCTCAACGATCTGCGCGGGCGCATCCGCGTGCAGACGGACGGGAAGCTGCAGACCGGGCGCGACGTCGTGATCGCCGCATTGCTGGGCGCCGAGGAGTTCGGCTTCTCGACGGCGCCGCTCGTCGCGATGGGCTGCATCATGATGCGCAAGTGCCACCTCAACACCTGTCCGGTGGGCATCGCGACGCAGGATCCGGCGCTGCGCGCGAAGTTCCAGGGCACTCCCGAGAACGTCATCAATTTCTTCTTTTTCATCGCCGAGCAGGTTCGCCGCCATATGGCGCGGATGGGCTTCCGCACGTTCGATGAAATGGTGGGCCGTGTCGATATGCTGGAAGCGCGCGAGGCGCTGGATCACTGGAAGGCGAAGGGTCTCGATCTGTCGATGATTCTGTACAACCCGCAGATGCCCAGCCGCATCGCGCGGCGGTGCGTGCAGGCGCAGGATCACGGGCTCGCCGAGGCGCTCGACTACAGCCTCATCGATCATGCCAGAGAGGCGATCGAGCACCGCACGCCGGTCGAAATCAAGCTTCCGATCCGCAACGTGCACCGCACGGTGGGCGCGATGCTTTCCGGGGAGATCGCGCGGCGGCACGGATCGGGCGGACTGCCGGATGGGACGATCCACTGCAAATTCACCGGGTCGGCTGGGCAGAGCTTCGGCGCCTTCGCCGCGCACGGGGTGACTCTGGAGCTCGAAGGCGACGCCAACGACTACGTGGGCAAGGGGCTCTCGGGCGGCCGGCTGATTGTGTATCCGCCGCGCGGCTCGACCTTCCTGCCGGAACAAAATATTCTGATCGGCAACGTGGCGCTGTATGGCGCCACCAGCGGCGAGGCCTTTTTCAATGGGATGGCCGGCGAGCGTTTCGCGGTGCGCAACTCCGGCTCGACCGCGGTTGTCGAAGGACTGGGCGACCATGGCTGCGAGTACATGACCAATGGCCTGGTGGTGGTGCTGGGGAAATGCGGCCGCAACTTCGCCGCCGGCATGAGCGGCGGCATTGCGTATGTGCTGGATGAGAAGGGCGATTTCGCGGAAAAGCGGTGCAACACGGCCGCCGTGGATCTGGAACCGGTTCCCGAAGAGGACGAAGGCAAGCTCCTGGCGCTGATCGCCAAACACGTCGAATACACCGAAAGCCCGCGCGGGCAATGGGTCATCGAGAACTGGGAGCAGATGCGCGCCAAATTCATCAAAGTCTTCCCCCACGAATACAAGCGGGTCCTGAATATTCCGAGGGCGCCGGCCGCCGAGAGACGGCTGGAGGTGACCCATGGGTAAAGTCTCGGGGTTCCTCGAATATCCCCGCGAAGTGGCCTCCCGGCGGGCGCCCGAGGAGCGCATCAAGGACTGGTTCGAGATCTATCAACCCATCGCCGAGGATCGGGTGCAGACGCAGGGGGCGCGCTGCATGGATTGCGGCGTTCCGTTCTGCCATACGGGCTGCCCGCTCACGAATCTGATTCCGGATTGGAACGACCTCGTCTACCGGGGCAAATGGCGCGAGGCGGTCCGGCAATTGCACGCGACCAACAACTTCCCGGAATTTACGGGCAGGGTGTGCCCGGCGCCGTGCGAGGCCTCCTGCGTCCTCGGCATCAACGAGCCGCCGGTCTCGATTAAGTTGATCGAGAAGACGATTATCGATCGGGCGTTCGCGGAGGGCTTTATCCGCCCCGAACCGCCGGCTGTCCGCACCTGCAAGCGGGTGGCGGTGATCGGGTCGGGACCTGCCGGGCTCGCCGCCGCGCAACAACTGGCACGCGCCGGCCATGCGGTCACCGTCTTCGAGAAGAACGACCGCATCGGCGGGCTGCTGCGGTATGGCATCCCGCATTTCAAGATGGAGAAGCATCTGATCGACCGGCGCCTGGAGCAGATGCGCGCGGAGGGCGTGCAATTCCAGATGAACGCCCATGTCGGGGTC
Organism: uncultured Solibacteraceae bacterium; assembly: GCA_964608645.1. GTDB lineage: Bacteria > Acidobacteriota > Terriglobia > Bryobacterales > Bryobacteraceae > CAZSQK01. The sequence goes on along the minus strand of CAZSQK010000016.1, from coordinate 76,519 downwards.
AACGTCTCCGTCGCCGATTTGCGCCGTGACTTCCATGCGATTCTGCTGGCGGGCGGCTCCGAGCAGCCGCGCGACCTGAAGGTTCCCGGGCGGGACTTGAAGGGCATCCACTTCGCGATGGAGTTCCTGCCGCAGCAAAACCGCCGGAATGAAGGCGACACGGTGCCGGCGTCGCAGGCGATCCTGGCCACGGGCAAGCGCGTCGTCATCATCGGCGGCGGCGACACGGGCGCCGATTGTCTCGGCACCAGCCACCGGCAGCGGGCGCGATCGGTGCATCAGTTCGAACTCCTGCCGAAACCGCCCGACGACCGCTCGCCGTCCACGCCGTGGCCGTTGTGGCCGATGCAGCTTCGGACCGAAAGCTCTCACGAGGAGGGCGGCATCCGGGACTGGAGTGTCTCGACCGTGCAGTTTAGCGGCGACGATGAGGGCAATGTCCGGCAGTTGCACGGGATTCGAGTGGGCGGTCCGCCGCAGTTCGAGGCGATTCCGGGGACGGAGTTCAGCCTCGACGTCGACCTGGTGTTACTGGCGATGGGCTTTCTCGGTCCGGTCCGCAACGGGCTGATTGAGCAGTTGGACGTCAGGCTGGATGGGCGCGGCAATGTGTCCACCGACGATTCGTATATGAGCTCGGTGCCGGGCGTTTTCGCGGCGGGCGATATGCGGCGAGGGCAGTCGCTGGTGGTGTGGGCGATTTCCGAAGGGCGGAAGGCGGCCAAGGGAATCGACCGGTTTCTGCGGAAGTAGGGCGCGGGGCCGAGGGGCCCCCTCATCGACTACTCAGTTACGCAAAAGAGCCGACTGTCGCCGGCTCCTTTGCTCATGGCACACCTAGAAGTTGAACTTCCCGACCAGGACTACGACGCGGCCCGAGACCACCGGCTGGATCTCTGACTACGGGATGAGGGAGTCAGGAGTCGAGGAGGTCAGAATGGCGAGTTGCTCTTGACGCCGGCGCCGCTCTCCATCGGCTCGTCCTCGAAGGCGGCTTTGTGCGTCTCGCGGGCCATGATGCGCTCGACGAGGCCGGGGAAGAGGTGGTGCGCTACGTTGGCCACCTTCGCGGTTGTCCCGACCATCACGTCATCCTTCGGATGGAGCGCCAGCTCCACGATCGCCTCCACGACCTCCTTCGGATCGTATGCCGGCGGGATGGGGCTGGCCTCCTGGCCTGTATACTGCGCCGCGTGCTCGAAGAACGGTGTGTCGAACGTAGCCGGCAAAAGCGTGCAGACGTGGATGGTGTCGATCTGGTCCTCGATCAGTTCCTGGCGCAGCGCCGCGCTGAGCCCGACGACGCCGTGCTTCGCCGCCGCGTAGGACGCGAAGTAGGGAGCGGGCACTTTGCCGATGACCGAGGCGACGTTGATCAGCGTCCCCGACCCCTGGCGGCGGAATTGCCGCATCGCAAAATAGCTGCCATAGAGCGTGCCGATCAGGTCGGTTTCGATGACGCGGATATGGTCGTCGAGCGGGATGTCCTCGAAGCGCCCGACCGCTCCAGCGCCCGCATTATTGACCCAGACGTCGATGCGCCCGAACTCGCGGGTCGCGGACTCGGCCAGGCGCATCATTTCGGCCTCGCGGGCCACGTCGGTGGGCACGGCCGACGCCTTCCCGCCGGCGCGTTCGCACTCCCGCGCCACCTCATCCAAAACGAGGTCGCGCCGCGCCGCCAGCACCAGTGTCGCGCCAGCCTCCGCGAAACGAAGCGCGGCGCCGCGGCCGAAACCGCTCGCAGCGCCCGTAATCACCACGATTCTGCCACTCAGATTCCGGTCTTCCATGGACGAAAGATATGCAGTTTTCGCGCCGCCGTATTGAATATCCTGAAGACAATGAGATATTTTGTGCGCCTTTTCGCCATCCTTTTACTTGTGCTTGTTTCCGTTTTTCAGGCTTTCGCGGGCGATTCCTGGGAAGTGGTCCAAGGCCTGCGGGCGGGCGACCGAGTGATCGTGCAGGAGAAGAGCGGCCCCGCGCACAAAGGCGCCGTCGCTGCAGTGACGCCCGATGCTCTCTCGCTCGCCACGGGCAAGCAGCAGGTCTCCATCGATCGAAACCGCGTCCAGCGCGTGCAACTTCATAGCGAGTCTCGCCGCGCGCGGAATATCGCCATCGGCGCCGGCATCGGGGTGGCCCTCGGCGCGACAGTCGATCAGACGCTCGGCGCCTACCTTCGCAACGAGACCGGCGACAGCGGCCGCGCCGTGACGTATTTGGCGCCCGTCGGCCTGTTCGGCGGAATCGGCGCCCTGCTGGCGCCTTACCGCACGGTCTATCGCGCCAAGTAGAAGTTTTACGACTCTTAACATTCGGCGCACGCGGCGCTAACAGACCCTTTACAATTGGCTGGCACACTGGCGGCATGATGCTGCTCACAAGGGTGTTGCCGATCGCGATTCTCTCCGTCCCGGTGCTCTGGTGCCAAGGCCCCGGAGCCGCTGCCGGCGACGGTGTCTGGCGGCGAAATGCGTTGTTCGGCGAAGCGATTACGTTCGACGGTTGTCTGGCGCACCAGCCGCAGAACGGCGCCTATCACAACCACGTCCAGCCCATTTGCCTGCGCGCGCAACTGGGCGATAACGTCGTCGCCGCATATACCGGCCGCACCGGGACGATCTACCGGGAGAAGACAGCGGGCCTGACGCACTCCCCGATTCTCGGCTGGTCGTTCGACGGGTATCCGATTTACGGACCGTACGGCTACGCGGACCCATCCGATCCGAAGAGCGCCGTCAGACGGATCCGCTCGAGTTTCCGGCTGCGCGCCATCACACAGCGCACTTCCCTTCCCGACTGGAGTCTGCCCGACCATCGCGGCTTGTCCACCTCATTGACCTCCGCGCAGTTCGGTCCCGACGTCTCCGCCACATACCCAATCGGGCGGTACGTCGAGGACTTCGAGTTCGTGCAGGGACTGGGCGATCTCGACGTGTACAACGGGCGTTTCGCCGTGACCCCGGACTTTCCCAGCGGGACCTATGCCTACTATGTCAGCCTCAACGAGGACGGCACGCCCGCTTTCCCCTTCCTGATCGGCATGCAATATTACGGAGTCGTGGCGGCGGGGCAGGGGCCGGGCGGCGGCACGAACGTCGCCGTCCCTGCCGCGGCGCAGGACTATTTCAACAACGGGACCACGACCCCTCAATCCGCCGCGCCGCCGCAACTGACTTCGTGGGTGACGAAGGGCTCGCAGCAGACCGCGCAGGCCATTTCCGGCTACGACCCTTCCTCCGGACCCGCCGCCACCTGGCCCGTGAATGCCCCGGCGGGATCGCGCAATAACGGCGGCGTCACCACTCCGACCGCCGCCGACCTGCAGCGGATCCGCTTCACCAGCGACGCGGTCTACGTCAACTCCAACGGCCTGCCCAGCTACACGATCGGGCCCTGGTTCGACTATGCCAATGGCGGCGTCTTCATGAATTGGCCGTCGCGGCAGAACTACCAGATCCAAATCACGCGGACCGCCACGGCGGCCGCCACCAAGAGCAGCACCCCAATGGGGGCCGTGGGAGTGCTCGTCAACGGCGTCGCCATCTTCAATGCCCTGGACGGCGCCAGCTACAGCAACGCGGCCAGAGCCGATTCGCAGCCGGCCACTCCGGCGGCGGCCGCACAGGTTTCGGCGGCTTCTTACGAAGGCGGCCCCGCGGCGCCGGGATCGATCGTCAGCGCCTTCCCGCTGTTTGGCAATCAGCTCGCCACCAGCACGGCAGCGGCGGGCTCCGCCGCATGGCCCACCACTCTCGGCGGAGCGACGGTGACGGTTCGGGACGCCGCGGGAATCTCGCGCAACGCAGCCATCGCGTACGCTTCGCCGGGACAGGTCAATTATCAGATCCCGCCCGACACGGCGTCCGGCTTCGCCACCGTGACCTTCGCCGCCGGGGGCGCGGCCGCCACGGGCGCGCTCCACATTGTCGACGCGTATCCGAGTCTCTTCATGGCCGATTCCGGCGGAGGCGCCGCCGGACAGGTTTTTCGCCTGCGCAACGGGCAGCAATCCATCGAGAGCGCCGGGGCCCCGATCGACCTCGGTCCGGCGGGCGACCAGGTCTACCTCGTGTTATATGCCAGCGGCTGCGGTAAGGAGACCGTCACCGCCACCGCCGGCGGCGCCGATGCGCCTGTTTCGTACGCGGGTCCGCAAGGCGTCTATCCGGGGCTCGATCAGGTGAACGTCCTGCTGCCCCGCGCGCTGGCGGGAAAAGGAAGGGTCGCGATCTCGGTAAAGGCGGGCGGCCACGCGTCGAACCCCGTTTACGTGACCCTCCAATGAAGACCCTACTCTCATGGTTGGTCGTGACCGGGCTGTCCGCCACGCAGCCATCGATCCAGCCGGAAGTTCACTCGGTGCGGCGCATCGGTGACCGGGTCGAGATCCGGTCCGCCGGCCTGTCGCTCACGTACATGGGGCCGTTCCAATCCGCCGCGGCAGCCGAGGATCGCGTCCACCAGTATCTCTTCCGCATCCCCTTCGACCCGGCGCCGGCAGCGGGCGCTCATACCAGCCTCCGCCCCGGCATCGCCGGGGTCTTCAGCAACGGCGTGCCGCTCTTCAATTTCTTTGATGACGCATCGTACCAGGGACAAAACCTCTGGCATTTCGACCCCGTGCCGGGCGCGCCGATCGGCGAGTTCGTGCTGGGCCTGCTGGCGGAATCGACGCGTCACTCGCCGATCATTGGGTATGCTCTCGACGGCTATCCGATTTACGGACCGTGGGCATTCGCCGGGAACGGAGTGCGCCGCATGCGGTCGAGCTACCGCCTGCGGGCCATTTCGAGGCGGACGACCTGGCCGGACGGAACCGCGCTGGCGCCCGGCCAGTACGGTCCCGATGCCGGCGACGAATTCCCGCTGGGCGCATTCGCGGAGGATTATGAATACGCGCCCGGGGCCGGCGATCTCGACGAGTTCAACGGGCGGTTCGGCGTCACCCCCGAATACCCCGCCGGAACGTATGCGTATTTCCTTTCGACGGACGCGGCGGGCAAGCTCGCGTTTCCGTACCTGCTCGGCAGCCGGTATTTCGGCCGGATCGAACCGGACCGGCTCGACGCCGCCGTGCGCGATGGAGACGCGTCCGAAGCTCCGCTGCTCGCGCCGCGCAAAGGGGCGGTGACGCCTTCACCATCACGCGTCCGGCTGCTCTTCGACGCCGGCGTGCGCTATCCGGAGCACGTTCATGAGCGGCCCATGCACCTCATCATCGTCAACGAGGACCTCAGCAGCTTCGCGCACGTCCACCCGCAGCTCGTTGCGGGGGACCGTTTCGCGGTCGAGCACGAATTCCCCGCAGGCGGGAGGTACAGGCTGTATCTCGAATACACGCCGCCGGGCGCCGGCACGCAAACGGACACGTTCGATCTCGACGTGAGCGGAGACCGCCGCGCCGCTCTCCCGGCTGCGCCGCGGCTTCCGGTTGGCTTCCATCATCCGGCGTTGCGGGCGGGCGAAGATGTGACGCTCCGCTTCTCCATGCCGGTGACGGACCTACAGCCGTATCTCGGCGCCTGGGCGCACGTCGTCATCATCGGCGGCAATCCGCGGAGCTTCATCCATGCGCATCCGCTCGAGCAGTCGACGTCGGCCGGCCACAGTCATACGCTGCCGCCGGGGCCGTCGCCCGCCGAAATTCAGGTGACGACCGCGTTTCCTCATGCCGGCGTTTACAAGCTGTGGATACAGGTCCAGCGCTCGGGCGAGGTGATCACGACTCCGTTCGAAGTGACGGTGGCGCCCGCCCAGGCCCGCTCATCGGGAGGCGGCCGCGTTCCGCCGGGCGCGATCGTCGTTCAAGTCGACGGTTCGGGCTTCACGCCCGCGCGAATCGAGGCGCCTGCGGGCGTCCCGGTCACGATTGCGTTTCGGCGCTCCGGGGAAAGCAACTGCGCCTCCTCGGTCGTGTTCCCCGATCTGAAGATCCGCCGCGATTTGCCTTTCGGCGCGACCACGGTTGTCGAACTGCCTCCGCTCACGGGCGGCGAACTGCGTTTCGCCTGCGGGATGGGGATGTATCGTGGGGCGATCGTCGCGCGGTGAATATCGCAGAATAGAAGCGTGCCCGAACTGCCGGATGTCACCGTGTACGTCGAAGCGCTTCGCGACCGCATTCTGGGCCGTTGTCTCGAACGCGTGTCGATCCGGGGGCCGTTCCTGCTGCGATCGACGGCGCCGCCGGTCTCCGCGGTCGAGGGCCGGCGAGTGGAGGATGTTCGGCGCGTGGGGAAGCGGATCGCGATCGGGGTCGAGGGCGACTTGTGGCTGGCGTTGCACCTGATGATCGCCGGCCGTCTGCATTGGAAGACTTCGTCTCCGAAACCGACCGACAAGCGCGTGCTCGCCGCCTTCACCTTCGATTGCGGAGTGCTCACATTCACCGAGGCCGGCACGCAGCATCGCGCCGCGTTGCATGTGGCCGCCGGGCGCGAGGCGCTCCAGGCGCTCGATGCCGGCGGTATCGATGTGTTCGCCGCGAGTCCGGGCGATTTCGCGGCGGCTCTTCGCGCCGAGAACCACACGTTGAAGCGCTCGCTGACCGACCCGCGCCTCTTCAGTGGGATCGGCAATGCGTACTCCGACGAGATCCTGCACGCTGCCGGGCTGTCGCCGGTGGCCATGACGCAGCGGCTGACGGAGGAACAACTGCAACGGCTGTACGACGCCACACGGCGCGTCCTGTCCGCGTGGGTCGAGCGGCTGCGAGCGGAGGCGGGCGGCAAATTTCCGGAGAAGGTCACCGCGTTCCGCGAAGGCATGGCGGCGCATGGCCGTTACGGCCAGCCCTGCCCGCGCTGCGGCGCCAAGATCCAGCGCATCCGCTACGCTTCGAATGAGACGAACTACTGCGCGAATTGCCAGACCGGCGGCAAGCTACTGGCGGACCGCGGCCTCTCCCGATTGCTCCACGAAGACTGGCCGCGCACGCTCGAAGAGCTGGAATCGCTCAAGCGGCGGTAGGCACAACCTCTATGGCAATGGCGCTCCCGGTCATGGAAGCCTTCGCCTGTTTCCGGCAAGACGCAAAGAGCGCCGCGGTTGATTAGCGGACCGCGCGCTCCAATTCCACCGCCGCGCCCTGGATCGCCTCGCCTACGTTTTCCAGCACCTTGCCGACCTTGGCGATCTGCTCCTCCGCCAGCTTCCAGTCTTTCTGCTCGATGCTCTCGCGCACCGCCGGGAGCGTCTTGACTCCGTAGCCCGTGTAGAAACCCGGGGCGTAGATCTGGTGCTTGAACCAGGGCCGATTGGGCAGCCCCTCCTTCAGGGTCAATGCCCGCTCGACGGCGATCAGCTTCGCATTGGCGTCGCGCAGCGCCGCGCGCGCCAATGCCGACCCGCCGTTCTCGGCGGCCCGCGCCGCCGCCTTGTCGTACTGCTCCGTGACGCGCGCCAAAGCGGCCAGGCCGTTTTCGAGCGGCGCGAAGTTCAGATAGGGCGGCTCCGTTTCCTTTTGCGGCAGGGCGAATTTCTCCTTCGGATCCTGGGTGGCCGCGAAGACGCCATCGTCGATCATGCGATTGCGCTCGACGATCTGGTCGCGCCGGCTCCTGGCCAGCGTCTGCACTTCGCCTACATACCGCCGGATGGTGTCCGTGAAGTCGTCGAAATCGAACGGCAGCAGCTCCGCATCGGCCAGCCGCATCACGGCCGTGCCTACGGTCTGCGCCAACGCGCGCCCGTACGAAAAATCCGTGTCCGCGAAATGGGTGTACCAGTAGAAATCGTCGTAGATGGAGTGGTAGATGCCTCCGCCATCCTCGCCGCTGAAACCCAGGCTCAACGACGCGATGCCCAGGTGATCCAGGAATGCGGTGTAGTCGGACCCCGACCCCAGGGCCCCAAGGCGCAGGTCGGGCCGCGAGCGCGCCTCGCCCCGCTCGGACGGGGGGCCATTGTCGATGCGCGACGCCTGCAGGCGTTTCCAAACGGTGAGCTTCGTCTCGGGATCGTCGATATCGCGCGCCACGCCATTCATGAACTTCTCCAGCGTGTGCGAGCCCTCCATCGCCAGAAAGCCGCGGCCGTTGCTGTCCGAATTGATGTACGCTACGCCTTTCGCATGCAACTCGTCGGCGTGCGCCTCTGCCCACTCGGTCGAGCCCAGCAGCCCGGGCTCCTCGCCATCCCAGACGCAGTACACGATGGTGCGCTTCGGCTTCCAGCCCTGGCGCAGGATCGCGGCGAGGGCGCGGGCCTCTTCGAGCAGCGCGTTGGCGCCCGAGACCGGATCTTCCGCGCCGTTCACCCACGCGTCGTGATGATTCCCGCGGATGACCCATTCGTCGGGATACGCCGTCCCGGGGATGCGGGCGATCACGTTGTACAACGGCTTGAGGTCCCAGTGGAAGGCCACCTTGAGGTGGACTCGCGCGGGACCGGGCCCGACGTGGTAGGTGAGCGGGAGCGACCCGCGCCAGCCGAATGGCGCGACCGGACCTGCCAATGCGGTCAGCAGCGGCTGCGCATCGCCATAGGAGATCGGCAGCACGGGGATTTTCGTCAGGGTGACGGCATCCTTGAGGTCCAGCCGCTTCGCATCCTTGGTGGCGCCAACGCCGGGCGTCAGTGGATCGCCCGGATAGACCGGCATGTCCATCACGCTCCCGCGCTGCACGCCGTCGGCGTTGCGATAGGGCCCCTTGGGGAACACGTCGCCCCGCCCATAGCCGTCCTCATGCGGGTCCGAGTAGATGAGACAGCCGACCGCGCCGTGCTCGGCCGCAACCTTCGGTTTGATGCCGCGCCACGAACCGCCGTAGCGCGCGATGACGATCGCGCCCTTCACGGAGATCCCCATCCGGTCCAGCGCCTCGTAGTCCTCCGGCACGCCGAAGTTGACGTACACGAGAGGGGCCGTGACATCGCCGTCGATGGAGTAAGCGTTGTAGGTCGGCAGCTGCTCCTGGTGTTGCGCGGACGTCGGATCGCCGGCCTCGGCAGGTTCCGCGAGTTTCGCGGTGAAACGGGACGGCGCCACCAGCTCTAATGCGCGTTCGCGCGGCGTCGGGAAGAGGACGTCGAAGGTCTCGATCTTCGCGTCGAGCCCCCACTCGCGGAACCGCGCGAGGATCCACTCGGCGTTGTCCTTGTCGTACGGAGACCCCACATGATGCGGCCGGGCGCTCAGCCGCTGCATGTACGCGCGCAGATTCGCGGGGTCGGGAATGGCGCGCATTTTCGCCTCCCAATCCCGCTCCGCGCGCGCCGACTCACTCGAGAAGCCGCGCAACGGGCCGGTCTCGGCGGCAAATGCGGAAGAGCCGCAGTACAGAGCAAGGAGGAACGCAACGGTCGGTTTCATCAAACCGATTCTACCGTTGTATCGCGCCTCTCAACTCACCCGCCATGCCCCTCTCGCCGGCCGGAACGCGAACTCCACATAACGGTCCCGCAACACCAATTCGCCGCCTCGCCAGGTCAGGTGCTTCGCCCGGCCTTCCAACGCCGCGAGAAACGCCTTCGGGTCCTCGGGCGCGGTGACGATCTGCGAGCCCAAGCCGTACCTCACCCGCACGCGATCACGAATCCGCGCCACCGAGGTCATGGCGTCGTACGGAATCCTGCGCCGCGTCAGAGAATCGTGAATCACCAGTTCGCGCGCGCCGGTTTCGTACGACTGCGGATAGGCGCACAACAACAAAATGAGCAGCACGGGGCCGGCGATCCAGTAGCCGACGTGCAGGAATAGAGCGGCGGCGGCGAGCGCGATGCCCGCCCAGACACACCCGTCGTGTTTGGCTTTGTGCGTCATATATTTTGGTCGGGAACGGTGGGGCAGGGCCGGGCCCTGCCCCGGAGGGTTACTGCCGCTTGGCCTTCATCTCGGCGAGGAGACGGTCGATCTCGCGCTCCTTCTCGATCGCCGCGAACCGGTCCTCCACGTCATCCGCGAGCAGTTCCGCCTTGGCCTGCGCGGTGGATTCCGTGTGCTGAACCTTATTCTTCATCCGATCGAACGCCGCCGCCTTCGATCCGTCGCCCATCGCCACGCCGGCGTCGGTCGCCTTGCCGAGCGCGCGGGAGCGGCGGTGCTGCGCGATCAACATGTCGCTCTTGGTCTGCGCTTCCGACAGTTTCTGCTGCAGCTTCAACAACGCGACTTTCAGGTTCTCGACCTGGGTCTTCTGGTCTTCCACCTGCTGCCGGAAACTCGCCGTCATCGACTGATGGCTCATGGCGCGCTCCAGGGCGGCGCGCGCCAGCGCCTCATCGTGCTTGTCCATCGCCATCTCGGCGCGGCGCTGCCACTGCTGCTCCGCCTCCTCGTTCTCCTTTAGCTTCCGCTCCAGAACATGCTGATCGGCGATCGAAATGGCCACCTGCGTTTTCACCTGGAGCAACTGATTTTGCATATCCAGGATCACCTGCTTGATCATCTTTTCCGGGTCTTCGGCCTTGTCCACAAGGTCGTTGAGATTCGCTCTGATTAACGTTGCCACTCTTTCCAGTAGTGCCATGATCTTGCTCCTTGCTTACAGTGCTGCGCCCTTTGCTTTGTCATCCGGTCCATTCGGCTTGTCGCCGATCAGCCGGACCTTCGCGAATAAATCCTTCAGCGGCATTCCCGACAGCGTCTCGAAGAGAGCCGGGATCTGCGCCGCCATCTCGGTGATATCGCCGGTGACCTTGTGCATCCCCGCCGACGACCCGTTACCCGTGGACACGATGGTGATCTTGTCGACGTTGGCCAACGGAGACGCCAGCGCCCGCACGATTTCCGGCATGCCGGAGATCAGCTTGTCCACAATCGCCGCCTGGTTGAATTCCTGGTACGCCTCGGCCTTCACATTCATGGCGCGCGCTTCCGCGTCGCCCTTCTTGAAGATGATCTCGGCCTCGGCCTCGCCCTGCGCACGGATAGCGGCCGCCTTGCCCTCCGCTTCCATGACCAGCCGCATCTTCTCGGCTTCGGCCAGCGTCTCGATGCGCCGCCGTTCGAACTCCGCCTGCTTCAGCACGGTCGCTGTCAGTTCGCGATCGCGGCGCAGGATCTCAGCGTCCTGCACTTTGACTTCGTGCTCTTTTTCGATCTGGTGAATCGTGACTTCCTCGGCGCGCACCTGCTGCTGCATGACGTTCGCCTGGATTTCGTAGGCTTTGTCCGCGCTGGCCTGCTGTTTCTTCACCATCTCGAGGTAAGCGGCCTTCTTCACTTCGAGGTCGCGCTGCGCTTCCGCCTGTTTGGCCTGCGAAGCCGTCTCCGCTTCGACGCGCTCCTGATCGGCCTGCGCCTTGGCCACGGAGGCTTCGCGCGACGCCACGGCGCGCTTGATCGCGGTGTCGCGCTCGGCGTCGGCCGTCGCCATCTCGGCGTCGCGCTTGATGCGCGCCACGTCCGGGCGGCCCATGTTGGTGATGTATTCGTTCTTGTCGCGGACTTCTTTGATGGTGAACGAGATGACTTCCAGGCCCATCTTGTTCATGTCGTCGGCGCAGGTCGACCGCATGCGGTCGCCGACCATCTCGGGCTGTTTCACGATCTCCTCGACCGTGAGCTGGCCGATGATGCCGCGCAGGTGCCCTTCCATCACCAGCCGGATCAGCCCTTCGCGCTCTTCCGGCGGCTTCGTCAGAAACTGCTCCGCGGCCGTCAGAATCGACTCCGGATCCGACTTCACCTTGATCTGCGCCACCGCTTCCACAGTCACCGCCACGCCCTGCCGCGTGTACAGGTCCTGTTTCGGCGCCACGTCGAACGACATCAATTCCAATGACAGCCCGCGGCAACTCTCGACCATGGGGAAAATCACGGTTCCCCGGCCCTTCACCACCCGAGTGCCGCGGAAGCCATATACGATGAGCGCCTCGTGCGGTCCCGCCTTGCGGAACAGCTTGGCGAACATCGCCATCAGGAAGATAAGGGCCAGCAACATGGCCCCGGCGATAATAAAAGTCTCATTGTTCATACGTTTCTCTCCGCTCTCCGCCCGTAATGGAGCCGCTACGAGGCCGAACCCTCACGCTGGCTCAACTGACGGAACGCCGCCTCCGTGGGATCTTCCCACGGGCGCACATATGCGATGCCTTTTTCGTACTTTGTGACGATCACTTCCGACCCCTTGGGAATGGCCGCGCCGTCCTCGCTGCGCGCGCCCGCCACCCGTCTGGTTCCTTCCTGTGAATACACCAACTCGCCCGTCCCGCCCGGCCGGATGGCGATGCTGAGCTTGCCGAGCACGCCTTCCATCTGGTAATCCGCCGGATCGAGAGACGACTCCCGCGACATGAGCACCTTTGCGAGAAACCAGAACACCACGGCCGATGCTCCGATTCCGCTCACCAGCGAGACCGCCAGCGTCACCACGAACCAGACACTGTAGTAATGCTGCAGCAGGTACCCCGTGCCGCCGAACCACGCCAGAAACGCCGCCAGCGTTCCGAAATTGAACCATGGCAGGTCGCCGCCATGCGCGTGCGGGACGTGGATCCCGTGGTGCAAATGCAGGTGCGGCAGGTGCAGATGCGCGCTTCCCGCCACCAGGGCCAGCACGCTCAATCCGAAACCCACGAGGAAACAAATCAGGTAAAAATCGGTCCAACTCACGTGCGCCTCCTCGATTTCCGCGCCGCCGGCGTGGCTTCCGCCGCGGGCGCTTTCAATACTTCGATCAACCGCTCCGCCAATCCCGGGTTTTCCAGAATCGTTCCCAGCAGGACGAGGCACATCCGCGAATCCGCGTGCCGCGCCACCGTCAGCAACGCGCGATGCAGATCCGCGTCTTTGCCGAAGCGTTCCGCTCCGCTGATGAGCCAGAGGTCCAGCTTGTCCTCCAGCGCTCCGACGTCGGAAATCAGCTCATGCTGATACCCCTCCGGATCGTCCACCAGATACCCGGGATGCACCTTGAAAAACCGGGACAGGAGCAGCCGGCTGGAATTCGTCAGGTGCGGCCGGGCGCCGCTTTCGATCTGCGAGAGATAGCTCTGGCTGATCGACTTGCCTTGCTCCCGTTGGATCAGCCGCGCCATCTCCTGCTGCGACAACTCCCGGTCCAGGCCGCGGAGTGTGCCTTCCACCTCCCGCAGGTACCGTAATTTCTCACCTAACGTCATATCGCAATATGCAATTAAGATATTGCAAATTGTGATTGGAGTCAAGAAGAATATTTGTCCTGTTTTCAATGGAGACCGGCGGAAGAATGCCATCAGAGGCGGATTCCCATGATTGGCCCGCCATTTGCTTCCCGGAATACATGATCCGAAAACTGAAAGCAGGCGGATATCGGCTATATTCCAGAAAGATCGACCCCAAGACCGGCAAGCGTCGAAATCTGGGGACGTTCGAATCGCGGGAAGCTGCCGAAAAGCACGAGCGTGCCGTGCAGTACTTCAAGCACGCTCATTAGACGCTCGCACCGAGCCCAACCACAAATACGCGCACAAGGCGGCGAATAGCGCCAGGGACACGGATTGCGAGATCCCTTCGTTGGCGTAAAACGGCGTGTGAATCCATTCTTCGGAATAGCTGGGAATGAGACGGCAGGCCGCGCCCACCACGCCCCCCAGCGCGCCTCCGGCCATTAACCCGCTGGCGATCACCACCCCACGCTCCCGAATTCCGGCTCCGGCGGTCCCTCCCGCCTTCTCGCTCCGTTTCGTGACCAGGTGCGCCAGCAACCCGCCCACCAGCGCCGGCGTATTCAGTTCCAGGGGCAGGTACATTCCCAACGCGAAGATCAGCGCCGGCGCTCCGAGCATCTCCATCACGACCGCGATGGCCGCGCCCGCGCCGAATAGAATGTAAGCCACCGGCTGCCGGCTCATGAAGCCTTCCACCAGCGCCTTCATGATCGAGGCCTGTGGCGACGGCAGGACGACCCGCGTATCGCCGGGAGCCGCTTCGCCGAACTGGAACGCGCGCGCCAGCATCACGATGGTCAGCCCCACCGCTACCGACGCGGCGAGCACCCCGAGGAACTTCACCTTCTGTTGCGCCGCCGGCGTCGAGCCCAGCCAGTAGCCGGTCTTGAAATCCGTCACCGCCTGCCCCGAAACCGATAACGCCGTGCACACCATGCCCGCCAGCGCCATCACGAAGAACATTCCGGTGGTGCCGGAAACACCGAAACGAAGCAGCACGATCGAGGAGATGATGATGGTCAGCATCGTCATCCCGGACACCGGATTACGCGCCGTGGTCGCGATCGCATTGGCTGCCACGCTGGTGAAGAAGAAGGAGAACAGCAGCGCCAGCGCCACGCCGGTTGCGATCACCACCGGGTCGTGCGCGAGGCTGCCGAACATCACGCCGACCACCAGCGCGCTGGCCATGACGCCGATGAGGATCGTGGTCGTCTTCAGATCGCGGCCGGTGCGCACTTCCGATGTCTTCTCCCCTCCCCGAAAAGCCCGCAGGGCCAACCCGAACGACGAGGCCACGATGCGAATCGATTTGATAATCCCGAAAATACCGGCGGTCGCGATGGCCCCCACTCCGACGAAGCGGACGTAACCGCGGAAGATCTGCGCCGCGGTCATCTGCGAGATCGGAATGGTTCCGGGGTACACCGCGCTGGCGTGTCCACTGCCGATCATCCACACCAGCGGCACGAGCACAAAATTGGACAGCACGCCGCCCGCGCACAAAATCATCGAGCTGCGCAGTCCCATGACGTACCCGAGCCCGAGAATGAACCCGATCGCATCGAAGCTCGCCGCCACTCTGGCGCGCTCCGTCAGCGCGCGCATTGCGGGCAGGAACTGCAGATCCACCGATTCCTTCCAAACATGAAACGTCGTGACCAGGAAATCGTACACTCCGGCGATGAGCGTCGCCTGAAGCAGCAGTTTCGCCTGTGAGCCGCCCTTTTCACCGGTGACAATGACTTCTGTAATGGCGGTGGCCTCCGGGTACGGAAGCGCGCCGTGCGTGTCCGCGACAAAATAGCGCCGCAGCGGAATGAGGAACAGCACGCCCAGGCAGCCTCCCGCCACGCAGATGAAGATGGTCTGCGCCGGGTGCGGATCCAGTTTGAGGATATAGAGCGCGGGCAGCGTGAAAATCGCGCCCGCCACCACCGATCCGGCCAAGCCGCCGATCCCCGTGATGATGACATTCTCCAGCACCGTGGAGCGCCGCCGATGGATCCGCGCCAGCCCGATCGCCAGGATCGAAATCGGAATTGCCGCGTCCAACACCTGGCCGACCTTCAGACCCGAATAGGCCGCCGCGACGGTGAATACCACGCAGAGGAAGACTCCCCAACCGATCGAGCGGGGCGTCAGCTCCTCGATCTGCTCCGACGCCTGCACCGGCGGCTGGTACGTTTCTCCCGGCGCGAGAGGTGTGTACGCGTTGTTGGGAAGTTGTTTCGCGGGCGCGGCGAATGCCATCTTTCCGTCTCCTCGTCGTCTTGGAACCGCATATACTAACACCCGGTTACGCGCGATGTATCCTGAAGCTCATGACCCGCCGGGAGCTTCTCGCCCTCGCCGCCGCGCCTGCCGCCCGCGCTCAGATGGCAACCCGCAGCGTCAAACCGACCGCTCCCGGGAAACGCTCCGGTCTGCCCTTCTCACAGTTCGTGGACGTCGCTCCTTCCGCCGGTCTGCGCGCCCCCGTAGTCTACGGGTCGCCGGACCACACCGACTTCGCCCTCGAGGCCATGGGCTGCGGCGCCGCATTCCTCGACTATGACAACGACGGCTGGCTCGACATCCTCCTCCTCTCCGGCCGCCGCTTCGACGCCACTCCGGAAGGCGCTACCCTCCGGCTCTACCGCAATAACCGCGACGGCACGTTCACCGATGTCACCCAACAAGCCGGGCTCGCGCACAGCGTCTGGGCCGCCGGCGTCACGGTCGCCGACTATGACAACGACGGCTTCGACGACCTCTTCATCACCTGCTGGGGCCGCAACCTCCTCTTTCATAACAACGGAGACGGCACGTTCACCGACGTCACCGAAAGAGCGGGCCTCCTACGCCCGGGCCGCCACTATGCGACCGGCTGCACCTGGCTGGACTACGACCGCGACGGCAGGCTCGACCTCTTCGTCGCTCATTACACCGTCTTCGACCCGGATAAGACCGCCCGGCGGGGACAGGACCCCGGCTGCAATTACAATGGCGTCCCCGTCTTCTGCGGACCCGCCGGCCTGCCGCAGGAGTCCTTCCGTCTTTACCGCAACAACGGCGACGGAACATTTACGGACGTGAGTGAAAAATCCGGCATCGCGCGCGTCAAACCCGGCTATGCTCTTACCGCCGCAGCGGCCGATTTCGACGGCGACGGCTGGCCCGATATCTACGTCGCCTGCGACACCTCGCCGAGCCTGCTCTTCCGCAACAACCATGACGGCACGTTCACCGAGCAGGGCCTCGAAGCCGGCGTTTCGCTGAGCGAGGACGGCCAGCAGCAGGCTGGCATGGGACTCGGAATCGGCGACTACGACACGGACGGCAACCTCGATATCTTCAAGACGCATTTTCGCGGCGACACGAGCGTCCTGTATCGCGGCAATGGAAAAGGCGCCTTCCGCGACGCGACGATCCGAGCTGGTCTCGGTGTCGAAACCCGCTATGTCGGCTGGGGCGCCGGCATGCTCGATCTCGATAACGACGGCCTTCCCGACCTCTTTCTCACCACCGGCATGGTCTATCCCGACGTCGCGAAAAAGGTCCCCGACGCGCCGTACAAAACTCCCCCCGTCCTGTTTCGCAATCTGGGCGGTGGCAAATTCGAAGAGCTCCACGACGAGGCCGGCCCCGCGCTCGCCGTTCCGCACTCGAGCCGCGGCGTCGCATTCGGCGATTTTGACAACGATGGCGACCTCGACATCCTGATCGTCAATCTGAACGAGCCCCCGACCCTCCTCCGCAACGACGTCCCGCCCGGACGCCACTGGCTCAAAGTGCAACTCGCCGGCACGAGCTCGAATCGCAGCGCCATCGGCGCACAGGTCGTCGCAACGTACGGTGACCGCCGCCAGGCGCAGGCGATTCTGTCGCAATCCTCCTATCTCTCTGTCAACGACCGCCGCCTGCACTTCGGCCTCGGCGCGGAGACTAAGGCCACGTTGGAGATCCGATGGCCCTCCGGTAAGACGCAGACGATTCGCGATGTCGCCGCCGATCGAATTCTGATCGTTCGAGAACCCTGACGGGCGTCGCGTCAGAGCTGTGTATTGAGGGCGCCGCGAAGCAGACTCTACAAGCGTGCGCTGCGAGGACCGGCATTGGAGCTCGCGGCGTCCGTCGAATCGTCCGGCAACACCCACTCCCTGAGCTTCCGGGACAACAGATCGAGAGTGAGGGGCTTGGCGAGATAATCGTTCATCCCGGCGGCGAGGCATTTCTCGCGCTCGCCGGGGAGAGCGTTGGCGGTCAGAGCGATGATCGGCGTGCGCATGGATTCCCCCGGCCGGCTGCGGATGATTCTGGTCGCTTCAAATCCATCCATCTCGGGCATCTGGCAGTCCATCAGAATCGCGCGGAACGAGCACAGCTCCAACGCCTGAAGAGCCTCCAATCCATTGGCGGCGACTTGCCGAGAGTAACCGAGTTTGCGGAGCATGAGCGCCACCACGCGCTGGTTCACCGGGTTGTCTTCGGCCACCAGAATTCTTCCGGAGCCGGCCACCAGCACGGACGGGGGCGCAGCGCTCCGCTCCACTACGGGTTGCGGAGCCGTTCTGCCGGCCAACACGGTATGCAGGGAGCGCAGCAACTGCGATTCGCGGACGGGTTTGAGAAGCGTGTCGTTGACAGCCGAGTATCTCGTGTCCTGCCGGTTCTCGTTCTGGGAAGTGAGCAACAGGATTGGCAAACCGCCGATGGCAGGATTCGATCGAATGGCGGCGGCCAGATCGAGGCCATCCATCCCCGGCATGCATTGATCGATTAAGGCGGCATCGAAGACAGCCTCTGCCGGAGGATGATCTCTTAGCAGGCGCAGGGCTTCCTCCGCGCTCTCCGCCAAATGCACGACACAGAGGTGGCGCTCGAGCTGCAACTGGAGGACTCGCCGGTTCGTGGCGTTATCGTCAACCACCAGGAAGCGCCGGCCGGCGAGCATGGCGCTGGAGGTTTCCAAACGGTCGGCGTAACCCAGCCGAGCTGTAAACCAAAACGTGGAGCCTTTTCCAGGCTCGCTCGAGACCCCAATCTCTCCGCCCATCAACTCCACGAGCCTCTTTGAAATGGCGAGACCCAGGCCGGTGCCGCCATAACGCCGCGTGGTGGAGGCGTCGCCCTGGCTGAAAGGCAGGAAGAGGCGCTCCTGCGCGTCTGGAGGAATCCCGACACCGGTGTCGGCGACGGCAATCCGGATCATGACCGTGCGGCCGGCGGCGGGCTCCATCGACACGGTCGTGACGACTTCGCCGGCGTGGGTGAACTTGATGGCATTGGAGAGCAGATTGAGCAGCACCTGGCGCATGCGTCCCTGGTCGCCCCGAACCATGCCGGCCGAAGGAGGGCGCACCGGCAAGACCACCTCCAGACTCTTATGGTGGGCGTCGGCGGCGACGATCTCGGCGCATTCCTCCACCGCGGAGTACACGTCGAACTCGACCTCTTCGAGGTTCAACTTGCCGGCTTCGATCTTCGAGAAATCGAGAATATCGTTGACGATGGACAGCAAGGTTTCGCCGGAGTTGCGGATGGTCGTGGCGAATTCGCGCTGCTCGGGAAGAAGGGGACTGTCGAGGAGCAGGCCGGTCATTCCGATGACTCCGTTGAGCGGAGTGCGGATCTCATGGCTCATGGTGGCGAGAAACTCGCTGCGGCTTTTGGCGGCGGCTTCCGCGAGTTTCATGGCATCGTACAGGGCCACCTCATTGCGGCGTTGCTCGGTGATGTCCCGAATGACGGCGGCATAACCGAGCACGGCGCCGGCCGCGTCTCCTTGCGCCGTGAGCGCGATGTTGGCCAGCAGACGGCCGCCGTCTCTCCGCACGAGCGTAAAATCGCGATCGCAGAAAGCATTTTCGTCGAGAGGCCGGATGAGGCCGGCGAATTCGATTGCGTCCGGGCCGGCATCAATGAACGACGCCAGGTTCATGGTCCCCACAACGCCCTTCGAGTCAAAGCCGAGCATAGCCTCGGCGCCCGTGTTGAAGAGCGTAATGACGCCGTGGCGGTCCGTCCCGACGATCCCGGTCCGGGTGGCCGCGTTGAGCACGGCATTGAGGGCGCCGTGCGCCGCGGCGAGGTCCTCGGTTCTGGCGCGGAGGGTGTCCAGCGCCTGATTCAAGTCGCTATTCTGTCTGGCGATGACTTTTGCCTGGCGTTCACGCGACCGGCTGATCTCCGTCATGCGGCTGAAGAGAACGGATATGATCACGGCGTTAACCAGCCTTCCGACATCCACGGCGCTTAACGTGAAGTGCTGGTTAAATAAGAACGGCACGCCGATATTGCATAACAGGCAGGCAAACAGTCCGGGCCCGTAACCGAATCGCGCGGTCAGGATGATCGCCAGCAAAAACAGGAAAATATACCGCGGAAACGTCGCTCCGGGAGACGCAGGCAGAAGGAAGACGATCAGCGCGGCGACTCCCACGATTGCCAAACCCATGGCATAGGGCATGACAACTCGGGATACGGGCCCCTCGGGCGGCGTCGGATTCAGAAGGTTGCCCAGCCACCGCGAAGAGGCGCGACCTGGAGTCATTCGTTGTGTATATTATCGCACAATCGAATAACCCAGCCCGTCAGAGCCGCACCGGCAGGTGGCGGGGCAGGTCGAGGATGGCGGCGCGCATTTCGGTGTCGAAGAAGGCCAGGCGGGCGGTGAGATATCTCCGAGCGCCGAAGGCCAGAGTGGCGACGACTAACCCTGCCGCGGCAGGCATGAGCGCTTCAGACAAATTGGCGGCAATGGCGCCCATAATTGCCGATTTATCCCCGCAGACGCCGCGAAATGAATCGACAATACCCAACAAGGTTCCGAGCATGCCCCAAAAGGGCGCCGTGGCCGAGACCGTTGCGAGTCCGAAGAGACCGCGGGCCAGCCTCCGATGCGTCACTGCCGCCGCCCTTTCCGCGGCATGTTGGGCCGAAACGACGCGCCAGTTCATTGAGGGATGGACACCGGCGGCCGGGACTTGGTTCCCGCGGGCTGCTAAGCTGGAGCGCGCATGATAGGCCTGCTTTACCGCGCGGCCGACGCCCTCCGGCGCCGGTCGCTGGGCGACGACCATGGCCGGATGGGCGAGGATTATGCGCACCGTTATTTACGCGATCACGGCTGCACGATTGTGGCGCGCAATTACCGGACGCGATCGGGATCGGGCGAGATCGATATTGTGGCCTGGCACGGGCCGACGCTGGCATTCGTCGAAGTGAAGACGCGGGCGACGGTGGAACACGGCGAGCCCGAAAGCGCGGTGGACGCAGAGAAGCGGCTTCTGCTGCTGGCTGCGGCGCGCGAGTATGCCCGGCGCGCGGCGGTGGACTGCCAGAAAATGCGGTTCGACATCGTGAGCGTGGTGCTGGAGCGTCCGGTGCGCATCGAATGGCGGCGCGACGCCTTCCGCTGAAAGCGGGATCGAGGCGTTCGACGGCCTTCCGTGAGACCGGCCCTTGAATCCGGCGGCGGGATCGAATACTGTTAACGGCATGAAGCTCTTGCTCACACTCATGGCGATCTTCGCGCTGGCTGCGTCTGCCGCCGATGTTTCGGGAAACTGGAAAGCCACGGCGGAAGGGCCGAACGGCGCCCTCGAACGGACCTTTACGTTCAAGCAGGAGGGCGCGAAGCTCACCGGCGAAACGAACAGCCAGTTTACAGGCAAGTCCACGCTGATGGACGGCAAAGTGGAGGGCGACGCGATCTCCTTCAGTATCACGGCGAACTTTCAGGGCAACGAGATGAAGCTGACTTACAAGGGAAAGATCGCAGGCGATACGATCAAGCTGACGTCCGACTTCGGCGGCAACGGGCAGACGATCGAATGGACGTTGAAAAAGTCGTAGGCCCGCGGTAGAGTCGAGCGGCGCAGCCACGGCCGGCGTGCGCGTTGGCGCATCGGTTGCGGCCATCCCGGGCTATAATCGGCTTTTCACATTCGGAGGACTCCCCGTCATTGCCAGAATTGCGTAAGGACCCCATTACGGGGCGATGGGTGATCATTGCCACGGACAGGGCGAAGCGGCCCAACGATTTTATCCGGCAGCCGGTGCCGCCCGCCGGCGCTGCGATCTGCCCGTTCGATTACGGCCACGAACACAAGACGCCGCCCGAGATCCTCGCCTACCGCGACAGCGGCTCCCGGGACGAGCCGGGATGGCGCGTCCGCGTAGTGCCGAACAAGTTCCCCGTGCTGGGGATCGAAGGCGGGCTCAACCGGCAGGGCGAAGGCATGTACGACAAGATGAACGGCGTCGGCGCTCACGAGATCATCATCGAATCGCCACAACATGCGCTAACGCTGGGCGAGATGCCGGAGCGCCAGATCGAAGAAGTGTTGTGGGCGTTCAAGGACCGCGTCAACGATCTGAAGCGGGATCGCCGTTTCCGGTACATCATCCTCTTCAAGAACCATGGCGAGGCGGCGGGAGCTTCCCTCGAGCACCCGCACTGCCAACTCATCGCGCTGCCGGTGATCCCGAAGCGGGTGAAGGAAGAGGTGGACGGGGCCAAGCTGTTTTATGAAATGAAGGAGCGGTGCATCTTCTGCGACATTATCCGGCAGGAGACTGCTTCGGCGACGCGACTGGTGACGGAAACGGAGCGGTTTGCGGTGCTGGAGCCGTACGCGCCGCGCTTTCCCTTCGAAACGTGGATCCTCCCCAAGGAGCACCGGTCGCACTTCGAGGACGCGGACGCGCCAACGTTGAAAGACATGGCATGGGTGCTGCGCTCCACCATGCGGAAGATCGAGAAGGTCCTCGAGCACCCGGCATACAATTTCATCGTGCACAACGCTCCGGTGCAGGATGGGGAGTTGGAGCATTATCACTGGCGGCTGGAAATCATCCCCAAACTGACTAAGGTGGCGGGGTTCGAATGGGGCACGGGCTTCTATATCAATCCCACGCCGCCGGAGGAATCGGCGCGCTTCCTGAGGGAGGCGGGCTTGGGCTAGGTTGCGCGCGGCATCCTGGGTCTGGTATAAAACGCTAGGCGTTGTATCTGCCAGTCTCAGGGCTGCCCCACATGCCGGAGAAACGAAATAGTCCTGCTGCAAAGAACACCGAAAGGCGCATGAGTAAACCACAGGGTCCCAAATCAGGAAAATCGTCAGAGCCGGAGCGGTCCGCCAGTACGGCTGAAGCCGCGGTCGCCGTGGCTCAGCCATTGAACGCTCCGAAGCAACTGAGCAGCTTCGAGGCGGCCATGAAGCTGTTCCACACGAGGAAATTCCAGGAAGCCCGTGAGCTTTTTCAAATCGCCGCGTCCGGGCCGGAGCGGGACGTCGCGCAACGGGCGCGGCTGCACATCGCGATGTGCGACCGGCGCTTGCAACACGCCACCGTCAGCCTCGGTTCGGCGGAGGATTATTACAACTACGGCGTGGCATTGATCAATTCGCGGAATATCGGGGAAGCGCGCATCCACCTCGAAAAGGCGCTGCAGATGGCGCCCGGGAGGGATCACATCCATTACGCGTTGGCGCTGGCGCAGGCGCTGGCGGGCGACGTGGCCAATGCCCATGAGAATCTGAAGCGCGCGATCGAACTGGAGCCGCGCAACCGGATCATGGCGCGGCAGGACGCGGATTTCGCGCCGCTGGCCAACCAGCCGCCATTCGACGTGCTGATTTACCCAGAGAAGAAGAGCTGGTAACGGAACGCGGCCGGCCCGACTCCATGGAAGATCATTCACCGCTGCGCGTGGTCGCGATCGGCGGGGGCACCGGATTGTCGGCGCTTCTGCAAGGCCTCAAGGAGTACTCCCATGGGGACGGTTCGGCGGCGCCGCTGCTGGACATCACGGCGGTGGTGACGGTCAGCGACGACGGGGGCAGTTCGGGGCGTCTGCGGCGCGAATTCGATGTGCTGCCTCCCGGCGACATCCGCAACTGCATGGTGGCGTTGAGCGAGGACTCGGCGCTGCTCTCGCGGCTGTTTCAATATCGCTTCCAAGCCGGGCGCGGGCTCAAAGGGCACAGTTTCGGGAATCTCTTTTTGATGGCCCTGACACACATCATGGGCGATTTTCCGGACGCGGTGAAGGCGTCGTCGGAGGTCCTGAATATCGCGGGACGGATCTACCCTTCGACGAATCGGGACGTGGTATTGGAAGCGACGCTCGAGGACGGCACGACGGTGGTGGGCGAGACGCGCATCAGCCGGAGCCGCAGCCGGATCAAGTGCGTCCGCCTGAAGCCGCGGACGGCGCGTCCTCTGGCGGACGCCTTGCAGGCGATTGCCGAGGCCGACGTGATCACCCTTGGACCCGGTTCCCTTTTCACCAGCGTCATTCCGAACCTGCTCGTGCGGGGCATTCCGCAGGCGATCCGCGATTCCCTCGCGGTGAAGGCCTACTTCGTGAACCTGATGTGGCAGCCGGGGGAGACGATGAACTTCAGCGCCTCCGATCATATCCGCGCCATCCATCAGCATGCACGGGGCAAGCTGCTCGATTACGCGATCACCAACATCCGTCCGATCAAGCCGGCTCTACGGAAGCGCTACGCCCGCGAACAGGCCCTCCCCGTGGAAAACGATCTGGACGCGTTGTTCCGGCTCGGAGTCAAGGTAATGGCGGGCAACCTCGTGGGCAACGTCGCCCGGGTGCGGCACGATCCGGGGGCGACGGCGGCCGTCGTGGCACAGTTGGCCGCGGAGGGCCGGCGGCGGCGGACCGGAAGATAGCGCCGGGGCGGTCCTACTGATCGACCTGGACTTTGACGGGCTGCTCGATCAACTTCTGGTCTTTGGGATCCTTGGCGGTGGTAAGGATCATCAGCGCCAGGCGGCCGGTCGCTTTGGCGGGGATCTTGAACTTGATTTCCTTGTCGGACTGGTCCGTAATCACCGCCTCGAAATCATTCTTCCCGTCGGTGAGGTAGACCTTGGCGACGGCGTCTTTTTGCAGGTTCTCTCCGCTCACTGCAATGACGTCGCCGGTTTTGCCGTTCTGCGGCTCTACAGCCATCATCCTGGGCATCGCCTGCTGTCCGTAGGCAGCGAAGCCAGACGCCAGGAGAAGGGTAATCGCAAAAGACAGTTTCATCTGAATATCCGATCCTTTGACTCATATGCTATGTCCATTGCGGTTTGAATACAAGGGGGTACTGTTGGAATATTCTTCAGCCGGCGAGTCACGGTGGCAATTGAACGTTGCCGCGGGGTGACGTATCATCTCTCCTATGGCCGCATACGCGTCCGCCCCCAGCCTTGTGGTCCGGCGGGAGCCGGGATGGATTTATAAGCCGTCATGGGACTTGCCGCTGCTGATTTTCAGCGCGGTGCTGGTCCCCCTGCCATTCCTCATCGCCTGGGGGGCGCAGGTTTCGGGATGGGTGCGTCCGCAGCAGGCGATCGACCTGATCAACATTGCGGTTGCGGGTCTGATCGGCGGGCCTCACCTGTTCTCGACGATCACGTTCACTTTTCTGAACAACGGTTTTCGCGCGACACATCCGCGGTACCTCGCGGCGGCGTTTGTGCTGCCGCCCATCGTCATCTACCTCGGTGTTTTTCATTACACGTTTCTGATCACATTCTTCTTCAGTTGGGCATCTTTGCACGTCCTGCACCAAGTCATTTACCTGACCGATTGCTACCGGGCGCGGGCTTCCTCGGTGGAGCGGCCATGGTCACGCTACGTCGACTACGGGATCATCCTGACGGCGCTGTATCCGATCGGTTTGTACAAGCTGTCTTTGCGCCAGTTTCAGGTGGGCGGGGTGGTGCTGCCCTACCCGGAGATGCTCGTGCCGTTGCGGCTGCACCTGCTGGCGGCAACGGTGTTCGGGATCTGCGCGGTGGTATGGATCGTGAAAACCGCGGGCGAGTTTCGCGAGGGCCGCGGCAGCGTGCCGAAGACGCTCTTGATCGGGATCACGACGGTCGTGTCGCTGCTGCTGCCGCTGGGGTCGAATCTCGACATCCTGTTCCAGGGGTACAACACCTGGCACTCGTTCCAGTATCTGTTTCTGCTGTGGCTGATCAATCGTCTGCGCGATCAGCGCGGGGAACTGGAGAACGGGTTCGTGCGGCGGCTGGTGCGGCGCAACAGCCTGATGGCGTACTACGGATGCTTCCTGGCGGCGACGGGCCTGATGGTGGTGCTGACGCTGCTGGTGCGCGCCGTGACGCCGCTCTCGGCGGACCGGAGCTATTTCGTGGTGGTCCTCTGTGTGCTGCTGATGCACTACTATTTCGATCACTTCCTTTTTTCGCACCCACAGATGGTGGAATAAGCGTCGCGGCTGCGCGGCCCATTACGCTATCGTGTGGCTATGGCGGAGAAAGGGTTCCAGGACGCGGAGCGGAAGCAACTCAGCATGCTCGCCCGCGTCGAGAAGCACACGCTGATCTGGCTGGCGCGCCGCATGCCGGGATGGGTGAATTCGGATCACCTGACAGTGCTCGGCTTCGTCTCGATGTTCGCGGCGGGGCTGCTGTACTGGATGGCGAGCCAGGACCGGCGGGCGCTGCTCGGAGTGATCGTGGCCCTGGCGGTCAACTGGTTCGGCGACAGTCTCGACGGGACGCTGGCGCGGGTGCGGAACCGCCTGCGGCCGCGCTACGGATTCTACGTCGATCATGTGACGGACGCGATTGGAACCGCCTTTCTGATGGGCGGGCTGACGCTGTCGAGCTACATGAACCCGTTCCTCGCGCTGGGATTGCTGGTGGCGTACCTGCTGCTTTCGATCGAGGTGTACCTGACGACGTACACCATCGGATCGTTCCATCTTTCGTTCTGGAGCTTTGGCCCGACCGAGCTGCGCCTGCTGCTCTGTATCGGCAATGTGGCGCTCTACCTTCACGGTCCGATGGGGAAGGTGCTGGGGCGCGAATACCGCATCTTCGATATCGGCGGCGCGATCGGGATTGTGGGGATGGGCCTGATGCTCGTGTGGTCGACGGTGCGGCACACGCGGCAGCTCTACAATGCGGAGCGCCTGCCTTGAACCAGCTGGCATCGCGCTGGCTGAAATTCAACTTCGTCGGCGGCATCGGCATGGCGGTGCAATTGGCGGCGCTGTGGATGCTCAAGAGCGGGCTGCACTGGCACTACCTGGCCGCGACCGGGGTGGCGGTCGAGCTGGCCGTGCTGCACAACTTCGTATGGCACGAACGCTTCACGTGGAAGGAGCGGTCCGCAGGGGGATGGCGCGCGGCCGGGGGGCGGCTGCTGCGGTTCCACGCCGGCAACGGCCTGATCTCGCTTATCGGGAATCTGGGACTGATGCGGCTCCTGGTCGGGACCATGCACATGAAGTACCTGCTTGCCAACCTGATCACGATCTCGCTTTGTGCGTTCCTGACCTTCGCTGCCAGCGAGTGGTTTGTCTTTCGCAAACCGGAATGATGGGTTAAGATAACAGTGGAGCGTGGCTGCGATGCAGTCGCCGGCTCTTCTATTTTGATCCTAACACTATCAAAATAGGGAGTCCGACTCGATCACAACGCGCTGGTGTGCAAGCTCCTGGCGGAGACGCAAGGGAGAAGCCTGAAGGCGCTCGGAGGACGCCCACCCCGTTTACAAACGAGGGTCAATAACGGGGGTCGGCCACTGCCGAGCGGTGCGCTCCACTTTCCCTCCTCTTTTCCTTCCTAGATTGGCCGCGCGATTGCTACTACCGTCATCGGAGGTTTGAGATGCTGCATTACGCATGGGTTTTTCTGGTACTGGCAATCATCGCCGCCATCTTTGGGTTCGGCGGGGTAGCGGCTGCTGCCGCCGGGATCGCCAAGATTCTGTTCTTCATCTTTATCGCGCTGTTCGTAATCGGCCTGTTGACCGGCCGGCGGTCGATATAAGCCCGGGCGGAAATGCAGGCGGCGGCCGCCACCGGCGAGCGGCCGCGCCTGCGATCCGCCCGACCACGGGGAACGCCGTACGAAGTCGCACATCGTAACATCCCGCCTGCTATCTTCCGATAACGTCTCTCAGTTCCTTCCTGCTAAGTGAGTACTAGCATTGCTAGTTATTTACTTGCGTCCCATTACCGGATGGGCTGTAATGACCGTGGAGGCAGCCAATGGCTGAACGGTTTTACCGGTTCTGGACCGAAGAGGAGGGTCAGGATTTGATTGAATACACTCTCTTGATGACCTTCATTGCAATTGCGTGCATGTGGTTCGTGAGCGCCGGACATAATTCGGTCACCGGCATCTGGACGACTGCCAATAACAGCATCACGACCGCGAAGTCGAGCGCGGATGGCGGTTAGAGCACGTCGGCGAAGCCGCGCTTCATCTGGCGGAAGAAAAGGCCGCCGGCGATGAAAGCGACAATGCCCAAGGCGGTGATGATCGCGAGATCGTCGAGATTGGGCATGGCGGAACCGAGCAGCAGCTTCCGGTAGGCGCGCACGACGTAATAAAACGGATTCGCGGCCAACAGGAAGCGGGCGCGCGCTGGAAACAATTCCTCGGAAATAAAGATCGGCGTCATCCAGAACCAGAGCATCAGGAGGACGCTCAGCACTTGCGCGGTGTCCCGCAGGAAAACGTGCAGGCTCGCCACGATCCAGCCGATTCCGATGGCGAAGAGTCCGATCACCGCGATGTACACGGGCAGCAGAAACACGAACACGCTGATCTGGTTCAGCATCACGCCGGCGGCAGCCATCAGCAGGGCTACGCCCAGCAGGTGGCCGGCGAGGGTGGATAGAAACACGGAGACCGGAATGATCTCGGATGGAAAAACGGTCTTCGTGATCAGATTGGCCTGTTCGAGGAGGCTGGAGGCGGAACGCTGCACGGTTTCGCTAAACAGAAGCCAGGGCAACATGCCAGCGAAGAGGAACAGGGGATAGTTGGTCGTGTCTTCGCCGGGCGGAACTTTCTGGCCCAGGCAGAACTGGAAAACGAAGGTCCAACTGAGGAGCAGCACCAGCGGATGGATGAGGCCCCAGATCCATCCGATAGCGGATCCAATGAAGCGCTGCTCAAAATCGCGGCGCACCAATTGGAAGAGCAGACTACGCCGCTCTACCAGATTCTGTAGAAAAAGCGTGCCAGGGATTCGTAAAGCCACCGTTAAATCGCATAATACCAGTATTTTCAATCACTTGCAAGTACCTATTGAGCTTGACAAACATCTGTCTGAATTGTTACATTCACCTTTTCGCCAATCGGAAGTACAAATAGCCCCGCTGGGGGAGCGGTTCCACCGCTTCCCGGGCTGGAGAGACTATGAAACAAGAGTATTTTGTAGTAGTGCTCGCGCATTCCCTACGCGGCCGGCTCCGACGGATCCACATACCTCATCAGGCTGTTTACGCTATTCTCGCCTTCGCTCTTCTTGGTTGTTTTTCCTTTTTCGGGTTCGTCGCCAGCTATGCCCGCATGGTCGGGAAGGTCGCCAATTACAACACGCTGAAGCGGGAGGCCGACACCCTGCGGGCGCGTTACCAGAATTTGCAGTCGGTCGTGAACCAGAAGAACGATCAGCTCGCGACGCTCCAGATCTATGCGAAGGAAGTCTCGCTGGCCTTCGGCATTAAGCAGAAGCTGGAGGGCCCGGCGGATATCGCGGCGGAGGGCAAGCTGGCGCCGTCGTTTGCCGAGAGCGTCGAGGATTACGACTACCTGAAGCACGTGAAGTTGCTGGCGTTGACAGGCAAGACTTCGCGCGGATTCCAGATCCTGAACGGGCGTCCGAGCATCTGGCCGGTGGATGGCCGTCTGATCCAGAGCAGCTACGGGCAGCGGACCGACCCGTTCTCGGGGGAAGGCGCGTTCCACAAAGGTGTCGATATCAGCGCGCCGACGGGCACCGGAGTGCGCGCCACGGCGGACGGCGTGGTGGTGCATGCCGGGATGGACAGCGGCGGCTACGGCCGGCTGGTGGTCGTCGATCATGGGGGTGGCGTGCAGACCTACTACGCGCACCTGTCGAGATTCTACGTGCATGCCGGACAGGAATTGCGGCGCGGCGATCTGGTGGGAGCCGTAGGCAGTTCGGGACGGGTCACCGCGCCCCACCTGCACTACGAAGTCCGCATGGGCGGAGCGCCGATGAATCCGTACTTCTACCTCGCGAAGGCGACGCTTTACCAGGCGGCGCCCGAGAGGCAGGATTTTCCGTTCTAACGCGCCCGGCGGCGCGTGGCGCGTCACATTCTGCGATAAGATAGTCCGCACTGGAGGACTGGTATGAATGCGATGCTGCCGCGCTTCGGAGCGCTGGCCCTGGGAACGATCCTGCTGACTGCCGCGTACAATCGCGCCAATTCCGCGTCCGTGATGACCGAGGCGGCCAACCGGTTTCTGGCGTCCCTCACGGCGGATCAGAAGGCCAAAGCCACGTTCAAATTCGACGACGCCGAACGGGTGAACTGGTTCTTCGTGCCGATCGAGCGGAAGGGGCTGCCGCTGCGGGAGATGACCCCGTACCAGAAGCATTTGGCCAGCGCCCTGCTCAGCGCGGGTCTCAGCCAGTCGGGATACATGAAGGCGCTGACCATCATGAGCCTGGAGGACGTTCTCCGCATGATGGAGAAGGATAACGGCGAGAAGCGCAATCCCGAAAAATACTATTTTTCGATTTTCGGCACTCCCGGCGAGAACGAAACATGGGGCTACCGCGTGGAGGGTCACCACGTCAGCCAGAACTTCACGATCGTCAAGGGGAAGGTGGTGGACGGCCCGAGCTTCTTCGGGGCGAATCCCGCCGAAGTGAGGGAAGGGCCGCGGGCCGGACTGCGCGTGCTGGCCGCCGAGGAAGACCTGGGACGGGACCTGGTGATGTCGCTCGACGCGGAGCAGAAGAAGTCCGCGATCTTTGCCGAAAAGGCGCCAGGAGACATCCTGACGATGAACAGCCGCAAGGCGGCGATTCAGGGGCAGCCGTCGGGCATTCTGGCGTCGAAGCTCAACGCGAAGCAGTTCGATAAGCTGATGGCGCTGGTCGGCGAGTACGCCAACAACGTGCCGCCGCAGGTGGCCGCGGCGCGCGAGGACATGATCAAGAAGGCCGGGAAGAACATCTATTTCGGCTGGGCGGGTGGCGTCAATAAGGGCGATCCGCACTACTACCGGATTCAGACCACGTCATTCCTGATCGAATACGACGACACGCAGAATGGCGCCAACCACATCCACAGCGTGTGGCGCGACTTCAACGGCGACTTCGGCGAAGACCTGCTCAAAGAGCATTACGACCAAAGTCACCGCTAGCGTTCTCCGCCCCACGTTGGGAAACGTTTCCGGGCGCCGCGCAGGAATTCGCGGTACGCTGACGATCATATGCGGTTTCTCATCTTCGCCTTGGCGTTTGCGGCGGCGGCTTGCGGTCCGGCCACACAGGCGAGCGGCGTCCCGGAATACACCTACCAAATCGTGCACACCTACCCGCACGATCCGGGCGCATTCACACAAGGGCTCGTCTATCTTGACGGCGTTTTATACGAAGGAACCGGCCTGGAGGAGCGCTCCTCGATCCGCAAGGTGAAGCTGGAGACCGGCGAAGTTCTGCAGAAGCGCGACATTGCCCGGGAGTACTTCGGGGAGGGGATTGTCAACTGGAAAGACCGGTTGATCGAGATCACCTGGAAGGCGGAGCGCGGCTTCCTTTACGACCTTGCGACATTCGCGCCCAAGGGCCAGTTCGAGTACCCTGGCGAGGGTTGGGGGCTCACGCAGGACGGCAAGCGGATCATCATGAGCGACGGCAGCGCGCAACTGCGGTTCTGGGATCCGGAAACGCTGAAGGAAACGGGACGGATTACCGTCACCGATGAAGGCAAGCCCCTGACTCAGTTGAACGAGCTGGAATGGGTCAAGGGCGAGGTGTATGCGAACGTCTGGCAGACGGACAGGATTGCCAGGATCGACCCGGCGACGGGCAAGGTCGCCGGCTGGATCGATCTCACCGGCTTGCTGCGGCCGGCGGATCGAACCGAACAGACGGATGTGCTCAACGGAATCGCGTACGACGCCTCGGGCGACCGGTTGTTCGTCACCGGAAAATGCTGGCCCAAGTTGTTCGAGATTCGATTGACGCGAAAATCAGGCTCGCAGTAGACGACTGAGGGTTTGGTCGACATCTTTGAAACACTTGTCGATATCGGCTAACGTGGGCACTACTTCGCCCGGGATGCCGGTCAGAATGTTACGAGCGGATTGAACTAACAACAGACAGTCTTGTAGCTTCTCTCGGTCAGTTGGCCTGAGCATGGTCCTCCTCCTCGACGACTAGCAACCGTGGTGATCGAGATGGGCCAGGTATGCGTATTTGGCCTTGCGTTTCTGTTCGGTTGCCACGTGGATTAAAAGATCGAACCGGTTGAAATCCGGGTCTTCGTCAATCAGGGCTCTGACCTGCTCATTGTGCGCCGTTACGAGATCCGTGGCGGCGGCGAGGAATTCCTCCATCAAGCGAAGTTTTTCTTCGCAAAAGCCTGTTTTGGAGAGAATCATGAGACGTTATCGGCATTCTACCCCATCCGACGGCCAGAGCCGGTGATATCAAACTCATCCATGAGAGAAGCACGGAATTCGCCAGAGTGCTTCTGCGCGCAGAAAATGGCACCGCGCCTGCAAAGTAAACGTCAACCGAGCAACCGGGCAGCCGGCTTCGCGAAATAAGTGAGAATGATTCCCGCTCCGGCGCGGGTGATGCAGGTCAGGCTTTCGATCATGGCGCGGTCGTGATCGAGCCAGCCGTTGCGCGCGGCGGCCATGATCATGGAATACTCGCCGCTGACCTGGTAGGCGGCAATCGGGACTTCGAAGCGCTGCCGCGCCTGGGAGATGAGATCGAGGTACGGAATGGCGGGTTTGACCATAATCATGTCCGCGCCTTCCTGGAGATCGAGCTCGATCTCGCGCATCGCCTCGCGGGCGTTGGCGGGATCCATCTGGTAGCTGCGGCGGTCGCCGAATTGCGGCGCCGAATCCGCCGCCTCGCGGAAGGGGCCATAGAACACGGATGCGAACTTGGCGGCGTAGGAGAGGATCGGAATTTTCTCGTAGCCATTGGCGTCGAGAGCCTGGCGGATGGCCCAGACGCGGCCGTCCATCATATCGGAGGGGGCGACGATATCGGCCCCGGCGCGGGCGTGGGAGAGCGCCGATTTTGCCAGCCACTGCAAGGTGGTGTCATTATCCACGTCGCCGTCTTTGATGTAGCCGCAATGGCCGTGGCTGGTGTATTCACAATTGCAGACATCGGTCACGATCAGCAGTCCGGGGACCTCCTTGCGGATGGCGCGGATGGCGCGCTGCACGATGCCGTTGTCGTCATACGCGCCGGTGGCCATCTCGTCCTTCGCCTCAGGGAGTCCGAAGAGGATAACGCCGGAAATGCCAAGGCTCCGCACTTCCTCGCATTCCTTGACGATTTCATCGATGGACATCTGGTAATTACCGGGCATGGCTACGATTTCCCGTTTCACCCCCTCGCCCGGACAGACAAAGAGCGGCAGGATAAACTGGCCGGGATGGAGGCGGGTTTCGCGCACCAGACCGCGCATGGCCTCGGTGGCGCGCAGACGGCGCGGACGATGGGTCGGGAATGGCATAGACCATGAATTGTAACTCCGCGCGGGCGGGGGGGCTTGACAACGTCTCGTGGGCGGTTAAAATAAACCTCATCTAAGCGCTGTTTATGCTACCCGCTTGCGACCATACCCGTACCCAGATGATTGCCCGACGTGACGGAGTCGAATACGTCGAATGCCTGGACTGCCGCCAGATTTTTGAGGCCGAAGACCTGGAGCCCGTCAAAGTCGAGGA
The DNA here is from genome assembly GCA_964608645.1 of uncultured Solibacteraceae bacterium. GTDB lineage: Bacteria > Acidobacteriota > Terriglobia > Bryobacterales > Bryobacteraceae > CAZSQK01. The sequence continues at coordinate 43,687 of CAZSQK010000016.1, read as the reverse complement.
AGAAGAGGAATAGCCTTCCATCCATGCGCTAGCATGGAGTGAAATGCACGATCTCTCATTTTTCCGGAACCACTTCGACCGGATTGCGGAACGGCTCGCCGCGCGCTCAAACGCCCCCAACCTGGATCAGTTTCGCGAACTCGACCGCGAGCGCCGCGCCGCGATTTCGCAGGCCGAACAGCTCAAGGCGCGCCGCAACTCGGAAACGCAGGAGATCGCGAAACTCCGCCGTGAAGGCCAAGACACCGCTGAACGGCAGAAGCAAATGCGCGCCATCGGCGAGGAGATTGCCGGCCTCGACGAGCAGGTGAAGACGCTGGACGAGCAGTTTCGTGAGCTGTTGGCGGGGATTCCGAATATCCCGCACGAGTCCGTTCCGGCCGGGCGCGACGAAGGGGCGAATGTCGAGGTCCGCCGCTGCGGCGAGCCGCCAGCCTTCGATTTCGAGCCTCAGGCGCACTGGGATCTGGGGCCGCAGCTCGGCATCCTCGATTTCGAGCGCGCCGCCAAGATCACCGGCGCGCGGTTTGCGCTCTATTGGGATCTCGGCGCGAAACTGGAGCGGGCGCTGATCAATTTCATGCTCGACACCCATACCCGCGAACACGGCTATACCGAGGTGCTGCCGCCTTTCATGGTCAATTCGCAGAGCCTGTACGGCACGGGGCAGTTACCGAAGTTCAAGGAAGACCTGTTCAAGATCGAAGGCAACGATTTCTGGCTGATCCCCACCGCCGAGGTGCCGGTCACCAACATTTTCCGCGACGAGACGCTGGACGAGGGCGAGCTGCCGATCAGCCTCTGCGCCTATACCCCGTGCTTTCGCAGTGAAGCCGGGTCCTACGGACGCGACGTCCGCGGGATTATCCGGCAACACCAGTTTCAGAAGGTCGAGCTGGTGAAGTTCACGCGCCCGGAGCAGAGCTATGACGCGCTGGAGCGGCTTACCGCGGACGCCGAGGATATCCTGCGCCGCCTCGGGCTGCCATACCGGACGGTGGTTTTGTGCACGGGAGATATGGGCTTCTCCTCCGCCAAGACCTACGACATCGAGGTCTGGCTGCCGGGGCAGAACGGATATAAGGAGATATCCTCCTGCTCCAATTTCGAGGCGTTCCAGGCGCGGCGCGCCGGGATTCGCTACCGGACCGGGAAGAAGTCGGAGCTGGTTCACACGCTGAACGGCAGCGGGCTGGCGGTGGGACGCACATGGGTGGCGATCGTGGAGAATTACCAGCAGAAAGACGGCAGCGTGGTGGTGCCCGAGGCCCTACGCCCCTATTTGAATGTCGAGGTCATTCGCGCGAGAAAGTAGGGAGAGGCTGTAAGAATCGCGCCGCCTCGCGCAACTAATATCCCGAACCATGACACGCGGCGAGCGCGAGCGGCTCTTCCAGGAGCTGTTCGAGGAGAATCAGTCCCGCATTCGGCGCCTCTGCTTCGGCTATCTTGGCCCCAGCGGAGAGGTGGACGATTTGTTTCAGGAGATCATGGTCAATGTCTGGAACGCTCTGCCGGGATTCCGGGGCGAAGCGCGCGCCAGCACATGGCTGTACCGCATCGCCGTCAACACCACGTTGGTTCACCGCCACAAGCGACGGGCCACGGAGCCGCTGCCGGAACTGCGCGATCCGGCGCGCGGAGCGCAGCAGAGCCTGGAAGACGCGGAGCGCCTCGCCGCACTCCGCGCGGCCATCGCGACCCTGCCGGACCAGGACCGTGTGGTCGTGACGCTGCTGCTCGAAGGGCTCAGCTATAAGGAGATCTCCGAAATCACCGGACTCACCGTGAATTACGTCGGCGTGAAGATTTCGCGCATCAAGCAGATGTTGGAAGAGCTGTTGACGGAGGCCCATCATGGCGGGGTTTGAGCAGCTTCAGGAGTTGTGGCGGGAACAGGCGTCAGCCGCCGTGCCGCCGGCGGCCGTGGCGGCCCTGACGCGTTCGCTGGCCGCGTACGGGCGCCGGCAGAGGCTCATCCTCGGCGGCAAACTGGTGTTGATCACGGCGATTCTCGGCTCGTCGATGTACCAGGTGCGGGACTCCCTCCCGGCCATCGCCGGCCTCCTCCTGACCAGTGTCGTGGCAGGCATCATGGTGGCGGTGGACTGGCGCAATCAGCGCAGCGTCGCCGGTCTCGACTTCACGGCCGCCTCTCTCGGCTTTGTCCACAATGCCATCGACCGCCTGCGACTCCAGCGTAACCCGTACCGCGGGTTTTACTGGCCGCTGCTCGGGTCGCTGGTCGTGAGCATGAACCTGGTGCTGGGGAGTTCGCACCGCCTGCCGGTGCGGCTGATTGCGTCGGCGCTGCCGTTTGGCGCGTATGAAGTGGGGATGTGGGTCCGCCGCAAGCGCTTCGAAGCCGAGTGCCGCCCGCTGCTCAACCAGCTCATCGCCATGAAGAACGACCTCGAGGAGCGCTCCCTGTGAACACCACTCTCATCCGCGATCTGATCGGGCTGCGCTACAAGCTGTTATGGGCCAAGACGCGCACGCGCAACGGCAAGATCGCGCTCTTCATGACGGGCTACCTGCTGTTCGTGCTGGTGCTCCTGGTGGTGACCGCCGGGGGCCTTGGCGCGGCGACCCTCGCCGTGCGATCCGGCGAAGCGCAGAAGGTCACGCGCATCGTTCTGACGTCCTTATTTATGCAGGCGCTGCTGGCGACGGTGATGATGGGCTTCGGCATGAGCAACATCTTCTCCGATCTCGAACTGCGCCGCTATCCAATCCGCGCGTTCGACCGCCGGCTGGTGCGGCATCTGATCGGCATTATCGATCCCTTCTGGATCCTGACGCTGGCTTTGGAGTTCGGCCTCGTCATCGGGCTGTTCGCGCTGGGAGCGACGAGTTTCTGGATCGGCTTGTTCGCGGTCCTGCTTCTGGTGATTGCGAATTACCTGGTAGCGCGCATCATCGAGATGGGCATCGACCGCCTGATGCAGCGGCCGTCGGGCTCGACCATCGTCATGATCGGAGTGATGTGTCTGTCGCTCTCGGGCGCGATCATTCCACCGCTGATCAAGCGCTTCCCGGGCTTGATTCCGGCGACGATCCGGGTGCTGGCGTATACGCCGCCCTTCGGCGCTGCCGCGGCCATGACGCGCGCGGGAGGCGCGATGTTCGCCGGATATGCGATCGAGCTCTGCTGGCTGGCGGCGCTGGTGGCCGTACTGATGGTGTTGGAGCGGAGGCCGGCGCAACGGCAAACCGTGGAGACCACGGCCATGTCGTTCGAGAGCCCGTACGACCGCGCGGCCGCCGCCCTCGGCTTCGACGACGCCCCGCTGGTGGGATGGTGGCTGCGGTTTTACGCGCGCAACAGCCGTTTCAAGGCGATGATCTTCCTGTCGCTGCCGCTGCTCGGCTTCCTGACGTTTAACCTCGGTGGGCGCAAGAACGGGCTGGGACTCTTCGCGGCCGCGATGGGCACGTTTCCGATTTTCACGTTTCTGGCTACGGCCAGGTTCATGGTGAACCAATTCGGATATCTCGGAGGCGGCTACCGGCGTTGCTTTCTGCTGCCCGTGCCGCCCGCGACGATCCTCCGCACGGGCAGCTATGCTTCGCTGCTGCTGAGCGCCGCCTTTATCCCGGCGGCCCTGCTCGGCTGGGTCGCGCTGGCGCCGGTTCCGTTCGACGCGCGCCAGGTTTTCATGCTGGCCGGCAGCGCCTGCGCGGGCCTCTTCGTGTTCCACGGACTGGGGCTTTGGGCGACGCTGTATGGCGCCCGCAAGGGGAACTACACGCAAAGCCTGGGCAACGACCTGTCGCTCATGGGCAATATCGTCGTCATCGGCGGCGTGCTCCTCTGCATGGGAGGGCCGGCGCTTCTGCACGCGGCCGCGCCGGGAGCGCTGGCGCCCGCGAACTGGTGGTTGTGGACGATCGCGCCGGCCGCCGGCCTGGCATTCTACTCCCTGTCGCTGCGCGCGACCTCCGCCCAACTCCCCGCCAAGCGCGAGCGGTTGATGGCCATCGTCGAAGGAAGAGCCTGACTCATGGACGCCATTCGGATCTCTCATCTCGTGAAGAAATACGGCACGGTGCTGGCCGTGGAAGACCTCTCGCTGGAGGTTCCGAAAGGGTCGATGTTCGGCTTTCTCGGCCCCAACGGCTCCGGGAAGAGCACCACGATCGGCTGCCTCACCGGCCTGCTCGATCCGACGGCGGGGGAAATCGAGATCCTCGGCCAGCGATTCACCGCCGACAGCGCCGCGCTCAAACGCCGCATGGGCGTGATGCCGGAGAGTCTCGGCCTGTTCGACCCGCTGTACGCCCACGAGTTCCTCGCGTTCATCGCGCGCATGTTCGGGCTCGACGAAGCCACCACGCGGAAGCGCGTCTCCGAGTTATTGGCGGCCCTCGAATTGACCGACACCTCCAAGACTCTGGCCGAGTACAGCACCGGCATGCGCAAGCGCGTGGCCTTCGCGGCGGCGGTGATCCACACGCCGGATGTGCTCTTCCTGGACGAGCCGTTCGAGAGCATCGATCCGGCGGGCGTGTCGCTGATGAAGCAGTGGCTGCGCCGCCTGACGGAGCAGGGCCGCACGGTGTTCGTGACCAGCCACGTGCTGGAGACGGTGGAGCGATTGTGCGACCGCGTAGCCATCGTCACCCGCCCGGGCAAGCTGGTCTGGCAGGGAGACATCACGGTGCTCGGCCGCGACGGCGCCATCGAACACGACGGCCAGCAGTTCCACGCGCTGGAGCCCTTGTTCCTGCACCTGACCGGCGAGCGCTATGCGGACTTAAACTGGTTGTGATGAAGCTCTATCTGAAACCGAGTTGAACCTCCTGCCGCAAAGCGAAGAGTTTGCTTCGCGAAAAGAACGCGCAATTCGAGGAGATCGATCTCAATCAGGGCCTGTCCGTCGCGCAACTCGACGAGTTGATCGGGAAGCGCGACTATCGCCAGTTTCTGAACAGCCGGAACGAGATGTACCGGGAACGCGGGATGAAGGAGAATCCGCCTCCGCGGGAGGACGCGCTCCGCCTGATGTCGGAGAACCCGAACCTGATCAAGCGGCCGATCCTGGTGAAGGGAAATCGGATCGTGCTGGGCTACGACGAGGACGCGTTGAGCGGCGCGGTGTAGGGCGGAAGAATGCCGGCTCCACCTTTATTGCGACCAGGGAGGCACGACGCCGTTCATGCGGGCGTAAGCGATTAACTGGCCCATGTGCTCGCCGATGTGCACGTCGAGCGAGGCGAGCACGCCGCGGCGCGTCGCCGGCCTGCCGAAGAAGTCGATGTCGCGTGACAGCGAGCCGGCGCTGGCGGTCTCGAGCGCCTCACGAACCGTCTTGAAGCTGTCGATCATCGCCTGCACCACCTGCTCCTTCGTCAGCGGCGCGACTTCGCGCTTGCGCTGATCCTCGATCTGCTTCTCCAGGGCGTCCCGCTCGATCCCGTTCGAAATGTTCAGCATCAACTGGTTGCCGTAGGCGATGTGCAGGCACACCTCGCGGATGGATCGCACGCCCGGCGCGGGTCGCCAGCCGAATTTCTCTTCCGGGATAGCCTTGGCCAATGCCACGGCATTTCGCTCCATCTCAGAGAACGCCAGCAGCAGATCGGCCGCCGGACCGGCAGTCGGCGAGGCGTCTTTTACGTCCATCAGCTCGACGTCGAAGATCAACTCGGAGCGCGGCGGGATCTTGCCGCGCTGCTGCTCGCCATACGCGAGCTGATAGGGAATGAAGATGCGGCGCTTGCCGCCGACCTTCATCCCCTCGAAACCCACGTCGAACCCGGCGATCACCTGCCGCCGGCCCTGCACGAACTGGAGCGGCTGCTTGCCCACCGACGAATCGAATTGCGTGCCGTCGCGCAGCCAGCCGGTATAGTGGACGGTGAAATTCTTGCCCCACGCGGCGGGAGCACCGTCGCCCGTCTTGATATCGATGTAACGGAGCGTGGCCTGGTCCGTGGGCTTACCGGGAATCTCCGGAATCTGCGCCGGGAGAGACACCGACGCGAGCAAAACGATCGTCACGAGCCGCATCATGCGCCTCCCAATTTCTTCCGCGCGAACGGCTTGGCAAACGCCGCCGGCGGATTGTGGCCCCCCACCTCCGACGCCTTTCGGTACCACTCCATCGCCTTATCCTTCTCACCCATCTTTTCGTAGGTCATGCCGATCAGGCATTGGATGAAGGCGTCGTTGGTATTGGCCTTCTGCAGATCGTCGAGCGCCGTCTTGTAGTCGCCGGTGTATAACGCGACGTAACCGGTCAGGTAGGGCAGGAAGACCCGTTGCTGTTGATAGAGACCGCTATCGGCGGTTTGCAGGTGATCAAGCACGGCTTTCGCCGCGGCCACATGTTTCTGCGTCTCGGCCTTGTCGCCCCGGCGCGCGGCGAGACGCGCCATGGCGTGCTCGGTGCGGAACTCCCACAGGTCCTTGCGGCCGGGGGAGATATTGGGCTCTTTGACGCCGAGGTCGTGCCCCTTCTTGTACCAGGCAGCCGCGGCGTCGAGATCGCCGGCGTCGATACAGACGCGCGCCGCCTCGTTGGCCATCTCGCCTTCCTGGTAGAACGCATTGCCGGGCTGGTCCTTCTCCTGCGTCATCCAGTAGTCGATCACCATCTGCTCGTACTTGCCGGTGTTCTTGCAGTCGCCGTCGAACGCGTACGACATGGCCATGGCGCGCTGCGCATTGGCTTTGGCCGCCGGACTGGCGGCGCTGTCGATGGCCTTCTGAAAGAGGGCCTTGGCGTCGGCGGTCTTGCCGTCGAGATCGAGCTGCGTGCCGCCGCGGATTTCGGGCGGTCCGCCTCCGCGTCCTCCTTGCGGGGGCTGCGCGGCCGCCGCGGCGCAGGCCGCGAGAATGCCGAACAGCGTGGTTCTTACGGTCATGCGAGCGATTATCTCACGGACGGAAGCGCCTACAATAGAAGCTGGAAGTCACTCATGAACAAGCTTCTTGCCTGCACATTGCTTTGCGGCGCTTTCCTCGCGCGAGGCGCCGAGGTGACCGTTCCGATTGAGAAATACGATCTCAAGAACGGGCTTCGCGTGGTCCTCTCGCAGGACAACGCGGCGCCGGTCGTCACCGTCTACATGATCTACGACGTCGGATCGCGCTCCGAAGAAAAAGGGCGCACCGGGTTCGCCCACCTGTTCGAGCACATGATGTTCGAAGGGTCGGCGAATGTGCCGAAGGGCATGCACTTCGCCACCATCGAATCCAATGGCGGCGTGATGAACGGCTCGACGCATCCCGACTTCACGGATTACTTCGAGGTATTGCCGTCGAACAAGCTGGCGACGGCGCTTTGGCTCGAGTCCGACCGGATGCGCAGCCTCGCCATCAACGACGAAAACCTCAAGAACCAAAAGGAGGCCGTCAAACAGGAGCGCAGGCTCAGCTTCGACAATCAGCCCTACGCCACGGCGATCGTCGACGTCTGGCCGACCCTGATGTACAAGAACTGGCAGAGCTCGCACTCGCTGATCGGGTCGTTCGAAGATCTGAACGCCTCCACCGTCGCGGACGTTTCGAAGTTCTTCAAAACGTATTATGCGCCGGACAACGCGGTGCTGGTGATCGTGGGAGACCTGCAGATTCCCGAGACGAAGAAGCTGGTGGAGACCTATTTCGGCGACATTCCGTCGCAGGCCAAAGCGAAGCGGCCCGATATGACGGAGCCGGCCGATTTCAAGGGCGAAACGCGCGTCTATAAGGATCCGCTGGCGCAGGTGCCCGGCGTCATCATCGGATATCCGGGACCGAAGCGGCGGTCGGCGGATTACTACGCGTTGAACATGATCGACGCCATTCTCACGCTGGGCGACAGCGCGCGGCTGCGGCAGGATCTGGTCAAGGGCAAACAATCCGTGGTGCAGTACGAAGCCAACCTCGGGTGGCCCTTCGCCAGCACACTCGATTTCCGCGACCCCGAGCCGTACGCGATGTTCCTCCTGCACAAGCCGAACTTCACGGCCGAGCAGATCGTCGGGCAGGTGCAGGACGAGATCGGCAAGCTGCAGGATCAACCGATCGATTCCAAGGAGCTGGAGCGCATCAAGACGCAGCTCCGGGCGTCCCGCATCCGCGAGCTGCAGACCTCGCTGACGCGGGCGAAGGCGCTGGCGCAGTACACGGTCGCCGACGGGGATCCTTCCCTGGTGAATACGGAATTGGACAAAATGCTGGCAGTGACGCCGGCGCAAGTGCAGGCGGCCGCGAAGAAGTATCTCGTGGCGGGGAAGCGGGCGGTGCTGGTGATTCAGCCCGCGCCCGCCGCCGGCGGAAAGAAGGAGGGGCAGTGATGATCCGGAGAACGTTGCTCTCGATGGGCATGGCCGCCCTCGCACTGGCCGCGCAGACGGTAGATCGGACCAAGCCGCCGCAATCGCCGCCGATTCCGGCGTACAAACTGCCGCCGGTTTTCGAGTCGAAACTGCCGAACGGGCTCGGCATCGTGCTGGTAGAGGACGCGCGATTTCCGCTGGCGACGGTGCGGCTGAATTTCCAGGCGGGCTCCAAGTTCGATCCCAAGGACGCGCCGGGTCTCGCGGAGGCCGTCGCGTCGCTGCTCACCGAAGGCACGAAGACCCGCACCGCACGGCAGATTTCGGAAGAGACAGACAGTCTCGGCGGAACGTTGGGCGGCGCGGCGGGGGCGGACGCGCTGACGATTTCCGGCAGCGCGCTGGCGGAGAATCTGACGCCCCTGCTGACAATCCTCGCCGATGTCACGCGCAATGCCAGCTTCCCGCAGGATGAGGTCGACCTGTATAAGCAGAACCGCATCCAAAACCTGCTGTCGCAACGCAGTGAGCCCGCTTTTCTGGCCGATGAGAAGATGGCGGAACTGGTCTATGGATCGTCGCCGTACAGCCACATCGCTCCGACGCAAGCCTCGATTCAAAAACTCGACGGGAAAGCGCTGGCGGCCTTCCGCGACGCGCGCCTCGTGCCGAACAACGCGACCCTGCTGATCGTCGGCAAACTGCCGGCGCGCGACGAGCTCCTGAAGACGGTGACGGCGCAGTTCGGCTCCTGGGCGCAGAAGCCGCTGCCGCCGGCGCCGAAGATGGACTTCCCCGCCCCGAAGCGGCAGATCGTGCTGGTGGATCGTCCCGGGTCCGTGCAGGCGGATATCCACGTCGGACGTCTCGCGCCGACGCGGTTGAGCTCCGAGTTCTTCCCGATGGTGGTCGGCAACGCCATCCTCGGCGGGGGCACGAATTCGCGCATGTTCCGCGATATCCGCGAGAAGGAAGGGTTCGCCTACGACGCGCATAGCGAGTATGACACCCAGCGCGAATCCGGCGATTTTCAGGCGGTCACGCAGGTGCGCAACGATGTCCTGGAGCCGGCGCTGAAGGCCGTAGTCGGCGAACTGGACCAGATGGCGAAGGAGCCGGTGGCGAATGCCGAACTGACCAATATCAAGAACTACATCGCCGGGTTGTACCTGCTGCGGCTGGAGACGCAGGACGGCGTCGCCAACCAGTTGAACACGATGCACACCCTGGGGCTGCCGAAGGACTATCTGGAGACGTACGTGACGCGCGTGCGCTCCGTCGAGCCGGGGCAGATTCAGGCGGCGGCGAAGAAGTACGTGGCGCCGGATCAGGCGGCGATCGTCGTGGTAGGGGACGCCTCGAAGATCGGCGAGGTGCTGAAGAAGTTCGGGGCCGTCCAGGTGGTGAAAGGGCAGTGAGGACTTAGCGGGGCGCGATCGTCAGCCCAGTCTCAGGACCGCTTCGATCTCGGCCCGCACGCTGGCGAGCTGGATGGGTTTGGCCACGTAGCCATCCATTCCGGCGTCGAGGCAGCGCTCGCGGTCTCCCGCCATGGCATGGGCGGTCAGCGCAACGATGGGCAAGTGCCCGCCGTGAGCCCGTTCATGCAGGCGGATGGCGTCGGTCGCCGCGAAGCCGTCCATATCCGGCATCTGGACGTCCATGAGCACGACGTCGAAACTCTGCCATCCGGCGGTCTCCAGGGCTTCGAGAGCCTCCAGGCCGTTTCCCGCGACGGTGACCTCATAGCCGCTCTTCTCCAGCAGCCGCGTCGCCACTTTCTGGTTGACCAGGTTATCCTCGGCGAGGAGCACCCGCAGCCTGCAGTCCTTCGCGGCGGGAGCCGCCTGCGGCCGCGGCGGGGCAACCGGCGCCGGCGGAGGCTCGAACCGGGCTCCCGCGCCGGCCGCCTGGACCGCCGTATGGTTGCCTTCCACGATGCCCATGCGGACGGTGAAGTGAAACTCGCTGCCGCCGCCGGGTTCGCTGTGGACCCAGATGCGCCCGCCCATCATTTCCACGAGGCGCGCGGAGATCGTGAGCCCGAGCCCGGCGCCGCCATATTTTCGGCTGGCGGACAAATCCGCCTGGGAAAATGCCTCGAAGATCATCTGCTGCTTATCCGCGGGTATTCCGATTCCGGTGTCGCGCACGAGAAAATGCAGCACCGCCGAGTCTTCCGTCTGCTCGTCGATGGAGAGCGCGACCCGGACTTCGCCGTGATCCGTGAACTTGATGGCATTGCTGGCCAGGTTCAGCAGGATCTGGCGCAGCCGAACGGCATCGCCCACGATCGTGGGAAGCGGCAGGGACGTCTCCAATACGAGCCGGACCCCCTTGCTGCGGGCGGCGAGGGCCAACACCCGAATGACGCCGTTGACGCACTCCACCGCGTCGAAGGGAGCGTTGACGAGTCCCAGTTTGTGGGCCTCGATCTTCGAGAAATCGAGGATGTCATCGACGACGCTCAGCAGCGCCTCCGAGGAGAACTTGATCGTCTGCAGGCAGTCTCGAACCTCGGCGGTGAGCGGGGCGCCCAAAGCCAGTTCGGTCATTCCCATGATGCCGTTCATCGGCGTGCGAATCTCGTGGCTCATGTTCGCGAGGAACTGGCTTTTAGCCCGATTGGCGGCTTCCGCCAGGTCTCTCGCCTCGCGCATGGTCGCCTCCGCATGCTTGAGTTCGGTGATGTCGAAGCCGATCCCATGGATGAACCAGGGACGGCCGTCGTCGCGCCGGACCATCTTCGCATCGCACTGGAACCAGATCACCCGTCCGTCCCGCGCCAGGACCCGGTAAACGGACCGCAGTGGCCCGCCGGAAACCAGCAGGTTTGCGGCCTCGGAGCTCCAGCGGTCCCGGTCTTCCGGGTGAATCCGCTGGTACCACCGCAAAGGATCTTCCAGCCACTCCTCCTGCGTGTAGCCGAGGATGTGCTCGATGGAACGGCTGACGTAGGACTGGCCGATTCCGTGGTCGAGAGGCGCCATGAAGACGACGGCCGGGATCTGGTCCAGGAGCAGGCGGTAGCGCAGTTCCGGGTCGGGGGCGTCGTCACTGGAAGGTTGTCCCTGGCCGGCGCTTTCCAAACCGTCAAGAAGAGCGGGAAGAAAAGCCTGGGCCAAGTCGCGAAGCGCGGCTTCGGCGTCGGCGGGGCTCAGTGTTTCATTCGGGTCCATTTGGCCTTCTATGCGGAACATCGCCGGCGGAATCGTTCCCGGCGGGGCGACGCCGCCATTCGGGCTCGCGGTTGAAGTTCGACAGGGTGAACTTGCGCAAGGCGCGCACCGCCATCCCATAGGTCGCTAATGCATGCGACGACAACATGGACCCCGGAGGTTGATCCATGAACGGCATGAAGCGGTCGGGAAAGCTCGGCATGGTGCAGCCGATGCAGATCCCGCCCACGTTGGGGCATCCGCCGATGCCGTTGATCCACCCGCGCTTTCCCACATTGCACTGCACGACAGGCCCCCAACAGCCCAGCTTGACGATGCACTGCCGCTCGCCATACGACGCCGCAAACTCGCCTTGTTCGTAATAGCCGCCGCGGTCGCAGCACTGGTGCAGGGTCTCGCTGAACAGCCAGACCGGGCGCAGAACTTCGTCGAGCGGGATCATCGGGGCGCGCCCCACGGCTTGGTAAAGAAGATAGAGCAGCACCTGGGTCAGGTTGTCCGGCTGGGTGGGACATCCCGGGATGCACACGATCGGAATGCCGGCTTTGGATTTCCAGTTCCAGCCTAGGTAGTCGGGCAAGCCCATGCAACCCGTCGGATTGCCGGCCATCGCGTGAATCCCGCCGTACGCGGAACAGGTTCCCGCGGCCACTACGGCCCAGGCGTTCGGGGCTAATCGGTCGATCCACTCGCAGGTGGTGATCGGCTGGCTCGTGACGGGGTCCGTGCCGAGAGCGGCCCAATAGCCTTCGTCCTTGTTCTTCTCGTCGGGGACGGACCCTTCGAGCACCAGAATGAACGGCCGATCGAGTCCCTCACTGGCCGCGCGGTGAAAGACCTTTAGAAACTCGTCGCCGCTTTCCTTGGATAAGACCGGATTATGCAGGATTACCCTGGGCACCAGCGGTATGGCGCCGAGGATCAGATCTTCGAGGCTCGGCTGGGTGGCGGCGGTCGCGGAGATGGTGTCGCCGTCGCATCCAAGCCCCGCGGTGATCCACAGAATCTCCACGGCGCCGAGGGCTGGAGGCCGGTCGTGTAACGCTCGATCCTGAGCCGTTGCCAGCATCCTGGCGCCCCTCCGCGCCCAACCACCAACTCGCGTTCCTGCTGGATAGTAGCATCGGTGACTTACCGGATGGCCAGGAGCAAACCCCCGAAAGTGTTATTGCCTATACAAAGATGATTCCGGAGCGTGATGAATCGTCCGGTTTCGTCAGGAATTTACCTATTCCCCGACTAATCCGTCAAACGGGAACTTCTGCGCCGCCAGCCAACGCCCGAGCGGAGTGCCCGGCGGGACGGCCGCGATATCGATGAAATAACCGCCCCCGAGTAGCTCGCGCGGGATTCCGCCGATCGCATATACCTGCTTACCATAGCGTAGCCGTAGGGCTGGCAGAACAGCGGGCGGCGCGACCACCAGGAACTTCTCGTCCGGATGGGCCTCCGACGCGAGCCAGATGATGTGCGCGGCCAGTTTCTCCCCATTCCAGCCGGTTGCAGCCTGATATGCAATCAGCGCGTCATGCCGCGCGTTCAGCCATGCCGGGGTGCTCGCCCGATGGCGGTCGAAGGCGCGGACCGTGGCGGCCAGGCGCGCGGCATCCGTGTCCTGGAGCGCCAATGCGGCGGGCCCCGCTTCCTCGGGCGCGTATTCCTTGAGGTAGGCCACGGCGCGATCGCCCGCCGCCCGCGCGTCCACTTCGGCCGAAACGGCGGGAAATCCGGGAATCGAGAGCGCACTCCGGCAATCGCAGACGATGATGCGGACACCCTGCCATTTCGGCCAGGCGGCGCGCGACGGAATGTCGGCGAGCACCTCCTGGGGTGTGGCGGGACGGGTCGCGATGAGCGTCGATCGTTTCAGTTTCCAGCCGCCATCGGTCTCTACCCAAACGTCGCGGCTGGTGGAAAAGACAGCCTCCGCCGCGCCGGCGGACTCATTATTGACCCAGACTGTCGCCTCCGGGCCGTCCACTAGCACCGCGGTCACTTCGGAGCGGGAATGGAGCTTCCGGCCCGCCATCACTGCCAGAACCTTCGTCAACGGGAGCGGGCCGCCGGACAGCACGATTGCGGCATCGGGGACCGCCAAAGCGGCAATGGCCGCCGTGTCGCCGGCGGCGTACGCGGCATCGACCAGCACGTAGTTGGCTCGCAGGGCTTCGCGGACCGCGGTAGGGCCGGGCGCCATGGTCTCGAGCGACACGTCCTTAATCCACACCGCATCGCTGCCGGAGGACAGCACGCCGGCCTCGACGCTTACCGCATCGGGCGCGACCTCGCCCTCCACTTCGTAAGTCTTCCATTCGGTCGACGTAATGGGGCGGTCCCCCATATTGTCGAAGAAACCGAGGACGCCGCCGGGGCGGTCGATGCGGAGCTGCAGTTGGGCCCGGGCGCCCTGTTCCACGCGGATCGTGGCGCGCAACCGCACGGGGAGACCGCGATACGGCTTCGCGTCGAGGGTCTCTGTCAAAGCTCCTGCGGGGCCGGGGCCGGAAAGCCGGACGCCCTCAGGGAGAGTCTCCCTGCGGTAGCCCGCCGCGGCGAAGGGTTGCGGCACTTTCCACGTGCCTTGCGCGAACAAGAGACCGGGGAGCAGAAATACGGCGCGATTCATCGTCTGCCGAAACGGCGGCCGGACGGCATGGAACGAGGTATCGACGGGCGCGGCGAGGGGCGCGGCGCGGACGGCCGATAGCTCGGTGCGGCGTCCGGCTTGCTGCCGAAACGCTTGGGCGCGCTGTTGCCGCCGGGCGTCGCGTACTTCGAGTCCCGATATCCGCCAGGCGTGCTGGCGTACTTGGAATCGCGGAAGCCGCCGCCCTGCGCATAGCTGCTGCCGGAGTACCGCTCACGCGTGGCCTGCCCCTGCGTGCCATAATCCCGCCCATAGTACGTCTGGCCGCGCGATTGGTAGGTGCGGTATTCGTCCCACTGCCCGCGGTCGAGGGGAATATACCGGTGGTTGAACAGCAGATCGCGCATCAGCGAGTATTGGCCGTACCACACCCAGAAACTGTGGCCGCCGCTGTTGTCCCAATACCCGTATTGATTGCGGAGCTGCGAGGGTGGCGCCATGTAGGCAAAGCCCGCCGGCTGCGAGGTGCGCTCCGCTTCCATGTCGAACTTGCCCAGCGGCTTGTGCTCGACCGCCATGCCGAGGTCGCTCTTCATCGCGTCGAACTTCGACTGCGAGACTTCGACCCATTTCTCCTCGGAGGCCGCCTGCCCGTCCTTGGGCACGGTGACGGTGCGGATTTTCTGGTTGTACGATTTGTTGGAGCCGCTGCCGCGGGTCTCCATGTCGACCAGGATCTTGTCCCAGGAGCGATTGAGCTGCGCGGTGAGCCCCTGCAGCTCCGACCCTTTCTGCGGCAGCGCGGCGGCATCGGCGTGCAGCTTCTCGGCGGCCGTCAGCAGCGCGCCCACATCCAGCCCGGCGAGATTTCCGGCCGAGGCTTCGCGGCGCGCGGCGGCGGTCGACTGCCACAGCGCATCGTCGTTCGCGACGGTCTGCCGCAGACCCTCGAGGCGCGAATCGAGATCGGCGCGCTTCCCCGGCCAGTCGCCTTCGGCCTTCTGCACGGCCGCAGTCACGGAGGCGAGATCGAAACCGCGGAGCGTCTGATAATCCTGCTCCATCTGCCGCATCTCCTGCGGCAGCTTCTTCTTCAGCTCGACCCAGTGGCCGGCTTCCTTCCGGATCGCCGTGGCGTGGTTGAGGGCCGCATTGCGGGCGGCTCGTTCCTGCGACAGGAGGGCAGCCGCCCGGTCGCGATCCTCGCGCCGGTTTCGTTTGTCGAGCGCCGAGAGCTGCTCCATGTCCCGGGAGGCGGTTTGCAGGTCCGTGGCGGCCGCGGCGAGCCCGGCGGACCACTGGAAGCTCGACGGAATCGAGCGGAACAGATCGGGCTCGGCCTGCAGGTCGTGCTTGACCTCCTCCTGGGCCTTGCCGATCTGATTTTGCGTGTCGGCCAGGGCGCTGCGCTCGTTGGCGATCTGCCGGCGCATGTCGCGCGGCAGGCCGTCGAGCCCGAGGAACGGCGTCACCACGAGTCCCGTCCCGAGAATCGCGGCGGCCAAAGTCAAAAATGGGCGTTGCATCGGATTACCGCCTGTAGACGGTCACGTCTCCCACCGGGATCCCGGTATACATCGTCACCGCGAACGGCTCCCCCTGGGGTTTGCGAATGGCGATCAGGCGTTTGCCGTTCTGTTCCTGGAACTCCCAGTAATAAAAGCCCGAAGGTTGCGGCTGATCGTCGCGCTTGGCGGTGGCGTCGGCGCTCTGGCGATAGAGCCACAGAACATTCTCGAACTCGAAGGAATCGGCCGTATTCTGGCGCTGGTCGATCTCCGCCAGGTCGTCTTCGCTGAGCCCGAGATCCCCGAGAGAGAGCTTCCGCGGGTCGTTGTGGAGCGTCACTTCGATCTCGTCTTCGTTGGTGACGCGCATGGCGACGCGGCGCTCCCGATAGGGGCCGCTGACTTCGAACCAGTTGCGGCCGCCGGCCTGATACCAGGCAGTGCGGTCGGCCGTGAAATCGAGATCGGTCATATCGTCGCCCGCGCCGGAGATCGAAATGGAATCGCCGGTGCGGGCGTCGATGGGTTTCAGGTTGGCCAGATCGGGTTGGGGCGCCGATGGCTGAGGCGTGGAATGTCGTTTGAAGAGATTCATGAGAACGAGGGCGAAGAGAATGCCCAGAACGACTTCGATGGTAATCGTGAGCATATCGGATAGGCGGGCGCAGGGGCCCGCCCCACCTTACGCGTTTGCCTTTTCGCCGGCCTTGTCCATGGTGATGGTGGTGCTGGGGGCCGCCAGTTCGCGCGGCATGGTCGGGGGCGCCGGTTTGCGCCGCTCCGCTTTCAGCGCTTCGAGCTCGGCATCCACGCTGTGGCCTCCGAGTTGGGCGAATTGCGCCTCGAGATCGTCGTCCTTGCCCACCGAGGCGAGCTGGTCGAAGGCCTTGGCGGTGGCCTCTTCCTTGGCGACGGTCTGTTCGAAGCGATTGAGCTGCGAGAAGGCGTTATCGGCGTTGCCCACGCCGGACATGGCTTCGGCGACCTTCCGCTGGGCCGTGGCGGCGTTCTTGCGCGCCACCAGCGTGGTGGCCGTGCGCTCGCCTTCGTCGATCTTGCGCTTCAGCTCCAGCACCTGCTGCTTCAGCTTGTCGCTGGTTTGCTGCGCGCTGGTGACCGCCTGTTGCATGGAGGCGACCTGACGGTCGGATTCGGACTTCTTGGCCAGCGCCTTCTTGGCGAGGTCCTCGTTGCCCGCGTCGAGCGCCTGCCCGGCCCGGTCCTTCCACTCCTGCGACTGCCGGACGTATTTCTGATACTCGGCGTCCAGGCGGTTGTAGTTGCTCATGGCGGAGGCAGAAGCCATCACCACCTTGTTCAACTCCGACTTCATATCGGCCACGGTTTGCTTCACCGTGGACTCGAAGGTGGCGTCCTCCAGCGCGTCGACGCCCGAATTCGCCTGGCCGCGCGCTACGCGGCCGACACGGCCAAAAATCTCGGATAAGAATGCCATATGTGTTCTCCGTTACTCACCAAGGTGGCCGACGAGGGCCCGCGCGGTCATCACATCCACCAGGAGGAAGTGGACGCACGAGAGAACGTCGTCTTCGTCGTCGGCTCCCATATCCTGGAGTTTGCAGAAGTTGTTGAGCGTGACGGCGACCTTCCCGTCCGCCAGTTCATAGAGCTGGAAATACGAGGTGGAGATGCCATTATCGGAGGCCAGCATTTTCGCCATCACGTCGGCGGTGATGGCGGCCCGCGGCACCACGGTGCAGGTCAACGAGAAATAAACGATCTGCCCCGAAAGCACTGCCCGCAGGGAGACGCCGCTGTCGACCTCGGTGATTTTCAACGAATCGGGCGCTGTTTCGGAAACCTCGTATCCCCGCTCCGCCAGCAGCGCGTGTAGTTGCCCCAGTTCGGGGCCGGTTGTGGCTGTCATAGGTTAGGAAACTCTCCTTAGGCCTTACGAGCGCCGCCCGGCCGGAGTTCCGTGGATCGCGAGGGCAGACCCGGGCCTCGAAGCTACCATTGTAACGGAGAAAGCTTTTGCCGGAATGCTACATGCCCCCGCCGGCGCCGGCGCACGACTCGTTGGCCTTGCCGACGACCTCGGCGATTTTGCGAATCAGATCGGCGGGAAGAAATGGTTTCCGAATGAAGGGAAATTTCTTTTGCGCGTGCACTTCCAATACCGCATCGGAATATCCCGACATGAAAAGAATTTTCGCGTTCGGATCGAATTCCAGGATCTTTTGCGCCATCTCCAGGCCGCCGCCTTCGGGCATCACGACATCGGAAAGCACGAGGCAGATCTGGTCGTGGTATTCGCGGTATAACTGTAGACCATCGACGCCGTTGGTGACCACGAGCGCGTCATACCCGGCGCCGGAAAGGGTGGCGGTCGCCATGCGCACGATCGCTCCTTCGTCGTCGGCGACAAGGACAATTTTCTTACTGGTGGGCAGGGCCGTATCGGTCATTCAGCCGAATTCTAACCTATTTATTACAGCGTTTTTCACAATTCAACCCCCTGACTGTACAGCTCATCACAATGGAATTCTCCCGCTCCGGGATGGCAAACGGGTGTAGAGTAGTGCGGAAGGAGGGAAGTCCATGAAGCATCTTCGCCCGCTGATGCTGCTGCTGTTTGCGACGCTCGGGGGCCTGGCGCTGTTCGTCGCGCGGTCCGACGCCAACCCGGAAACGGTCCGCCTCATCGCTCCCGGCGTCTGGTTCCGCGAGGGCGATATGGACCAGGGGCACTGCAACAACATCATCATCGAGATGAAGGATTATCTGATCGTCGTCGATGCCAACTTCCCCAGTGGCGCGCGGGGCGCGATGGCGGACGCCAGGCGGGTCTCATCGAAGCCCGTAAAATATGTCTTTGACACGCACCATCACGGCGACCACTTGTACGGCAATCCGATCTGGACCCAGGCGGGCGCGACCACGCTGGCGTTCGCGGGAGTCGGCGAAGAGCTGAAACGGCTCGAACCGGCGCGTTGGGTCGACACCGCAAAGACACGGACCGACGTCGCGGAGTTGAAGCGCGACGGTCCCGAGCCGCCGAAGAAGGACATCAACGAGACGCTGTTCGTGCTGAACGACGGCTCGCGCAAGGTCGAATTCCGGCACTTCGGATGGGCGCACACCCGCGGCGACGGCTTCGTGTACCTGCCCAAGGAACAAGTCCTGTGCACGGGCGACGCCGTCGTGAACGGGCCGTACAACGCCACTATGGATGCCCATATCGGGAACTGGCCTTCGGTCCTGCAAGCCGCCGGCAAGCTGAAGGTTCGACACGTGCTGCCGGGCCATGGGCAGCCGTCGACGCATGACCTGATCGACGGGCAGGCGCTGTTCATGACGGAGTTGCACAAGGCAGTGAAGGCTGGCGCGGACCAGGGCAAGAAGGTCGAGGAGTTGCAGGCGTCGGTGAAACTCCCGGACTCGGTGTCCACATGGGTCGGCAGGAGCCTGCAGCGCCAGATCAAGGACGCCTACGACGAGATCTCCAAGGCCAAGTAGGGCGCGAAATCCGGCTGGCGGGAATCCTCGTATATACTTCCGTAGATGATCAAACATCGGGTTCTCCCGCTGGCTCTCGCGGCGGCGGCGCTTCTCTGCCGCGGGGGCGACGATGTGCAGCAGCGGATCGTAGGCCGCACGCTCGGGCCCACGCCGCTGCTGCAGGATCTGGCCGAATTGTGCGACCGGATCGGCGGCCGTCCGACCGGCTCTCCGGCGTGCGAGCGCGCTATCGAATGGGGCGTCGCGAAATTCAAAGCGATTCGAGTCGATCGCGTCGCTACCGAGGGTTTCACGGTCCCGCGAAAATGGGCCGCCGGGGCAACCGCCGCGGAATGCCTCGCGCCGGAGCAGTTTGCGGTGCGGCTGGCGGCGGCGCCCTACAGTGCGGCGACCAACGGCGTCGTGGAAGCGCCCCTAGTCGATGCCGGCGAAGGCGCCGCCGAGGACTTCGCTAAGCTCGGCGGCAAGGCGAAGGGGGCCATCGCGCTGATTTCGACGCGCGAGATGAAGTCGCTCGACGATCTCTTCGCGGAGTATATGAAAGGTCCCGCGCTGATCGAGGCGGCGCGGAAGGCGCAGGTGGCGGCCCTCCTGCTGCAATCGACGCGGCCTCGCGGCCTGCTCTACCGCCACCCGGCGGCAATGGCCAACGAAGCCCTCGCCCCGCCCACGGCCGTGGTTTCCCGCGAGCATGCGGCGCGGCTGTTGCGGCTGGCCTCGCAGGGGGAGGTGCGGATGCGGCTGCGCCTGGAGAGCGCCACCGGCGGCGCCTTCGAGTCCCGCAATGTGGTAGCGGACATCCGCGGACGGGAACGGCCCGACGAGGTGGTGCTGCTCGGCGCCCACCTCGATTCCTGGGACCTTGGAACCGGCGCCGACGACAACGGCGCCAACGCCGCTCTGGTGATCGACGCGGCGCGCGCGATTCACGACCTGCAGCTCAAGCCGCTGCGCACCATCCGATTCGTCCTGTTCACCGGCGAGGAACAGGGGATGTGGGGCTCGGCGGGGTACGTGCTGCGGCACGCGAAGGAGATGGACCGGCACAACGCCGCGGTGGTTTTCGATATCGGCACGGGCCGCACCACCGGGTTCTTCTTGAACGGCCGCGAGGATCTGCGCCAGCCGCTCGAGAAGGCGCTCTCCGGCCTTTCGGGCTTCGAGCTGAACGAGAATCCGCCGGACGCCATCGACGGCACGGACAACCTCGATTTCCTGCTGTCCGGAGTGCCGAACCTCGTGGCGAATCAGGACGCCACGCCGTATTTGCCGAATTATCATGCCGAGTCCGACACATTCGACAAGATCAACGGACGCGAATTGAAGGCGAATACCGCGATCGCCGCGAGCCTTGTCTGGTGGCTGGCGGAGAATCCGGAACGCTTCGGGAGGCGGCAGACACCCGAGGAGGTCCGGAAACTGGTGACCGGCACGAAACTCGACGTCCAGATGAAGGCATTCGCGCAGTGGGACGATTTTCAGACCGGCAAGCGCGGCGCCCAGTAGCGCTACCTCACGTTGCGGTAGACGGCGCGTTCGAAGTCGCCGAGCAGCCCCATCGCTTGTTTGTCGACGAATGGCAGGAATTGCATCAGCAGCACGGCGCACAGGGAGCGCTTCGGATCGATCCAGAAATAGGTGTTGCTGATGCCCGCCCAGGCGAGGCTGCCGGCCGAGCGGCCACCCTCGTAGGGCGAGGTATTGATGAGGAATCCGAGTCCCCATTTTTCGGCGGCGCCGGGCTGCATATCGACGTCGCTGGACCGGTCGGCGTTGTAGCTCTTCATTTTTCCCGCCGTGGCGCCGCCGATCTGATTCACCTCCATCGTGGCCACGGTGGCCGGCTGCAGGATTTGAGCGCCGTTGACCCCGCGGCCCCGCCCGAGAATCATCTGCATGAAGCGGACGTAATCGGCGGCGGTGGAATAGAGTCCGCCTCCCCCGTTGAATTGTGTGGGCGGCGAGGGCTGGCGGCGGAGATTCGGTTTGAGCGAGCCATCCGGTTGGCGCTGATAGCCCGTGACCACCCGTTCGAACTTGCCCTCGGGCGCGATGTAACTGGTGTCGGGCATTTCGAGCGGCCGTAGAATCTTCGTCTGAAAATACTCTTCCAGACTGATGCCGCTGACGCGCTCCACGAGCCTGCCGGCCCAATCGATGCCGGTTCCGTATTGCCACCGCGTCCCCGGATCGAACATGAGCGGCGGCGTTCCGGCGGCCGCCGCGGCGCCGCCGCGCTGGCTGTACTCGAACGCCTTCTGGTCCCAGATGTCGTAACAGAGCCCCGACGTATGCGTGAGCAGGTGTTTGAGAGTGACCGGCGTCTTGGGAGGCCGCAGGACCGGCTTGCCGGCGGCATCGAAGCCATCGAACACCTGCAGCGCCCCGACTTGCGGGAGTAGTGGCGCGACCGGATCGTCGAGCTTCACTTTGCCCTGCTCGACGAGTTGGAGCACAGCCACCGTCGTAACGGGCTTGGTCATGGACGCGATCGCGAAAATCGAATCGGCCTGCACCGGGACTCCCGACGCGTCGCGCGTGCCAAAGGCGCCGGTATAGAGCGGCTTCTTCGCGTTCGCGACCATCCCGACAGCCGCGGGGATCTTGCGCTGCGCGATTCCATCGCGCAGAGTATCGTCGATCGTGGCCCCGGCGGCGTGCGCGGGAACCGAAAGACCGCCGGCGACGATCGCGGAGAAGCCGCGGCGGCTGAGAGGGGGCATTGGTAGATTGTACGCCACAGCCGCTTTCGGGATGAATCCGGCGCCGCCACGGCATACCATTGACGCATGGACTGGAATCGACGCGAGTTTGTCGCAGCGCCCGCCGCCGTGCTGGCTACTGCGCTGATGGCGGCCGAGCCTGCCGTGCCGTGGCAGAGAAAGATCCGCCGGGTCGGACAGACCAATATGACCGAGCACGATCCGGCGGTGCTCGACGTCGAACAGTGGGCGGACTATTGGGCGAGCCTCAAGGTCGACGCCGTGCCCGTCAGCGTCACGGGCATTCTCGCGTTCTATCAAACCAAGGTGCCGTTCCATCGGAAAGGAAAGTTCCTCGGCAGCCGCGACTTCTTCGGCGAGTGTTGCGCCGCCGCCAAGAAGCGCGGCATCCGCGTGATCGCCCGTATGAGCCCGGATCTCAATTGGGAAGACGCAGTCCAGGCCCATCCGGAGTGGTTCCAGCGAGACGCGCAGGGCAACGCCATCCACCACACCGAGGACCCGCGGCTGTTCCGCACGTGCATGTTCACGACGTACATGACCGATTACATGCCGGCGATCATGCGGGAAGTGAATTCGATGTACGACATCGACGGGCTGTTCACCAATGCATGGCCGCCGCTCGGGTCGCTGCCGGTCTGCCATTGCGAGCAGTGCCGGAAGCTGCCGCCGCCTGGGACCATCGCGTATTGGGAAAAGTTCAACGAGCGCACCGTGTATCTTTGGAAGCTGTACGACTCGATCGCGAAAGAGAAGCAGGCGTCCAATTTCTACTTCGCCAATCTCGGCGGCGGCATCCGCAGCACGGCCGACCTGGTGAAACTCGGCGAAATCTGCGAGTGGTTCCAGTGCGATAACCAGGGCCGCGGGGGAGACGACACGCCGATCTGGGGGTGCGCGCTGCAGGGGCGCGTGTGCAGCGCCGTGCAGAAGGGCAAGATGGCGACGAACGTGACCGCGGCGTGGTCGACGGGGGTCCCGCGGTGGCGCAATGTCTACAAATCGCCCGAGGAACAGCAGATGTGGTTCAACGAGACCCTGGCCTCGGGGATGGTCCCCTACCATCACATCATCGGCGGCGAAAACGGAATGGGCGAAGATCGCCGCTGGCTGGCGCCGGCGCAGAAGTACTTCAACTGGATGGCGAAGCACGACACACATTTCGTCAACAAGCGCTCCATCGCCACGATCGGCGTGGTGATGGGACAGCGCACGCACCTCTTCTACCGGCCGCCGCGCGGGTCGTTGATGCGGGAATATATGGACGGCTTGTATTACGCGCTCCTCGAAGGGCGCTTCCTCTTCGATTTCGTGCATGAGGACAAGCTGGCGGCGCAGGACCTCGCGAAATATTCGGCGCTCTTGCTGCCCAACACGGCCCTGCTCAGCGACGGGCAGTGCCGCCAGTTGCGCGCCTATGTGGATGGAGGCGGCTCGCTGCTCGCGACCTTCGAGACCAGCCTGTACAACGAGCGCAACGAGAAGCGCGCGGAGTTCGGGCTGGCGGACGTTTTCGGGATCCGCAAAGCCGGCGACGCGATCGGCACGGCCGGGAACGCATACCTCGCGCGGATCGAGCGGAAGCATGAGATTCTCGACGGCTTCGCGGGAACCAACTGGATCCCTGGCGCCGAGAATCGGATCCCGCTGGCAGCGGTCGAGAGCCCGCTTCTGACCGTGGTGCCTGGGTTCGTGGCGTACCCGCCGGAATTGTCGTACCCGCTGCAGGATCGGACCACCGAGCCCGCGATCGTCATGCGCGAGAAGGGCAAGAGCCGGCTCGTGTACTTCCCGGGCGACGTCGAGCGCACGATGTGGAAGTCGGGGCATACCGACCTGGCGCGGTTGTTGCGGAATGCGATTCGCTGGGTGGCGGGCGGCAATCCCCCGGTGAAGATCGAGGGAGACGGCGTGATCGAGAGCTTCGCGTGGGAGACCGAGGCGGGGTTTGCCGTGCACCTCCTGAATTACACGAACCCGGCGATGCACCGGGGATGGCTCCGGGATTTCTATGCGATCGGCGCGCAGAGGGTGCGCATGGCCCTCCCGCCGGGGCGGCGTGTGACCCGCGTCGAGTTGTTACGCGCGGAAAGGAATGTGCCTTTTACCGGCGGCGCGGGAAGTATCGAATTCACGATTCCGCGGGTCCTGGATTACGAAGTCGCGGCGTTGTATTCGTCGTGAGCTCCGGACTCATTTGACCTCGATCACGCCGAACGCCAGACCGAGTTCCCGCGGGTCTGATTTCGGCCGCACGGTCCGCGCCGCCTCGATGACCAGCCTCATATCGCCGCGGCCGGCAAGGTCGTCGGGCAGGGGGAAGACCAGCAGGAACTGTTCGTCGCGGGCAACGGCCGGAGGAAGAGCCCGCCCATTGACGGAGACGGTCACCGTCTGCGGCAATTGCTCCGCCGCGCAGCGTCCTTCCAGATACAACCCCGCGCCGGGGACGGCGGGAGCGCCGATACGGAGCGTGGCGCGCTTGGGCATCCAACGATGGCCCCCATCGCGCGAATACCATTCGGGTCCCAACATCCCCTCCGCAAGCGGATCGCCGACATCCAAGCGGACGGGAATCGCGGCCTGCCGCGGGCGGCCGGAGTATTCCCACGTAATGTTTCGCAGCAGCGGTCCGCGGACGTCGTAAACTTCCAGCCGGCCATTGTCGAGCGCGTCGTAGACCAGCTCGGCCGGCAGGACAAATGGATTGGGCGGGAGTGGCCCACCCGGAGCGAGGTAGACCTGATCGATGCCATACAGACGGAACGGACGGTTCTCGACGGAATTCGCGAAAAGGTCCAGATCGACACCGTCCAGGAGGATTGCCTTGCCGGGATGACGTTCGCGGGCGGCGGCGACTCCCTCGACGAGCGCCCGGGCCCGTTGCGACTGTCGTGCGTTCCATGCCGAAGCCGCGACCGTGCGAGGCACAACCATCAGGAGATAGAGACACACGAACGCCGCAGCCGCCTTGCGATGTTCGGCGATCGCCCAACCGGCCAGCCAGCAGACGCCGATCATCGGCGCGAAGACGTAATACTGCATGCGATGATCGCGCAACGGAAGCACCGGAGCGATCGCCGCCACATACCAGACGAGGAAGAAGACCGCGAAGCGTCCCTTCCTCACGGCGAATGCCCCGAGCGCGACGGTCAGGACGATCACGCCGAGCGGGATCACCCAAGCTGGCAGGAGGATCGGCGTCCAACCGAGGGATGGCCCCACCGACCAGCTCCAGTACCGCCCCAGGGTGCGGACCATCGATCCGGTGAAGTGCATGGCGTACTCGCCGGTGCGCTGCGGGGGAGTGATGCGGGCGTGGACGGCAACATAGAGAGCCGAGACTGCCAACATGGGCAGCGTCCGCCTCCCTGCGCGACGCTCCCCGCGAAGCGCCAGCCAGGCGGCGGCGATCACGGGGTAGACGACATTCATTTCGTGGGCCCCCAGACCGGCAACGAACAGCGCCCACTCCGCCGCCCTCCACCCCCGCAGCAGAGCGTAGAAAGCCAGCAGGAGAAAAAGCGCGCCGAGCACCTGGTTATACGCGGAGAGCCAGCCCATCGGCTCGATCATCGAGCTGTGCACGAGCCATAGGAGCGCCGCATACAAGCCGGCCTCCCGGCGGCCCGTCAACCGGGCGCCAATCGCGGCGACGAGCGCCAGGTTGGCGAATTGCGTCGCGAACACGACGGCGCGAAACGGTATGGGGTCGAGGCCGAACCAGGCGGTTCCCACCATGAAGAACAGGCGCTCGCTCCAGGGGCGGACCGTCCCCTCGGCGAGCGGAACGAAGAGGGCGCGCAGGAAATCGCCAAGGCCATGCACGTCGCGAGCGAGACCGAGCCAGGCAAAATCATCCGCGCGAAACCACGCCGTCCACGCCCGCCAGTGCACGCACAGACACGCCAGCGGGGCAGCGACCCAGTAGAGAGTCTCCCGCCAGGGCAAATGCGGCAGCGCAAGCGGTTTCATCTTCGGCGTCATTTATGGCTCCCGGCGTTGTTCGCCGCAACGGCGGGATAGGTGGTGTCGAGCCGCGTGAAAGACGTAGACAAAGGCGTCCGCGCGCTTGGACATAAGGATCTCGCCATTGTACCGGACAGTCTGAGCAGGCGGTAATCGAGTGTATCGGTGGCGAACCCTCTCTCGCGGCGCGATCGTAGATCTTGCGATACGCTTTGGGTCTGTAATGTCAAGCCTGCCGGAGCCGCATCACTTGCCCGCTGGACTCTTCCCCGGGTCCGCGAATGCCTCCGCGATTGTCTCTGCTAGCGACGGTGTACCCGCGAAGGAGACGTTGGACATCACGGCCACCGCCAGTCCGCGTTCGGGGACCGTAAGAAGGGACGCCACTTCTTCAACCCAAAAATGCCCATTGTGGCCGGCGGCCTGGACTTGGTTGCCCCCCAGTGTCAAGGTCTTGAGCTCCCAGCCCAACCCGTAGCTCGTCAATTCGCCCGACGTCAATCGCTGCGGCGTTTGCAGCATCTCAACCGTCGGCGGACGCAGCAGCTTGCCACGATTGATCGCCATGCCGAAGCGCACCAGGTCGGACGGCGTGGACAGGAACCCGTTGGATCCCGCGTGGCAGGAATAATCGAATTTGGGCAATGGTGTCAGGCCGAAAGTGGGCTTCGCAGCGAACCTCGGATTGTACGAGGTCGCCGCGTCAGTTGGCGGGCTCGTCACCGATTCCTTGAAAGTGTCGGCCATGCCTAGGGGACGAAGCACTCGCTCGTTCAAAAATGTGAGGAACGGCGCATGCGCAGCCGCCTCTACGACGGCGCTCAGAAGAACCCAGCCAAACGTCGAATCGCGGAACTGGGTTCCGGGCTGGAAAAGGAGCGAATCTTTCGCGAAAAGCGCCACGGCATCCGCCGGACGCTCGCAGTGGCTGGAAGTCAGGACGCCATTGTCGGGGTCTTCCGTCGGAAAGCCTGCCACCTGTCCCATCACCTGACGGATGGTCACAGGCCACTGCTTGTGCGGAAAATCCGGAACATACTTCTGAATCTCGTCATCCAACTTCAACCGGCCTTCGTCCAACAGCAGGCCAATTGCAGCCGAGGTGAGTACGATGGCAGCGGTTCCGGTTCGAAACCGGTGACCGGGGGTAACGGGTGAGCGGTTCTCGATATCCGCAAACCCAAAACCCTCCGTCCACAGGATCTCGCCATCGACACCGACGGCGATCGAGAGCCCCGCCAGGTTGTTCTCGGACATCTTCGTGCGCACAATCTGGCGGGCCTGCTCCGCAGCTCGGGCCCACTTTTCTGGAGGCGGGGATTCCATCATGGATGGAATCTCCTGGGAATCGGGGTGGACTTTCTTCGCTGTGACCCTCATGTACAGGAACAGGCCCGGAATACCCACGACAAGCAGCGCCCCACCCAATAGGATCAGCGAAAACCATGCAGGCATTCGGCTCTTCGACATTTCGCGGTTCCCCTTCAGTTCTCTGGCAGCTTCGTTTCACTTTACCGCAAAAAGCTATTTGCCGCATACCATTCTAATTCACCAGACGGTATCGCTCCACCCTGCCGTCATCTGAGACCAGCGATTCAGCCGCCGGACCAAATTGGAGCGATTGGAGCTGCATGCCTCCGATTCGGATCTTCGAACAACAGCAGCAACGTTCCAGTAAGGATTAAGGCCAGACTGCCGGACCCGAGCACCAGCAGGTCGCTGCTTTGCCCTGCGCCCGCTACGAATTTGAATACGTATTGTCCCCAATTGTTCAGCGCGCCATGAGCGATGGCCGCGATCCATAGACTCTCACTCCGGAGCCATAACCAGCCGATGATCAGACCCGAGCCAAAGATGCCAGGCGGCACGGCCAATGCCGTCCATCCTACCGGCACACCATCGAGATGCTGAATGCCCGATAGCGCATAGGGCACGTGCCAGAGGGCCCAGACCACGGACGTGATCACGACGGCGCGACGATTGCTCATGCGGTCGATAAGCCGTGGCAACAACCACCCGCGCCATCCAACTTCCTCGAAGAGCGCGAGTGCTGACACGACGATCACTCCAACGATTGCGTTCAGCGCAACTCGCCCCGCCAGCCCGGCTGGCGTCAGCACGCCCCAGCCGCGCTCAGGCGGAGTGTGATACAGTCCGTCCGCGCCCGTCACCAACCAGTCCACCCGCTGTAGTCTGCCCAAAGCGGCCGCGACCGGCAGCATGGCGGCATGCATCACAAAGGGCATGAGAAACAGAGCCAGCGGAAGATACCGCAGAGGAAAAGCGCGCCACCCGACTGACCCCCGTTTTTCTCGCGTAGACGCTTCTGCAATTTGCGCCGAGATCGCTGGAATCAGCATCGATAAAAATCCCAGCCCAATCCATCTGCTTTCATGCCCGCCCGTCAGGCCGATCACGAGGCTGAGCGCCACAGATTGCGCGTATGCCGTTGCGACGAAGACCAAAATCGATGGTTGCCCTTTCGTCAGACGATTCAGGTCGAAAATCGAGCGAATGTTCATCCCCATAGCCCTGTGAGCCGCACTTGCCGGAGCTTCTATCAAGGTAGCGGAAATTTTCCGCGATACCAGCACGGCCACTGGAGATGTTTGGGGCCGCATTATCCCGATTTTTGAGACAGCCAGTTAAGACACGATTTTCCGTAAATGGAGAATTGTCTTCTCCTACTTTTCATTCGAATGAACGCCGCGGGGTAGGCCAGTCACGATCATGCCGTGGGCCTCGAACACGCGCTTCAATCCATCTTTCTGTTCGGCGGTGTAGCTTCTCTCAAGCGCCTGTTCGCGCGTCGGCAGGTCGTTGAATTTGGCGAGCACATGAAAAAACTCTTCGATTTTGCCGGCTGGTTGGTAGGTATTGATGATCTTGGCCGGTGTGCCTCCCCAGGCGTGCTCTATATTGCGTGGAATGAACATGGATTCATGAGGTCCGAGGCGGAATCGCTTCTCGCCAATCTCCAACTCCACCTCGCCGTCAACCACGTAAATCCATTCGTCCTGGTCCCGGTTGACGTGGCGCGGCCATCCGGTGTTGCTCACCTCCAAAACACACATTGCGCCACCGGTGTCCTTTCCCGACACCTTGCAATCAACAGTCGTGCCGTAGCGGTTGAACCCATCATTGAACCGGTCTTCTCCTACGCCGATTCGGAAGCCCAAAAACAGTTCCTCACTCTTCATCTTCTTTGTTCCTTTCAAGTGGCCGATGGTTTTGTCGATGGTCTCAATCAGCGTGCGGGTCCGCGTGACGTTCTTTTCGAGAACCTGCCGGTGCGACTTGAGAGCGGCGATCTTTTGGAATTTTGGGCGGCTCAGGATTTCGTTGATGCGCTTCAGCTCGAAGCCCAGCTCCCGGTAAAAGAGGATTTGCTGGAGCATCAGTAGTTGGGGCTCTTCGTAGATTCTGTAGCCGTTCGCCGCAGTGTAGGCGGGCTTCAACAGCGCCATTTCATCGTAAAAATGAAGTGTCCTCACGGTGACGCCCGACATCACAGCCAATTGTTTGACGGTGTAAGTCATCGACTTTTGCCTCATGCCGTTTCTCATTGTCCGGGATCACGTAACGTGAGTGTCAAGCGAAAAGGTGGCGAGGAAAGACTGCGGCTTCAGCAGCTTAGGAATGACGCAACAATAAATTCACATCGGAGAATAGCCGGTGCTCGAAGGGACTCCATTTGGAAGCGCCGGTTGGACCTCGTCCGTCAGATCTAGCGGGCCAGGATCCGCGCAATTCTCGCGCGTGTGTAGCGCTGCAGGAAGATCGGGTAGACGTTCGTTACGAACGCCACCGCGAGCAGGAAGATGGCGAACGGATACCAGCTGAGGTATAGGGCGTACACGATCGGCGGGAGCCCGGCCCACAGCGCAAACATGTGGGCGCGCTCGTTGACACGGGTCTGCACGGCGAACTGCCGCATCTCCTGGCGGCCGGCGATCACCCGGTACCCGGGAATCGTGCGGCGCACGCCCGCGTTCATATAATCGCCGTCCATCATGAAGCGGCGAAACCGGTGGACGCCGATCGCTTCGTACAGCCGTCCGCTCGATTCGAAGGCGCGGACTCGATAATACGTCTCGGGAAGCCGCACCGCCACCAGCGCGACCAGGGCGGAGCACAGAAATCCGATCGTGATCAGCGGCCGCCGGACATCCCAGGCGTCGTACCAGAAAATCAGTTGGGGGAGCGCCCAGAGGCACGCCAGAACAATCGTAAGCGCGGCGCGGCCGTTGCGCTGGACGGCAACGGCCTCATCGCGTAACGATTTCATGCGGCGCCCTCAGGCCATGACTTTGAGGAAGGCGGCCTTGAACTTCTCCATCTCTTCCTGCGTGCCGACAGTGACGCGGACATACGTCGGCCAGCTCGGCCAGACGCGGCCGATCGCCACCTTCTCCGCCAGCATGGCATCGATGATCTGCCTGCCGGGGCGATGGACGTCGACCATGAACTTGTTGGAAACCGACGGGACGTACTTGAAGTTGTGCTTGTCCATCCACGCGAAGACGTCGTTGCGGATGTCGCCGATAATCTTGCGGCGCTCGGGGACCAGATTCTTGACGCCGAGGCTGGCGGTGGCAGCGGCCATCGCGGTGATCGGCAGCGCACCCGCGCTATGGCCTCCGAGACTCGCGAGCAGATCGGGACGCGCGAAGGCGGCGCCGGCGCGGATACCGGCCATCCCGTAAATCTTGGAGAACGTGCGCAGGACGATCACGTCCTTGTCCTTGGCGACCAGATCGGAGCACATCGGCTCGCCGCACAGGTGGATATACGCCTCGTCGATCATGACGATGGCGCCTTTCGGCTTGTGCTCCACCAGCCAGTCGATGTCGGCGCGGGATGTGATGGTTCCGGTCGGGTTGTTGGGATTGCAGAGGTAGATGAGTCCGGTGTTGGGGCTGGCCGCCGCCATGGCCTTCACGTCGTGGGCGTACTTCTTCGTGAGGGGAACGCGGATCACCTTGGATTTGATGAAATCGGCCGCGCGCTCTCCGGCTTCGTAACCGGGGTCGGCCGTGACGAAGGGCCGGTCCGGTCCGGTGAAGGCGAGGACTGCCTGGTGCAGGGGCGCGCTCGAGCCCGGATACGGCGTGACATAATTCGCCTTCAGACCTTCCATCTCGGCCAGCGTGTCACGCAGCTTGTCGGTTTCGCCGTAAAGGTAGCGGCCTCCCCGGTCCACCATCCCGTGGATCGCGGTGCGCGCTTCCGCGCACGGGCCCAACGGGTTCTCGTTGGCGTTGATCATCACCGCGTCCGCTGGCGCCTTCATTTTGGAGAACTGCGCCAGGGCGGGCTCGTTGTAAAACGGCAGCGCCGCGCCGGTGGTGATCATGGCGGCGATCCGGCCGAAATCACGGCGCGAAAAGCCGCGTTTCACGAAATCGCGTTTCTGTTCCGCGGTCAGGATGTTCATGCGCTCCCCCTCTGTTTAGAGCTAGCCGGTAGATTAGCAATTTCAGGGGCCGGTGTAAACCTCGTCGAAAGAACTACTTCAGATTCTTCTCAAACAGTTTCAGGATTCGCTTGTACTCATCGGCCCAACTCGACGCCTGGACGAACCCGTGATTCTCGACCGGGTAGACGGCCAAATCCCAATTCTCCTTGTGGAGTTCGATCAGGCGCTGCACGAGGCGCACCGAGTCCTGAAATTCCACATTGGTGTCCACCATGCCGTGACAGATCAGCAGCGCTCCTTTCAATCCCTGCGCGAAGTAGATCGGCGACGACTTGCGGTACGCTTCGGGATCCGCTTGCGGCAGGTTGAGGATGTCGGACGTATAGCCGTGGTTGTAATACGCCCAATCCGTTACCGGTCGCAGAGCGGCGCCGGCGGTGAAGACGTCGGGCTGCGTGAACATCGCCATCAGGGTCATGAAGCCGCCATAGCTTCCGCCGTACAGTCCGATCTTTTTCGCATCGACCCCCTGCTCCGCCACGAGGTACTTCGCGGCGTCCACGATATCGTCGAGGTCCTTGCCGCCCATATGCTCGTAAATCGCTGTGCGCCAGTCGCGGCCATAACCGGCGGAGCCGCGATAATCCACATCGATCACGGTGAAGCCGCGCTCCATCAGGATGTGGTGGAACAGGTACTCGTGATAGTAGGTGGACCACTTGTGGTCGACATTCTGCAGGTAGCCCGCGCCGTGCACGAACACGACACCGGGTCCGCCGCGGCGCGCATTGGCGGGCTTGAACAGGCGCGCCGGGACCTTCACCCCGTCGCGCGCCGTGATGGCGACGATCGGCGCATCCTGCCAACTGTACTGCCAGAACTCGGGCGTCGGCGAGCTTGTGATCTTCTTGTTCTCGGCCTGTGCCCGATTCTCCTGCACGTACAGCTCGGGCGGCTTGTTGGTGTACGAGTACACGTCGGCGAGCCAGCTATCGTCTGGTGAGACCGCGACGGTGTGTTTGCCGGGCGCGGACGTGATGCGGCTGAGCGGACCGCCGTCGCCGGGCATTTCGTAGAAATGCTGATCGTTGGGGCCCTCTTTGGTCGCGGTCAGGAAGAATCGCGACTTATCGGAAGACTGCCGGACGTTGATGATCTCCCACTTGCCGGAGGTCAACGCGCGAGGTTCGCCGCCATCGAACGCGACCGCATACAGATGCGCGAAGCCGGTGCGCTCGGACTGAAAGTAGACTTCGCGATCGTTCTTCATCCAACCGATCGTGTTTGCAGCCGGACCGCCCACCCATGCCGGATCGTGGTCCGACGCGAGGACCCGCGTCTTACCCGTGGCCGGATCGAGGGCCAGGATCCAGCGATCCTTATTGTCCGCGGCGCGGGCCAGAATGACGGCCTTCGCGCCGTCCTCCGACCACACGGGCTGCAGGAGCTGAACATCGCGATCCTGCGGCGCCGGCGTGCGCACGGGCGGCTCGCCCACTTCGCGCCCGGTCTCGGTGCGCTGCGCGGTGGGGTTCGGCGGCGTGGCCTTTTGTCCATGGTCGACATACTTCACGTCGCCGGTCGCGACATCGATGAGCGCGAGCCGGACCCGCGATTGCGTGTCGCCGACGTTGGACCGTCCGGGAATGTCCTCGGTGTAGGCCGATTCGGTGACATAGTTCGGCACGATCGTATTCTTCGCAGCCCCCGCCTCCACTACGGTGGCGATGACGCTCTTCTCGTTGGGCGAAAGCTGCAGTGCGCCCACCGACTGGCGGGCCTGGAGCGTGAATGGCTTACGCGGATTGTCCTTCTTCCGCCGCGCGTCGTCCTCTTCGCGCCGCAGCGCCCGTTCCCGAATGACTTCGAGGAGGTCCTTCTGCTCCTTCTTGATCCATTCCTGGCTGTCGGTTCCGCGCGGCGGCTGTCCGGAGGCGGCAACCGGAGCCCCTCCGCCGCCTCGCCCGCCGCGGCCGCCAGTGAGGGCCGGCGCGGCGCCGGGAGCGGCCTCGGAACGAATGTCGGTCATCTGCACCAGCGAGCCGTCCTCGAGCGACAGCACATAGAGATTGTTGGCGCGCGTGAAGGAGAGGCGCTTGCCGTCCGATAGGAATCGCGGATTGCCTTCGGCATCGGTGGTCTTGGTGACCTGGCGCGTCTTCCCGGTGGCATTGTCGTAGACAAAGATGTCGCCGTCGCGGACATAGACGGCGAGACGCTTGTCTTTCGAAACCTCCGCCGCGGCGGGCGGCGCAAGCTTCGCCTCGTCCTCGGAGAGTTTGCGCAAACCGGACCCGTCGCGATTGGCGGCGTAGGTGTCCATGGGCGCGTCCTCTTTCTGCGCCGCCTGCTTCCACTGGAAGTAGACTTGCTTGCTGTCGCCGGACCATCGGACCTGCGCGGGCTCATAGCCGATTAGCGCCGGTCCGCGCATGATGCTGTCGACGGTGAGAGCGAACCGGGCCGGGGGCTGGGCCTGTAGAAATACAACGGTGGCGGCGATCGGAAGCAGGAGTTTACGCATTTTAGAAAATGATAGCAGCCTGTAAGACCCGCCCGGCGGCCTTACAATAGGTCCGATATGAAGCTTGCCCGCATTCATCAGCATGGCGGTCCCGAGGTCCTCGTTTACGAGGATGCGCCCGAGCCGTCGATCCGCGCCAACCAGGTCCTCATCCGGGTGCGCGCGTGCGCCCTCAATCACCTGGATCTCTTCGTGCGCGCCGGAATTCCGGGGATGAAATTCGCGATGCCGCACGTGCTGGGCAGCGATATCGCGGGCGAGGTGGTGGCTGTCGGCGACCTTTGCGAACGCGTCAAGCCGGGATGGCGCGTGCTGCTGTCGCCCGGAACCAGTTGCCGCCAATGCGAGCAGTGCCTCCTGGGCCAGGACAATCTCTGCCGCCGGTTCACCATGTTCGGCTACGGGATCGACGGCGGCAACACCGAACTGCTGGCGGCGCCCGAGTATAGCGTCATTCAGATTCCCGAAGATCTGTCATTCGAAGACGCCGCGGCGGCGCCCCTGGTATTCCTGACGGCGTGGCACATGCTCATGGCCCGGGCGCGGCTCCAGCCCGGCGAGGACGTCCTGGTGCTGGCCGCGTCGAGTGGCGTCGGACAAGCGGCGATTCAGATCGCCAAAATGTTCCAGTGCCGCGTGATCGCCACCGCGGGCGGCGAGGCGAAGCTCGCGAAGGCGCGGGAACTCGGCGCCGATCACGTCGTGGACCATTACGGGCAGGACATCTCGGCCGAGGTCAAAAAATTCACGGGCAAGCGCGGCGTGGATGTGGTGGTGGAGCACGTGGGCCTCGCGACGTGGCCGAAGAGCCTCGAATCGCTCGCGCCGGCGGGGCGCCTGGTGACCTGCGGCGCGACCACCGGGTTCGACGCGCGCGTCGATCTGCGCTTCCTCTTCAGCAAGCAGTGGAGCCTGCTCGGGTCGTTCATGGGCACGATGGGGGAACTGCACCAGGTGCTGAAGTTCGTGTTCCGCAAGCAACTCCGCCCGGTGATCGACAGCGTCCATCCGCTGTCGGAGATTCGCGCCGCGCACGAGCGAATCGAGCGGAAAGAACAGTTCGGCAAAGTGGTCCTGACGCCGTAGCGCCGAACTCTCAGCGGGTCGCGATCTCCAGGGCAGCCGCCAGACCATCGGGATGGAAGCCGAAGGGCCCGGGAGCGCTTTTGTAGAGGACACGGCCGTCGCGCGAGATCAGATACAGCCGATCCGGCCAGCCGGTGTACTGCCGCTCCACCGTGTTGTCGATCCCGTCGATCAGCGCCGGAAAGCGAATCCCCAGCTTGCGCACGCAGCTTTCGGCGACGTTGAAGCGCTCGGCGTCCGATTGCGGATTGCGGAAAACCACGCCTTCGCGGATGTTGCTGCGCATCTGCCAGATGTCGCTGGGGTGCGCCTCTTCGATGTACACGGCATAGAAGGCGACACGATCGCGGTAGCGGTCGTAGAGCTGATTGAGCGCGGGAACCTCCCGGCGAAACGGTGGTCAAGTATAGCTGCCGAACACCAGGACCACCGGACGATCGCCGCGGAAAGAAGAGAGTTGCACGGCGGATCGGTGGTCGAGGGTCGGCAGCCTGAAATCCGGGGCGGAATCTCCCACATGGACGTTGCCGGCGCGCGCGCGTGTCCACAGGGTCTCGAACGGCACCCCCATCATGACCGGCATGGGCATCCGCGCGACGATGCGGCCGAAAGTGTCGGGAGTCTGCCGCATGGCCCAATACGCCCCTGCGCACAGGGCGAGTTCGGCCGCTACCAGAACACAGACGGCGGTCAGCAGGACTCGGCGCAGCATCCAGGGAAGTCTAGCAAATTCCGCCGCTCTAGTCGCGGTAATGGTCGAGCATCAGGATGTCGCTGCCGGACTGATCGACCTGCGAGTACAGAATGTAGCGGCGGTCTGGCGATAGGGCGAAGCCGGAATCCGCAACCGCCGGAGGTCCGTCGACTGTTCCCACCTGCGTCCGTCCAGCGCCGGCATAGGGCTTCCACCAGATGCCCGCGGGCTTGCCGGGACCCCGCCACTCCAGAAAATAGAGGCCCTTTTCGGCCAGGGCCCAGTATCCCCAAAAGCCGGTCTTCAGCTCCGGAAGGAACGCCTCTTCCGCGCCGTCCGGCAAGCGCTTGCGCCACAGACCCTCGGCGCTGCGCCCCTTGGCGTAGTACAGGAGTTTCCCGTCGGGCGATTCGAACGCCGCGAACCCGCCGAGCCTCGTCACCTGCTCGTCCGGTCCGCCGCCGGCCGAAGGAGTGCGCCACACCTGCCACGCGCCGCTGCGATTCGACGCGAAGTATATCCACTTGCCGTCCTGCGACCAGCTCGGCACGACGTCCTCCGACGGGGCGTTCGTGACGCGCCGCATCGGGCCGCCTGCCGCCGGAACCGTATAAATATCGGCCTGCCCGTCCGGCCGGCTGTCGAATACGACCCGCGACCCGTCCGGCGACCATCGCGGCGTCCCCGTCAGCGCGCCTCCGACCCGCGTCAACTGGAACGAAGCGCGCCCTTCCGCGTCGCTCTCCCACACTTCGTTGCTCCCCGACCGGTTCGAGCGAAACGCGATCCTGGACCCGTCTGGTGAAATCGACGGGCTGGAATCGTACTGCGTAGACGAGACAACCTTCTTTGGAGCCGTCCGCCCCGTGAGGTCGAACCGCCAGATGTTCGTGTCGTCGAAAACCTGGGCGTACAACATCTTCCGGCCATCCCGTGAAAAGGCGGGGGCCGAGGCATTCTCGCTGACCATGGGGACACGCGTGGGGGTTCCCCCGGAAGCGGGGACGCGCCACAGGGCATAATTACGCGCGCGATCGGACGAAAAGACGATCGACCGGCCGTTCGGCCCCCAGGTCATCGCCAGAATGTAGCGATTGTCCGACGTCACGCGCCGCGGCGTCCCACCTTCCACCGGCACGGTATAAATATCGTCCACGCCGCTCGAAACCGCGCGGATGAATGCCAGGGACTTGCCGTCCGGAGCAAACGCGGGCGACACGTCGCCGATGATGTTCTCGGGCGGCAGGGTCACCTGGTGTTTGCGGCCGTCGCGAACGCCGATCAACACGATCCGGAAGGGCGCGCCGGTCGAATCCTTGTCGGATGCCGCGACCCATTCCCCGTCGGGCGACCAGTCGAGATGCCGTCCCACCGCCTCGATGCGCGACGAGAACACATTCGCGATCTTGACGTGCGTGCCGCCTCCCGCCGGTGAAACGAAGATCGCCGTCTCCTTGGGCCCCGTGCGCAGCCAGGCGATCCGGGCCCCATCGGGGGACCAGACCGGACTCATATCCTCGGCCGCGTCGGTGGTGAGGCGGAATGGCTGCCCGCCGCCGATGGTCTGCACGTAGATGTCGGTGTTCTCGCCGGTTTCGCCCGACGTCACGTACACGACGCGCTTCCCGTCGGGAGAAAACGACGGCTGAAACTCGCGCCCGGGGCTGCTGGTCACGGTCACGATCTGCAAAGGCGCCGTGGCGTCGAGCCACCGGCTGCGCGCTTCGATCGCCAACAGCGCCAGCCCCGGCACGAGTAGCCCGGCAGCCGCGGCCACCGCCGCGCTCTTCTCCCGCCGCACGAACTTCGAGACGCGATAGACCAATCCGTCCTTGCGCGCGCGCACCGGCAATCCTTTGAGATATCGCCGCACGTCTTCTTCCAGCGCTCCCGCCGATGGATAGCGCCGCGCGGGCTCCTCGCGCACCGCCATGCGGACGATGTTCTCCAGGTCGCGCGCCATGCGTCCGGGCGGCCCTCCCGCCTGGGGCCGCTGTCCTGTGAGCAATTCGCACAGCAGCACTCCCAACGAATAAACGTCGGACGCCTCAGTCACGCGCTCCCCGCGGAGCTGTTCCGGACTGGCATATTCCGGCGTCATGGCCCCCGGCGCCGTGATGGCGGATTCCCGGCCGCGCTCCGGGCCGACCATTTTCGCGATCCCGAAGTCCAGCAGCTTCGGCGCCCCATCGCCCGTCACCAGAATGTTCCCCGGCTTGATGTCGCGATGCACCACGCCGAGGCCATGCGCGAACTCCACCGCCGCGCAGATCGTCCGGAACAATTCCAGCCGCCCCCGGACATCCAGACCGCGCTCGTCGCAATACCTGTCGACGGTCCTGCCGCGGATGAACTCCATCACGAAGTACGGCAAACCGTCGGGCGTGGCGCCGCCGTCCAGCAGGCGCGCGATATTCGGATGCTCCAGACTGGCCATGATCTGACGCTCCTGCCGGAACTGGCGGACCATGTAGTCTAGGTCGAGACCGCGCCGCACCACTTTCACGGCGACTTCCTTTTCAAACGCTTCATCCGCCCGCTGCGCCCGGTAGACCGACCCCATCCCGCCGCTCCCGATGTGTTCGAGAATGCGGTAACGGTCGACGATGGCGCCGATCAACGGGTCGGCGGGCCGTTCCGGCCGGACCGGTTCGAGCGCGTCGCCACCCTCTTCATAAGCGACAATCAGCGACTGCACCTCTTCCCGCAGTTCCACGTCGCCCTCGCAGACTCTCGCCAGGTACGCCTCCCGCTCGGCGCTTTCGAGCCGCAATCCGACGTCGAGGATTTCCTTGATTCGCCGCCAGCGCTCAGGATGCATGGGCCGACTGCCTGCGAATCTCCCGCGAGAGCCACGCTTTCGCGGAGACCCAATCGCGCTTGGCAGTCGCGACGGACATTTGCATCACTTCCGCGGTCTCCTCCAGGGTCAGCCCCGCGAAGAAACGCAGCTCGACCAGCCGGCTCTGCCGCTCATCGATGCGGGCGAGGCCCTGCAGCGCGTCGTCGAGCGCCACCAGGTCCAGGTCGGGGCCGCCGGGGAGGGCGATGGCTTCGTCGAGCGACAGCTTTTCCGCGCCGGCGCCGCGTTTTCCTGCGTGCCGGGCGCGGGCGTAATCCACCAGGATGCGGCGAATCA
Source organism: uncultured Solibacteraceae bacterium (assembly GCA_964608645.1). Classification (GTDB taxonomy): domain Bacteria; phylum Acidobacteriota; class Terriglobia; order Bryobacterales; family Bryobacteraceae; genus CAZSQK01. Next base: position 5,108 of record CAZSQK010000016.1, on the reverse strand, counting down.
TTTGCGCCGCAATGCCGAAGAAGTGCGCGCGATTCTGCCAACGAACATTGTTTTGGCCTACGAGTTTCAGAAACGCCTCGTGCACCAGCGCCGTGCTTTGCAGGGTGTGGCCGGGCCGCTCCTGCCGCAAGTGCCTGGCCGCGAGACGGTGGAGTTCGTCGTACACCAGTGGGGTCAGCTTCTCCAGCGCCTGCCGGTCCCCATTGCTCCAGTCAGCCAGCAGACGGGTGATCTCGTGCTGGGATGTCATTTTCCAGAATTATCCCATAGCGCGTGAGCCGATTCCGGACAATTGCGCGCGTTGATGAGTATGAGGGCGAATCGAATCAAGAAAGCGATCCGAATTGTGGGGATGGTCTTCGGAGGAGCGCTCTGTCTGGGCGCCGCGGGTGCAACGTATCTGTTGTTGCGCAAACCGGCGATCGCGCCGCCGCTGACCCCGAGAGTCGAGATGACGCCGGAGCGCATCGCGCGCGGCAAGTATGTCTTTACGCTGTCGGATTGCAATGGCTGCCACTCCGGGCGCGATTTCTCGCGCTTCGACGGGCCGGTGATCGAGTCGCAGCGCGGGCAGGGCGTCGAGTTCCCCAAGGAGATGGGCCTGCCCGGCCGGATTGCCGCGCGCAATATCACGACAGACGTCGAGACCGGCATCGGCGGCTGGACCGATGGCGAAAAGATCCGCGCCATCCGCGAGGGTATCAGCCGCGACGGCTCCATGCTCTTCCCGATGATGCCGTATACGCGGTTCCGCAACATGAGCGACGAAGACGTGGTCAGCTTGGTGGCCTACCTCAATACGCTGCCGCCCGTGAAGCACAAGGTGGAGCGCAGCCAGGTGGACTTTCCCGTCTCGGTGCTCGTCAAAGACGCGCCGCGGCCCGCCGGTTTCGTGCCGCCTCCCAATCGCGGCAACAGGGAGAAATATGGCGAGTACCTCGTGACCATCGCCGGTTGCGCCGAGTGCCACACGCAATCGGAAAAAGGCAAGCCCAAGCCGGGCCGGACGCTGGCCGGCGGCGAGCGCTTCGCCTTCCCCGGCGTGGTGGTCGTGAGCGCCAACATCACACCCGACCCGCAGACCGGGATCGGCCGCTGGTCCGAACAGGATTTCGTCGACAAGTTCGAGAGCTACCGGGAATACGCAGAGAAGGGCTCGCCGCGGGTGGGTCCGGAGAGCTTCACAATCATGCCGTGGCTCGATTTCTCGCAGCTAGAAGTCAATGACCTGCGAGCCATTTACTCGTTCCTGCGGACGCAGAAGCCGATCTACCACGCGGTCGATTCCCATCCCGGCTTCGAGAAACCGCGGCTTTTGACGAAGAGATAGGAGGATACCGATGCGCAACCTGATGAACCGAATCGAAACGTTCTGGTGCGAGCACATGCACACGGCGACGTTGTGGCCGATCCATGGCAAGTACCGCTGCGCCAGCTGCCTGCGGGAATACCCTGTAGACTTCGAAGCGATTGGGACACGGCCCGCCGGGCGCGCGCCGGCGTCGCCCGTAGCGGTGTCGATCTGACGCGGCGACTCCCGACGTCCGCCGGGACGGCCGGCAGCCCGCCGGCCGCCTCTGATAAACTCGTCTGATCCCGATGACGCTGGTCCGATTCGCATGGCTGCTGACAATTCCCGCTGCGCTCTCCGCGCAGTCCGCCGGCGGTTTCGACACAGCCCAGGAGTTTCTGAAGAACCACTGCCGCGCCTGCCATCAGGGCGCATCGCCCGCCGGCGGGTTCTCCATCCAGCAAATCGCCACGCCGCCCACACTCCTCTCCGAGTCCGGCCGCTGGAACAAAGTCGCCCTCCGTGTTCGCAACGGCGAAATGCCCCCGAAGGGCGCGCCGGCCCCGCCGATCGACCGGCGCGAGCAATTCCTCGACTGGGTCGCCGCTTCCGTCCGCGAAGCCGTCTGCTCCTCCGGCGCGACTCCTGCCCCCACACCGATCCGCCGCCTTAATCGCGATGAGTACGCGGCGACGATCCGCGACCTGCTCGATATTCAGGTGGATCTCAGCGGTTCCCTGCCCGCCGACGGGGCCGGCGGAGAGGGCTTCGACAATGCCGGCGAGACTCTCTTCCTCTCGCCGCTCCACTCGGAAAAGTACCTGCAAGCCGCCGCCTTCGCCATGAACGTGGCCGGGAAAGAATACAAGTCGCGGGAGCGGATCTTCGTCGCCCGCCCCGGCAACGGCGTGTCGCCGGAGCGGGCCGCCCACGACATCCTGGCCGCTTTCCTCCCCCGCGCCTTTCGCCGTCCGGCCGCCGAAAGCGACGTGCAGGAGTATCTCGCCCTCTTCCGCGCCGCGCAGAAACAAGGGCAGGAGTTCGAACCGGCCGTCCTGTTTGCGATGCGCGCCGTGCTGGTGTCGCCGCGCTTTCTCTTCCTCGCCGAGCCGCCCAATCCCACGGGCGACATCCGCCGCATCGACGGCTATTCGCTGGCCTCCCGCCTCTCCTATTTCCTCTGGGGCAGTATGCCCGACGAGCTGCTCTTCGACGTGGCCGCCGCCGGCAAACTCCACGACCCCGAAGTCCTGCGCATGCTGCTTCCCCGCATGCTGCGCCGCGAGCAAGCCCTCGATTTCGTCAAGCGCTTCGTCGATCAGTGGCTGCGCACGCGGCAGCTCGAAAGCGACAAGACACCCGATCCCAAGCTGTTTCCGGCCTGGACCACCGACGCCGAGATTCAATCCGATATCCGCCTCCAGCCCGCCCTCTTCTTTCACGAAATCCTGAAGCGTGATCTTTCCGTGTTGAACCTGATCGATTCCACGCAGACCGTGCTCACGCGCAAACTCATCCGCCATTTCGGCGAGCCTGCCGACGTCACGGGCGCCGATCAGCAGCCGCGCTGGCTCGACTTGCCCAAAGGCTCGACGCGCGGCGGTCTGCTCGGTATGCCCGCGGTCCTCGCCGTCGCCTCGTACCCCTATCGCACGAGCCCCGTCCTGCGCGGCGCGTGGATCCTCGAAGCGATCCTCGGCACGCCGCCGCCGCCACCGCCGGCCGACGTCCCGCCACTCGACAAACAAGCCGGCGGCGACACTCCGAAGTCGGTGCGCGAGATGCTCACCGCGCATCGCGCGAACCCCGCTTGCGCCAGTTGCCACAGCCGCATTGACCCGCTCGGCTTCGCCTTGGAGAACTACGATTTCATCGGACGCTGGCGCTCCACCGATGCCGGCAAGCCGATCGACAATCGCGGCGAGTTGCCGGACGGAGCCATCGTCGAAGGGCCGCAGAGCCTGAAGGCGGCGCTGCTCGACCGTAAGGACCTGTTTGTGCGCAATCTGACGTCGAAGATGCTCGGGTATGCCCTCGGGCGCGGCCTCACCGCGCAGGATTCGTGCGCCGTCGACCGGATTGTGGCCGGTTTGAAGGACAATGACTATCGGGCCCAGAAGCTGATCGAGTTGATCGTGTTGAGCGCGCCCTTCCAATATCAGGCGCCCGCGCGCAAAGGAGCGAAACAGTGACCATCCGCAAACCGGCCATTTCCCGCAGGACCCTTCTGCGCGGCGCCGGAGTCGCCCTCGGCCTCCCGTGGCTCGAGGCGATGACGCCGTCGCCGCTGCGCGCGCAATCGCCGGCGTCGAAACCGCCGGTGCGCATGGCCATGCTGTACATGCCGAACGGGGTCAACGTCTCGCACTGGTACCCGCGCGGTCTCGGGCACGATTTCCAACTCTCCCCGACGCTCGAACCGCTGGCCGAATTCCACGACGACATCCTCGTCCTCAGCCATCTCTGGAACGCGGGCGCCAAGGGCGGAGACGGCCACTATTGCAAGGAATCCGCCATCCTCACCTGCGCCACCATCAAGAAGACCCCCGGCGCCGATCTCGGCAATGGCACCTCGGTCGACCAGGTGGCAGCGCAGCGCCTCGGCGACCAGACGCCTCTCCCGTCGCTCGAACTGGGCGTCGCTCCGGTGGCGGTCGGAGTCGATCTGGCCGTCGGGTATACACGCATCTACGGCTCGCACATCTCCTGGGCGAACACCAACACGCCGCTGCCCCGCGAACTGAATCCGCGCGCGGCCTATGAACGCCTCTACCGCGCCGGCGCCGCGCCCGCGGGCGAGGCCGCCAGGCTCGACACGCTGCTGCTCGATCGCGTGATGGCCGACGCCAAACGCCTGCGCGCCGAGGTCGGCGCCGCCGACGGCGTCCGCCTCGACGAGTACCTCTCGGTGATGCGATCGCTCGAACAGCGGGTCGAACGCGCCTCCAGCGGCAAACAGCGCATTTGGAAAGCGCGCGTCCCCCTTCGCCTCGAAGCCGCTCCCACCGAACAGCCGGGCAGCCACGAGGAGCACTGCCGCCTGATGCTCGACATCATCGCCAGCGCCTTCCAGAGCGACACCACCCGCATCAGCACCTTCATGTTCGGCAACGCCGTCAGCAATGTCAGTTTCCGCTTCCTCGACGGCGTCACCCTGGGGCACCACGACACCTCGCACCACGGCAAAGCGGAGGACAAGCTGCGCCAGTACCAGATCATCAACCGTTGGCACGTCGCGCAGTACGCGTACCTGCTCGGCAGGCTGCGCTCCATGCGCGAAGGCGATTCCACCGTCCTCGACAATTCGATGATTCTCTTCGGCTCCGCGCTCAGCGATGGCGACTCGCACAGCCCGCACAAACTCCCGATCGTGGTCGCGGGCGGCGCCGGAGGCCGCCTCGACACCGGCCAGCACCGCATGTATACGGAAGACACTCCGCTCGCCAACCTCTACGTGTCCTTGCTCGACGCGTTCGGCGCGCCCGTCGAACGCTTCGCCGATAGCACCGGCCCGCTCTCCGGAGTCCTTCGTGCATAAGACGGCGATTGCGCTGCTTTGCTGCGGGTTGCTCGCCTCCGCGGCGGACGTCTCCGGCATCTGGCTGGGGACCTCTGCTGTCGGACGGCACGGCCAGGTGCAGGATTTCGCCTTCCACTTCGTGCAGAAGGGGACGGCGTTGACCGGCAAGGTGTATCTCGATTACGCCAGCACTCCGATTCTCAAGGGCGTCGTCGAGGGCCAGAAGCTCTCCTTCGGGATCGTGGCCCGCGAACAGAACGGCAACGAGAGCAACGAGTAGCTGCTCTGTTTCAGCGG
>CAZSQK010000015.1:0-114044 GCA_964608645.1 uncultured Solibacteraceae bacterium | reverse complement strand
CCCTGAGGAAGACTTAATAAGGACCAGGCATAGCTCAGCGGCTGATGCTCCGCAACCCGGTCGCCGCGGCGGTCGCGGTGAGGCGGCTCCTGCTGCCACTACCGGCGGCGGACGCGGCGCGCCGGGACCGGCCGCTGCTGCTGCCGCGGCAGGCGCTTTGCTGGTCCAGGGGGTGCCCATCGTGAAACCTCCCTATGGTGTGCTTTCGGCGATCGATCTCGATAAGGGAGATCTGAAGTGGCAGGTCCCCTACGGCGAAACACCCGACAACATCCGCTTACATCCCGCGCTGAAGGGGAAAGACATTCCGAACACCGGAATGAACGGTTACAACGGCTGCGGCGTGCTGGTCACGAAAACACTCGTGATCATCGGCGATACGCAGGTGACATCGGTGACCCATCCGCGCGGCGCCATGATGCGGGCCTACGACAAGGCTACGGGCAAAGAAGTCGGCGCCGTCTGGATGCCGGCGCCGGTGAGCGGCTCCCCGATGACGTACATGTGGCAGGGCAGGCAGTACATCGTCATCGCCGTCAGCGGCGGCAATTATTCCGGCGAATATCTGGCGTTCGCGCTGCCCGAAGGCGAGTAAGGCGGCCGCGACTGTCCGGCGGGACGCCTGATGTATATTGAGATGACATGAAGATCGGGGTTGCGGCCGCGGCGTTACTCGGTCTCGCCGGAATGGGCGTTTCACAGAGCCAGCGCTCCGTGTGGGACGGCGTCTTTACGGCGGACCAGGCCAGGCGGGGACAGGCGCGCTACAAAGAGCTCTGCGCATCGTGTCACGGCGAGTCGCTCGAAGGCGGGGAATCGTCGCCGCCTCTTGCCGGCGGGGAGTTCCTCTCCAATTGGAACACGCTCACCGTGGGCGACCTGTTCGACCGCACGCGCAGCACGATGCCGCAAAACAAACCCGGAAGCTTGACCCGCGAAGCCGGCGCCGAGATTCTGGCGTATGTCCTCAGCGCCAATCAATTTCCCGCGGGCAAAGAGGCGATGCCGCAGGCGAGCGAGGTCTTGAAGGAAATTCGGATCGAGGCCATCAAACCCGAACGGAAGGAATGATCGTGCAGCGGCTGGGTCTCGCCTTCGTGGTCGTCCTTCTGACCGCGGTGGTCATCGCGCAAACGGCCGCTCCAACGACTCCAGGAGCGGCGCCACCGCTCGATTATGTCTGCCCGATGCATCCGGATGTGCGCTCCGCCGGCGCGGGCAAGTGTCCCCGCTGCGGCATGAATCTGCTTCCGGGCATCCCGGATCCAGTCGAATACCCGGTGGATCTGGCGCTGAACCCTCGCACCCCGCGGCCGCGGCAGCCGGTCGAACTCATCTTCCATATCAAGGACCCGAAAACCGGCGCGCCGGTCAAGCGGTTCGAGATCATTCACGAAAAGCTGTTCCACATGTTTATCGTGAGTCAGGACTTGAGTTTTTTCGTTCACGAACACCCCATAGCCGCGCCTGACGGCGGCTTCCGTTATCGCGGCAGCCTGCCCAATGGGGGTATGTACCGCGTGCTGGCGGACTATTTTCCGGCAGGAGGCACTCCGCAACTGACGGCCAAGACCATTTTCCTTGCGGGCGGATCGTTGCAGCCGGCGCATCCGGGTCCGGACCTCGCGGGAAAACACACAGCAAACATGGATGTGGAATTGACGATGGAGCCGCCCGTCCCCTTGGCGGGTCTGAAGACGATGCTGTTCTTTCGACTGAAGCCGGCGGAAGGCCTGGAGACATATCTCGGCGCCTGGGCGCATATGCTGGCCGCCAGCGACGATCTGATCGACTTGATCCACACTCACCCATTCCTGGCGGATGGCGGGCCGCAGATTCAGTTCAATGTGATTTTTCCCCGATCCCGAACCTACCGCCTCTGGGTCCAGTTTCAGAGAAAAGGCGTGGTCAATACGGCTGTATTTACCGTTCCGGTTTCGGCGCTGAAATAGCCATGCGACAACGGTTGGCCGCGATCCTCGTCTTCGGCGTCTGGTTCGCCGTGGCGCCTTCCGCGCATGACGTGATCACCACGCGGATCACCTTCTCGCGCGAGATTTCCCGGCTGGTGTATAACCGATGCGCCGGCTGCCATCGCCCGGGGGGCGCGGCTTTCTCCCTGATGACGTATGCCGAAGCGCGTCCATGGGCGGCGGCGATCAAGGAAGAGGTTCTGGAGCGGCGGATGCCTCCGTGGGGCGCGGTGAAGGGCTTCGGCGAATTCAAAGACGACCGGGGTCTTACACAAGAGCAGATCGAATTGCTCGCGGAATGGGTGGAAGGGGGCGCGCCCGAAGGCGATCCGGACTTGCTGCCGAAGGCCCCCCAGTTCCCGCTCGAACTGCCGGCCCGCCCCGGCCCGGGTATGCCGGTGGACGCGGTTCTCACGCTGAAAACCGGCATCACGCTGGCTGGTATCCAGCCGCAAAATGTTGTCGACAGCGGTTCGGTGATGGTAACTGCCACCCGGCCCGACGGCAGTGTCGAGCCGTTGTTGTGGCTATACAATTACCGGCCTCCATTTCAACACACATACTGGTACAAAACGGCGCTCCATCTGGAAGCGGCTACCCGGATCGAAATCGCCCCGCGGGGCGCGGCGACCGTTATGCTATTCACCAAGGCGACACGGCGACGCGCCAGCCGGTAGTCGCTGACGTTGGGATCCATATCGGAGATTACGGCGTTTTACGCCGCTTTGAGTTGACAGGGCCCGGCGTCACATCGTACCGTCGGTCTGAAGGTTTTCAATTCGAGAAGTGTGTTTTCACGGGTGCAGGATTGCCGAAGCAGATCAGGTTCCGAGAACCAATACCAACCTCCGGAAAGGGAAAGCGCGCCAGCGACGTTTATCGGATCGCAGCCGGAATCATGTGCCAAAAGGGATATGAAGGCACGTCGATGAACGATATCGCTGAGGCGGCGGGGCTGACCAAGGCCGGCATTTACCACTACATTCGAGGCAAAGAGGAGCTGCTCTTCGAGATCATGACTTATGCCATGGACAATCTCGAAGAGCGCGTCATCGCCCCCGCGCGGCAGATTGCCGACCCCGAAGAGAGGCTGCGGAGCATTGTCGAAGGCCACACCAATAGCGTGCTCGAAGGCGTGGGAGCCATTACCATCATTCTCGAAGAGATGTCGGCGCTGACGGCGGCGCATCGCCGCGCCATCAAGGCGCGCAAAAGGGCTTATTTCGAACTCATCCGGCAGACGCTCCAGGAATTGGAATCCGGGGGAAAGCTTCGCGATGTCGATCTCACTACGGCCGCGTTCAGCCTGCTCGGCATGATCCTCTGGATATCCCGTTGGTATCGCCGGGATGGCAAACTTCCGGCGGACAAGGTGCTCAGAGACTACGTAGCTATCGCCATGAACGGCGTTCTGAAAGCCGGAACCGAAGCGCACTGCTGACACTCCGCGCGCCCGCGTTTCTACACGATGTAGCGTTCCGCCTGCAGCAGACGGGCGGCGATGCGGCGCCGCATCCCGATGTCATTTACCGGCTCGTACTCCGCCAGACGGCGCGACAGCCGCAGAGCCGCCGGGTCCGCCACAGCCGCGAAAACGCCGCGCGCCGAGATCTCGATGCGCGCCATGGCGTCGCGCAAGAGCACCGCGGCGAAGAGGGCGGCGTTCGTCTCCGGGCCGCGAGCGGCGATTTTCCGGGCGCGCAGCAGCGCCGACTCCATGACGAATGTCTCGATGATGATGTCGGCGATGCGCATCAGGGTTTCCTGCTGCGCCTGACCGTCGGGGTGCGCCTTGCGAACGGCGGCGAGACACAAAAGGGCGATCGTTTTGGCGTTGGCGACGAGCGCGTCCTGCGGGTCGGCCGAATCGTGGAGCGCGGATTCCGCCGGTTCCGGGAGGGTCAGACGTCCACGGCCGGCTCGCTTCAGCAGCATTCCCGGAATCAACAGTCGGTTGATTTCGTTAGTGCCCTCAAAGATCCGGTTGATCCGTGAATCCCGGTAGGCCCGTTCCACGGCATAGTCCTGGTGGAATCCATACCCGCCGTGGATCTGCACGCCTTCGTCCACGACGTAATTCAGCATTTCCGAAGAGAACACCTTGACGATCGAGCATTCCGGCGCGAACTCTTCCACCGCGTTGAGCAGGGTTTGGGATGCGTCGGGGGCGCTCCAGGAAAAATCGCGCAGCCTGCTCTCCACCAGGCCGGCGCAACGCCACGTGATCGATTCGGCGGCATAAATCCGGATGGCCATCTCGGCCAGCTTGTGTTGAATCGCGCCGAATTCCGCGATGGACGATCCAAACGCCTTCCGCTCCCGGGCATAGCGGAGGCACGTGGCGAGCACTCGTTTGGCCCCGCCCACCGTCCCGGCCCCCATTTTCAGCCGCCCGAGATTCAGGATGTTGAAGGCGATGATGTGCCCGCGCCCGATCTCTCCGAGCACGTTTTCCACCGGCACCGGAACGTTATCGAAATACAGGGCGGTGGTGGAACTGCCCTTGATGCCCATCTTGTGTTCTTCGGCTCCGCTCTGGACTCCAAAGCCGCGTTCCACGAGAAAAGCCGTGAATTTCTCGCCGCCGACCTTCGCGAAGACCGTGAACAGGTCGGCCGCGCCGCCGTTGGTAATCCACATCTTCTGGCCGTTCAGAATGTAGTGTGCGCCATCCGCCGAAAGATCGGCGCGCGTGCGGGCCGCCAGCGCGTCGGAGCCCGCATGCGGTTCGGTGAGAGCGTAGGCAGCCAGCATTTCGACGTTCGCCAGCTTGGGCAGATATTTTTCCTTTTGCCGGTCGTTCCCGAAAAACAGGATCGGGAGCGTGCCGATGCCGACGTGCGCCGATTGCCAGCCGGACCACGATGCGTCGCCCGCGAAATGCTCGGCTGCCACCATCATGGCGGTCAGATCGAGTTCCATGCCGCCAAATCTCTCGGGGATCATGATGGCAGTGAGACCCAGCGCCGCGGCCTTTCGCACGATTTCCCGTGCAACCCCAGGGTCGTGGCGTTGGATGGCTTCGAGATTCGGCTCGACCTCCTTCGACCAGAACTCGTCCACCGTGCGGGCGATCGCGAGGTGCTCCTCGCTGAGGTCTTCGGCGGTGAAGATTTCCACCGGAGTGCGGTGCTCGATCAGAAACGCGCCGCCGCTGGTGATGGGAAGCAGTGCAGTCGCCGTGGCCATGATGTCCTAGACTCCCGCGGCCGCCTGTTTTTGGCGGTCGAATTCTCCGAATGAGCTGCCGCTCTCGGCAAGCCGCCGGAGCAAGGGCGCCGGCCGCCAAAGTTCGTCGCCATGCTGCTGGCGAAATTCCTCGATGCGGCCGAGCACGGTCTTCAGTCCCACGGTGTCGGCGTAGAACATCGGACCTCCGCGCCACGCTGGGAATCCGTAGCCATTCAGATAGACGACGTCGATATCCCCGGCGCGCAAGGCGATTCCTTCGGCGAGCAAGTGGGCGCCTTCGTTTACCAGAGCGAAGATCGCGCGATCGACAATCTCGTCGTGGCCAATGGCCCGGCGCTCGATGCCGGCTTCGCGGGCGGTCTGCTCGATCAGAGCGGCGGTTTCGGCATCCGGGGAGGGCCGGCGGTTCTCGTCGTATTGCGACCATCCGCGGCCGGTCTTCTGGCCGAAGCGGCCCAGTTCGCATAGCTGGTCCGCAACGAGAGGCACGCGCACTCCCGGCTTCTCCAGGTGTTTGAACTCCTTGCGGACGCGCCATCCGACATCCAGCCCGGCGAGGTCGCTCATCGCGAGGGGGCCCATGGCCATGCCGAAATCGTGGAGCGCCCCGTTGACGTCTTCGACGGAAGCGCCCTCTTCCAGGAGGAACTGCGCCTCGCGCAGATAGGGCGTCAACATACGATTTCCGATGAAGCCCCGCGCGTTTCCTGCCAGCACGCCGATCTTGTTCAGTCTCTTCGCCAGCGCCATCGACGTGGCCAGGACCTCCCTGCTGGTGGCCTTGCCGCGCACGATTTCGAGCAGGCGCATGATATTCGCGGGGCTGAAGTAATGGTGCCCCACCACAAGCTCCGCGCGCCTGGTGGCTGAGGCGATCTCGTCGATATCCAGGTAGGACGTGTTGGACGCGAAGATGCAACCCGGTTTGGCGATGCCGTCCATCTCGGCAAACACCTGCTTCTTGAGCGCCATGCCTTCGAAGACGGCTTCGGCAATGATATCCGCCTGTTCGAACCCTTCGTAAGTGAGTTGCGGCGTAATCAGCGACAGCTGGCGATCCATTTCCGCCTGGGACAGGCTGCCCCTCTTGACGCTGGACGCATAATTCCCGCGAATGACAGCCATGCCGCGATCGAGCGCCTCCCGGGTGGTTTCCTTGACAATCACCGGGATGCCGGCATTGGCATAGTTCATGGTGATGCCGCCGCCCATTGTGCCCGCGCCGATTACGGCCGCGCGGCGGATTTCGTGAGCCGCGGTTTGCGGTGGCACGTCGGGGATCTTGGAGACCGCGCGTTCGGCAAAGAAGGCATGGATCAAGGCTCTGGACTGGGTAGAGTAGAGGCAACGGTCGAAAAGCTCGGCCTCGCGCGCACAACCCGCGTCGAATGGAAGCCGGGTGGCGGCTTCGACTGCCTCGATTGCGGCGAGAGGCGCCGCCTGGCCGCGCCGCGTTTTGGCGGCCTTTTCGCGCGCGCGCTCGAAGATCGCCGGATCCGCGTCTTGCAGCTTTACATCCCGCTCGCGCGTCTTCGGATGAGGCTTGCCGGACACCTCGCGCGCAAAGGCAATTGCGCCGCTCAGGAGGTCGCCGTCGATGATGGCGTCGGCGATGCCGAGCGCGTGCGCTTCCGCGGCGTCGACGGGCTGGCCGAACGCGCACATCTCGACTGCTTTGGCCACGCCGGCGAGACGCGGCAGCCGCTGCGTGCCGCCGGCGCCGGGAATGATCCCCAACTTCACTTCGGGCTGACCGGCCTGCGCGGCGCGGGCAAGCACTCGATAGTGGCCCGCCATCGCCACTTCCAGGCCTCCGCCGAACGCCGTGCCATGGATGGCCATGACGACCGGCTTCGCGCAGTCCTCGATTTCCCGCAGCAGGGGCAGCAGGCTGCGCCGCGGCTTTTCCCCGCTGACCACCTTTCCGAATTCCCGAATGTCGGCGCCCGCGATGAAGGTCCGGCCGGAGCCAATCACCACGATGGCATGAGTGGCGGGATCGGCTCCCGCGGTTTCGACTGCGGATCGGATGCCCTCCGGAACGCCGGGGCTCAATGCGTTGACGGGGGGATTGCAAATGGTGATCACGGCGATGCCGTCGTGAAAACCGAGGGATACCAGATCGCTCATGGACCCCGTCAGTCTACCGACCGGCAGGTAAGGCTGTCAACCTGATGTATACTGGCATGACTGTGGACCCGGCGTGAGCACCCTGACCCTCGTGAGGCATGGCCAGGCGCATCCCTTCCAGCGGGAGAATGCGGCGCTGACTGCCGTCGGCGAAGCGCAGGCGGCGAAACTGGCGGCGTTCTGGCTGCGCAACGGAGTTCAGTTCGACGAAGTGTACAGCGGCGCTCTGCCGCGCCAGGTGCGAACGGAGGAAGTGGTCGCGGAGCGCTTTCGGGCGGCTGGCCAGGCTTGGCCTCTCGCCGTGCGCGATGGCGCCTGGAATGAATACGACGCGGGCGGCGTGATGCAGCATCTCGTTCCCGCCGATCCGCGTCTGCGCGCACTGGCCGCGGAATTCGAGCACGCGCGTGGCTCGCCGGATGAGAGCCGCGGGTTCCAGCGCATGTTTGAAGCGGCGATGAAACACTGGCAGGAAAGCGCGGTCGAGGCGGACGGCGTGGAGTCCTGGCCGGCCTTCCGCGGGCGTGTATCGGCCGCGATTCAGCGGCTGATGGCAGGTCCCGCGAGCCGCCGGGTCGCGGTTTTTACTTCGGGAGGCCCGATTGGCTTCACCGTGCAGTCCTCGTTCCAGTCGTCTGCCAGGAGCTTTCTCGACGTGAACTGGCGAATCCGGAACACCTCGATTACGCAGTTCCTGTTTGACCGGGACCGCCTGACACTGGACTGTTTCAATTCGTTTCCGCACCTCGACGAGGCCTCACTGTGGACGTACAGGTAGACGTGTCAGGACGACTTGGGCGTATCCAGCAGCATGTAGGTGACGATCGCCACACCGACGCTCCTCCGCTGATGGTCGGTCAGATCCACCTGCCCGACGCAGATCGTGGATCCGACCCGCAACAGCCGCGACCGGGCGAGCAGTCGTCCTTCCGTAACCGGACGAAAGTAGTTGACCTTCAGCTCGATGGTTGTGAAACGGCGCATCCCGTTATAAAGCGAATTCAGGGCGGTTCCAACGGCCGCATCGGCGATACTCGCGGTGACGCCTCCGTGCAGCGAACCGGCGCTGTTCAGCAGTTCCGGGCGCACGCGACACCGGATGGTGACGCCATCGCGATGCGTGCGGACCAGTTCCAATCCCAGCAAGTGATTGAACGCATGCCGGGTGAGAAGATCTCGAATGTCTTGGAGCTTGCGCTTGGGATCGCTCAAACCTGGTGATTCTAGCATTCTCGATGATCATGGAGAGTAAAATGTCCAACCTGGCCCTCAAAGATAAAGTCGCGGTCGTCACCGGCGCCAGCCGCGGCATCGGCCGCGCCATTGCGGCAGCCTTCGCACGCGAGGGCGCCGCCGTCGCCATCTGCGGAAGAAAACAGGAGACGCTCGACCGCGTGGCGGCCGAGATGGCCGGCGCGCCCGGCAGGGTCTATCCGCTCGCGTGCCACGTCGGGCGGCCCGAACAAATTCAACATCTGATCGACACCACGCACCGCGAATTCGGGAAGATCGACATCCTGGTGAACAACGCGGCGACCAATATCGCCCAGGAGCCGGTGCTGCAAATCGACGAAGCCAAGTTCGACAAGATGGTCGAGATCAACCTGAAGAGCGCGTTTCGCCTGATCCAGGCGGTTGCGCCCGGGATGTGCCGCCGCGGAGGGGGATCGATCGTCAACATCGCCTCGATCTCGGGAGTGCGCCCGCAATTCCACGGAATGCTCTACAGCATGACCAAGGCGGCGCTCATCATGATGACGCAATCGTACGCGTTGGAACTCGGGCCCAGCGGCGTGCGGGTGAATGCGATTGCGCCCGGGATGGTCCAGACGGTGCTGAGCGAATACTACTGGAAGGACGGGGCCCGGCGCGAGAAGATCCTGGAGGAGCAGCCCATCAAGCATCTCGGCCAGCCGGAAGAGATTGCGGAAATGGCCGTGCTTCTGGCGAGCGATAGCGGCTCGTACATCACGGGTCAGACGATGGTCGTGGACGGCGGACGGCTACTTCCCTGATTGCTTTTTCAGTTCGAGCTTGGCGATCGATTCGCGGTGCACCTCGTCGGGCCCATCGGCAAAGCGCAGGGTTCGCGAGTTCGCCCATGCCGCCGCCCATTCGAAATCCTGCGAGATGCCGCCGCCCCCATGCGCCTGAATGGCGCGGTCGAGCACGCCAAGCGCCAGGTTGGGAGCCACTACCTTGATCATGGCGATCTCGGCGCGCGCAGCCTTGTTGCCGACAGTGTCCATCATGTAGGCCGCCTTCAGCACCAGGAGCCGCGCCTGCTCGATCTCGATGCGCGAGTTCGCGATATCCGCGCGAATCGTCCCCTGCTCCGCCAGCGTCTTGCCAAATGCCACGCGTGACTGGACGCGCCGGCACATTCCCTCCAGCGCCCGCTCCGCGACTCCAATCAAACGCATGCAGTGATGAATCCGGCCGGGACCGAGCCGCCCCTGGGCGATCTCGAAACCGCGTCCTTCTCCCAGCAGCAGGTTGGCCGCAGGCACGCGGACGTTGTCGAACAGCATTTCCGCGTGTCCGTGCGGCGCGTGATCGTACCCGAACACCGTGAGCATGCGCTTCACCGTCACTCCGGGCGCGTCCATGGGGACCACGATCATGGATTGCTGCTGATGTTTCGGCGCCGCGGGATCGGTCTTGCCCATGAAAATCACGACACGGCATCGCGGATCTCCGGCGCCGGAGATCCACCATTTGCGCCCGTTCAGGATGTAGTCCGCCCCATCCCGCCGGATGCTGGCTTCAATATTTGTGGCGTCGGAAGAGGCCACCTGCGGCTCCGTCATGGCGTAACAGGAGCGGATCTCACCCGCTAGAAGCGGCTTGAGCCAGCGCTCTTTCAACTCCGCCGAGGCGTAGCGTTCCAGGACTTCCATATTGCCGGTGTCCGGGGCTGAGCAGTTGAACACCTCGGCGGCCATGGTCGAGCGGCCCATGATCTCGCACAATGGCGCATATTCCAGATTGCTCAGACCCGCGCCGTTTTCGCTCTCGGGCAGGAAGAGATTCCACAGGCCGGCGGCGCGCGCCCGCGGTTTCAGCTCTTCGATGACCGGCGCCGGCTGCCAACGCTCGGACCCCTGCGTGTGCTGGTGATATCGCGATTCATTCGGATAGATGTGCTCATCCATGAACGCGTTGAGCCGTTGCTGAAGCTCTTTGACTCTCGAAGAGTATTCGAATTGCATTTGTTCTCAGCTAACTGTATCGCCCGGCAAGGCTCGCCGCCAGCCGGCCCAGAGACGCCGCTCGCGCGCCGAAATCCCGGAAGCGTTCATCGTGGGTCTGGCCTCGATGAAACCGGCAGTAGATCTGTTGGACGATCACCGCAAGCTTGAACACGCCGAGCACTTCGTAGTAACCGATGCGCGATACGTCTCGGCCGGTGGACTGCGCATATCGTTCCACCAGTTCCTCTCTGGTAAGCCAGCCGGGCCGCGACGTCAGCGCCGGAATGCCCGCCACACGAACCTCGGGAGCCGTGGCCCACACCCAATAGCAGAGCGTCAGTCCGAGGTCGGAGAGCGGATCGCCGAGCGTCGCCATTTCCCAGTCGAGAACCGCTTCGACGCGATCTGCCGCGCCGAGCATGATGTTGTCCAGTTTGTAGTCGTTGTGAATCAGCGACGGCGCAAGTGGGGACGGAATGTTGGCGGCGAGCCACTTCACGACGCCGTCCACCTCCGGCACGTCCTCGGTCTTGGCCCCCTCCCAGCGGTCCGCCCAGCCACGAACCTGGCGCTCGACGTAGCCTTCGGGCTTGCCCAACTGCCGAACTCCGGGCTGCGAAGTGTCGATCTTGTGCAGGTCGACAAGCGAATCGAGAAACGCTTCGCTAATCCTGCGAGGGTGAGCCTCGATCGCCTCGAACTCGGGCGGGATCGCCTCGCGCAGGATCGTTCCCCGGCGCCGCTCCATAATGAAGAACGGCGCTCCCAGCACAGCCGGATCTTCGCACAGGACAAGCACGCGCGGCGCTTGCGGGAAATGCGGATGCACCGCGTTCAGAACGTGGTACTCCCGCGCCACGTCGTGGGCCTTGGGCGCCACCGGCCCTAACGGCGGGCGGCGCAGCACATACTCGCGCGAGCCGATCCGCAACAGGTATGTCAGGTTCGAATGGCCGTTGGGAAACTGCGCCAGTTCGACGCCGTGCGCGGCGCCGTCGATCTTGTCCCGAAGATAATCCGCGAGCGCGCCAAGGTCGATTCCCTCGCCAGGGCGTATCGCAATGGTCTCGGGTCGCGCCGCCATAGTTCACTCAGAAGTACATCCGCACCAGCCACTCGGCAGCGAGCGCCGGCTTTGGCTGGCTCTCGATCTCCACGAGGACTCCCCAGGCGACCTCGATTCCGCCGTCGAAGTCGCGGACGGCGTTGGGCGTAACGCGCGCGCGGATCCGCGATCCGACGGGGACGGGAGCGGGAAAGCGCAGACGGTTGAACCCATAGTTCACACGCAATTTCGCATCCGCCTGGACATCCACAGCCTCCCGGACGAGCCTGCTCAGGAGAGCAACGGTCAGGAATCCATGCGCGACCGCGGCGCCGAACGGCGACTCGCGGCGGGCGCGTTCGGGATCGACGTGAATCCACTGGCGGTCGCCGGTGAGGTCGGCGAATTGATCGACCGTTTCCTGGCTGACGGTCAGCCATCCGCTGGTGCCCGCCTCTTTGCCGATCGACTGTCGGATGTCTTCAACGCGCATACGCCGTCGTGTTTCGTTGAGCGGCTCTCTTCCGCATATCCGCCGCGATGGTGCGCGATCCGCCGTAGAGCACCAGCGCCAGCAGCAGCGATAGCACCGGAATGATGAACATCGCCTGTTGCAATCCGATCGCCTTGAAGGCCTCGGTGATGCGTGGCGCGCCGGCCGCGTCGGCCGCGCGGCGCGCCATCCAGTCGCTGAGTTTGCCCGTGAGTAGCGGGCCGAAGGAGGCGCCGCACAGATACATAGCCAGGAAATAGATCGCCATTGCGCTGCCGCGCATCGCCGGCGCGACAATATCCTGAATCGCGGAGTACACCAGGCCGTAGTATGCGTTCAAAGTGCCGTAAGCGACGGCAATCAGCGGGATGGCCGCGTAGATGCCGCCGGCGCCAATACCAACATAGGCGAACGGCGCTCCGATGGCCGCAATGACCGCCGCAACCAAAAGCCGGCCATTCTCTCGCGTGCGGATCACCCGGTCTCCCAGACGTCCCGCCACCAGCCCTCCCGCGACGCCGCCCACCGCGAAGATGGCGCCCGTGGCGATTCCCGACTTCGCCAGCGTCAGTCCGTGGATGCGGCTCAGGAAAGCAGGGAGAAACGTGCCGATGGCATACATGTTGAAATTTAGCAGCGCGCCCGACGCGATGATCCACCACATAGTCGGTATTTTCAGGATGGGCAGCATCGACGAGGTCGCCAGTAATTCGTGGTGCGCCTCGGCGGCGCCGCGCACGGGTTCGGCGATGCGGAGGGTGAGCGGAATCAGCAGCAGCGCCGGAGCCGCCGCCAGCACCATCGCGGTGCGCCATCCATATGCCTGGGCCGCGGGGCCGCTGAAGAAGTAGCTGAGCGCCGCGCCGGCCGGCACGCCCAGCATGAATAGCGCCAGCGGGCGCGACCGTTCGCCCGCGGGGAAGAGATCGCCGATCCAACTTGTCGCGGCGGGCGCCACCACCGCTTCACCCACCGCGAATCCGAGCCGCGAGAGCAACAGCATCGTGTAATTCGCGGCCATCGCGGCGCAGCCGGTGAGTGCGGCCCACACAAGCATGCCGCCGGCCAGCAACTTCTTACGGCTCCAGGAATCCGCCGCCCGGCCCAGCGGCAGACCGACCAGGGCGTACAGCCAGATGAACGCCGATCCGATCAACCCCACTTGCGCATCGGTCAGACCGAATTCCTTGCGGATCGGCTCGGTGAGGGCGCCGAGCACGTGCCGGTCGTAGAAGTTCAAGACGTTGACGGCCACCAGAACCGCCAGCGACCCGTAACCGGCCCTCTTGTTCATGCGCGAATCATCCTACCATACGCCCGGCCGGAACCTCTGCCTTCATCTTCCCTGAAATGCGGGAGCGCGCTTTTCGACGAAATGCCTGACGCCCTCCTTGAAGTCCTCGCATTGCAAACTGGCCCGCATCTCTTCGGTGGAAGTGTCCAACGCCTGGCCGAGGGTCTGGAACATCGCTTCGTACACCTGATGTTTGATGACCCTCATCGAGCGCGGGCTCACCTGCTCCGCCAGTTCATTCGCGTACGTGTAAACATTCTCCAGAAAGTCCGGCGCGGCGAACACCTGGTTCACCAGACCCATGCGGAGCGCTTCCCGCGCGCCGAAAACACGCGCCGAAAGAAGAACGTCCATGGCGTTGCCGGCGCCGATCACCTTTGGCAGAAGCCACGCGAGGCCGTATTCGGCGATCAGGCCGCGGCGCGCGAATGCCGTTCCGAACTTCGCGTCTTCCGAGGCGAAGCGGAGGTCGCAGAACATCGCGATCACCAGCCCGAGGCCCACGGCCGGCCCATTGATGGCGGCGATCACGGGTTTGGGGATGGCGGGGAAATAGGAATACTGCCGCTGAAAGTCCGCGCGGACCGCCTCGTCGGGCGCGCCTTGGCTCTCCGCCGTGTCCGGAAGCGGATGGTCGCGGCGATCCAGGACGCTCTGCAAGAGGCTCATGTCGGCGCCCGCGCAGAAACCCCGGCCGGCGCCCGTGATCACGATGACGCGCACCCGATCGTCGGACGCGGCCTCGTTCATCGCCTGCCGGACCTCCTGCTCCATGGCGCGAGTCCACGCATTGAGCTTGTCGGGACGATTGAGGGTGACTGTCGCCACCCGGCCGGAAACGCCGTATTGAATCTCTTGGATGGTCATGCGGACCGATTATATGCCGTCCAACCGTCCGGTCACGTAATATACTGATCACGCTATGCGGCAATTTCGACTTCTCAACGCCCTGATGATCCTGACTGCGGGATGGGTTATCGCCCAGGATGCCCCGATGGCGCTCCGCACGTCGGTGACGTATCGAACACAACGCAACAGCCTCACGTTGAGCGAGGAGCAGCGGCAGCAGGCCGACCAACTTGCCCGGGAGGCCGAGCAGGCCAGCCGCGACGGCAAGTACGGCGAGGCGATCCGTGCCTACTACCACGGTCTGGCCGTGATGCGCGGAGTCGCGTGGACTCCGGCGTTCGAATTCGCTTCATCGCTCCAGGGCCGGCTGGACCACGCGCTCGCCGCTCCCGGGGATCCGGTCACCATCACGCTGTCGCCTCTCTATGCCACTTCGGCTTCCGGCGTGAAGATGACGGCCGCGATCGCCCTGGTTGGCAGAGGCGGCGCACCCGAGAAAAGCCTGGGACCGGACGTGGCTCTCAATCCAGCGTCCCTTCCCATCTCGACGCGAGTCTCGGCGCCCGCCGATGCGTCGGGAGATTACACGCTCGAGGTGCGCATTCGCGCGGACGGCGACTCACCGGCGCCCGCGGCGCGCGGGGGACTCGTCAAATCGCTGCCCATCCATATCGAAGCGCTCGCCGCGGACGCCAGGAAATTGCGCGATCGACTGTCCAAAGCCGCGAAGACGGGCAGCCCGGCGCTCCCCAGCGCCGGTTACGTGCTCGACTTCTATGAGCGGGCCGACCGCGGCGACGCGAACCCCGGAGCGTTTCATTTTCGCGAGGAGTTTGCCAAAGCCAATGAAATCCTCGACGCCGTCGAAGCCGGCAAGGATCCATTCGCCGGCCGGCATGGCGATTTCCGCAAGGCGTACCTCTCGACTGTCGACAAGACGCTCCAGCCTTACCGAATTCTGGTGCCCGAAGCGTACAACGGGAAGCCGTCGGCGCTGGTGGTCGCGCTGCACGGAATGGGCGGCGACGAGAATTCGATCTTCGACGCTTACGGCGGCGCGTTCAAGCCGGCTGCCGAGAAGGCGGGATTCATCGCCGTCTGCCCGAAGGGCCGCGATTCGGCCTCGATGTACCGCGGCTCCGCCGAGCAGGACGTGCTGGACGTTCTGGCCGAAGTGCGCCGCGATTACAAAATCGATCCGGGCCGCATCTATCTGATGGGCCACTCGATGGGCGGGTACGGCACGTGGAGCATCGCGATGGCGCATCCCGGCATCTTCGCCGCCCTCGGCCCGATCTCCGGCGGCGGCAGTCCGGCTGGCATGGCGAAAATCGCGAGCATACCCGAATATGTCGTGCACGGCGATAACGATCCGACGGTTCCGGTGACGCAATCGCGCAGCATGGTGGAAGCCGGCAAAAAGGCCGGCGCCAACATCGTCTACGTCGAAGTGCCGGGCGGAAACCACATGAACGTGGTCGCGCCGAACTTCGGCCCGATGCTGGAGTTCTTCGCCCGGCAGAAGAAGTCCGGGGCGGAATAAGCCGATTACCGGACGAACTTCAGAAGCGCTGGATAGAACTGGTCGGGCACTTCCAGGTGCGGCACGTGTCCCGCGTTCGGGATGATCGTCAACTCCGCGCCGGGGATGCTGTCGGCAATATGCTTGGCGAGCTTTGGGAAATCCTGCCCGTCCTTCTCGCCGCCGATGACGAGAGTCTTCGCCTTGATCTTTTGCCAGTCGTAAACCACCGGGTCGAGGTACAACATCTGCTGATAGATGGAGCGCACCATCGCCAGCCGCGGCCAGTCGCCACTCAGTGTCGGGGCGTACAGGATGCGGACGTAGCGCTCGTATTCGGGCTTCCAGGCGCCGGGTGAGGGGAAATAACGCCGGATGTTCGCGTAGAACGCCTGCCAGCGCTGGTCGTTGCTCTGCGCCATCGTCGCCTTGTAAGCATCGTCCGCGCTACGCCACGGCCGTTCGTATCGGATATCGGTGAGGCCGATCGGATCGTAAATCACAGCGCGCTCCGTAATATCGGGAAACGACGCCGCAAAGCGCGCGGACAACATACCGCCCATGGAGTGGCCGACGATGGTCACTTTGCCGACACCGAGCGATCGCAGAAGCTTGCGGCTGTTCAACGCCATGTCGTGAAAGTTGTACGGTATGATCGGCTTCGAAGAGCGGCCGAAGCCGATCTGATCCGGCACGACCACGCGAAAGCCCTCCTTGCGCAGAACTTCGATCGGACCGGAAAAATAGAATCCGCCGAAGTTCATGCCATGAAACAGCATCACGGTGCGGCCGTTAGGCTGCCCTGCCGGCGGCACGTCCATGTAGGCCATGCGCACATCTTGGCCGTAGATCGTCAGCGGGAGATACGCGACGGGATATGGGTACTCGATATCGTCGTAGGTTATGCTGCCGGGCTTGACGTCGGTCGGGGCTTTGGGAGCTTCCTCTCTTTGCGCGTACGCTGCCGTCAAACAGCAGAGCAACACAGAAACGGCTCGCATTTCGGATACCCTCCGTGCAGCCATCATACGCGGCCCGCGCCCGCCAGACAATCCGTGAATCCGGACAGGCCGCCTTGGGCGCGTTGCTTTCCGACTGGTCGGTAGGCTATTGACTTCCAAATGCGAACCGCCTAGACTCGTTCTAAACCGTTCTGCTTGGGGATAAGGAGCAGACCATGAAGGATGCAATCTGTGTCGGGGTGCTTCTACTGCTGCCTGCCTATGCTGCGGCGGCCGATATAGGCGCCGCTCCGCCCACCTTTGCCAAAGACGTCTCCCGTATTTTTCAGGAAAAGTGCCAGGAGTGCCACCGCAAGGGCACGGCTGCGCCGATGTCGCTGCTCACCTACGAGGAAGCGCGGCCGTGGGCGAAGTCCATCCGGCAGCGCGTGATCACACGCAACATGCCGCCGTGGCACCTCGATAAAACGGTGGGCATTCAGCAATTTCAGAACGACCGGTCCCTGTCCGATGAGCAGATCGCGACCATTGTGCGCTGGGTCGATTCCGGCTCTCCGATGGGCGATCCGAAAGACCTGCCGCCGCTCAAGAAGTTCCCCGAAGATGAAGGCTGGCAACTGGCCAAGGTGTATGGCGAGCCGGATCTCGTGCTCAAATCGGAGTCGTACACCATGGCGGCTCACGGCCAGGATGTCTGGTTCAAGCCGCTCACCGAGGTTCCCCTCACGGAACCCCGCTGGGTGCGCGCCGTCGAGATGCGCCCCGGGAGCACGCCCGGCCGCAAAATCATGCACCATGTGTTGGCGCGGTTGATCCAGAGTGAATCCGGCGGTCCCGCGAACCCGGGCGCCGCATTAGCTGCCGACGGCGCCGGAGGTGGAATGGCGAGCGCGGGCCTGCTCATGGAATGGGCTATCGGCAAGAATTACGACATCTATCGGCCCAACTGCGGCAAGCTGCTCCTGCCCGGGTCGCACATCTGGTGGGAACTCCACCTGCACGCTGTCGGCGAGGAGATTACCGACCATGCCGAGCTCGCCGTGTACCTCTACCCCAAGGGTGAGACGCCCAAGTATCGAACCTATCTGACGCTGTATGGCGCCACCGCCACCCTCGGTTCGGCTTTGGATATCTCGCCCAATTCCATCGCCGAAAGCCAGGCCTACCACCTGCTGAGGCAGCCTGCGCGCCTCGAGAATTTTCAGCCGCATATGCACCTGCGCGGCAAGGCCATGTCCATCGAAGCGATTCTGCCCGACGGCACGACGCAGATGCTGAGCTATGTGGATCATTTCAACTTCAATTGGATGAACAACTACATTTACGCCGAGGAAGCGGCTCCCGTGCTTCCCAAGGGCGCCATGATCCATGTCACCGCCTGGCACGACAACACCCGTTCGAATCCCAACAATCCCGACCCCGATCAGTGGGTCGGATTCGGCGACCGCACCGTAGATGAGATGGCGCATGCCTGGGTCAACGTCACCTACATCAGCGATGCGGACTACAACGAATGGGCTGCTAAGCACAGGCCGGCGCGCGCCGCCGCGGGCAGGATCCAGCCATAGGCAACCGCATGGACGCGCGGCACGCTGCAACCCTGCTTCGACGAACCGTCGTCGGATCGTTCGCGTGGGCTTTGCTCTGCGCGCAACAGTTGCCCTTCGAGCCTCCGCACGACTTCGGACAGAGCGTCACCGGCGCATTCGAAGGGTGGTTTCCAAACCCCGACGGCAGCTTTAACATCCTGCTCGGTTACTATAACCGCAACCTGAAACAGGAAGTGGACATCCCGGCGGGTCCCGGCAACCGCATCGAGCCCGGAGGCCCCGATCAGGGGCAGCCCACCCATTTCCTTCCCGGACGTCAATGGGGGGTGTTCACGATCCGCGTGCCGAAGGACTTCGGCGAAAAGAAGCTTACCTGGACCATCACGGTCAACGGCAAAACCACTGCCATTCCGATGAGTCTGAATTCGCTATGGGAGGTCCAGCCGTTCCGCGAAGCCAGCGGCAATGCGCCGCCGTTCATCGGATTCTCGGAGAGCGGGCCATGGACCCCAGGCCCCGCCGGTCAATCGAAGGCGTTGACGATCACGTTGCCGGAGCCGGCCGATCTGACTGTATGGGTTGCCGATGACGCCAACGCGCCGCTGGCCGGCATGCGGCCCAGAACGTCTCCCGTGACCGTGTCCTGGAGCAAGTTCCGGGGTCCCGGCACTGTCACATTCACCAACCCGCGCCCAACGGTGGAGAAGGCCGATTTCAAAGCGCCGGAGTCGGCGAAGTTCACGGGAAAGGCGCAGACCTCCGCCACCTTCAGCGAACCGGGCGACTACATCCTGCGAGTCGTGGCGAACGACTGGTCCGGCGATGGCGGCCGCGGTTTCCAGTGCTGCTGGTCGAATGCCCAGGTGAGAGTCTCGGTAAAGGCGGCGCGCGGCGGTTCGCATTAAGGAAAGGAGAAGCTACAGGCGTGCTCAAGTCGATTGGCGGTTTCCTGCTCTTCGTGCTGCTCCCGGCCGTGGCGCTCGCTCACGATGTCACCGGCAAGTGGATCTTCCAGGTCGACACCGATGCCGGCAGCGGCTCGCCCACCTTCGTTTTCAAGCAGACCGGCGAGAAACTCACGGGCACGTACAGCGGCCTTTTCGGAACGGCGGAATTGACCGGATCCGTCAAGGGCGACGATATCGAGTTTTCCTTTGAGGCCGGCGCCGCCGGCCAGAATGCCAAAATCGTGTACAAAGGCAAAATCGAATCGGCCACCAGAATGAAAGGCAGCGCGGATCTCGGCGGTATGGGATCGGGCGCCTGGTCCGGCACGAAACAGTAGGGCGCTCCCCATGCTTCGACTCACACTTCTCCTCTCATTCGCGCCCATCTTGACAGCGCAAAACGCCGCGCCCGCCGGCGAGACCCTCTACAACAAACGTTGTGGCCTCTGCCACGACGGCGCGCCGCAGCCTCGCATGCCCTCGCGTCCCGAGTTGGCTGCGCGCACGCCCGAATCGATCTACCAGGCGATGTTCGGCGGCGCCATGGCGTCGCAGGCGGCCGGTTTGAGCAACGAAGAGGGTCGCGCGATTGCGCGCTTTGTTGCCGGCAAGGAATTCGGCGCTGGCGTCGCCACGCTCGGAGGAAAATGCTCCGCGACCCCTGGCGCCCTCGCCATGAACGATGCCGACTGGAACGGATGGAGCGCCGATCTGGCAAACACGCGCTATCAGCCAAAGCCCGGCCTCGCCGCGGCCGACGTGCCCAACCTGAAGCTGAAATGGGCCTTCGCGTTCCAGGGCGACACCGCGCGCTCCGCCCAGCCCACCGTGGTGGGCGGCCGGGTCTTTACCGGCAGCGCCAGCGGCGCTATCTACTCGCTCGATGCGGCCACCGGCTGCATTTACTGGCGCTACGACGCCGGCGCCACGGTTCGCACCTCCGTCAGCATCGGGAAGGCCGGCGGTAAGACGATCGCGTACTTCGGCGATGTGCGCTCCAATGTCTTCGGGCTCGACGCAGGCACGGGCGAACTGCTCTGGAAAGTGAAGGTCGAGGACCATCCGGCCTCGCGCATCACGGGCGGGCCCGTCTTTTACGCCGGACGGTTGTATGTGCCGGTTTCGTCCGTGGAAGAAGCGTCCGCCATGGCTCCCGCGTATGAATGCTGCAAATTCCGCGGCAGCCTGGTGGCACTGGATGGCGCAACCGGCAAGCAGATCTGGAAGACCTTCGCGCTGCCCGATCCGCCCAAGCCGTACAAGAATACTCCAACCGGAACCCAACTCTGGGGACCGGCCGGGGCCGCCCTATGGTCTGCCCCCACAATCGATGCTAAGAAGAAGGTGATCTACGCGGGCACGGGCAACTCCTACACCGACGTGGAAACCCATACCACCGATGCGATCCTGGCATTCGATCTCGAGAGCGGCAGCCTGCTCTGGTCGAGGCAGGTGCTTCCCAAGGACAACTTCACCATGGGATGCATGCGTGGGGCCAACTGCCCCGCGGAGCGCGGTCCGGATTTCGACTTCGGTTCCTCGCCGATCTTGCGCGAACTCCCCGGCGGCAAGCGCGTCCTGGTGTGCGGCCAGAAATCGGGAGTCCTCTGGGGATTGGACCCCGATGATCGCGGGAAGATCCTCTGGCAGACACGACTGGGCGAGGGTAGCGCTCTGGGCGGAATCGAGTGGGGCCCGACGGCGGACCTGGAGAACGCCTACGTGGCCATCTCGGACGTCGTCACCCCTCAAGGCCATCCAGGCGGCTTGCACGCGGTGAAACTCTCCACCGGCGAGAAGGTCTGGACAACGCCGCCGCCGGCGCTGCATTGTGCGCCCGGCGCCAAGGGCTGCAACAGCGCGCAGTCGGCCGCGATCTCGTCCATTCCCGGCGTGGTATTTTCCGGTTCGGTGGATGGCCACTTCCGGGCATTCCTCGCCAAGACCGGGGAGATCGTCTGGGACTTCGACATGGCGCGCGAGTACAATACCGTGAACGGTGTGCCCGGAAAAGGCGGCTCGCTCGATTCCGGCGGCCCCGTGATCGTCAACGGGATGGTCTTCACCAACTCGGGCTATGGGATGTGGCAAGGTCTGCCCGGAAATGTTCTGCTCGCTTTTGGGAAATAGCCGGTAAATCACAGCTAGGGGATAAGAATGCGTCTGCCGATATTTGCTTTCATCTGTGCCGGGCTTGCCGCCGCGGCGAGTCCGAGTTTCGACCGCGATGTGCTGCCTGTTCTGCAAAAGAACTGCCAAACCTGCCACCGTGCCGGTGAGGTGGCGCCCATGTCTTTCATGACCTATCAGGAAACCCGCCCCTGGGCGAAGGCCATCAAGGCGGCGGTGCTCTCCAGGAAAATGCCGCCATGGTTCGCAGACCCGAAGTTTGGGCACTTTCTGAACGAACGGCGGCTCAGCGATACCGACATCCAGACGCTCGTGGGTTGGGCCGATGGGGGCGCTCCTGAGGGCAACGCCAAGGATAAGCCCGCCCCACTGCAATTCACGGAAGGCTGGAACATCAAACCGGACGTGGTGCTCGGCATGCCGAACGCTTTCGAGGTTCCAGCCAAGGGCATTCTGGAGTACCAGTATGTCGTCATCCCGACACATTTCGATAAGGACATGTGGGTGACCGCCGCCGAGATTCGCCCGGGCAACCGCGCGGTGATGCATCACGTCCTCGTCTACGTGCGGCCTCCCGGCTCCACCTATCTGCGGGCCGCGCAGCCTGGGATTCCGTATGTCCCGGTGCAGTTCGAGCGCGACGAAAACGGCGCCGCCATCCGCCGCATCCCTGCCGCAAACCAACAGCCGCAACCTGCCGCCGCGCCGGCACAACCGCGAACCGACCCGATGGCCGGAATCGAACTGCTGACTGCTTATGCTCCCGGCCTTCAGGAGCAGCGTTTCGATGAGCCCGTCAGCGATGCCGCCAAGTTCGTCCCGGCCGGATCGGATCTCGTGTTCCAATTGCACTACACCACCAATGGCAAGGCAGCCACCGATCAAACCAACCTCGGACTCAAGTTCGCCGCCAATCCGCCGAAGCTCCGGTATCTGACCAGCAATGCGACCCAGCGGGACTTCGAGATCCCGCCCAACGACCCCAATTACGAAACGCATTCCCAGGTGACCTTCAACGTCCCGGCGCAGTTGGTCTGGCTGATGCCCCATATGCATCTGCGGGGCAAGGACTTCCTCTTCCGGGCCGTATATCCGACGGGGGAGAGCGAGACGCTGCTCAATGTCCCCAAATACAATTTCAACTGGCAGCTCGGTTACGAGGTGGCTAAGCCGATCGTGCTGCCCAAGGGCGCTCGCATCGAGTGCACGGCGCACCATGATAATTCGGCCAATAACGCCGCCAATCCCAATCCCAACATTGCGGTTCGATGGGGCGATCAGAGTTGGGAGGAGATGATGATGGGATTCTTCTCGGTAGTGGTGGACGCGAACGTGAAGCCCCAGGACATCCTCGTTCGGCCCCAACCGCGCCGCCCCGCCTTGTAGGGCCGCGGCTGTCGTCCGAACGGTCGGTAGTTTACACGCAAAACGATTGACAGGCCCTGTGGACAAAAGTAAACTTACCCCACAGTATCCTTCCGGATTGACTTTTGAGGGGAGGCGAACATGGGTAGCAAACGCCTTGTTTGCGTGTTGCTGGGGATATCGATTCTCACTTCCGCCGCGCTGGCACAGAGCACCGAAGGCACGGTGTCCGGCACGGTTAGCGACCCAACCGAAGCGCAAGTGGCCGGCGCCGCGGTAACTGCTCTCAACGTGGAAACCGGCGTAGCCACGGCTACACTCACGAATTCCGCCGGCGTCTACGTGTTCGCGGCGCTGCCCCCGGGGCGCTATCGCATCACCGCCGAACATCCGGGGTTCCGCCGCGCCATATTCCACGACGTCGATCTCGCGGTGGGCTCCCAGCTCAGTGTGAATATCGCGCTCGAGCTTGGCCAAACCACCGAGTCCGTCGAAGTCAAAGCAGCCGCCACGGAGGTGAACGTCACCAGCGCGACGATTGGCAGCGCCATGGAGTCGCGGCGCATCCTCGATCTCCCGCTGGTGGGGCGCAGCGCTTACGATCTGCTCAGCACCCAGCCCGGGGTTGTCCTCAATGGGACCAGTGGCGTAAACATCAATGGAAGCCAGACCGGCGCCGTCAACTACACAACCGACGGAATCAACACCCAGGACAACCTCCTCAACGGCGCATTCAACACGCTGGTGTCGAACACCGTAAGCGTCGATCGCGTGGAGGAGTTTCGCATCGTGACTTCCCCCGCCGATGCCGAGTTTGGGCGCGGTTCCGGACAGGTGCAGATGATTACTCGCAGCGGGACCAACCAGTTCCGCGGCAGCGCATGGGAGGAGCTGCGAAACACCGATTTGAACGCCAATGACTGGTTCAACAACGCGGCCGGCCTGAATCCCATCACGCGGCAGCAGCAGGCGCCGCGGAATGTCCTGATCCGCAATCAATTCGGGCTGCGTTTCGGCGGGCCGGTGAAGCGCAACAAGACCTTCTTCAACGGGATTTGGGAAGGCGATCATCAGAATCAGCGCGTGGCGGTAAACCAGACGGTCTACACACCAACGGCGAGGCAGGGCCTGTTCCGCTTTTTCCCGGGAGCCACCAACGCCAACGCCGCGGCCATCGTCCCCACGGTCGATACATCGGGCAACCCGGTCCAGCCTCCGGCAGCCACCGGTCCGCTGCAAACCGTCAGTATCTTCGGCCGCGACCCGAATCGGATGGTCGCAGACCCCACCGGCGCCATGGCAAAGTACCTGGGCATCGCGCCGCCGCCCAATAACTTTCTGGTTGGCGACGGCCTCAATACCGCGGGATACTTGTGGGCCAGGCCGGTCATCAACACCTTTCAGCTTTATGAAGGCCGCGTCG
This sequence comes from uncultured Solibacteraceae bacterium, assembly GCA_964608645.1. GTDB lineage: Bacteria > Acidobacteriota > Terriglobia > Bryobacterales > Bryobacteraceae > CAZSQK01. Next base: position 89,975 of record CAZSQK010000015.1, on the reverse strand, counting down.
ATCACATTTTCAGCGAGAAGCACCGGGGCAGTCTCACATTGAACCATCAGGCATACTACAGCCTGAATGTGTCGAACGCCCAGCCGTTTCCCGGCTCGCCGGGAGGTTTGGCCCCCACCGAGACCTCGCAATTCAGTCTCGCGCTGACCAGCACCCTGCGTCCCACGCTGCTGAACGAAATCCGCATCGGCGTCTTCCGGCCGCGCGTCATCATCTGGACTGAATTCGACCCCGATGCCGGCCCTTCGGGCGTGGCCGGCCGCGACCTTCTTCCCAAAGCCAACGGCGTGCCCTTCTACCCCACGCTTGCCGGCGTTACGAATCCGATGGCCGCTCCGGGCACGACCGGCAGCAGCAATCGCATGACACAGAACTGGCAGTTCGGCGACGATGTTTCCTGGAACCACGGCCGCCACGCCTTCAAGGGCGGGGTCGTGGCTCGTTTCATCGCCAACGACGGGTACGACCTCGGCGGTGTGATTCCAATCAGCACCCAGGGAGCCGGCGCCGTTCCGATCCAGGGAATCAACACCATCCCTTCCATTGGCTCGAACGCCGGAGGCGCGAACAACCTGCTGATCGACATGACCGGTTCCATCAGCAGTGTCACCCAGACATATAACTCGCCCGGCGGCAAGAATCCCACCTTCGTGCCCGGCGAGAGCCGCTATAGCGACCTGCTCACGCGAGAGTACAGCGGCTATTTCAAGGACGATTTCAAGGTCACCCGCTCTCTGACGCTGAACCTGGGCGTCCGATACGAATGGTACGGCGTCCCCTATGACGGTCTGGGGCGCGCCGTCGCTCCCGTGGGTGGAGGCGGCGCCGTCTTCGGCGTCTCGGGGAACAATCTGAGCGCGCTGTTCCAGCCCGGCGTGCTCAACGGATCGTTGACCACATTTCAGCTCGTGGGACCCGGCACCGACCATCCGAATCAGAAGCTGTACAACAACGACAACAACAATTTCGCGCCCTTTGCCGGATTCGCCTGGTCGCTTCCCGGCGAGGGGGCGCTGCACTGGCTGACCGGCGGCAAGGACAAGTCGGTCCTCCGTGCGGGGTACGGCATCTCCTACCAGCGAGACAGCATCTACGTAGCCCACATGAATTCGGCCTTCGAGCCCAATGCGCTCACTACATCGCCGATCCTGCAGTCGACCGGCCTGCTCAATGTCGGCAACATCACGCTGCCGATTCCGACTACCGCCGCGCCGTTCTCCTTGGTGCCCCTCGACGGCCCCCGAAACCAATCGGTTTACGGTTTCAACACCGGCCTCCGCAATCCCTACGTCCAGAACTTCAGCATTTCGCTGCAACGGGCGCTGCGAAACAATACATCGCTGCGCCTCAGCTACGTGGGCAGCGCCGGAGTGAAGCTCGTGCGCGCCTACAATGTGGACGAGATCAACATCGTCAACAACGGCTTCCTCCAGGCCTATCAGGCAGTCCAGCAGGGCGGCGCGTCGCCGCTGATGGACTCGCTCCTGGCGGGTCTTGGCCTCAACTCCACCACCGTGCGCAGCGTCTCGACGTTTCAGACCTATTTTGCCAACAACAATCCGGGCACGCTCGCAGCCCTGCTGCAAAGCTCTCTGCTCACCGCGCCCGTCGGCGGCAAGCTGATCGCTCAGGCGGGCCTTCCCGTGAACTTCTTCTCGGCGAATCCTCAGTTCGCGAACGCTTACATCGTGGATAACACAGGCCACTCCACCTACCACTCCGCACAGGTCGAATTGAACCACCGTTTCGCCAGCGGCTTGACGTTTCAGGGCAGCTATGTGTTCAGCAAGGTGCTCGGCAGCGATAGCGCCGGCGACAGCGCGACGTTCTACTCGGACTACCGCACTCTGCGCAATGGCCAGCTCGACAAGGCGCGGCTGGCCTTCAATCACGCGCACGTCATCCGGATGAACGCGATCTATGAGCTTCCCGTCGGCCCGGGCAAGCTGTTGGACACTGGCTCGAACACCGTGCTTACGCGCGTTGTCGGCGGATGGCAGACCGGCGCAATCTTCTCCTTTTTCACCGGCGCCCCCCTCACGTTCACCGGCGCCAACGGCCTGAACATGTCGACAGCGACGTCCCCGGCCACGCAGGTCGGCGTCATGCCCGACGGGTCGATCCAAAAAACAGGCAACGGCGTGCTTTATTTTCCAGGGATCACCCAGATCACCGATCCGTACGTGGCCAACATCACCACCCAGGGCAATCTGCGCGCCCTTTCCGGTTTGAAGGCCATCGCCGGCGCCGATGGATCGCCGATCCTGGTCAATGCATTGCCGGGACAGCTCGGCGCGCTGGGAATCGGTACCGCCACTGCCCCGTCCACCTGGCGTCTCGACATGAACCTCCTCAAGCGCTTCAAGATCAACGAGCGCTTCACGTTCCAAATCGGCGCCACGGCGCAGAACATCACGAATTCACCGCAATTCGCGTCGCCGAACACCTCGATCGGCAGCGCCAACTTCGGCCGCATCACGGGCACTGCCAGCACCTACCGGGTTCTGGTGTTGCAAGCGCGCTTGAATTTCTGACAACCGTCGATGAATACAACAGAGGGCACTTTCAGGAGCGGCTGCGCCAGCAGCCCGTGGTAAACTAGCGCCAACCCTATCATGGCCTATTCCTTTTTCCATTGGCTGACCAACAGCGCGTTAGCCAACGCCCTAAATAGGTACGAATGGGCATTCCCCATGGTCCAGAGCCTTCACTTCATGGGCTTCGCCCTGTCGATTGGCACGATCGCGATCGTAGACCTCCGCCTGCTCGGTATCGGCATGCGGCGCCAGCAGGCATCCGAGCTTGCCGCCGATCTCAATCGCTGGACATGCGCCGGGATCGCGCTCATGCTGATCACCGGTCCGTTGATGTTCGCCACCGACGCCGTCACCTATCACGTCAATCCGTCCTTCCAATTCAAGATGGTGTGCCTGATGACTGCGCTCGTATTTCACTTCACGATCCATCGGCGGGCGGTGCGCCCCGATGTGCCGCCGGTCGCGGCGAAACTGGCGGGGGCTCTGTCGCTCCTGCTCTGGACGACGGTCGTGGCGGCCGGCCGCTTCATCGCGTTCATATAGGTGAACCATGGCGACCCCGGCTATTCTCGATTGGATTGAAAGCACGCAGCTGAGTATCGCCATCCGTGAGGGCGGACTTCCATATCCCATCATCGGATGCATTCACCTGCTGTCGATTGCTTGGTTCGGCGGGATGCTGGTCGCCACCGACCTGCGCCTGCTGGAGTGGGCCATGCGCCGCCGCTCCGTCTCGGACTTGATCGGTCAGTTCGCGCCCTGGAAGCGGCTGGGGTTCGTGACCGTCGTGGTGACGGGTCTGCTGCTCGCCTGGTGCGAACCCGTCCGGCTCTACAAGAGCCCGGCGTTCTGGGTCAAGATGACGCTGTTCGCGCTAGTCGGCGTCCATGCGCTGGTCTTCCGCGGAGTTTACCGCAACCCCTCCAAGCTCGATGCCGGGATCGACTCTCGAGCGAAGATCGCGGCTGTGGTGTCCCTGCTGCTTTGGGCCGGCCTGATCGTTTCCGGCCGGCTCATCGCATTCGATGAATCCTTCGATTCGTAGTGGCTATTTTTTCTCCGTCGTCTTCTTATCGGGAAAAGTCTCGGGATCCGGCGCGCCTGTGCCGGTAGAACCCAGGAACAGCTTGCGCCCGTCGGGGAAGGTCACATTGCGCGCATTGGCCCGCTTTTCGGTATGATCGCGCGCCTGGTAGCCGTCCACGACGACGTCCGTCCCCTCCGGAAACGTGTTCTTGTTTGCCCCGCGCCGCAGCAGCGTGTTGGGACTTCCGCCCTCGATCATCCAGACTTCCTTGGCGCCGTCCGGTTTGACGATCTCCACATGAATCCATGTGTGGGGGTTGACCCATTCGATTTTCACGATCTTGCCTTTGAGGAGAATCGGCGCATTGGCGTCGAATTCCGACCCGAAGGCGTGATGCGCAACGGCCGCGGGCGGCGCGGTGAACAGGGTCAGGGCGCCGTAGAAGACCGGGACTAAAAATCTGGTTCGCATAAGTCGCACTTCTTTCTCACTTCGCGGCTTTGGCAGCCGCCGCTTCCTTTTCTCGCACCCGCGCGCCCTTCAAAATATCGGTCAGCGCGTAGTTCCCTTCATGACAGGCGTACTCGTAAATCTTTCCCTCGGTGGCTGGCCATGCCATCTCGCCGGTCCATGGCCTGGCCCAGGTCGCCGGGTCATCGACGGTGAACCGGTAGAGCAGTGTTCGATCGTCAAGCCGCGTGAAGCGCTCCACCACGTGCAGGTTCTCTGTCGATCCACGGAACCGTGTCTTGTTCGTGAAATTGGTGGTGTCCACCACCAGGGTGTCGCCTTCCCAATGCCCCACGGAGTCTCCCATCCACTGGCGAATGTTCTGCGGCAGGTGTTGGGCGTTCATGCGAACGATGCGGGCGTCGTGCACCATCTCGGTCAGAATCATCACGGCGTCCTTGGTCTGCACGATCTGGTGGAGATTGTTGTAGAAGTAGTCCGGCAGAGCCGGCGGCCCGGAAGTCGAACCAAAACCCAGCAGACATCGCTCGCCGAGCGGACGGCGTTCCGGATCGTCATAGGCCCCGGGGGCTCTCTCCAGCCCGGGATCGTTGGTGCTTTCCTGGGTGTCCGACGTCGGCCGCGCTCTGGGGCCGGCGGCTCGTTGAAGAGCGGCGGGAAGCAGCGGGGGGGCGTGTCCGTCGGGCGGATCGATGATGATCGACGATCGAATCTGACCGTCCACGACAGTCAAGGTGGCGCCCGGATCCAGCCAGCCGGTATTGTACCCGCCCACGTTGCCGGCAGCGCCCACCGATCCGTCGCCGCCCTTGGGAGGCGCCGTCCGGTCGCCCCGAATGGATTCGTCGCCCTTCTCCCGTTGCTTGGCGGCAGCGGCCTCGCGCTTCTGCGCCTCCTCCTTGGAGTACACGGCTGGCGCGCCGATTGGCCGATCGACCGGTGTCAGAGTCGCAATGTCGTAAGTGCCCTGCAGGTCGGGGTGGCCGTCGGCCATGCGACGAACGCTATTGGCCTTGGCCGGCGCTTTCTGGCTTTGGGCCGCCGCCGGACCGGGTGTCCATAGGAGCAGGGCAGCCATTGCCGGCATGCCGATCCATAAGAGATGACGCATCGCGGTGCCTCCTTGCTATTGCCGGGACAGCGGCGTCTTGCGCCACTGGCCATACATCAACTCTTCCACGAATTCCACGCATTTGAAATCGAGGATCTGAGCGTTCTTTTCCTGCCGCCGATAGAGCGGCATGCTGATCTTCCAGGGCCGTGTGAAGACCTTGGAGTCTTCGATGGTAGCTTCGTACGAAATCACGTCCGGGCTGGTGCGCGTATAGCGCTCCACCACATGCAGCGCGTCGCTATGGAAATTCCCCGCCCGGTCGAACCAGGACTGGTCGTTAAAACCGGTCACGTCGATTACCAGAGTCTCTCCTTCCCAATGGCCGAAAGACTGCCCCATCCACGAGTCCACCGGAGCGGGCCCCGGATCCTTGAGGTAGATATTGCGCACCGCCCCTGCGAACTGGTAGGCGATGAAAAGCTGGCTGTTGCTCTGCAAGATCCGAAACGGCTGCGGAATGTAGGTCGCTCGCGGCACGCCAGGCAGGTAGCACTTGATTTCCGGATCGCGGGCCAGCCAGTTCTCCTGGTTCTGCTTCTTCTGCGCCAGCGCCTCCGGCTTGTAGGGGATCTCGCCGCCTTCCACGACGCCAAGGCTCGGTGGAACGGCGCCGACGGCGCCCAAGGCCAGAACGGGCACGGCCGGCACAGGGCCGTATGGGCCGGGCCTGAGCGCCATCGCGGGCCGCGCATTGTGGCCCTCGAGGTCATAGTTGGCCTCGTTCATCGCCTGCCAGATCCCATTGAGATCGGGCTTGCCGTTTTCAGCGCGCGACGCGCGATACAGCGTAGTCTGACCCACGAGAGGCAGGGCCGCGGCGGACAAAAACGCGGCCGCGAAAACAGTTCTCATCCCCTTCCGAACGATGATTCGCATCCTACCCAGCTTCCTTTTAGCTGATCATACCCCGATTCTCCACCTGCAATACAGAACATATTTTGACCGGACGGACGGTAGGAACTCCGGCTCGGCCGGCTATGGTTTCTGTGCAGGGGCCGGCCGCCCGAATCTGGCGGCGTCAATCGGGACATTCGTTTGAATCTCGCTCAATTGAATGGCATCCCGCCCATCCATCCAGGCGAAAATCATGCGAAACGGCATCTTGATTCCGCCCACATCGCGATAATCGGCATAGTCGACCTGCGTGGGCACCCGTCCGATCGGCGAATTGCCGTAGCGCACCACCCGCAGGAGCAGGCCCGATTCCTGGTCGAAGTACAAGGTTGCCAGAACGCCCCGTGGGCCGGTCCCTTGCACGATGTTGACCAGGCGATCCTTGCCCACCGCCACCATACTGATCTCCTGCGCCGTTTGGCTCGATGGGCCTGGAAGGTCGCTGATCGTGCCTGGCATGCTCACGCGCAAATTGGAGAGGGCCTGCTTGATCTGCCCGGGAAAGCCAAGCTCCGCGTCCAGCTTCGCGCCATCCAGCTCACCGCCCGTCAACGGGTACTCGCCAAGCACGGTCAGTGGAGTCACCAGCCAGCCCTCGCTGCCGTTGAAGGTCCGGGCGCTGATGCCTCGGCTGCTGTTCTCCGGGAAATCGATCAGCGTGGCGCGCTGATCCGGGAACTTCGCGAAGATCTGGACCCTTCCTCCTCCGCCGAAACCGCCGAAGCCCACGCTCTTGCCCTTGGCTGCGTAGCTCTTCACGCCTGCCAGCCTCTCGGCCCCGCCGATCGCCTGAAGATACTTGTTGATGATCGTGTCGGCCGCGGGTTGCCCGGGCATCTGCGTCAGGACGTCGTCCATTTCCTGAGACGCTGGGCCATACATGTACTCCAGACTCGGAGTGGTAGCCGGGCGATCGCGGCCATGATGACAGGTCCAACAGGTCACCATTTGCCGTCCCGCGAAATTGTCGCGATTGATGGCCGCCATCATCTGGACCATCCTGCGCGCCCTCACTTTTTTTGGTGTGTCGGCCGCCCAATCCACTTTCTCGGTGCCGGCCCCCGTATGACAATCCGAGCAATCGAAGCCCAGCGCCGCGCACATGATTCCCATGGTCCCCATGAAATCGTCCAGGGGAATCCCTTTCATGACCTGGATGTTCTTGAACGCCTGGTCCGACGTGCGCTGCACGGCCGCCGGCGCGGTCTGCGGGGCCGCCGCCATGTTGCCCGACAACCAGACCAATGCAAATGCGACGCTTGCCAGGGCGAGCTTCAACCACTTACTTCTACGGAGCCTCTCTGTCATCTTTCCGCTACCTCTTCACGTACTTCTTCACGTCCCTCGGCCCAACTTCCGCGCCGTAAACATTACCCTGGGGGTCCGCCGCAACGCCTTCGGATCCGCTGGTCGCTCCCGTTCCCGGCGATGGATCCGGAATAAAAGCCGTGACCGAGCCATCCTTCGCGCTGCCGACCCGGATGCCCCGCCGCCATCCGGGATTGTGACCGTAACCGTCGCGGTCCGTCGATTCCGAATCGGTCACATACATGATGTCGTTGCTGTCGATGAAGATGCCGCTAGGCCGGCCAAACTGCTTCCACTCCTCGAGGAATTTCCCGTCCTGATCGAAAATCTGGATGCGGTTGTTGGCCCGGTCGCCGACGAAAAGCCGGCCCTTGGAATCGAAGGAGAGACAGTGCGGCACTTCGAATTGGCCTGGACCCGACCCGTGCCCTCCCCACTGCTTGATCGGCGTTCCATCTTTCGAGAATTTCAAGACGCGCGCATTGCCGCGTCCGGGGTTGTGGCCATCCGAGACAAAAATATCGCCATTCGGCGCGATCGCGACGGCGTTCGGCTGGTTGAACGTGTCGGGGCCCTCGCCCGCCACGTCCGCTTTGCCGAGCGTCATCAGGACCTTCCCTTCCGGCGATAGCTTGAACACCTGCTGGCGGCTCTTCCCTGTCGAGTCCTGCCCATCCGTCAGCCAGATGACGCCATTCTTCTCGATCCAAATGCCGTGAGGGAAGGCGAACATCTTGGCGCCGAAGCTGCTGAGCAACTTTCCGCCGGCGTCGAACTCCAGCACCGGAGCCAGATCCGAATTCGAGCAGGAATTCGCGCCGCATCGCTCGGCGACCCAGATATGGCCGCTGGGAGCGACCCACACCGCGCTCGTCGATCCCATCTTTCGGCCTTCCGGCAGAGTGAACCAGCGCTCCACCGTCCGATACGGGTTGGGTTGAGAATTGGGCTGGGCCTGGACGTTTCCGGCGGCAAGCGCCACCATGGCTGCGATCGCGCCGAGTCTCACCGCGCCCCTCCAGTCGGATGATTATACTCCCTGCCTGCTTCCACGTAGGCGATTCCCGTCAGGCTGCCTTGACCCGATAACAGAACCTTGCGCTCCGACCCATCGAGTTTGGCGCCGTAAACGTTCCCGCCGAGGTCCGTGAAGAACATGCGGCCGCCCTTCAGGTCGAGCGCGATGCCGATGCCTTCCTGCAAGCCACGCGCCAGCACTTCCACCGCCGCGCGGCCATGGTTCGGAAGTGGGTCCATGGGCGCACGATTCACGGTATTGCCGGCCGGCGGATCGCCGCGGTCGGTCCAGTACATGGTGCGCGTGCGCAGGTCGAGATCGAGATCGATGGGCTCGGGCAGGTGGTCCTGTAGCGTTTCGATATCGGTCCGGCGCGCGGGATCCTGCCCCTTCGGAACCTCGATTGACGCGCGGCGGATGACGCCGAGGCCGGCGTTGTCGCCGCCCTTCTGCGTCCAATAGATCTGCCCGCGTCCGGGATCGAGCGCGATTCCGACGCACCAGTTGCGCGGATCGCGCCGCGCTTCATCGCCCTTTGCCGTCTCGACCAGCGTTTCCACATGCGAACCGTCCAGGTTGGCGCGCATGATGCGCATGCCTTCGCGGTCGGCCCAATAGAGCTTTCCGTGCTGCTGATCGATCTTGAGCTGCTTCGGCGTGAACGTGCCGCCTGCCGGAACAATGGTGGTGAGGCCCGTTCCATCCAGGTTGGCGCGCTCGATCGACCCGTCGTCGGCGCTCACTTTGCCCATATTGGTCCAGTAGATATGTCCGGCGGCGGCGTCTACCGCGATGCCGTCCACTCCGGTTCGATGACCCTGCAACAGGACCTGGACGCCCGATCCGTCGTTGCCGGCCGAGATCACGCGCCCGCCCTTGAGGTCGAGAAAATAGAGCTGGCCGGTCAGGGTCTGGTTTAGTGGCAGCTTCAGATAAGTGCCGGCGGGCTGCGACTGGCTCACACCGGGCTGCGCATAGTCGCAGACGCCATTCGGGAATATCGACCGCATTTCATCCATCTCCGAGGCTGTGAACGCCACGCCATAGTCGGCGGCATTCACAGGTTTGAGCCGGCACTTCACGACGTCGTCGGCGAGCGGCGCGCCCGCCACCAGGCGCGGGTCCCGATGCACCGGGTACAGCGAGTTGCATCTGCCGGCGCCATCGAACGTCGCCGTCTCATCGATGCGGACGCCATCGGCGGTCCAGCAGCCATCGGTTGCGGCGGCGGGTTTGGCGCGGCCGTCCAGCCACTGGCCCATGGTGTCGATGGCCAGCGCGGTCACCTTCGCGGCCAGCGCGCGGTTGCCATTGGGATAGATCCAGATCACCTGATTGTCGGTCCGGCCGTTGGCCTTGCGCAGGCGCTCGCGGACGGCGAAGTCGCGGAAGCGGTCGTGGATGTCTCCGAGCGAATCGTTGTAGCTGCGGTAATGCAGAATCGGGATTGTGCCGAGCGAGCCGGCGCCCGAATCGACCCGCCCCGCCAGGTAGGCCATACGCACCGCGTCGGGATCGGCCACAGTTCGCGCGGCGCGCACATTGCCGTCCCGGTCGAAGCCGCCAATCTCGCGGTTCAGGTCGAGAAACTCGCGTTTGTTGATTGCGCCGCTCTGGAGCGCCGCCAGCCCGTACTGCACTCCTACGTTGTCGAGCGCCGGGCGGCCAAATCCGCTCTCCGGATCGCGGCCGAAGGTGGCGGCATTGGTGTCCCAAATCGTGCACCGCGCGCCCTTGGGATTCTTCACCGGATCGTAGACGAGCTCGGGCGGAATGCCGCAGCCTTTGGCATTGGCCGCGACAATCACGTCGACAAAACTGCGGTTCCATGCGGTGCAGGTTCCCGGCGTGTAGCCCTCCACCGCGGTGCGCTTCTCCTGCGGCCATGCGGTTGGATTTCGATCGTAGAGCTTGAGCAGGAGGCGGCAATCGGTGACGCCGGAACGAACCGTCATACTGTCGGGAAATGTCAGGCTCGGCAGCAGCCCATCGAGGAGGCCCGGAAAGTTCTGCGCGATGAGAAGCTGCTGGATGGACCCGCCCGAGCCGCCGATGCCCATGGTCCACTCGGGCAGGCCGTAGCGCTTGATGAAATGCTCCTTGATCATCATGAGCGCCTCACCCGAGAGATTGTCGTTACAGTGCTGCTGCATCACGTTCTGGGTGGAGGTGATGTAGGCGAAACCGCGTGCCAGGGCCGGGTCGAAGAGCACGCTGCTGGCTGCGCTGCGGCCCTGGTTGTAGTTCGTGCCGCAGCCGCCGCCGAAGCTGTAGATAATTCGCCGGTTCCATGCCTCTTCCAGAGTCGCGATGCGGTAGATCGCGCGATTGATGGTTCCCGATTCGACGCGAACGACATAAGGAATCGTCCGGCCCTGCGACGTGGTTGTCTGTGCGAGGTCGGAGGGCCTGCCGGCGGGATCGGCGAGTGGTTTGAAGCCGCCTTCGGGTGTGGCATTCGAGCGGTAGAAATACTCGATCTTCGTGCGCGCGGAGCAATCGGCGTCGAGCGGCTCGCCCAGGTCCGATTCCACCGTCAGGCACGTGAACGGCTTGAGGTGCTCTCCCGAGACGATCGGACCGGTGATGGGGTAATTGGTGAGCTCGAGAGTCGCGGAGGAAGCCCCGGCCTTCGCCACCAGAGAATTGCGGCCGTTGCGCAGTCCGTCGACGAGGCCAGACAGAGAGTGGCGCGCGGTGTCTGCGTGGAACGCTTTGGACACGTCACGCCCATTCAGCGTCACTTGCAGCGCTCGCGCCGGAACCGCCGGCGGCAATTTGATCTCGATGAGGGCGTCGCCGCCGCTGACCATGTCCGGCCTGCTCGATAGCACGGCGACACTCAGTTCGTCCGGCGCGGCCGAAACGGCCAACACGGCGCCCAGAAATGCCGCCGCCAGCGACCTCGCTCCCGACCAACCGGCCGGTTTGCTCTCTGCCATAGGCGATATTATGACAGAAGTTTGCTGAAATGCCAGTGGCCAGTCGGCATGAAGAAATCCACAGCTTTTTCAACAGGATTTCCACAGACGCTTTTGGGGTCAGTGCGGCTGGTAGCGGATCCAGATCGGGGAGCTCCAGGCGAGCTGCTTATCGGTCTGCTCGATGCGAACGTAGTAATAGCTTTCGCCGGGTTCCGCGGAGTTGTCGATGTACTCGAACGACGACTCCCTGCTCTGCGGCTTGAGCTGATGGACGTACTTGTTGTTCTTGATGACGTCGATCTGGGCGATGGGGGCGGAGCCGATGATGTGGACCGTCAGCTTCGGAACGGCGGAGGTCTCCGTGATGTCGCCCATCAGCGCGGAGCCGGCGCGGAAATCGACGATGATGTTGTCGGTCGCCGCATACGTGTGCCGCTTGCGGATGGCATCGAGGATGCTCTGGCGGGTGAACTGCTCCGCGAGCACGCAGGCATACGACGTGTGGGTCGCGACGTGGTCCGAGCTGGACTGCACTCCGAGCTTGTAGCCTTTGGCCCAGGCGTTCCAGACATAGCCGGCGGGGCGGTTGCCCTGGTGCGCCTCGGTGTTGCCGGGCTTCCACGCGCGGGGGGCGTTCGGCTCCTCGTAATTGGCGTCGTAGCCCTGGTAGATCTCGACGACGGGCTCGAGGTCCGGGTCGTTGTCGCGCCAATCGGTTCCCTGCTGGGTGGCGGAGGTATGGGAGGTCGCGATGCCCGCGGTGTCCCGCAGATACGGATAGAGCACGGGGCCGGTGTTTGTCTCACCGCGGTTCTCCTCCGGCGAGATTTTCAGAACGGGTTTGCCGCGCTCGGCCCAAATGACGTTGCGGTGGCCGTTCGGGTACGGCACGCTGCGCTCGTAGCCATACATTGGGACAAAGCGGCCGGGCATGTAGTACAGGTCGTTCGATTTCTGCGTGATCCACCAGTTGTATTCTTCGCCCTGACCCATCTGGTGATCGCTGACATAGCCGATATCCATGGAGGCGGCGTCGAGAGTGTAGCGGTAGTTGTCTTCGAGCATGCCATCGCCGGCTCCATCCTGCGAGAGCTCGGTGTGGCGGTGGAAGTCGCCGCGGAGGATGCGGTATTGCTTGCCGCCGATGGAGTAGCGGTAGGCGCGGATGCGGCGAAGATCTTCGGCCTCGCTCGGATTGGGATTGGCGGCAGGGGCGGCGGCGACGATCGGCTGGCCGCCGGAAAGGCGCGCGGCAGCCCCGGCGACGGGGAGCGACGCCGTGTAGATTTCGAATTCGCGATACGCGCCGCCGGGCCAGCCGCGATTGTCGGTGGCCCAGGCGAGTTGCGCAGCTCCGCCGGCGACAACGATGCCGGCGCGCATGCCGTTGCGTCCAACGCTGGCGGGCAGCGGGACGGCGTTCGCCCAGCGGTCGCCATCGAGACGGGTGGCAAAGGTCTCCCAGCGGCCGTTGGAGGCCCAGTAGTCAATCCGCGAGACACGGGTCACGGTGCGGCAGCGGACGGCCAGGTAAAGGCGGCCTGAGGAATCGAAGGCGAGCTGCGGCTGCTGGACGAAGCGGCGGATGCCGTTGGGGATCGCGTCTTCGACGGGCGCGGCGACGGCGCGCCACTCGCCGGAATCGAGGTACGCGACGCGCACGCGGCGGTTCTTGTATTCGACCGTGCCGCGCTGGTCGGTCTGGTAGGCGTAGTCCTTTCCCCACAGAGCGTCAGACTCCTCCCAGGCGACCACGGGCTGGCCGGACGCGGAAGCGGCGATCGACGCGCGGGCGGAGAACGAATCGCCCCGCGTGACGCGCTGCACCGGCTGCTTCCACCGCCGCGCGTAAATCTGGTAGGCGCCGGTGTCGTAGGAGTCCCAGGCGAGCCAAAGCTGACTGCCGCCATAGGCGACAGAGGGCATCCAGCAATTGCCCGCGCCCTCGCTGACGGTCTCTTCCCTGCCCCACGACTTGCCGTTCCAGAGCTTGAGCAGGATCACCGAGCGGCCGTTGCGAAAGCCTTGCCAGACGAGCGCCATGTTGCCCTTGCCGTCGCCGGCCATGTGGGGCCAGACGTCGTTGCCGGCGTCGTTGGTGAGGCGCTCGGCCTTCGCCCACGCGCCCTGGCGGTAGGCGGCGCCATAGAGATGGAAGACTGCGCCATCGCGGCGCGGCCAGACGACGTAGACGACGTCGCCCGAGGCGGCGATGGCCGGGGCGTGGAGGTCGCCGCGCTCGCCGATGGTGGAGACGCGCGCGCCATCGCTGACCTGGATGGCGTCGGATTGGTCGCGATAGGCGACCCAGGCGGTCCAGACGGCTCCGGAAGAAGTGGCGGCGATGGCGGGCTGGTCGTTGGCGGCGCCGGGGTCGGAAAGGCGGCGCTCGACCGGCATCTTCTCGACCTGCGCGTTGCCGTCGAGGAAGAGGCGCGGGACGCCAAACGCGAGCTCGGCGCTGTTGAACTCGAACTTGCCGGCAGAGGTGTCGAAGGTGACACGGGCGGCGTTGCCGCCGCGGATTTTCAGCAGCAGGCCTTCGGGGACCTGCACCTGCTCGCCCGGCCCGCCCATCGGGCTCGCGCCCCAGGGACTCCCCGGCTTGAGCTGGTCTTCGAGCGGCTGCATCTTCGTCTGGAAGTTGAACGTGCCATCGGCGTTGGCGCGGTCGGGCCCGGAGAAGCGCCAGCCGGAGAGGCCGGCGATCTCGCCGCCGCCGACCTGAATGCTGCCCTGCCAGCGGCGCGGCTCGGCATCCTTGATTCCGACGATGACGCGGAACTGCTGGCCTTCGACCTGGGGCGGCAGATCCTGCCAGGCGTAACCGGCCTGGCGGTCAACCAAGAAGTACGCGGCGGCGGCGAGCGCGGGCAGCGCGACGAACCAGATGCGAGATCTCACGAATACCTCCTCAGGGGTTGCGCGGTTCTCCTCTCCGAATAATGGAGAGGTCCAGATTACCTTTGGGGTCGACGATCAGTTTGCGGATCCTGGGAAGAATCTGCTCCAGGGTTTCGATGTACAAGCGGCTGCCGGTTACCTGCGGCGCCTTCGCGTACTCGGCGGCTACGGCGGTGAATCGGGCGGCGTCGCCGGCCGCCTCGTTGATGCGGGAAGCGCGGTGCGCCTGGGCCGACTCGATCATCTGGCGAGCCTCACCGCGGGCGCGCGGCAGCAGGTCGTTGGCATAACTTTGCGCCTCGCTGACGATGCGGGCGGTGTCCGCGCGGGCGCTGGCGACGTCGCGAAAGGCGTCGGCGGCCTCGGGCGGGGCGGTGACACTCTCGATGTTGACGGTGGAGAGCCGCACGCCGGCGCGATAATCGTCGAGGCGTTTCTGGGCAACGGCGAGGACCGCGTCCTGAATCGCGAGCTTCTCGGTCGTGAGGACGGCATCGACGCCGCTGCGCGCGATGCGGCGGGCAAGCTCGGCCTCCACGGCGGCGGCGGCGGTCTGTGCGACGTCGACGGCCCGGAACAGGTAATCCGCGGGGACGCTGACGGCGTACTGCACGACCACGCGCATTTGGATGATATTCTGATCGCCCGTGACGAATTGGGAGGCAAGAGGCCGGCTGGCGCCGAGCACGAGGTCTGGCGCTTCGCCGCCGATGACGAGGCGCTGGAGCTGATTGACCTTCAGCTTGGTGACGCTCTCGATCGGCCACGGCGTCGCATAGTGAACGCCGGGCAGGACGCGCGGGCTGACGACAGCGCCGAAACGCGTGACGACCGCCTGTTGATCGGTCGCGACGAAAAAGACGCCGGAGAGGAGCCAGGCGGCGAGCAGGGCCCAAGGCAGACGGCGCTCGCGCCACCAGGGCGCGGCGCGAACGGCGCCGGCGGCTGCCGCGGATTCAATGGGACCGAGCGCGGGGGTCACTGGACGCCTGCTTCGCCGCGGGTCAGGACCTTGAGCAGCTCGGAATCGGAGCTGAGAACGGCGGTCGTTTTATCGTCGAGCACCTTTTTATAGGCTTCGAGGGTGCGGAGAAGTTTGTAGAAGCGCGGGTTCTTCGAGTACGCCGCGCCGTAAACTCGCGTGGATTCGGCGTCGCCCTGGCCGCGAAGCATCTCCGCTTCCTTGTAGGCCTCGGAAAGGATCTCGGCCTTGCGGCGGTCGGCATCGGCGCGGATGCTCAGGGCCTGCTCTTCGCCCTCGGCGCGGTACTGGCGCGCGATGCGCTCGCGCTCGGCGCGCATGCGCGCGTAGACGCTCTGTTTGTTCTGCTCGGGGAGGTTGAGACGCTTGATGCGGACATCGACGACGTTGATGCCGTACTGGTCGAGGGCGGCGCGGTCGGTGAGGGCGGCGAGCCGGTCCATGAGATCGGAGCTTTCGACCTTGCCGGAAGGGGAGACGAGCGATTCCAGATCGTGGCCGCCCAGCGCGGCGGAAAGGCCCGACCATACGATGTCGTGCAGGCGCATTTCGGCGGCGACGGGGTCGCCGACGCTCTGCAGAAAGCGGTCGGGGTCCTGGATGCGCCAGGCGACGTAGGTGTCGACGACGATGTTCTTCTTGTCGCGGGTGAGGAACTCGGAGGGCCGCGGGTTGTAGACGCGCAGGCGGCGGTCAAAGGCCGTGGCGCTCTGGAACGGCCATTTCACATGCGGGCCGGCCTGAGAGATGGTGTAGAGCGGGCGTCCGAATTGGGTGACGAGGACAAATTCCGTCTCCGCGACGGTGACGAAGGCGCGATATCCGAGGATGAGGACTGCGGCGATGAGGAGGGCGGGCAGGTATTTTCGGTCCAGGGTCATATCAGTTCTCCGGGGTCCTGCGGGGCGTTTCGGAAAAGACGGGATTCAGCGCCGGTCCGCCGATTTCCACGCCGTCTTCGAGGAGGAACAACTGCCGGCGCGCCTTGGTGGAATCGACGATCAACTTCCGCTTGCCGGGCAGGACCTGCTCCATCGTTTCCCAATAGAGGCGGGTCTCGGTAGGACCGGGGGCGGCGCGGAAAGCGGCTTCCCGCTGCGTGAAGCGGCCGGCATCGCCCAGCGCGCGGCCGATGCGGTCGAGAGAGTAGGCGCGGGCTTTGTCGAGCCCGGCGCGACCGTTGCCGCGGGCGAGCGCGACCTGTTCGTTGCGGTAGCCTTCGGCCTCGTTGACCAGGCGGCTCTTCTCTTCGAAGGCGCCGGAGACGTCGCGGAACGCGTCGACCACTTCGAGCGACGGGTGAACGTCCTCGAGGCGGACGCCGAGGATGCGGACACCGCAACCGTAGCGGTCGAGACGCGCCTGCAGCTCCTGTTGGACGCGGCGCTCGACGGCCAGGCGACCGCCGGTAAGGACGTCGTCGAGCGGCGCGTTGGTGACGACGGACTGGATGGCGGATTCAGCGGCGGCGCGGACGGTGGTCTCGCCATCGAGCTGGCCGAAGACGAAATCGGCGGGGCGGCCGAGATCGTAGTGGACGGCGGCGTTCAGCTCGATCATGTTCTGATCTCCGGTGAGCATGAGGGACTCTTCGGGCTTGCGCTGGAAGCGGCCGGAACGGTGCTGCACGTTCCACTCGTAGGCCGCGGGCTCGGCGGCGACGGAGGCGGCGTCGGAGCGAAAGCCGATCTCGACGACACGGACGCGGCGGGCCTGAATGCGCGTCAGCGTGTCGACGGGCCACGGGAGTTTGTAGTGCAGGCCGGGAGTATCGTAGGGTTGGAGCTTCCGTCCGAAGCGCTGGACGATGCCGATCTCCTCGGGTGGAATTACGTAGAAGCCGTTGAGAACGACGAGCGCGGCGGCGGTACCCAAAACGGCCCCGCGGCGCTGCCACAGCCACGGGAAGAGGTCGATGGCGGCGATCCGGATGCGGACCTGGGAGATCCATGGCGAAATCCATGGCGTAAATCTGCGCCGCCAGGCTCCTTCGCCGGAGCGCAGCAGCCGCAGCGAGTTCATCATCACGAAGAACGAGGAGAGCTGGTGCGTGAGCGCGGCGCCGATGGGGCCGAGCGAGCCGCGCGAGGCGAGGATGACGGCGGTGAGATTGACGAGGCCGGCGAAGAGGATGATGTTCTGCCAGGCGGTGGCGACGGCACGGCGGCTGGTGACGAAAAGCTGCGGCAACTCTTCGAGAGAGTGCGGCAGGTAGACGGCGTCGGCGGCCTCGGCGGTGATGTCGCTGGCGCCCGCGACGGCGATGCCGACGGTGGCGGCGGCGAGCGCGGGGGCGTCGTTAATGCCGTCGCCGGCCATGGCAACCGAGCATCCCTGCGCCATCATCTCGCGAACGCGGTCGAGCTTCTGCTCCGGGAGCAGCCCGGCATGGACCTCCGGGATGCCGGCCTCGCGCGCGATGGCTTCGGCTGCGCGGCGGCGGTCGCCGGTGAGCATCACCAGGCGCTGGACGCCGATGGCGGCAAACCCGGCGGCGCACTCGCGGACGCCCTGGCGGAGGCGGTCGCGGAGAAGGATGGCGCCGGCGAGGCGGTCATCTTCGGCGAGCCAGATGGCGGTGGCGCCGAGGCGATCGGACTGATCGATGAGGGTTTGCGGGACGACAGCTCCGGGCTCGGAGATGAACTCGAGATTCCCCGCGCGAATCGAGTGTCCGTGGACGGTCGCCGCGACGCCGCGTCCGGGAATGGCGGCGGCATTTTCGGCGGGGGGCGGGGCGATTCCGCGCCGCGCGGCCTCTTCGACGACGACTCGGGCGAGCGGGTGCGCGGAGGAGCGCTCGGCGGCGGCGGCGAGCGCCAGCAGATCGTCCTCGGAGCGGTCGACGGGGAGAATGCGGACGATCTCGAACACCCCCTCCGTGATGGTGCCCGTTTTGTCAAAGACGACCGTGTCGACCTTCGCGGCAAGCTGCAGGACGGAGGCGCCACGCACGAGGATGCCGCGGCGGGCGAGACCGCCGATGGCGGCGACCATGGCGGTGGGGGTGGCGAGGATCAAGGCGCAGGGGCAGGCGACGATCAGAACGGAGACGGTGCGCATCCAGTCGCGTGTGAAGTAGAAGGTCAGGGCGGCGGCGAGAAGCAGGGCGGGCAGGAAGTAGCGGGCGGCGCGGTCGGCGAGGCGCTCCACCGGGGCGCGCCGTTCGCCAGCCTCTTTGACGAGTTGGACGACACGGGCGAGGGTGGTCTCGCCGCCGGCGCGTGAGACGCGGATGCGCAGAAGTCCGCCGCCGTTGAGCGAGCCGGAGAAGACTTCGTCGCCGGCGGATTTTTCGCGCGGCAGGGGCTCGCCGGTGATGGAGCTTTCGTCTACGGAGGAGGCGCCGGCCGCGATCACGCCGTCGGCAGGGAGGCGCTCGCCGGCGCGGACGAGAATCAGATCGCCGGGCGCCAGGGAGGCGGCGTCGACCTCCTCCTCGACGCCGTCACGGAGGAGGCGGGCGCGGCGCGGCATCTGCTCGACAAAGCGCTCGATGGCGGCGGCGGCGCGTCCGGCGGCGTAGGATTCGAGACCCTCGCCGACGAGGACGATGAACATCGCCTCCGCAGCGGCCAGGTATTCGCCAATGGACAGGGCGGCGATGACCGCGACGCAGAGCGCGATATCGGCGGAGATGCGGCGCTCGAGAAGGGCCGAGATCGAATTATAGAAGGTCTTGTAACCCGCCAGCAGCGTGACCACGATGGCGGTGTCGAGGCCGAAGACAGTTTTGAAAACGCCGAGAAAGTTCAGCAGCAGCAGCACGCCGACGAACGCGGCAAAGGTGTAATAGCGGATCCGTTCCCTACGGTCTTCATCCATGAGTTAGCGTTTGGGGTTATAGGTGATCCACAGCGGGGATACCCAGACGATCTGCCCATCCTCCTGTTCCCCGCGGACGTAGTAGTAGCTGCTCTTGCCGGCGACCGGGGCATTATCGATCCACGTGAACTGGACGTCGGCGGCGCCGGGGTTCGTGGAGTAAACGTACACGTTGTCCTTGATGATGTGGACCTTGGCGAACTTCGCAGTGCCGGCGAGTTTGACGCGCAGCGAGGGCACGGAGGCCGTCGCAAACGAATCGCCCATGATGTGATCGCCGCTGTGGACATCGGCGAGGATGTTGTCGGTCGCGGCATAGACGTGGCGTTTCTTGAACGCGTCCAGGATCGACTCGCGGGTGAGGTCCTTGACGTACAAATTGCAGTAACTGATATGGGTCGAGACGTGGTCGGAGCTGGCTTCGAAACCGAGCTTATAGCCCTTCTCCAGGGCGAGGTTGACGAAGCCTTTGGGGCGCCAGCCGCCGATCGAATCGTTCTCGGAGTTGGAGCGCGGGGCATCGGGCATTTCGTAGTTCTGACGGTCGCCCTGGTAGATCTCGACGACAGGCTCGACGGCTATATCGTTATCGCGCCAGTCCGTGCCCATGCTGGTCCCGCTGGTGTGCGAGCCCACGATGCCGTCGAAGTATTTGAGATAGGCATACAGCATCTGCGTGTCCGGGGCCTGGCGCGCATCGTCGGCGGCGGTGATCGGCACGCGCGGGAGCGTGCGCACACCGCGCTGAGCGAAGATGACGTTGCGGTGGCCCTCGGGGTAGGCGACGCTGCGTTCGTAGGAGAACATCGGGGAGAAGACGCCCGGGCTGTAAAAGACGTCGGTGAGCTTCTGCTCGAGCCACCAGGTGTACTCGCGGCCCATGCCGTTGTCGTGGTCGCAGCAGCCGATCCAGTCCATGGCGCCGGTGTCGAGGGCATAGCGCCACTGGTCCAGCAGGGAGCCATCGGCGCCGCCATCCATGGAGATCTCGCTGTGGCGGTGGAACTCGCCGCGCGCGATGCGGAGATTGTCGACACGGTAGTCGCGAAGGCGCTTCACCGTGGCCGCTTCCTGAGTCGGGGGCGCAGGGCTGACTCTCGGCGCGGCGGTTTTCACGGACGCTACCCGAGCCGCCGGGCCGAGCGAGATTCCGCTGAAGTACAGGTCATTGTTGTACGGATCGGGCTCGGCCAGCAGCCCGACGCGCGCAGGCGGGGCATTGGGACCGAGAGCCATCGGGGCAACCTGGGCGAACTGCCGGCGTCCGTCCGACGAGCCTACGACCATCAGCGAGCCGGCGGCGGTGGAGACGAGCGCGGGGCGGTTGTCGAGCAGGTTGTCGGAGTGGTGCAGGTAAATGGGCGGCGTCCAGGCCGCGCCATCGAAGGAGACCAGGTGCTCGGTCCAGACAGTCCCAATCTGGGTCCACCAGACTGGAAAGGCGCTGCGGAAGGCGAGCCAGATACGGCCGGACGAATCGACCGAGAGCCGCGGATAGTTGTTGCGCGGCGCGCGGATATTCTGGGCGGCGGTACTGGGGCGGCGCTGGCGCGCGATCTCCGGGTCCGGGTCAAGCGCTTCGGACTGGTTTTGCGCGCCGGGATTGTCGATGCGCGGGACCGGCGGCCCGGGGAGCACGGCGCCGAGATCGGCCTGCGTTTCGACGCGCGCGCCGCCGGGCTCGATACCGACCAGCCGGATCAGGCGGCCCTGATACAGCGCGACGCCGGCGGTGTCGTAGGCGCCAAAGTCCTTGCCCCAGCCGCTGCCGCCCTCTTCATAAGCGGCCCAGAGGCGGCCGGTGGAGTCGTAGGCAATGGACGGATAGGCCTCATAGCGCGGTGTGGCGGCAATCGCGGTTTCCGCGCTCCATGCGGCGCGTCCGGTGGCGGTGCGCATGAAGATGTCGTAGTTGCCGTTGCGGTAGGAGTCCCAGGCGACGGTGACCCGGCCGTCGGCCGCGGCGGCGATGGCGGGATTCCATTCATTGCCGGCGGATTGCGAGACGATGGCCGGGGCGGTGAACGCGTTGCCGCTCAGCGTCGCGGCGTAGATGCGGGCGCGGCCATTGCGCCAACCCTGCCAGGCGACCCAGACGTTGCCCTTCGAGTCGGTCGCGGCGACGGGGTCGATATCGGCGCCGGGCTCCTTGGAGATCTGCACGATGGGGCCGGGCGTTCCGGCGGACACGCTACGCGCGAAGATATCGAAATTGCCGCGCGTATTCTGCGACCAGAAGACCCAAACGCGCTGGCGGCCGTCGACGGCGATGGCCGTGCGGTAGACGTCGAGTCCGGAGGCAGTGATGGGAGTCGCCTCGCTCCACATGCCGCCCGAATATTTGCGCAACAGCACCTGGTCGCCGCCGGGCGATTCTTTCAGCGAAGCGAAGTCCTGGAGCGGGGTGCGGAGGGCGACGCGCATTTCGTTGTGACGGGGATGATGCCGGAAGGCGACGCACGCCATCCACACATTGCCGTCGGGGCCCGACGCGGCAGAGGGGAAGTCTTCTTCATCCTGGACGGTGGCGGTGATGTGGGCGGCCGCAGGGATGCGGTCGGCGAGGACGCGGCCTTCCAGCCTCGATACGAAGCGGCCATAAGCCAGCTCATCGGTGCGGATTTGGAAGGAGCCGCGGGGCGTGTCGACATCGAGGGTGGTCGCGTCGGGGCCCGAGAGCGTAATGACGACGCCATTGGCGACAACGGGCGCAGGCGCCGCCTGGTTCCCTCCGGCAAAGCGGCGGACCTGGTGAGTAGAGATGCGCCAGCGGCCCCCGTCGATGGAATCGTTTCCCTCGAAGCGCCACGGCTCGATGGATACGATGGAAGCGCCCTGGGCGCGCACACCGCCGTCCCAGGAAGTGGATTCCGTGTCGGTGACTCCCAGCAGGACGCGAATACTGACGGGAGCCTGCGCGCTTGCAGACGCCGCCACAGCGATCAGCAACAGCAACCGAGGCCAGAACATGGGCATCCTCCGTTTCGGGAAGAATATCACACGGCAAAGTCCTATTGGACGCGGGTGCCGTAGGGAACGAGCGTCTTGACGCGATCGGTGGCGTCGACACGCGTGATCTTCCAGGCCGCGCCGTCGTTCTCGAGATAGAGGGTCTGCGCCTCGTTGCGATCCTGGTACACGTATTCGACGCGGACCTGGGACTCGCGGGCGCCGATCGACTGGGGCTCGGAAACCGCGACGCCCTTGATGGCCGCGTTGGACTCCTTGAGGTAACGGCTGAAGCGCTCCTCGCCGGACTCGCGGAGGGACTGTTCGAGTCCGGCGCGCATCTGCCCGCCGTAGCTCGCGAGGTAGCGGCGAACATCGCCGGAGCGGGAGGCGTCGAGCATCGCGTAGATGGCGTCCTGCGGGTTGGCGGCTTGGGCGGGCGTAGCGGAGAACGTGAGCTGCCTGCGCCCGAGCGCGAGGGCCAGCGCGAGAGCGAGCGCCGCCAGCGTGAGGACCTGCGTCTTGCGAGCCTGGGTCATTTCGATAACATAGTCTAAAATGACTCGCAAAGAATTTCTACGGCTGAGCGGCGCGGCGCTCGCGCCCGCGCTGATCGGGCTGCCCTCGCGGGCGCAGAGCGGCCGGCCGAAGAACGTGCTCCTGCTGATGAGCGATCAGCACCGGCGCGATTGCCTCGGGGTGGAGGGCGACTCCATTGCGCGCACGCCGAATCTCGACGCGCTGGCGCGCTCGGGGATGCGGTTCGGCAGCGCGTACTGCTCGAACCCGGTATGCACGCCGTCGCGGGCGTCGCTGCTGACCGGACTGTACACGCACCATCACCAGACCTGGTCGAACGCGACGCCGTGGCCGTTCGAGCACAAGACGGCGGCGCACTACTTCGGGCGCGCGGGGCGCATGACGGCGCTGATCGGCAAGATGCACTTCGTCGACGCGCAGACGCACGGGTTCGATTACCATCTCGATTTCAATGACTGGTTCCAGTCCCTAGGGCCCAAGACGAAGCTGTATGCGGACGAACTGAGCCGCGCGAATTCGGGCTCGGGCATGCCGCAGATCGACGATCTTTGGCGGGACGGCGGCGACCCCTGGAAAGGCGCGCGCGAGCTCGATGCGCGGGAGGGGTCGGTGGCGGTGGGCGGGGCGTCGAAGATCCCGGAGGCGGACCACTTCGAGAGCTTCGTGGCGCGCGAGACCGTGCGGTTCCTGCGGAACCACGGCAAAAAACAGCCATTCTTCGCGATCGCGTCGTGTTTGAAGCCGCACGATCCGTTCCTGCCGGCGGAGCGATTCGCGGCGATGTATCGCGCGGAGGAGATGAAGCTGCCTCCGACGTGGGGTAAAGTCGAGCTGGCGCGGGCGCCGCGGGATGTGCGGAACTCCATCGAGCGGCACAGCGCGACGCCGGAACTGCGCGACCCGGCGCTGGCGCGACAGAGAATCGCCATGTACAACGCCAATCTGGCGCAGATGGACGATGCGATCGGAAAGGTGCTGACGGCGCTGCGGGAGCTCGACCTGGAGAAGGACACCATCGTGCTGTACACGTCGGACCACGGCGAAATGCTCGGCGACCATGGGCTGTGGGCGAAGTTCGAATTTTACGAAGGGTCGTGCGGCGTGCCGCTGATCGTGCGGGCGCCGGGAGGAATCATGGCGGGCTCGCGGAGCGCGGTTCCGGTGAGCCAGGTGGAATTACTGCCGACGCTGGGAGAGCTTTGCGGCGTCGACGTCCCGCGGCTCGACGGCAAGAGCCTGGCGCCGCAATTGCGCGACGCGCGGGCACAAAGGGACGAACCGGTCTTCGCGGAGTACAATCTCCAAACGCCGCGGGCAAAGTATATGATCCGGCGCGGCGACTACAAATACACGTTTCGCGCAAACGGGGACACGGCGGAGTTGTACGACTTGCGGACGGACCCGGCGGAGATGGACAATCTGGCGCTGAAGGCCGGGTCGCGGGAGCGAGTGGAGGCGATGCGGAGCGAGCTGTTCGCGTGGTACCGGCCACCGGAGATCAAAGCGTAAGGCTTCCGCGATATGCTACTGAATGTCATGTCCCATCGCGTGCGCTTTGCTCCGCTGCTTTTGCTGGCAATTGCCGCTCTCCACGCCCAATCGATTCCCCTCGACCCGGCGCGGCTGACCGCCAAGAACGTGAAGGTCGAGGCGGCGACTTATCAGGGCAGGAGCGCCGTCCGGGTGAGCGATCCCAACCTTCAAGCACAGGACGGAACGCGTCTCGCGGCGATACCGGGAACGGATTTCCGCAACGGCTCGATCGAGATCGACGCCGCCGGCGACACCGCGCCCGGCGCAGACCCAACACTGCGCGGCTTCACCGGAATCGCCT
This sequence comes from uncultured Solibacteraceae bacterium, assembly GCA_964608645.1. Taxonomy (GTDB): domain Bacteria; phylum Acidobacteriota; class Terriglobia; order Bryobacterales; family Bryobacteraceae; genus CAZSQK01. Next base: position 65,648 of record CAZSQK010000015.1, on the reverse strand, counting down.
TTCGCGTCGCGGGCGGCGGCGCCGGGTACGAGGCGTTTTACATCCGCACGAAGAACGGGCGGTCGGAAGACCAGGAGCAGCGGAATCATTCCGCGCAGTACATCTCGTTTCCCGATTTTCCGTGGCAGAAGCTGCGCCAGGAGACGCCGTCGAAGTACGAATCTTACGTCGACCTCGTGCCAGGGCGGTGGACGAAGCTGCGGATCGAGGTCGACGGGCGGAAGGCGCGGCTGTACGTGGATGGGGCCGAGCAGCCGGCTCTGATCGTCAACGACCTGAAGCGCGGCGAATCGAACGGCGCTGTCGCGTTGTGGATCGGGCCCGGAACGATCGCGCACTTTGCCAATCTGAAGATCACAGCGCGATAACCCGTCTGTCGATCAGTTCACGAAAAACGGGCTCGACCATGCCAGCATGCGATTGGCCTGCTGCGCGCGGACGTAGTAATAATGGCGGCCGGCGACACCGCCATTGTCGACGAACTGGAACTCGGCCTGCGGCTTGCCGGGCTTCGTGGAATAAATCACCTTGCCGTCCTTGATAATGACGACCTCCTCGAGACTGTCCGTCCCGATGATCTTGACCTTGATTGGCTCGGCGCGGGCGAGCTTGAACTCGTCCCCCATGAAATGGCTACCCATGCGGACATCCATTAGAATGTTGTCCATCGCACCGTAGGTGTGGCGCTTGCGGATGGCGTCGAGAACTCCCTGGCGCGAAGGATCGTCTGTGTAAACCATGGCATAGGAGATGTGGGTGGACCCGTGGTCCGAACTGCTGATCACACCGAGCCGGTAGCCCTTGGCCCAGGCGTTCACCACCATGCCGGAGGGCTGGAAGCCGGCGTTCTGGATGTGCTGCGCGTCCTTCTCCGGGTCGGCGGCGAGCGGCGCCCCGAGCTGCTCGAAATTCGTGCGCGCGCCCTGAAAAATCTCGACGACGGGCTCGAGGTCCGGGCTGTTGTCGCGCCAGTCGGTCCCCATACGGTTGCCGGAGGTGTGCGGAATGGCGAGGCCGTTGAGCGGGCGGATCTCCTCGTAAAGGAGCTTGGTGTCGTTCTCGACGAGCTCTCCGGTGCCGACTCCCGGTTCGTCGCCCATGGGCGCCAGCGGCAGGCCGAAACCCTCGGCGCCGGCCTTCAGGTGGAACGGCGTAACGCGCGACTCGGCGCGCCGGGCGAAGAAGATGTTGCGGTGTCCGTTCGGGAAGACGGCGCTACGCTCGTAACCGAAGATCGGGATGTAAGCGCCGGGGACGTGGTACATATCGGTCATCTTCTGCGTGTACCACCACCAGTACGGCCACGCCCCGCCCTGGTGATCGGTGGAGGCGCCAAAGTCCATGGAGGCGACGTCGATCATATACCGGTAAAAGTCCTGGAGATTGCCATCGGCCGTTCCGCCGCCGTCCCAGCTCAGCTCGGTGTGTCGATGGAAGTCGCCGCGCACGATGCGCAGAGTCTTGCCGGCAACGGCGGTGTGGTAGGAGCGGAGCGTCTTGAGGTCGTTCGCTTCGTTGGGATGGGCGGGCTTGAACTCGGCGGAGACCGTGGGAGGCGCTGGATCAATCAGCTTGAGCGCGGCGCCGGCGGCGGGAGCGGACGCGGTTCCGGCGAAGACTTCCTGCCGTTGCGGGCGATGATAGAGGCCCTCGGTGCGATTGTCGGTGGGCCATGCCAGGACGAGCGTGCCGTCGGCGAGCGCGCGGGCGTCGATTCGCGTGCTGGAGCGGCCCTTGCTGTGCGGGATGGCGGCGGCTTTCGACCATCCGGCTCCGTCGAGGTGAGTCAGGTAATACTCCCAATAGCCGCGATTCCCCTGCGCGGCGCCGGCGTTCACCCGCGTCTTGGCAGCGACCCAGACGGAGCCCTTGCCATCAGCGAAGACGTGCGGTTGGTACGTGTTCCCCTGCGGGAAGGCTTTTTCGAGATCGGCCTCGGTGGTCTTCCAGGCGCCGTTGACGCGGCAGCGGACGCGCGGGCGGCGAAACTGGCCGAGCGGCGCGCCCAGTTGGATGTCGCGGATGCTGTAGCCCTGATCCTTGCCCCAGTTGGCGCGGCCTTCCTCCCAGGCGATCCAGACGCGGTCTGCGGAATCGACTGCGATCGTGGCGCGGGCTTCGAACAGAGGGCTGGCGGCCACGGGGATCTCTTCGGCGTCCTTGCGGTCTCCAGCTATCCGGGCGGCGAAGATGTCGTAGCTGCCGTTGCGGTAGCTGTCGTAGGCGACCCAGAGGTTGCCTGCCGAGTCAAAGGCGGCGGCGGGCTCCCAATCGTCCGCCGCGGTGTGGGTGACGCGGAGCTCCTCGTCCCAGCGGCCTGCGTCGAACTTGCGCGCGAAGATACTCGACTTTCCACCGCGGAAGCCCTGCCAGACGACGGCGAGCCGGCCCTTGCCGTCGGATGCGAGCCGCGGATTGATGTCGGGCATCGGGTCGGTAGTCAGCCGTGCCAGCGCGCCCCACTCCTGCCGGGCAGGATCGAAGCTGCGTTCGTAGATGTCCCAGTTGCCGGCCGCTTGCTGCGACCACACGACGCGGACGCGGTTGGCGGAGTCGCAGCCAACCTGCGGGAGCCAGCTATCGCCGCTGGTGGCGGGAACCCATTGCAGGGTTCCCCATTTGTTGTCGCGATACTGGCGGATTGCGACGTCGTCGCGATCGCCGGCGAAGCTCAGCCAGGCGACCCATACCGACCCATCCGGGCACGAAGCGATCGAGGGCAGGTCGTCCTGCCGGAACTCGTGGCCCACAGCCGCCGCGGTCACGGTCTGGGCGGAAAGCGTTGCGCTCGCGAGCGTGAGCGCGAACGCCAGTCGAAGGCGTCTCACGTGAGCGTTTATATAACCTGGCGGGACCGCAGTCAAGCAACGCGGCCCGGTTCAGGGCTTCCTGATCTTCAACTCGTCGGGGAAATCCGCGGCGCGGCCCTTGGACGGGCTGCGCTTGTTGTTCTGGTTGCCGGTGTCGCGGAACAACGGGATGGACATGCCGCCGCTACGCTCCATCTCGTCGAAAAGCGCCTTGTTCATTTGCTGGATCGTGTCCTTCCGCTCGGGGTTGAAGATCAGGTTCGTGGTCTCGAGCGGGTCTTCCTGCAAGTCGTAGAGCTCGTCGCTGTCCCAGACGCCGTAATAGTGGATGTACTTATAGCGATCGGTGCGCAGGGCGTGCATGGTCGGGGTCTGCGGAAAATTGCGCTCCCAGTAATACTCATACAGGAGCTGTTTGCGCCACTGGGGATCCTCCCCGCCGCGGAGGAGCGGCAGCATGCTGCGTCCGTCGAGATCTTGCGGAATCGGGGCGCCGGCGGCGGCGAGCACGGTCGGCATGATGTCCAAGTTGGCGACCATCTGGTTGACGGTCCGGCCTCCGGAAAACAGCTCCGGGCAGCGGGCGAGCATCGGGACGCGCATGGACTCCTCGTAGGCGGTGCGCTTGTCGATCAGGCCGTGTTCGCCGAAGGCGAAGCCGTTGTCGCCCATATATACGATCAGCGTGGAATCGAGCTGTCCCCGCTTCTTCAGCGCGTCGAGCACGCGCCCGACGCTCTCATCGACGCCGAGGAGCGTCTCGGCGTACCGCTTGTAGTACTCGGAGATGTCCAGATCGGAGTGGTAGGGGAAGTCGACGCCGTGCCAACTGTTGCGCTGGTTCTGCACCCACATGGGGCGATGCTGGGCGTTGGGTCCGGACTCGTCCATGGTCTTCGGCGGGACGAAGGTTTCGTTGGCATAGGCGCCCTTATGGCGCGCCGCCGGGACGAAGTCGGCATGCACCGCCTTGTGGGAGACGTACATGAAATACGGCTGCTCGCGCGGGACCGTGTTGAGCCATTCGAGCGCGTAGTCAGTGAGCTCGTCGGTGATATACCCCTTCTGCGGGACGTGCTTGCCATCGACGTTGAGGCCGTTGCGTTCCGGGAGATAGGAACCTTGCCCGCGGAAACTGACCCACTTATTGAAGCCGCGTTGCGGCTCGTCGCCCGTATTCCCCATGTGCCACTTTCCGAAAAATGCCGTCTGATACCCCGCCCGTTGCAGCAGTTGCGGAAAGAATCGCGTGCCGGGCGGAATGGCGGTGTTGTTGTCGACAATGTGGTGGCGGTGGGCATAGAGACCGGTGAGGATGCTGGCGCGGCTCGGCGAGCACAGCGCGGTGGTGGCGAACGCGTTCCTGAGGTGGGCGCCATCGCGGGCAAGCGAATCCATGTGCGGCGTCCGCAACCATGTCTGGGGGCGCATGAAGCCGAAGGCGTCGTAGCGCTGGTCGTCGGTGAGGATGAAGACGACGTTGCGGCGGCGCTGGGGCTGAGATGATGCGGATCCCGCCAGCAGGGCGGCGCCCGCGGCGGATCTGAGGAAGTTCCTTCGGGAGGCGTGCGGCATGTCGTCGTCGATTTTATCGCTCCTTAGGCGGCATAGGGATGTTCAGACGCTTGCATTTCCGGCGCGGCAGGTATAAAAACACGGTAACGCGCTGCTGGCCGGCGCTTTGAGGAGTCCATGACTTTTCGCCGAACGATTGTGCTGTGCCTTCTCTCCGCCATGGGGGCGTTCGCTCAGACCGCGCGTATCGCGGGACGAGTCACCGACCGGACCGGCGCCGTCGTGCCCGGAGCGCCGGTTACGGTGACCAACGTAGAAACTGGCGCCGAGCGGAAGATCACTACGGGCGACGAGGGCTACTACACCGCGCCTCTGCTGCTCCCCGGCGAGTACCGCGTTGCCGTGGATCGCGCCGGGTTCAAGGCGATCACGCGCGCGGGAATCAAGCTCGACGTCGACCAACGGGCCGAGGTGAATTTCGTGCTTGACGTGGGCGCGGTCTCGGAGCGTGTGGAGGTTACGGCGGCAGCGTCGCAATTGAATACGGTGGAAGGCAGCCAGGGACAGGTGATCGAGAATCGCCGCGTGGTCGACCTGCCGTTGAACGGGCGCAACTACGACGAACTCGCGCTGCTCACGGCGGGCGCGGTGCAGCCGCTGGCAGGCGCGCGGTACGCGGGTTTCAGCGCGGGCGGCATGCGCGACACGCAGAACAGCTTCCTGCTCGACGGCGTCGACAACAACCCGGTCGAACTGGCCGGCGCACAGCGGCGGTCGGAGATGGTGCAGCCGTCCGTCGACGCGATCCAGGAGTTCAAGGTGCAGACCAACGCCTTTGCCGCGGAGTATGGGCGCGCGATGGGAGCGGTCGTCAACCTGACGACCAAGTCGGGGACCAACGACCTGCACGGCACGGCGTTCGAATTCCTGCGCAACGAGAAACTGGACGCGAAGAACTTTTTCGATCCGCCAGGCCCCAAGCCCCCGTTCAAGCGAAACCAGTACGGCTTTGCCATCGGCGGGCCGATATACATCCCAAAGGTGGTCAATGGCAGGAACAAAGCCTTCTTCTTCACAGACTACGAGGGCACAAAAATCCGCGTGACGAGCACGAATACGAGCACACTGCCGACACTCGGGATGCGAAAAGGCGATTTCGGCGACCTGCTGACGCAGCGCAATCTCGCGATCACCGATCCCACCACCAGCAAGCCATTTCCCGACAACGTGATCCCGGCCAGCCGCATTGACCCGGTCGCCCAGACTCTGATCAACCTGTACCCGGGGCCGAGGACCTCCGCGGTGGGATCGAATTTCGTGTATCAGTCGCCCGCGAATCAGGATTGGACGAAGTACGACGTCCGTGGCGATGTGAACCTGGGGTCGAAGGATAACGCGTTCTGGCGCTATAGCAAACAGAACCAGGCGGTCCCGTCGTCGCTGGTTCTGCCGCCTCCCGCTTTTGGCGGCGGCGCGCTCGATCAGACGACGAATGGCATCAATACCGGGGCGACGTGGAACCACATCTGGAGGCCGAACCTGATCATGGCTATCCGCGGCGCGTGGAATTACGGTTTCTTCACGCGCGACAACCCGGCGCAGGCCGGCGGCGCGCTGTTGAATCGCCAATACGGAATCATCGGCGGGAACGACACGATTCCAGGCGGCTTCTCGCAAATGAACATCACGGGCTACCAGGCGCTGGGAATCGGAGCGAACAATCCCGTGGCGCGCGATTCGCAGAACCGGCAGCTGGTTGGCGACGTGGTCTGGACCCGCGGCGCCCACACCTTCAAGTTCGGCGCGAACATGCTGCGGTCGCAGAACAACATTTTCAATATCCGCAACGAAGTGATCGGGCCGTTCCAGTTTAACGGGCGGTACACGAAGGACGGCATGGCCGACTTCCTGCTCGGCATGGCGAGCCAGGTCACGTGGAGCTCGCGCATCCAGGTGAACCTGCGGAGCTGGAACATCGGGGCATTCGCGCAGGACGACTGGAAGATCACGCCGGGCCTGACGCTGAACCTCGGGGTGCGCTACGAGGTCGTGCTGCCATTCGAGGATCGGCGCGACCGGATGGGCGACTTCGACAACTGGACGAATCCAGCGCATCCGGTGCTGGAGCCGGCGGGCGCGCTCGGCTCGGGCCGCTACCACCGCGCCATGATCGCGACCGATTTCAACAATGTGATGCCGCGGATCGGGTTCGCGCAGAAGGTCGGGGCGCGGACGGTCGTGCGCGGCGGGTATGGCATTTTCTACTCGTACATGGAGCCGTATGGCGACGCCGAATGGCTGGTCGGCAATCCGCCGGGCGCGTTCGGGGTGACCATCAGTTCCAGCCCGACGGTGCCCGCGGTGATCCTGGCGCAGGGCCCGCCGCCGGGCGCGCTGACTATCGCGAAGGCGACCGGCGTCACGCTGAGCTCCATCGAGCGGCAGGCCAACAGCCCCTACGCGCAGCAGTGGAATCTCAACATCCAGCGGGAACTCGCCAACGACTGGATGCTTGAAGTGGGGTACGCCGGCAGCAAGGGGAATCACATCGAGAATCGCTACGACGAGAATTACTCGCCGCCCGGACCGGGCAACCTCGACGCCAAGCGGGCCTATCAGTCGGCGACGATTCCGGGCACGGGGCTGACGGTCGCGCCGGGGGCGATCTATGGTTATCATTTCAGCGGCAACTCGATCTATCACGCGCTGGTCAGCCGCTTGGAGAAACGCTTTTCGGGAGGCTTCACGCTGCTGCTGTCGTACACGTTCTCGAAGGCCATCGGCGACGTGTGCGGAAACTCCGCGGCCGGCGACACGACCAACTGCGGGTACCAGGACATCCGCAACATGCGGGCGGAGCGGTCGCTAGACAATATCGACGTGCCGCATCGGTTCGTGGCGAGCGGCGTCTACGAGCTGCCTTTCGGCGCGGGGCGGCATTTCGGATCGAAGCTGCCGGCCGCGGTGAACGCGGCGTTCGGCGGATGGTCGGTGGGGAGCATCCTCACGCGCGCCGCCGGGCGGCCGTACAGCGTGATCAATTCCGGAAACCCGGCGAACACCGGGACCTTTAACATCGTGAGCCGTCCGGACTTGATCGGGAATCCGAATGCAGGCTTCACGAGGAGTCTCGGACAGGACTTCAACACGGCGGACTTCGTGGCCACGCCGGCGTTCGTGCTGGGCAGCGAGGGCCGCAACGTGCTGCGGCAGCGCCCCTTCTTCAACTGGGACTTTTCGGCGCACAAGGAATTCCAGTTGCGGGAGCGGTTGCGGCTGCAATTCCGCTTCGAGGCGTTCGCGTTCACCAATACGCCGCGCTTCGGACAGGCGGGGGCGACGCTCGGCACCGCGACCTTTGGGAAGATCACGGGAGCGGACACGCCGCGAAATCTACAGTTCGGGATGAAGCTCGTCTGGTGAGTGGGCGCCGCCGGGAGCGTCGACCAGACCCGACACGTTCATCGTCATTCTCGCCGGCGGGCTGCTTCGAGATTTCTGCGGGCGAGGTCATTGGTGGGGTCGAGAGCGACGGCGCGCTCGAAGTGGGGAAGCGCTTCGGCGATGCGGCCTCGATTCGCCAGGACCGCGCCGAGATTGAGATGCGCCGCGGCGTCCGCCGGGTTCAACTCGAGAGCGCGCTCCAGGTGGGGGAGGGCTTCGCCGGCGCGCCCCAGCTTGAGCAGCGCCTCGGCGAGCGCGACGTGCGCGTCTGCGTCTCCCGCGCGGAGGCGCAGCGCGGCGGTGTATTGGCCGATCGCCTCGTCGATGCGACCGGTGGCGGCCAGCGCCTGTCCGAAGTTGTAGCGCGCTTCCGCATAATCGGGCCAGGCCGAGATGGCGGATTCGAAATACGGAATCGCGTCTGCGACGCGACCTTGCCTGGTCAGGATGGTGGCGAGGCCGAATTGGGCTCCGGGGAAGCGGGAGTCTGTTTCCAGGGCGCGCCGGTAGAACGACGCCGCGTCGTCGAGGCGCGCGGGATCCTTGGCAAAGACGGTCGCGATGGCGAAGTAGTTCGTGGCGCGGCCAGGGCGGGGGTCGACGAGGGGGAGGAAGGCCAGGAGAGCAGCTACGGCGGCGGCGACGAGAGCGGGGGGACGGATTCGGCCGATCGAGACAGCCAGCAACAAGAGGATAGGGACGAGCGGGAATCGGTATCGCGCGAGCACGTAGAACGCCACCACGCCGGCCGCGTAGCTGGCAGCCAATGACCAGAGGAAGCGATCGCCGCGCCAGTTGGCGGCCGCGACGGCCAATACGAGGCCGAACGACAACGGGATCCGGAGCAGCCACGACCACTCGGCGTAAACGTCCTGGCTTTCCGTGTCAGTCAGCTCGGCGTTGTTCAACGTCAGCGCGGCTTTCCGCACCATGATCCCGAGCCACTCGAGGGGATGCGCGCGGATGAAGCCGAAGGCGCGCGACATCCAGTACTGGGAGACTTCGCCAGTGGTCAGCGTGCGGCCGGCGGCCTGTTCGGCGAGCCGCGTGGCGTCGTCGCGCTCGTCGGCGGCGCTGCCGTGGCCGGTTACGAGAGGCTCGTACGTGCCGCCCGCTCCGGGATGGTTGCCGATATAGAAGTTGGGACCGGATTGGGCGGTCGTCAGGTGAAACTCGCCGCCCCGGGCCACATTGCGGAGGGCAACCGGCAAGAGGATCACGGCACATCCCGCAACCAAGAGCGAGGCTCGCCTGCGCGCGAGAAAGAGCAGCGGGATCGTCAGAATCAGGGCGTTTTCGCGCGCCAGGGCTAAAAGGCCGAGGAGGATTCCCGCCGCGAACCAGCGCCGCGCGGGCAGCACCGACAGCAGCGCGCAGAGCAGCAGCGTGACCAGACACGATTTGTCGATCAGACCATCGAGAAAGATGGCGGGGGGGTAGAGGGCAAGGGCGGCGCCGGCCAGGGCGCCGCGGCGTCCGAACATCGACAAACCGGCCAGAGACAGCAAAGCGCACGAGGCGGCGCCGAGAAACGCCTGGACTATGCGCGTGGTGGCGACGGTGTCGTCGAAGAGCCGGTAGATGGCGGCGAGGAAATAGGGGTAGAGCGGCGCCTGGTAGAAAACGCCGTGGCCGAGCCAGTCGCCGCCGGCAATGAGCTTCGCCCAGTCGTGATAGGCAGCGCCGTCGCCGAGCCGCAGAGCGAAGAACGGGGCGTTATGGATTTGCCAGAGATAGAGGAGCCGGATGGAGAGTGCCAAGGCGCCGACGGCAAGAGCCGTAAGCCACCTCCGTTTCACTCCGGGGCTTCCGCGCTCAGGATCGCACTGATCTCGGCCGCCACGTCGCATACCTGCCGCGCCGCTGCGGCGTCCCGCTCGCGCGGAAAACGCCCGATCGGCGCCGAAATGCCGATGGAGGCGATCACCATGCCATCGCGGTCGCGCACCGGCGCCGCCAGGCAGCGCGCACCGATGACGTACTCTTCCTCATCCACCGAGAAGCCGTCGGATTTGATTTTGGCGCAGGACTTGGCGAGTGCCTTGAGCGTCGTAATGGTGGTCGGCGTGTAGCCTTGATACGGACCGGCGCCGAAGGTCGCCTTCAGATCGTCGATGCTGTAGTCGGCGAGCAGAGCCTTGCCGTGCGCCGTGCAATACAGCGGGACAAACTCGCCCACCTGGCCGGAGACCATGATCAGCTGGCGCGTCGCCGAGTAATGATCGATGAAGAACGCCTGCTTGCCTTCCTTGACCGCGAGGTGCGTGGTTTCCCCGGTGCGCACGGCGAGTTTCTTGAGATGCTCGTGGCTGAAGGTAATGAGCATGTCGCTCCAGTCGTGGCTGCGGGAGAGGCGCCAGATGGAGGGGCCGAGGATGTAGTCCTTTCGACCGCTGGGATTGGCTAGAAAGCCGCGGCGGCGCAGCGTGTTGGCGAGGCGGAAAACGCTGCTGCGGTCGATGCCGAGGAGGTCCGTTAACTGGCCGAGCGGGACCGGGTCGCTCGACTTGGCGACCGCCTCGAGAATAAATAAGCCGCGATCAAGACTCTGAATGGATGGTGTCTGCAGCACAGCCTTTTTCATTGGTCGTAGTGGTTGGATCGCAGTTCCTCCATAAGAGCATACCCAATTTACGTTTCGATTTCTAAAAAGACGGCTCCGTAAGCGGGTGGCTTACGGAGCCGTGAAGAGGGGGCCGGGGGTGGGGGCAGGCCGGGTCCTCTGCCCCCACACGATCAGAATTGGAACTTCAGGCCGAACATCATCTTTCTGCCATCGCGCGCGGCAGTGACTTTGCCGAATGTGCTATTCGTCTGGGCGCCGGTCGCGCTCCATTGCGCGGTCGTGCCGATGGTGCTGAATTGCGTGTGGTTGAAGGAGTTGAAGGTCTCCCACCGGAACTGCAACGTCTTCCGCTCGGTGATCTTGAAGGTCTTGAAGAGCGAGAGGTCGTGATTGTTGAAGCCGGGGAGAAGGAATTTGGCGTTGTTGCAGTTGTTGCCGATATCGCCACGGCCCGTGGGGCGCGAAAAGACAGCGGTGTTAAACCACTGGTCCAGCGTCCGTTGGCCGCGCGGGAGAACGGCGTTGCCGCTCTGGTCGTACGTGCCGCAGCTTTCGCCTCCGCCGGTGAAGTCAAAGCCGTCGGCGGTGCCAGCGCTGATGTTCGAGACAAGGCCGGTGGCGAACGTCGAAACGCCTTGGAGCTGCCAGCCATCGAAGACTTCCTTGGAGACCTTACCCGGCATCAGACGGCTCGCGCTGGGAATGTCCCACGTATAGGTGAAGACAGCAGCTTCCTTCTGCACCAGGGTGTTTCGGCTGCGGGCGGCGCTCGATGGCAGCGGGTTGTTCTGGTTCCAGCCGTTGGAGGTGCCGCTCGCCCAGGTGTACGCGCCCGTAAACTGCAGCCCGTGGGCGAAGCGGCGATTCGCCGAGATTTGCAGCGAATCGTAACGTTCGGTGGTGGCCGGACCGCTGATGGTGATGCTGCCGAAGCCCGGAATGGGGCGCAGGAAATTGTCGGGCAGCGCGCCGGGGCTGGCGGCCGTCGCGGCGACTGTCACATCGCGACTTGACGGCAGGAAGCGGATCCCGGCCGGAAGCGCGTTGAAGTCCCAGCTCTGCTGGTTGTGATGGGTGTTGCTGCCGACATATGCCAGGTCGACAATCGTCTTGAAGCCGATATCGCGCTGGATGCCGAAGTTGTACTGATAGGTAACCGGCCGCTTCTGTCCGTCCTTCCAGAAGCCGCTCACGCTGGTAGGACTGGTGGGGCCGACTCCGAGGAAGTAGGAGCTCAGGTCGGTATAACGAACCACCTGGTCGAAGCTGAACGCCGGACCGCCCTTGTTGGTGGGTCCGCCGGTGGGGTCGTGGAAGGCGCCGATGCCGAGACGAACGACCATCTTGCCATCGCCCTTGGGATCCCAGGCGAGACCGAAGCGGGGATCGAACTGGATCGGCAACTGGTTGATGAAGCCGTGTCCGACATTGGTGTACGTGGCGTCGTCCTGCACCACGATGCCGTTGATCTGGCAGGGAGTCGTCGGCGTGATCGGGCCGCAGCTGTAGCCGGTGCCGGGGACCATCAGGCCGATGAAGGACGAAGGCAGGAGTTCACCCGTGGCCGGGTTCATGGCTTTGCGGTTGGTGCCGCTGCACGGATTGGCGTTGCCGACGCAGGCGGGGCGATAGTAGATGGGAGGCTTGCCGCCCCACTTCGGATCGAAACGGTCGAAGGAGAACGCGGAGGCCTCGTGGCCGCCCTGCAACGCAGGCGCCCACTTATACATGCGCAGACCGTAATCGATGGTGAGGTTGCGGCGGGCCTTCCACGTGTCCTGGACGAACCATCCCCAGGTGTATTGGCGGCGATTATCGGGGACGCGGCCCATCGACTCCGTGTAGCTGGTGACATGTCCGAGATACATGTTGGCCAGGGCGAACCCGGTGTTGAGCGGGTCGTTCGAGTCGTTGGAGAAATCGAACTGGCCGGCGAAGGTGCTGGAACGCGCCTGTCCGAACCTCTCATAGACGCGGGTCACACCAGCCTTGAAGATGTGGGTGCTATGCGTGTAGGTGAAGTTCAGGTATATCGGCATGGAGGTGTCGGCGCCATCGATCGGCCAGCGGCCATCGTAGCTGATGTCGGGCACGGCCTGACTGTTGTTCTGTAGCGTGCCCAAGGTGACTTTCGGAATCAGACCCAGCGGGTTATTGCGGGGGGCGATCTGCTGCAAGCTGCCCAGGACACCGCCGGGTTTCAGCGTTCCATTGGCCGGACACGCCTTGGGAGGAGCGCAATCGCCGAGGGCAGCGTTGCGATCGTAGGCCTTCTGGATGCTCGCGAGGGCCAGCGGATCTTCGGGCGGCCCGATTTCCGTGCTGTAGAAGATGCCGATGGAAGCTTCCATTACGAGGTGCGGAGTCCAGATGCGGGTCCAGTCCACCTTGCCCTGATCGGCGGTGAAGTCGTACCGTTGCCGCACGAGGCCCCACGGCGACGAGCGTCCTGCGACTTCCCATCCGACGCTCTTGGTGAACCAGTTCTGATACTTGACGCTAACCGTGTCTTTGTCGGTGAGACGCAGGTCGTAGCGCATCAACTGGGCGCGCCGCGGATGGTCGATGCTGGGTTCCTGCGTGAGGAAGTTGTAGCCGCTGGCGGTGACATTGGGGAGCGGCCAGATGTTCATTAAGGCCACGCCGACGTCGCTGCGGCGGGTCGAGGGAACGATGTTGCCCGGAAAGGGATTGCCGGTCAGCGGATCCTTGACCGAAACCAGCGCGCCGGTAGCCGAACCGCCGGTGCGGGTCTGGGAGAAGTCGCCGGCGCGCTCGAGCGCGGTCGGCATCGTGTACATGCGGAGCTGGTTGACGTCCTTCAGCCGCATATCCTCGACCGAGTAGAAGAAGTTGAAACTCTTCTTGTCGCGATTGAGTATGGGGATCTTCACCGGGACGGGGCCGCCAATGGTGGCAGACATATCGTCGTACCGGTAACGGGGTTTCACCGCGCCGCTCTTGTTATTGAAAAAGTTCTGCGCGTTAAACTGCTCGTGGCGCTTGTAGTAGGCGGCGGTGCCGTGGAACTCCGAGCCGCCGTGCTTGGTCACCATGTTGACCTGCGCGCCGCCCTTGAAACCGTACTCGGCCGCATACGAGTTCGCCTGGACGTTGACCTCCGCGATGGCGTCGATCGAGGTGATGCCGCTGAAGTTTCCGCCGCCGCCACCGTCGCCGCCGTTCACCCCGTCCGTGTATACGGTGTTTCCACCTCGGCCCTGAAAGGTCGGCACGGTGGATTGGAAACTCCCGCCCCACGTGTCCTGGTCGGGAATAATCTGCACGCCGGGGAGGCTCTTGAAGACGGACATCGGATCGCGCCCTTTGACCACGATCAGGTCCATCTGCTTGCTGTCGATGGTGGTCGCCTGGGCAGTGGTGGTAGTGGCCACGGCGGCGCTTTGCGCGGTCACCATGACCGATTCGGAAACGGCGCCGACTTCGAGTTGCAGCCGGCCCAGCGCGAGACGGCCGGCCGCCGCCAGCACATTCCCTTTCGATTCGAGCGGACGAAAGCCGGGGGCTTCGACGCGCACGCTATACCCGCCGGGAGGCATGGCGGGGAACGAAAAGTCGCCAACGTCGTTGGTGACCGACGTTTTTTCCTCGGCGTTCAGTTCCGAAATCACTCTGACTTTGGCGCCCGGCACGCTCTGACCGCTGGGATCGGTCACCGTGCCGGTGATGGTTCCGTTCGAGCCTTGCTGCGCATAGGCCGAGATGGCCAACATCCACGCGAGCGCCAGCGAACTACATGCTCTCTTCATCGTTTCTCCTCTGCGTTTCCCTACGCTAGAACCCCATCGGTCATTGCACTATACGCAATGACCACTGCACAATGCGGATCGGCGAATGCTATCAGGAGAGTTTTCTGAAGTCAAGGGCCAGATGGGCTGACATTTCAGATTGCTGCCATTTCATCCGATTGCCCCTTTCCCACCTACCCATTGCGCATTACGCAACACGGTCTGCATTGGTATTTTCGGGATGCTATCAGGGGCCCCAGGCGATGTCAAGAAGAATTGTGTAACGTTAACGCATTGACCGCCCGGACACGCTGACATGACACAAGACGGCGCATTGACACTCCCGCCCGGAAAGTGTTATCCCATGGCGAAGCAGGAAGCCTCCTTGACCTCGACGACCCCGACGCGCCTCTTCGTCTTCGCGCTCCTTGCGGCCGGCGCCAGCGCGCAGGACGATCCGCGGGAATTCTTCGAGACGCGCATTCGTCCGGTGCTCGCCACCCGCTGCTTCTCCTGTCACACAGCCGCAAAAATGGGTGGGCTGCAATTGGACTCGCGCGCGATGCTGCTCTCGGGCGGCAAATCGGGGCCGGCGATCGTGCCGGGCAAGCCGGAAGAGAGCCTGCTGATCCGCGCGGTTACGCATTCCGATCCGAAGCTGAAGATGCCGCTAGGGGGCTCGAAACTGGGCGGCGGCGAGATCGCCGATCTCTCCGATTGGATCAAGGCCGGTGCGCCATGGCCCGACGAAGCGGCGGCTCGAAAAACGCTTTGGTCGCTGCAACCGCTCCACACGCCGCTCCCGCCGGAGGTCAAGGACGCGGCATGGGCGCGCACGCCGATCGACCGGTTCATTCTGTCCGCGATCGAGCGTCAGGGTCTGCGACCCGGGGCGGCGGCCGGCAAGCGCGCTCTGATCCGCCGCGCCAGCTACGATCTTGCGGGGCTGCCGCCCACGCCCAACGAGGTGAATGCGTTCCTGGAGGACCAGTCGCCCGACGCTTTCGCCAAGGTGGTCGACCGGCTGCTGGCGTCTCCTCGCTATGGCGAGCGGTGGGGACGGCACTGGCTGGACGTCGCCCGCTATGCCGACGGCGACGCGCCCGATGGCCGGCCGGTTTACATCGGGTACGGCATGGCGAAGGACGGCTACGTCAACACGTTCCGGTACCGCGATTGGGTCGTCGCCGCGTTGAACTCGGACATGCCCTACGACCGTTTCGTCAAGGCGCAGATCGCGGCCGACCTGCTGCCGGAGAAGGACCGCAAGGAACTTTTGCCTGGCCTCGGCTTCTTCGGCCTCGGGCCCTGGTTCACGGGCGACGACGTGGTGTTCGCGGAGGCCCGCGCCACGGAGCGCGACGATAAAATCGACACCCTGAGCAAAGGCTTCCTGGGACTCACCGTGACCTGCGCGCGCTGCCACGACCACAGGTACGATCCGATCTCGCAGAAGGATTACTACGCGCTCGGAGGTGTGTTCGCGTCGTCCGGTTATGCGGAATTCCCGCTCGCGGCAGAGGCGGAGGTGAAACGCTACAAGGCGCAGCAAGCCAAGGTCAAGGCGCAGGAGAAGGCGTTGGCGGCATTCGTGGCGCAGGCGCAGATCGAGGTCGCTAGCCGTCTCGCCGCGCAGACCGCGCGTTACATGATGGGTGTGCGGAAGGTGATCCTCACGCAGCCGCGCCCCGATCCTGTCAAGACGGCGGAGGCGGCCGGGCTCGATCCCGAGACATTCCTCCGCTGGGGCCGGTATCTCGCGGCGCCGCAGAAGATCGAGCATCCATTCCTGAAGCCGTGGTATGCCTTGTTGGCCGCGGGCGGCGGCGCCGACGGTGAGGCGAAACGCGCCGCCGAGGAGTTCCAGAAACTGGTGATGGACGTCATTGCCGAGAAGACCGCGGTAATGGCGGCCAACGACCGCGCCAAGAAGACCTATCTCCCCGACCCCGACGAAGCCCGCGCCGCGCTGCCCGGCGACCTCATGCAGTTCGAGCGTTTCCAATATAAACAGCTGCTGGTGGAGAAGGTGATGAGCCCGCACCGCTTCTACGTGTGGCTCGACGTAGTGCAGGGGGAGCAGGCGTCGCAGGACTACGAAAAGAAGAACGGGATTTACGAGTTCGACTTCAAGAGCGCCGTCCGGTTTTATTCACCCGACCAGAAGGCGAAGCTCAACGCGATGCTGGCGGAGCTCAAGGCCCTGGAAAAGGACCTGCCGCCGGAATATCCGTACATTATGGGCCTCTCCGACAATGCCACGCCGTCGGACCTGAAATTGAACGTGCGCGGGAATCCGCACGCGCTCGGCGACACCGTGCCGCGGGGGCTTCCGGCATTCCTGGGCGGAACGGCATTCACCAGCGGGAGCGGGCGGCTGCAGCTCGCGGAAGCCATCGTGCGGCATCCACTGGCGGCGCGGGTCATCGCGAATCGCGTGTGGGCGCACCACTTCGGACGCGGCATCGTGGCCACGCCGAGCAACTTCGGCGCGATGGGCGAAGCGCCCACCCATCCCGAGCTGCTCGATTACCTGGCGGGACGGCTGATCGCGGACGGCTGGTCCCTGAAGGCCCTACACCGCGAAATCATGCTCTCGGCCACCTACCAGCTCAGCGCCCAGCGCGCCGGTGAGGCCGACCCCGACAACCGTTGGTTTACACGCGCCAACGTGCGCCGCCTCGACGTCGAATCGTTGCGCGATTCGATGCTCGCCATCGCGGGCACGCTCGACGAAACCGCCGGCGGACCGCCGCAGGAATTGAGCGACCCGGGGAATCGGCGGCGCACCCTATACGCGCGCATCCGGCGCTCAGTCTATGTCTGCAATTCCGGAACCGGCGGTCTCGACCGGATGCTGCAGCTATTCGATTTTCCGGACCCCACCACGAGCGTCGCCGAACGCAGCAACACCAACGTCCCCCTTCAAGGCCTCTTCTTCCTGAACAGCGAATTCGTGATGCAACAGGCGGAGCGTTTGGCGAAACGGCTCGCCGGCGGCGGCGATGCGGCGGGAATCCAGCGCGCTTACGAGTTGCTCTTCAGCCGCCCGCCAAAACCGAACGAAGTACAATTGGGAATCGAGTTTCTGGGGTCGGGCGGATCGTGGGCGCAATACGCGCAGGCGCTCCTCGGCTCCGGCGCGTTCTATTACGTGAACTGATGGTCCCCGTTCCGAAAACCCGCCGCGAAGCGCTACGCGCCATGGGCACGGGCTTCGGCATGACTGCGCTGGCCAGCATCGTCGGAAATGCGGCAACCAATCCGTGGACGCCGAAGCCGCCCCATTTTGCCCCCAAGGCTAAGCACGTCATCTTCGTGTTCCTCACCGGCGGCCTTTCTTCGATCGATTCCTTCGATCACAAGCCGCTGCTCGACCGGTATGACGGAAAGCCGCTGCCGTACCGGACGCCGCGCACCGAGTTCGCCACCGGCAACCTGATGCGCTCCCCGTTCGAGTTCACGCGCTACGGACAGAACGGACACGAAGTCAGCGAGATTTTTCCGAACATCGGCCGCATCATCGATGAGTTCTGCCAGGTGCGCTCGGTGGTCACCGACATCCCGAATCACGGGCCATCTGTGCTCATGATGAACACCGGCAATAGCCGCTTCGGGCTGCCATCGATGGGGTCGTGGATCACCTACGGGCTCGGCACGGAGAATCAGAATCTGCCAGGGTTTATCGTGCTCGCGCCCAACGCCGCGGGCGACGGCGGTGTCAGCCGGTGGGGCTCCGCCTTCCTGCCCGCCGTCTATCAGGGGACCCTCGTGCCGACCACCGAGACCGATCCTCGACGGCAAATCCAACATCTCTCGAACGCCGCGCTCACGCCGGCGGAACAGCGCCGTCAACTCGACCTGTTGGCGCGCGTCAACGAGGCGCAGATGGCGGAACTCGGCGGAGCACCCGAGCTCGAGGCGTCCATCCAGTCGATGGAAGTCGCATTCCGCATGCAGACCGAGGCCCCCGACGTCTTCGATATCCGCAAGGAGAGCGCGGCGACGATTGAGGCGTATGGACCGGGCGAGTTCGGCCGCGGCTGCCTTATGGCGCGCCGCCTGGTTGAGCGCGGAGTGCGCATGGTGCAGCTCTACCACGGCCCGTGGGACCACCACGCCGACGTCATGGGGCATAAGATTTCGGCGCAGCAGATCGATCAACCAATCGCGGTGCTGGTGCAGGACCTGCGCAATCGCGGACTGCTGCGCGACACGCTGGTAATTATCGGCACGGAGTTCGGCCGCACGCCGGTCGTAAATCTGGGGGGATTCCGGTCCGTCCACAACGGGCGCGATCACAACATCTACGGGTTCACCGTCCTGCTCGCGGGCGGCGGCGTGAAAGCCGGGCTCGCCTATGGGAAGACGGACGACTTCGGATTCAAGGTGGTGGAGAATCCCGTGCATGTCCACGACTTGCAGGCGACCATTCTGCACCTGCTCGGGCTGGATCATGAGAAGCTGACCTATCGCTACAGCGGCCGCGATTTCCGACTGACGGATGTGGAAGGAAAAGCCGTCAGGGAGATCATGGCGTAGCGACACCCGCGCGCTGCCGGTTGCGCCATATGCAATGGGCATAATCAGTATACTGAGGGATCAGGGAAAGTCTCGTGAAGAATACTTATTTGGATTGGGTTCTTGAAAAGACCAGGACGAAATGGTGGCACGACTCCGCGGCGGCCGCCGAGCTGGATCTCGGCCTCGAGCGCGGCGCGATCGGGGTCACTACAAATCCCTTTCTATCGAACATCGCCATCCGCACGGATCGCGAACGATGGTCGCCGGAAATCGAGGGTGTCCTCGCGCGCAATCTGCCCGGCGAGCAGAAGGCCGAAGCGCTCATGCACATCGCGGTGACGAAGTGCGCGGCGAAACTCCTGCCCGAGTACGAGCGGAGCGGCGGACAATCGGGATTCGTGTGCGCCCAGGTCAACCCTTTGCGCGCGGGCGATCGCGACTGCATGTTTCCGATGGCGAAACGCTTCCACGCATGGTCGCCGAACATCGCCGTCAAGCTCCCCGCGACCGCGGCCGGTCTCGACGTCCTCGAGGACTGCGCCGCCGAGGGCATCACGACCACGGCCACCGTGAGCTTTACGGTCCCGCAGGTGCTGGCCATCGCCGAACGCCACCGCGCGGGGATCGCGCGCGCCCGGGCCAAGGGGATCGAGCCGGGGAAGTGCTTCGCCGTAATCATGATCGGCCGGCTCGACGATTACCTCCGCGAGGTCGCCCATGACAACCAGGCGGCAGTAAGCGAGGCGGACATACGCCAATCCGGCCTGGCCGTCACGAAGCGCGCCTACTCGATCTACAAGGATCGCGGGTACGACGCGGTCCTGCTGGTGGCTGCCCTGCGCGGCCCGTATCACCTGACGGAGATCGCGGGCGCCGACCTGCTGATGTCGATCCATCCCAGTTCGCAGGAGCTCTTCGTGGCGCAGGACCATCCGCGCGAGGAACGCATCGACGCTCCCGTGCCCGACGACGTCATCGAGCGTCTCAGCGCGATGCCCGAATTCGTGCGCGCGTACGAACCCGACGGCATGACCCCCAATGACTTCATTGGCTTCGGCGCGACCCAGAGGACTTTGTGCCAGTTCAGCGAGGTGGGCTGGAAACTGATGGAGAGCTACCGCTAGATGGCGACCCCCGTAGAGGCGCCGAAGCTCGGGAATAGCGTCGAAGAGTGCCTGATCAGTCGATGGGTGAAGAGGCAGGGCGATTCCGTCTCGGCGGGAGACGTCGTGGCCGAAATCGAGACGGACAAAGCGACCTTTGAAGTGACGTCGCCCGTCGACGGAGTGCTCCTGGAGTCGTTCTTCGATGAGGGCGCGCTGGTCCCGGTCTTCACCAACATTTTCGTGATCGGCGACCCGGGTGAGCCGGTCGACGGATTCCGTCCGGGCGCCGCCCGAGCGGAGGCCTCTCCGTCCGCCGAGACCGTGACGGCGGAGATTCCGGCGGCCGCTCCGCCCCGCCCCGATGCGAAGGCCGGCGGCGCTATGCGGCTCAGTCCACGAGCGCGGCGATTCGCGCGGGAACACAATTTTCAGCCTGCCGCGGTCAACGGATCGGGGCCCGGCGGCCGCATCCTCGAACAGGATCTGCGAAACCTCTATGGGGCGGGGCGACGAGTCTCTAAACTGCGCGAGAAGATCGCCCGGCGGATGCGCGAGTCCCTGGCATCGACGGCGCAGTACACCCTGAACGCTTCGGCCGACGCCCGCGGCCTTCTCGCGGTCCGCTCGCGAACCAGGGAGGTCAATGTCAACCACCTGGTCACCTTCTGCGCGATCGACGCGCTTCTCGATGTTCCCTCTCTGAACGCCGAGTTCATCGACGGCGGCATCCACGAGCACTCCGACGTGCACATCGGGTTCGCCTGCGACACGCCGCGGGGGCTGCTGGTTCCGGTCATCCGCAACGCCCACCTGCTCGCGGTCGACGAGTTGGCGGCGCGCATGAAAGAACTGGCCGCGCAGGCCGTCGATGGCACGATCGCGCCCGACGACCTTTCCGGCGCGACGTTCACTCTGAGTAATCTCGGCGGCCTGGGCATCGAAAGCTTCACGCCGCTGCTCAACCCGCCGCAGGTCGCGATCCTCGGCGTCGGGGCGATCCAGGTGAAGCCCGTGCGGCGCGGCGGACAAGTCGAGTTCATCGACGCGATTGGACTCTCGCTGACCTGCGACCACCAGATTGTCGACGGCGCGCCCGGAGCGAGGTTCCTGCAGGTTTTGAAATCGAAAATTGAAGATGTAGAGTCGCTGTGCGGGATCTGAGCCCGCCGAGGAAGAAACCGTAATGCCCAAATCCATCATCATCGAACCGGAACGCGTATTTGCCAGCGAAACCCTGCGATTCGCCGATATCCCGGTGAACGCCTATGCCAGGACCATCGATCAGGAGCCCTACTCGGCGCAGGAATACCTGAATATCTGGCAGGACATGTGCGCCATCCGCGAGTTCGAAACCAGCCTCAACGAGATCAAGACGAAGGGAGCCTATAAGACTCTCACGTACAACCATGCCGGCCCCGCTCACCTGTCGATCGGGCAGGAAGCGGCGGCGGTCGGTATGGCGTTCTGTCTCGGCCCCGAGGACCACATCTTCGGCTCCCACCGCAGCCACGGCGAGATCCTGGCCAAGGGCTTCTCCGCCATCCGCCAGCTCGGCGACGATGAACTGCTGCACATCATGCGAACGTACCGCGACGGCGCCCTGCTGCGGCCGGTCGAGAAGGGGTATCGCGGCAACGTGCAGGGTCTGGCGGTCCGGTTCTTCGTGTATGGGGCGTACAGCGAGATCTTCGCGCGAGAAACCGGCTTCAACCGCGGGCTCGGCGGATCGATGCATGCCTTTTTTGCGCCCTTCGGCATCTATCCCAATAACGCGATCGTCGGCGGATCGGGCTCGATCGCGCCCGGCGCGGCGCTGTTCAAGCGCGTCAATCGAAAGCCCGGAATCGTGGTGGCGAACATTGGCGACGCGTCGTTCGGATGCGGACCGGTATGGGAAGGCATCACGCTGTCCGCGATGGCGCAATACCGTTCGCTGTGGGACGAGTCCCTCGGCGGCGGGCTCCCGATCATTTTCAATTGCATGAACAATTTCTACGGCATGGGCGGCCAGACCCTCGGCGAAACCATGGGCATCGAAGCCATCGCCCGTATCGGCGCCGGCGTCAACCCCGAGCAGATGCACGCCGAGCGCGTCAACGGTTACGATCCCCTCCCCGTCATCGACGCGTTCCGCCGCAAGAAGCAGACGCTTCAAGAAGGTCGCGGGCCCGTCCTGCTCGACACCGTCACGTATCGTATCAGCGGGCACTCACCCTCGGACGCCTCCAGCTACCGCTCCAAAGAGGAGATCGAACGTTGGCAGGAGGCCGACTCCATTCGCGCCTTCCGCGCCAAGCTGTTGGCCAATGGCATTGTAACCGAGGACGCCCTGGACTCCGCGCGCGTGTGGATCGAGGCCGCCCTCTTCGATATGCTCCAGCTCTCGGCGGATCTCGAAGCCAGCCCGCGCGTGACGCCCGGCTCCGAGCTCGTCGGCGAAGTGATGTTCACTAACCAGCGGGTGGAGAAGTTCGACGACCGCGCTCCGGAGCTTCTGCAGAACCTCGACGAGAATCCGCGCGTCGTGCAGATTCGCGGCAAGATCCGCACGCCCACCGACGGCGGCAAGCCCGTGCCCAAGATGAAGGCGTACAACGTCCGCGACGCGCTGTTCGAGGCGATGCTGCATCGTTTCTCGATCGACCCGACCATGATTGCGTTCGGCGAGGAGAATCGCGATTGGGGCGGCGCGTTCGCCGTGTATCGCGGGCTTACGGAAGCGCTGCCGTACCACCGCCTGTTCAATTCGTCGATCTCGGAGGCGGCGATCGTCGGAGCGGCGGTCGGTTATGGGCTCGAAGGAGGCCGCGTGGTCGCCGAGCTGATGTATGCCGACTTCATGGGCCGCGCCGGCGACGAAATCTTCAACCAGTTGGCCAAGTGGCAGGCGATGTCGGCGGCGCAGTTGCGGATGCCCGTCGTGCTCCGCATCTCGGTCGGGTCGAAATACGGCGCGCAGCACTCGCAGGATTGGACCGCGCTCGTGCAACACATTCCCGGCTTGAAGGTCGCCTTCCCGGTGACCCCGTACGACGCCAAGGGCATGCTGAACGCGGCGCTCGCCGGGACCGACCCCGTGATTTTCTTCGAAAGCCAGAAAGTCTACGACTACGGCGAAATGTTCGTCGAGCAGGGCGTGCCGGAGGGCTATTACGAGATCGACCTCGGCGAACCCTCCGTCAAGCGGACCGGCGCGGATCTGACACTCATCACGCTCGGACCCGCCCTGTACACGGCAGTCGCCGCGGCCGACGAGTTAACGAAGCATGGCGTCTCGGCGGAAGTCATCGATCTTCGCGGCATCGTGCCGTTGAACTACGCGCCACTGGTAGAGTCGGTGCGCAAGACCGGCAAGGTGTTGCTCCTGAGCGACGCCGTGGAGCGCGGCAGCGTGATGCAGAGCGTCGCAGCGGACCTGACGCAGTTGTGCTTCGACGATCTCGACGCCCCGCCCGTGACGATCGGCTCGCGCAACTGGATCACCCCGGCGGCCGAACTCGAGACGTTGTTCTTTCCGCAGCCGTCATGGGTCCTCGACGCCATCCACACGCGCATTTTGCCGCTGAAAGGATACCAGCCGAAGACCAACCAGTCGCTCGGCGAGATGGCCCGCCGCGCCAAGGCCGGTGTTTAGCGCCCGGCTCTACTGGTCCGTGACAGAGCCATCTTCGAAACGGTAGGCTCCCCGCGCCGCCGGCTTGTACGGATGCTCGGCAGCGATCTTCTCGTTCAGCGTGACGCCCAGCCCCGGCCGCGACGGCAACTCGGCGTATCCCGCCCGCACGTCCGGACCCAGACCGTCGAACAACTCCAACATCCACGGCGTGCGCGTCAGCGTATACTCCTGAATCGACGCGGCCGGCGTCGTCGCATCGACATGCAAGGACGCCATCGTGCTGACGTAGCTCTGCGGGTTGTGCGGAGCGAGATTCACACGGTATGTCTCCGCCAGCACGCCAATCTTCTTCAGTTCGAGGATGCCGCCCGCATGGCACACATCGGGTTGGATGTAGTCCACCAGGTGCCGCGAACAGAAATCCGCAAACCCGTACTTCGTGAAGGATCGCTCCCCGGTGGCCAAATGCGTCTTCGTCTTTTCGCGCAGCAGAGCCAGCTCGCCGATATCCTCGAGCTGCGTCGGCTCCTCCACCCATAACAGGCCGAGTTCTTCCACGCGCGTGCAGAAATCGATCGCCATGGTCGTCGTGCAGCGTCCGTGGGCGTCCACCGCGATGTCGAAATCGTCGCCGACCGCCTTGCGGATCGCGGTCAGTTTGCGCACGGCCTCGCGGATCGCCGCGTTCGGCTGGATCAGGTCCTTCACCGGCGAGATCGGAGTCGTCTTCGCCGCGGTGTATCCGAGCTCCTTGGCCTTCAGAAAATCTTCGGGAGTCGATCCCACGTCGAGGTACATGCGGATCTTCGTGCGCGCCGCGCCGCCCATCAGCTTGTAGACCGGCACGCCCAATGCCTGCCCTGTAATGTCCCACAACGCGATCTCGACGGCGCTGATGGCGGAGTTTAGAATCGGCCCTCCGCGCCAGCGCGGATTGCGATACATGCCTTGCCACAGCAGCTCGATATCGGTGGGATCTTTGCCTACCAGGAAGCGCTCGTGCTCCATGATGGCGGCTGCGACGGTCGCTTCCTTGCTCGTCACCGATCCTTCTCCGAGACCGGTCAGACCAGCGTTGGTATAGACCTTGCAGAATACCCAATTCAGACTGCCGGTATTGACGACGAACGTCTTCAATCCCGTAATCTTCAGGTTCAACGACTTAGCCTGGGCCAGCAGAGACACCGGCGCCGCGCCCAGGAGCGAGCACAGAAAGTTCCGACGATTCATCGCGCCTCCACACTGCCGGCTGGAAAACCGGCGCTACAACCCGAACGTAATGATTGTCCCCCCGGCCGCCACCGCCAGGTATTGTCTGCCTTCGAAGGTATAGGTCACGGGCGGCGCGGTGATGGCGGCCCCCGTCTGAAACCGCCACAACACCTTGCCAGTCCTGCCGTCGAAAGCGATCAGGTTCCCCGCGTGATCCCCGATCCACGCCAGGCCGCCCGCCGTCGCCAGGAGGCCGCCCGCAGGGTTCCGCATCATCGGGTAGCGCCACTTGATGTCCCCCGTGGCCGGATCCATCGCGATTACCGATCCCTTGGAGGGAGCGCTCTTCACGTCCTCGGTTCCGCTCAGCTGGTACCAGGCGCCTTCGACGAACTCGCCGGGGTTCTTATAGAAGTTCTGACAGCCGTCGGTGCTGCTGAAATAATAAAGTTTCGTCAGCGGGCTGTACGCGGTGGCCTGCCAATTGTGGCCGCCGGGAAGCCCCGGGCAGACCTTGGTCCCCGCTTCCGACGGATCGAGCCCCGCCACCAGCTTCGGCCTTCCGTCCGCGCCGATGCCGGTCGACCAGTTGATCTCGGTATACGGCTTGGCGAAGAGAAACTTGCCGTTCGTCCGGTCGAGCGCATAGAAGTATCCGTTCCGATTCGCCTGAATGACGGCCTTCACCGCGCGTCCGCCGATCGTCAAATCGACCAGCACCGGATCCGCCACCGCATCCCAATCGTGAGTGTCGTGCGGGGTGAACTGAAAATGCCATTTCAGCTTCCCGGTGTCGGGGTCGAGAGCGATCATGCTGCAGGTGTACAGATTGTCACCGGGCCGCACGTCACCGTCCATATCGGGACCCGGATTGCCGGTCCCCCAATAGGTCAGGTTCAACTCGGGATCGTACGTGCCGGTGATCCACGTCGACCCGCCGACGCGCAGCGTCTCCTTCTTGCCCCAGGTCTGCGCCGCCGGCTCATTTGCCTCCGGCACTGTGTAGAACCGCCATAACCGCTCCCCCGTTTCGGGGGCGTACGCGTCGACGAATCCACGGGTTCCGAATTCGGCGCCACCCGTGCCCACGAGGATCTTGTTCTTGACCACCAGGGGGGCCAACGTGCCGCTGTAGCCTTTCCGATAGTCGCCGAGGAGCGTCTCCCACAGCGGCTTGCCGGTGTCGATATCGAGCGCCAGCAGCGTGTCCTCGATATTGACCTTAAACAGCCGCTTGCCGATCGCCGCGAAGCCCCGGTTCACCTCGCCGCAGCAGAGATCGAGGGGCTTGGGCGGCGTCCGTGAGTAATGCCAGATCGGGCTGCCGGTTCGCAGGTCCAGCGCGAAAGCGTGATTGGAGCTCGCCGTGATGTACATCACGCCATTCATGACGAGCGGCGTGGTTTCCATATTGCCGGGGACCTTCGTCTGGAACATCCACTTGGGCGCAAGCCTCGCGACGTTCGCGGTGTCGATCTCCTTCAGTTCGCTGTAGCGCCATCCCGCGTCGTTTCCGCGATGGGACGGCCAGCCCACATCCTCCGCGGCGCACACCGCTGCCATCGCGCCGACTGCCAGAATGAGCCGCGTCATGGCCGGTCCTCGCTCCTGTTCAAGGTCAAGAGATATGTCAGCACGTCGTCGATCTCCCCCGGCGCGAGCGCCTTTCCATACTCCGGCATCAGCGATTGCCGGTCCTGCGCCACGGACCGCAGAGAGTCGCGGTCGAACGAGTAGACCTTGCCGGTGAAGTCCTGCAACACGACGGAAAAGGTGTCGATCGCCTTCTCGATGCCGCGCACCGTTTTGCCGTCGCCGGTCACCACGGTTACACCGTTGTAGTTGGGAGCGATATCCGCGCCCGGCGCCAGCAGCGACTCCCGCAGATAGCCCACGCTGCGCTGCCGTCCGATCCGCGAAAGGTCGGGCCCGATCCGGTTTCCGCGTTTCGCAACCGCGTGACAGTTGCCGCACCCGCCTTTACCCCAGAAGATGGTTTCGCCGCGCGCCGCATCGCCCGACATGGGCGGTTCGCTGCGTTTCACCGACCGCAGGTAGGCCACGATGCGGCGGATCTTCTCCGGACCCAATCGTGTTTCGTACGATCCCATGTCGGTGCCCGGCAGCCCCGCCGACACCGTCCGGATCACGTCGGCATCCTCGTCTCCTGCGCGCAGGCGTCCCGTCAAGGACGGCGCCCTTCCGCCTTCCCCTCCTGTGCCATGGCACGAAGCGCAATTCCGGCGGAACAATGCGGCGCCCGACTCGGGCGCTTCGGACGGCGCGGGATTCTGGTGCTGGGCAAAAGCGCCGGCGCCGCAGAGCGCCATCGCAGCGAAGCGGAATAGTTTGACCATATCGAAATCTAAAAGACCATTCGCGTAAACAGCCCCGCCAGGGCAGCCCCGATCAGAGGTCCGGCAATCGGCACCCCCGCATAGCCCCAATCGGAATCCCCTTTCCTGGGGATCGGTAGAATCGTGTGGGCGATGCGCGGACCGAGGTCGCGCGCCGGGTTGATGGCATATCCCGTTGTGCCGCCGAGACTCAAGCCGATGCCCCACACGAGGCAGCCCACCAGGTATGGCCCGATTCCCGGCGCCGGGCCGCTCTGCGCGACCGCCTTGGAGAAGATCGCGGTGCCCACCAATACCAGCACGAATGTGCCGATGATCTCGCTCAGCAGATTCGCCGGGATATTGCGAATCGCGGGTCCGGTCGCGAAACACGCCAGTTTGGCGTCCGGGTCGGGCGTCTCCTGCCAATGGGGTAGGTAGTGCAGCCAAACCAGGGTCGCGCCGGTGATCGCGCCGAGGACTTGCGCCGCCGCGTACAGCCCCAACTTGCTGAAATCCCCGGTGCTGACCGCTACGCCCAGAGTGACCGCCGGATTCAAATGCGCGTCGGGACTCCCGCACGCGACCGCGGTGAAGACCCCCGTCATCACCGCCAGGGCCCATCCCGCCGCAATCACCATCCAGCCGGCGCCCTCGCCCTTGGATTTCCGCAGCAACACGTTGGCGACGACGCCATTCCCCATCAGGATGAGCACCATGGTGCCCATGAATTCCCCGAGAAACCGTTTGTCCACGTTATTCCTCCACCCAGTCGAACGATCGCGTCACAGCCTTTTTCCAGAATCCGTACAGCCGTTCCCGCCGCGCCTGGTCCATATTCGGCTTCCAGGTCCGCTCCACCGACCAGCGCCCGCACAGGTCCTCTACGCTCTCGTAAAAGCCGGTTGCCAGCCCCGCGGCGTAGGCGGCGCCCAGCGCCGTCGTTTCCTTCACGGCGGGACGCACCACGGTCCGGTCCAGGATATCGGACTGGAATTGCATGAGCAATTCGTTTTCGACCATGCCGCCATCGGTGCGCAGGACGTGGACCGGCACGCCCGCATCCTTTTCCATCGCCTCCACTACTTCACGCGTTTGAAAAGCGGTCGCTTCGAGCACGGCGCGGGCGAGGTGCCCTTTATTGGAGTAGCGCGTCAATCCGGCGATGACGCCACGCGCCTCGTGCTTCCAGTACGGCGCGTACAAGCCGGAAAATGCGGGCACAAAATACACGCCGCCATTATCTTCCACCGTGCGCGCCAGCGTCTCGATCTCCGGGCTTTTCGAGATCAATCCGAAGTTATCCCGAATCCACTGCACCAGAGCGCCGGTGATGGCCACGCTGCCTTCTAGAGCGTAATTCGCCGGTTGACCCTGCAACTGGAACGCGACCGTGGTGAGCAGCCCGTAGCGCGACTGCACCATCTCGCGGCCCGTATTCATGAGCAGAAAACATCCGGTGCCGTAGGTGTTCTTCGCCTCGCCCGCCTGGAAACATGTCTGTCCGACCAGCGCCGCCTGCTGGTCGCCGAGAATGCCCGCGATGGGCACGCCCTGGACCGCTTCGAGCTGCGCCTCGCCATAGATCTCACTCGACGTCCGGATCGACGGCAGCATCTGCCGCGGGATGTCGAATGCGCTCAAGAGCCCGGGGTCCCAATCGAGAGTGGCCAGGTTCATCAGTTGCGTGCGGCTGGCATTGGTGCAATCGGTGATGTGCAGGCCGGTCAGATGCCACACCAGGAACGTGTCGATGTTGCCGAAGAGAAGGTCGCCCGCATTCGCCTGCTCGCGCGCGCCGGGAACGTGATCGAGGATCCAGCGGATCTTCAAACTGCTGAAGTATGTGGAGATGGGCAGGCCGGTCTGCGGCCGGAAGCGGTCGGGGCCGCCGTTTCGCGACATCTCGGCGACCTCGTCGCCGACCCGCATGTCCTGCCACACCAGGGCGTTCGTGACAGGCGAGCCGGTATGGCGGTTCCACACGACGGTGGTCTCTCGCTGGTTGGTGATGCCGATGGCAGCCAGGTCCCGCGGCCGCAGGCCCCGCATCGCCATAGCCTCGGCGATCACCTCCCCGGTGCGCCGCCAGATCTCGTTAGGATCGTGCTCCACCCACCCCGGCTGGGGGTAAATCTGCTCGTGTTCTTTCTGCGCTGTGGCGGCGATGCGGCCGGCGCGATCGAAAACAATGAATCGCGTGCTGGTCGTCCCTTGGTCGATCGCGCCGATATAGTCGGGCATGGAGGATAGAATACATTACCGCGCGGCCTCGCACTGTCTGGCGAAGTCACTCGCACTGTTTGGCGAGGTCATTGGTGGGGAATTTCCTGCGCAGCTCCAGGCAAACGGCGTGCGCGTCGGCGGCGCGATGGAGCGATTGCAGAATCTTCGCGCGGTAGAACAACGCATCCGGCAGCTTCTTGCTTTTGGGATATTTCGATGTCAGCGTCTGGAAATCCGCGGCGGCGCCCGCAATGTCTTTCATCTGGAAATGCAACATCCCGATCTGAAACTGCGCGGTGTCGGCCATCGGCGAGTCGCCGAATTGATTGAGGAAGTCGGAGTACTCCTGCAGCGCGAGCTCCGGTTTGCCGCTGAGCTTATCCGCCTCCGCCGCCTTCAGCAACTCTTCCGCGCTGGGGGGCCTGGGGGCGGGCGTCGTCATCACCTTCACCGCCGTCGACAGGTCGGTGACCTGCGTCTGCAGCCGGTTCATCACATTCGTCAAATCGGCGACAGCCTGCTGTAAAACAGTGAGCATTCCGGCCGCCTGGTCGATCCGATTGCCCTGCCCCGCGATCAGCGCCACTACCTTGCGATCCTGATCCTGCGCGACCTGCTCGATGCCTTTGGCCACGCCGGCGATGTTGGCGTTCACCTTGTCCAGCGAAGCGGTCACCGCCTGCATCTGCGCGGCCGCGGCGGCGGCCCGTTGCTCCATCCCCTGCTGCAGACCCTTGATCATCTCCTGCAATTGCGCCATGTCGCGCTGCAGTTCCTGGATCTCGCGATTCGGTTTATCGGCGGCCGGCAGCCAACTCGCCGGCAGCAGAAGGCATAAAACAAGTGTTCGACGCATCCTGATCCGTATCGTACCGCAGGGGAACCGCACTCGCTGTTACGATAGAATCCATGACTCCCAACCAACCGGGCCAAATGCCCAAGCTCCCGATCCCCGGCGTGAAAAATCTCATCGCCGTCGGGTCCGGCAAGGGCGGTGTCGGCAAAACCACCGTTTCGGTAAACCTCGCCGTCGGCCTCGCGCAGTTGGGGTATAAAACCGGTCTCATGGACGCCGATGTCTATGGCCCGAATGTGCCGCTCATGATGGGGATCAACCGGACGCCGATGGCGTATGGCGAGCGCATCCAGCCGCTCGATCAGTTCGGCGTCAAGCTCATGTCGATGGGCTTCCTCAACCCCGGCGACAAGCCGCTCGTGTGGCGCGGACCGATGCTCCACAGCGTCATCCAGCAGTTCCTGCGCGGCGTCGATTGGGGAGAGCTCGATTACCTCATCATCGATCTCCCGCCCGGCACCGGCGATGTCCAGCTCTCGCTGATTCAGAGCGCGCCGATCACTGGAGCCATCGTCGTCACGACACCTTCGGACGTCTCACTCGAAGACGCCCGCAAGGCGATTCACATGTTCCACCAGGTGCGGGTGCCGATCCTCGGCATTGTGGAGAACATGAGCTTCCTGAACTGTCCTCACTGCCAGGAGCGCATCGACGTCTTCAGTCACGGCGGAGGCCGCCGCACCGCGACCGAAATGCAGGTGCACTTCCTGGCCGAACTGCCCCTCGACCCTCAGGTTCGCATCGGCGGCGACAGCGGCAATCCGATCGTTCTCCGCGGAGGCCAGGGCGAGCCGTTTCTGGAACTCGCGCGCAACGCCGCGGCCCGAACCGCCGAAGTGGCGCAACAGGAAGGGCCGAAAATCGAGATCACCGATTGAAGGCTTGCCACCTTCGATCCGCGCCCTCTTGAAACAACGGGGCTAGTGCTGCTGGCTTTTCGTTTGAATTGCCACGCTCGAGTCGATCAGGCTGACCAGGACGTCCAGGGGCTTGCCGTCGATCGCATACACCTCCGCGGATCCGGAGATCGTCACCATTGCCGTAGTGCCGCCGGGCTGGAACGGCGGATGCAGACTCGCATGCGTGGTCCGGCTGATCAGCCGTTGCGCGAACTGCAGGCATTCCAGCGGACCGATGATCGCCACAAAGCAGGGTCCGGTCCAGCGAAACAGCCCCTTGCAGTCCGGTATTTGCTGCGCCAGGAACATCGCGTAATAGGTGAGCAGTTCATCCGCCGCCTTGGCTCCATATTTTCGGGCGATCAGGTAGTAGTGATCCACGACAAAAAGCACCGCGAAGAGTCCGGGCTGTTTCTCCCGCGCCACACGGATCTCCGTTATAGCGTGCGCCCTTCCCGGCAGGCCGGTCGCCGGATCGACATCCGCTTCGCTGGCGCCGGTGGACGGCCTGGCGCGTTCCGGCCCGGCGCTCTCTACAGGCCAAAAGACCAGCGATCCGCCGACGACCTGATGGCGCTCGTCCTGTACTGGCGACACCCGGTACTCGACGCACGTTTCCGTGCCGGACTTCGAGATCAGACTCGCGCACCCCTCCTGTGAATGGCCCTCCTGGCCTCGTAGCGCCCCATCGAGCAACTCCGCCGTGATGTTGACGTTCTTATCGCTGTAGAGCGTCAGGACCTCGCCGAATTCCCGCCCCAACGCCTCGCGCTCCTGCAAACCGGTGAGGGACTGGCCGCGGGCGTTGATCATCGACACTTTCCCCGCGGTATCGGCGGTGATGATCCCCACGGTCAACTGGTCCAGCACGGAGGTCTGCCACCTGTGTTCGGTCCGGCGGCGCCGCTCGATGATGGACTTGTGGACCGCCATCTGGAGAGTCGTCTGCAACGTGGTTCCGTCGAACGGCTTCACCAGGTAGCCACATGGCTCGGTCGCCTTGGCCCGCTCCAGCGTGTGGTCGTCGGAGTGGGCCGTCAGATACACGACGGCAAGATCCAGTTCCTCGCGCAGGGCCTGCGCGGTTTCGATGCCGTCGAGCGTTCCCGCCAGGTGAATATCGACCAGGGCCAGGTCGGGCTGCGCCCTCCGGGCGACCTCGATCGCCTCTTCTCCGGAGGCCGCCATGCTCGTTTCATAGCCGATCGTGGCCAGAACCGTCCCGAGATCTCGGGCCACCACTCTTTCATCTTCCAGAATCAGTATTCGCGGCACGGAAGCTCCTTTCCACCATCAGACGGCCTCTACCGGGAGGACAACTTGGAACAGTGTCCCTGGGGATGATTCCACGGTCCAGGATCCCCGTAGCTGGGACACCATATCGTCCACCAGTTGCAGTCCTAGAGTCGCGGGGTTGCGAAGATCCAATCCGGCCGGCAGCCCGACGCCGTTGTCCCCCACCCGCAGCAACAGCTTGCCGTCCGGAGATTGCTTTACGGACAGGTAGATTTCTCCCGACCCGCCGGGGAACGCATACTTGCAGGAGTTGGTAATCAGTTCATTGACGATCAGACCGCAGGGCATCGCGGTGTCCTGGCTCAGCCAGACCGCATCCGCCTCCAAACGCAAGCAGATCGCGCCGAGATCGGCGCGCAGGATGTGTTGCGCCAGAGCGCCCAGGTATTCGCCCAACTCGATTCGGGAAAGGTCTTGCGCCTGATACAACCTTTCATGCAGCAGAGCGATGGCGTGCACGCGCGCCTGGCTCTCACGGAACGGTTGGCTATCCTGGCTGCCTGTCATTTGGCTCGCCTGCAAGCTGAGCAGGCTGGCGACCACTTGCAGATTGTTCTTGACGCGATGATGGATCTCCTTGAGCAGCGCTGTCTTCTCGCGCAACGACACGGCGCGCTCGTCAGCTCTCAGGCGCTCGGTCAGGTCGCGTCCCATGGCGATGACGACCCTCTGTTCTTCCCAAACTCCCAGGGCGAGCTTGACCTCCACTGGAACTGTAGTCCCGTCCTTAGTCACCAGGGTTACCCGAATGAGGTCCGTTTCGCCCCGCGATGCGTCGGGCATCCGCACAGCCCGTTGGGTCTCAGGGTCGGGTGAAAGCACCTCTGCAATGCGCTTGCCATGCAACTCCTGTCTGGTGTAACCGACACGTTCGATCCCCGCCCGGTTGGTCTCCAGGATGTAGCCTCGTGAATCGACGACGAAGAGGAAGTCGTTGAGCGAATCGAACAGCGACCTCAGTTGGCTGCGGCTTGCGGACAACGCTTCCTGGGCCTGGATACGCACAATCGCGCCGCCGATGTGGGTGGCGATCCCTTCCAGCGCGCCGCGGCTCAGGGCTGACACCTGTGGCGCTGTATGGGACTTCATCACCAGCCAGCCGATGATCGCGCCCTTGTGCAGTATTGGAATGATGGCTCGCGACCGCATCGTTGCGTCGCAACCTGCCTGCCGGCCCACTTCGCACGGCCCCTCATGTTGGGTATAGGTGGGCTGGGCGACCGTGGTCAGAATTGTGACGTTCAACTCCGCATATGATTGGGTTCTCTGCAGGCACTCCGAGCGGAACCCCACACCGGCGGCCAGCACAACAGCCCCGGAGTCGCGGTCCACCAGATAGATCTCGCCGCAGTCCATCCCCCCGACGTGGATTGCCGTCTCCAGACAGAGAGGCAGAACCTGGCCCAGGCCCGACGCAGCGGCGAGCTGGGCCCCCAGATCTCGCTGGGCCGTGGCAAATTCCAGCAGACGCTTTCCCTCGGTAATGTCTTCGATGGATCCTTCCAGGTACGGCTCTTGACCTTGCTCGCCATGCACCAACCGCAGTGTCACTCTGGCGGCTACTTCCTCGCCGGTCTTGCGGCGAAACAGCGCCTCATAGCTGATCGGCTCCGGGCTCTGAACCACCCGGCTCAGAACCACGGCGCGGAGGGAGGGGCACACATAGAACTCACTGCCGACGTCACGAACCGAAGCCACCATCTCTTGCGGCGACGCGAACCCGGCGCCCGCCGCCAGCGCGCGATTGGCCCGAACCAGTCTTCCATCCAGGGTGGTCTGGAAGAGGCCCAGGCTCAGATGCTCGAACAGGCCGCGGTAGCGCTCTTCGCTCTGCCGTAGAGCCGCCTCTGTCCGCATCCGCTCACATAGTTCTTTCCTCAATTCCGACTGGGATCGTTTCAAACGGCCATTCAGTTGAAGGGCCTTGGCCGTGCCGAAGATCAGAAACAGAATCAGGACTATCACCCATGGCCCATGGATGTGAAGCACTCCGTCCCATATCTCGCGCAACAAACCGTTGTGAAATCCGGTTGCGACGCAGCAGGAAGCTCTCGCCGGCCACAGAAGGACCAGGTTCGCGAGGTTGACAACGGCAAGCGCTCTCCGGATTGTCGGCAGCTTGTAGGAACCGTGGCGATAGGGCAACTCAATTGAACAGATCGGCTAATCCGGCGGCAGCTTTAGCCGATGGCCCTCCGTACGGCAACGGCATCCCGCTAATTAACGTAGTATTGGCGAGATACTCCGAGTCCAGGCACACGGATTAGCGGCGGTTGCTGTTTCGCTTTGCCGATGGCGTGCAACTCGCAGCAGGTCGTGAGCTGGTGTTACCGCGATCTCCGCATTCGGACCTCGGAACTGGTCCGCGACCGCGGCGGCCGCTCCCTGCTTCGGCCTCGAGGGCCGGACCGCCTGAGCCGTCCTACCCCGCCACCGGAGCTTCCTTGACCAGATCCCGCCGGCGGCTCCTCCAGCCGGACATCCGCTCCTGCACCGCCGACATGTAGATGTAAAACACCGGCGTCAGGTACAGCGTCACTAACTGAGAGAACATCAGTCCGCCCACCACCACCAGGCCGAGAGGCTGCCGCGCCTCGCCGCCCGCTCCGTAACCGACAGCGATCGGCACCGCGCCGAGCAGCGCCGCCATGGTCGTCATCATGATCGGCCGGAACCGGATGAGACAACCTTCGTAGATCGCCTTCTCTGGAGTCAGACCGTGTTGCCGCTCCGCCTCCAGCGCGAAGTCGATCTGCATGATGGCGTTCTTCTCGACGATCCCGATCAGCATGATCAACCCGACGAAGGCGTAGATGTTCAGGTCCATATGGAACACCAGCAGCGTCGCCAACGCCCCGAAGCCCGCCGAGGGCAAACCGGACAAAATCGTGATCGGGTGGATGTAGCTCTCGTACAGAATGCCGAGCACGATGTACACCACCGCAATCGCAATAATCAGCAGCACCCACAGGTTGCCCAGCGAGTTCTGAAACGCCTTAGCCGCGCCCTGGAATTGCGTGTTTACCGTGCCGGGAAGTTCGCGCGTTGCCAGATCCTGGATATCGTCCACCACCGCGCCGAGCGACGCGCCGGGCTGCAGGTTGAACGAAATCGTCGCCGAAGGCAATTGACCGTAGTGGTTGATGGTTTGCGGGCCGGAATCGGACTCGACCTTCGCCAGCGTATCGAGCGGGATCAGCCGTCCCCCGACGTTCTTGAAGTACAACAGGGACAGCGCCCGCGGATCGGCCTGATATTCCGGTTTGAGCTCCAACAGCACCTTGTACTCGTTGACGGAGCCGTAAATCGTCGAGACCCAGCGCGGACCGTAGGCGTCGTACAGCGCGTTCTCGATCTGGTTGGCGTTGATCTGCATCGCCGCCGCCTTGTCGCGGTCGATCGTCAGGTTCACCTGCGGCGTCGCCACCGCGACGTCGCTCGTCACGTCTTCCACGCCCGGCAGCTCCGACACCTTCTTCGTCAAACCCTCCGCCGCCGTGTACAGCTCTTGTTTATCCGGGGATTGCATCGAGAACTGGTAGAGGCTCTTGGTCACCTTTCCGCCGATGCGGATGGTTGGCGGATTCTGCAGATACACCTTCATGCCAGGCGTCGCCGCCAGCTTCGGGCGCATATCCTTGATAATCTGGTCGACGCTCATTTTGCGCTGGCTGCGCGGCTTGAGATGCACCACCAGCTCGCCATAGTTCGGCCCGCCGAGCGTCGAGGCGGTCGCGCCGCCCACACTCGCCATGAGCGACTCCACATTCGGGTCCTGCGCCACCATGTCCGCGATCTTCTTCTCGTAGTCCACCATCTGGTAGTACGACGTCCCCTGCGAGGCCTCCGTATAGACCTGCATCTGATCCGTGTCCTGGTCGGGGATAAAGCCCTTGGGGATCGTCACGAACATGTACATCGTCGCCGCCAGCACCACGCCGGAAACTCCCATCGTGATGACCCGATGGCGCAGCGCC
Organism: uncultured Solibacteraceae bacterium; assembly: GCA_964608645.1. Classification (GTDB taxonomy): domain Bacteria; phylum Acidobacteriota; class Terriglobia; order Bryobacterales; family Bryobacteraceae; genus CAZSQK01. The sequence continues at coordinate 29,516 of CAZSQK010000015.1, read as the reverse complement.
CACTGCAAGGTGGCATCGTAGACGCGCAGCATGCCCTCGAAAAACCGCTCCGTGATGCGATAGAACCAACCGTGTTTGGCGTCGTGCACGGAGCGCAGGAAGCGGCTGCACAGCATCGGCGTCAGCGTCACAGACACGACACCGGAAATCAGGATGGCGACGCAGATGGTGACCGCGAATTCTTTGAACAGACGCCCCAGCACCCCGCCCATGAACAACACCGGGATGAAGACCGCCGCCAGCGACAGTGTCATCGACACGATCGTGAACCCGATCTCGTCCGACCCCTTTAACGACGCCAGCAGCGGCTTCTCTCCGAGCTCGATGTGGCGCACGATGTTTTCCAGCATCACGATTGCGTCGTCGACGACGAATCCGATGGAGAGAATCAGGGCCATCATGGATAAGTTGTCGAGGCTGAAATTCAGCAGGTACATCACCGCGAACGTGCCGATAATCGAGAACGGCAGCGCCAAACTGGGAATGATCGTCGCCGAGAAATTCCGCAGGAACAGGAAGATCACCATGACGACCAAGCCGAGCGTCATGACCATCGTGAACTCGACGTCGGTGTACGACTCGTGGATCGTATCCGACCGGTCGTACAGGATGTCCATATTCACCGATGGCGGCATCTCCGTGCGAAACACCGGCAGGAGGTTCTTGACGCCGTCGGTGACTTCGATCGTATTCGTCCCCGGTTGCCGCTGGATCGCCAGAATGATGGCGCGGCTGCTGCCTTTGTGCGTGTAGAACCACGACGCGGTCTTATCGTCCTCGACGCTGTCGATGATATTGCCGAGTTCCTCCAGACGCACCGGCGAGCCCTTGCGGTACGCCACCACCACGGGGCGGTACTGCGCCGCCGTCGTCAATTGGCCGCTGGCCTGCAGTGTGAACGCGCGCTGCGGCCCGATGATGGAGCCCGTCGGCAGATTCACGTTCCAGTTCTTGAGCGCCGTCTCGATTTCGTTGATGCCGATCTGGCGCGCCGCCATCGCGTGCGGATCCATCTGCGCGTGGACCGCATACTTCTGCGCGCCCAGCACCTGCACCTGCGCCACGCCGGAAATCATCGAAATCCGCTGCGCCACCCGTGTCTCGGCGTATTCGTCGAGGGTCCAGAGCGGCAGCGTCGGCGACGTCAGCGCCAGGTATAGCACGGGCTGATCGGCCGGGTTCACCTTGGTGAACGTCGGCGGTGTCGGCATCCCGGGAGGCAGCAGGCGGGAAGCCTGCGTGATGGCCGCCTGAACGTCCACCGCGGCGCCGTCCAATTTACGGCTGAGATCGAATTCCAAGGTCACTTGGGTGGCGCCGAGGGAGTTCGACGAGGTCATCGAGTTCAGCCCGGCGATCATCGAGAACTGATTTTCCAGGGGCGTCGCCACCGCCGCCGCCATCGTCTCCGGACTCGCGCCCGGCAGGCTCGCCGTTACCAGCAACGTCGGCAAATCCACGTTCGGAAGATCGCTGACCGCCAGTTCCCGGTATGCCACCGTCCCAAAAAGCGCGATCGCCGCCATCATCAAACTGGTCGCGATGGGCCGCTCGATAAATGTCTGGGAAATGTTCATGGAAGTGAATTAATCGCCCGCCTGCATCGCCGGAGCCAGCGTTTTCCGGGGCTTTTTCAGGAAGGTCCACTTCTCGACAATGGCCGCCATGTACGTATAAACCACCGGGGTCAAATACAAAGTCATCAACTGCGAAAAGAACAGGCCGCCCACTACCGCCAGTCCGAGCGGCTTCCGCGCCTCGCCGCCCGCGCCATATCCGAGCGCGATCGGCAGGCCGCCGAGCAGCGCCGCCATCGTCGTCATCATGATCGGACGGAAGCGGATCAGGCAGCCCTCATAGATGGCGTCGCGCGGCGATTTGCCTTCCTTGCGCTCCGCCTCCAGAGCGAAATCGATCTGCATGATCGCGTTCTTCTTCACAATGCCGATCAGCATGATGAGTCCCACGAACGCGTAGATGCTGAGTTCCACTTTGAAGATCAACAGCGTCAGCAGCGCGCCGAAACCCGCCGACGGCAGCCCCGAGAGAATCGTCAGCGGATGAACATAGCTCTCGTACAGCACGCCGAGCACGATGTACACCACCAGGATGGCCACGGTCAGCAGGATCCCCATGTTCTTCATCGAATCCTGGAACACTTTCGCGGCGCCCTGGAAGGTCCCGGTGATCGTCGCCGGCAGGTTCGTGCGGGCCGCTTCCATAATCGCGTCGGTCGCCTCGCCCAGCGAAGTCCCCGGCCGCAGCGCGAAGGAAATCGTCACGGACGGCAACTGCCCGGAGTGCGGAATGCTCTGCGGTCCGGCGTCGGTCTTCAGACTTGCCACCGCTTTCAGCGGAACCAGTTGGCCGGTGTCCGACTTGAGGTAGATCATCCCCAGACCGTCCGTATACTTCTGGTATTCCGGGTTCATCTCGAGCAGCACCCGGTACTGATTCGTCGGCGAATAGATCGTCGACGCCAGCCGAGGGCCGAACGCGTCGTACAGCGTGTTCGAAATGTTGTTCCAGTTGAGATTCAGAGCTGCGGCGCGGTCGCGGTCGAGAATGATGTTCACCCGCGGCGTGCGGATCTGCAGGTCGCTCGAAACGTCCTGCAACCCCGGAATGCGCGCGATCGCGCGCTCCAGTTTCGGCGCTTCGGCATAGAGTTGTTCGGTGTCCGGGCCGTACAGCGTAAAGTCATATCCGCTCTTCTGCATGCGGCCGCCGATGCGGATCGCCTGCGGCACCGACAGGAAAACCCGCAACCCCGGAAAACCGGAGAGCTTAGGCCGCAGCCGGTTCACAATGTCCGTCACCGACGCTTCGCGCTGCCGCCGCGGCTTCAGGTTAACCATGAAGCGGCCCGTGCTCGACGGTCCGCCATATCCGCCCATTCCACCGGTGCTGGTGAAGAACGTTTCGATATCCGGGTCTTGCACGAGAACCTGCGCCACGCGCTCCTGATACTTCACCATCTGGTAGAACGAGGTTCCCTGCGCCGCCTCGGTGCTTACGCTGAAATTATCGTTGTCGGTCTCCGGAATGAACCCTTTGGGCACGACGTTGTAGAGGTAAACGGTGGCGCCCAGCACCGACACGAACACCGCCAGCATCACCGGCCGGTGCGCCAGCACCCAGCGCAGGCTGGAACCGTAAACATGCAGCATCCCGTTGAACACGCTCTCGGTAGCCCGATACAGAATGCCGTGCTTCGTCGGCTTGAGCTCGCGCAGAAAGCGGCTGCACAACATTGGCGTCAGGCTGATCGAGACCATCCCCGAAATCAGAATCGCCGTGCAGATCGTGACCGCGAACTCGCGGAACAGCCGTCCCAGAATCCCCGCCATGAACAGGATCGGGATGAACACCGCCGCCAGCGAGATCGTCATCGAGATGATCGTGAAGCCGATCTCCTTCGATCCCACCAGCGACGCCGGAAGCGGCTGCTCGCCGTGCTCGATGTGCCGGACGATATTCTCCAGCATCACGATGGCGTCGTCCACCACGAAGCCGATGCAGAGGATCAGCGCCATCATCGAGATGTTGTTCATGCTGAATCCCAGCATGTACATCACCGAGAAGGTGCCGACGATCGAAAACGGCAGCGCCATCGCCGGAATCATGGTCGCCGAGAAGTTGCGCAGGAACAGAAAAATCACCATGATCACGAGCGCCAGCGTGGCCGCCATGGTGAACTGGATATCCTGAAACGCCTCGCGAATATTCTTCGACCGGTCGCCGCGCACCGCCAGGTGCACCGAAGGCGGCACCTGAGCCTGGAACACCGGCACCAGTTCCTTGATCTTGTCGGTAACCTCGATCGTGTTGCTCCCGGGTTGGCGCATCACCGAGAGGTTGACGCCGCGCGTCCCGGCCGTGCCGAACTCGCCGCCGAAGATCTTCGAGAAGTCCTTGTCGTTCTCGATGCTGTCCATGACGTGCGCCACTTCGTCGAGCCGCACCGGCGCGCCGTTCCGGTAGGTGACGATCAGAGGCTTGTAATCCATGGCCTTCATCAACTGCCCATTGGCCTGGATGTTGTAGGTGCGCGTCGGCCCGTATAATGACCCCGTCGGAATGTTGACGTTCCATTCCCGCAGCGCCTGATCGACTTCGTTGAGGCCGATGCTCCGGGTCGCCAGCGCGTTGGGATCCACCTGCACGCGCACCGCGTACTTCGCGGCGCCGAACACCTGCACCTGCGCCACTCCGTCCACCATCGAGATGCGTTGCGCCACCATCGTCTCCGCATACTCGTCCAAGTCCGAAATGCGCATCGTCGGCGACGTCAGGAAGAGGTTGAAAACCGGCATATCACCGGGGTTCACCTTGCGGAACGAGGGTGGCGTCGGCATCCCCGGCGGCAGCAGGGGCATGGCCGCGGCAATGGCCGTCTCGACATCCACCGTCGCGCCGTCGATCTCCCGGCTCAGATCGAACTGCAGCGTGATGCTGGTGCTTCCCTGCCCGCTGTTCGATGTCATCGAATCCAGCCCGGCAATGGTCGTGAACTGCCGCTCGAGCGGCGTCGCGACGGCGGAAGCCATCGTGTCGGGGTTCGCGCCAGGCAGACTCGCGGAAACGGTGACGGTCGGATAATCGATCTGGGGTAGATCGCTCACCGGCAGGGCTCGGTAGGCGATGACGCCGAATAAGGCAATCGCCGCCATGAGTAGGCTCGTCGCGATCGGCCTGCGAATGAAGTTCTCTGAGATGTTCATGGGTAGGCCGCTCCGCCCGCCCTCCCCTCTTTAGCTCTTCGTCCGGTCCGCGGGCGCTCCGTCTTTGCCACCCTCGCCGCCGCCGCGTCCACCACGGCCGCCGCCACGACCTTCGCGTCCACCGCCGCCCCCGCGTCCATCCCGCACCACGATACGGCTTCCCGGCGCCAGTCGCAATTGCCCTTCCGTCACGACCGTTTCGCCCGGCTCCAAACCCGATTCGATCACCAGATCCTGGTCCACCCGGGCTCCCGTGGTCACTGGCCGCGAATCTACCGTCCGGTCGGGCTTGACCACATAGACGAACGATCCGTTCTGCCCCGTCTGCACCGCTTCGTTGGGAACCACCACTGCGTTCTGCTGCGTCGTCAGGCGCAGGATGACCCGCACGAACTCGCCCGGCCACAATTTATGATCGGCGTTCGGAAAAGTGCCCTTCAACTTGATCGTTCCCGTCGTCATATCGACGGAATTGTCGACGAACGTCAGCGTCCCGACCTCTTCCGCGCCCGCTTCGTCCTGCGGCCGCACCCGCACCGGCAGTTTCCCCACCGCCATATACCGTTTCACAGACGCCAACTGCGCTTCGGGAACCGAGAACGTGACGTAGATCGGCTCCACCTCATTGATCGTCATCAACTCCATGTTGTTGGCCGTGACGACGTTGCCCTGTTTGACGGTCAGGTTACCCGTGCGCCCCGTGATCGGCGACTTGATGGTCGTGAACCCGAGTTGTACTCTGGCGTTTTCGACCGTTGCCCGGCTGGCCCCGATGTTGGCCTTGACGGTTTCGATCGTCGCCCGGTCCGCTGCCACAGCCTGTGCGATCGCGTCGGCGTTGGCCCGCGTCTGCTCCGCCTGGTCGCGTGAAATGATCTTCTGGTCGAACAATTGCGCGTAACGGGCGGCCTGCGCTTCCGCATATCGAGACTGCGCCTGGTCCTTCGCCAGATTCGCCTGCGCCTGGCCCAACGCCGCTTCGTCGCGCGCCAGATTCGCCTGCGCCTGGTTCAACAACGCCTCCAGCGGCCGTTGATCGATCATGAACAGCATGTCGTCCTTCTTCACGAAGTCGCCCTCGTGGAAGTAGACATTCGTAATCTGCCCGGTTACCTGCGCCTTCACCGAAATCGTGGAGAATGCCTCCACATTTCCGATGACCTGGACCTCCACCGGCACATTCTTCTGCCCCGCAGTCGTCACCGTGACCGGAACGTCACCGCCCCCGCCTCGCCGACCTCCACCTCCCTTGCCGGATGGCGCGCCTGACCCTCCCGACGCAGCGTCGGTCTTCGAGCATCCCGCCATGAACGCCATGGCAAAACACGCAAACAGAAGAATGGAAAAGGTTTTGAGCGATCCCCGGGAGCCGTCACACCAAGAGGGGGCGTATGTAGGCATAGAATGTATATTGTACTGGCGAAAGGCCCAAACGTATAGTTACGCCTCTACTCCACCGACTAGCCCCAAAGGGCCAGAGAATTTGGAACTTTTCTACAGCTTGGGTTTGGGTGGGGGTAGTTCGCGGGCGGTAACGGGGTCCGAGAAGCCGGTCCGGTTGTGGCTCCCGTCGCAAAATGGCTTATTCGCCGACTGCCCGCACCGGCATAGCGAAATGACCGTGCGCCCGGCCAGGCCAAACGGCGTCCCGTTCGGGTCCAGAATCTCGAAATCCCCTTCGATCCGGATTGGACCGTTATTCATCACAGTGACTTTGGTAGGCATCCTCTAAGGAGGATAGCAGGTGGGGTGGGCGGCTCTCGTGGATCCGCCCCGGGACGGCAGCCTATTTTTGGCCCATCAGCTCATAGACCTTGCCGGTCAAGAGTTTAATGTCCCGCCGACGATTCTACTGCTTTTTCGGCGGGGCCGCCGGCGTCTTGGAGGTCTCGTCCACGATCTCCCCGTACCGGATCGTCGACTTCCCTTCGTACTTCTTATAATCCTGATACTTCACCGTCATCCGCATCCGCACATTGTCCAGGTTCTTGAAATGCAAGGTGTCGTCCGCATGCGTATACGTCGGAAACCAGTACTTGCCGTCGATCTGCTCCCGGTACGTCTCGAATTTCGGGAATGCCTGGTTCTTGCTGCTGCCCGCCTTCAACTCGCCCACACCCTTGCCATACGTTTTCACGATCTGCAGGTCCCGATCGTCCACCCAGATCTGCCCCTCGAAATAGCGCTTACCCGTCACGATCTTCTTGGGCTTGACGGCGAATGCGAAGCACCCGATCTCGTCGACCTTCTCCCGCCCCAGGTAGCGGATGTCATAGTCCGGAATCTCCGAAGTGGTCAGCACGAAGGGCTGCACGTTCCGCAGATCCTGCAGATCTTCCGGCGTCAACGAAATCCGTTGCAGGGTGCTCACCGGCGCGTACACCACCTTCTCCGTCCGCCGTCCCTCCGGCGAAAAGATGATATCCGACACCTCTTCCCACTTTTCGTTGGTCGGGTTCCCGCTGCCGTCCAGAAGCTGGATCTTGACGCTCTGGCGGTACGTGTAGTTGTTCCGCGCTTCGCGGAACTCCGCTTCCTTGGCCGCGAACTTGTGAACGATTTCGTCCGGATTCACGTTGTCGGCCGCAAAAACCGGCAGCCACACGGCCGCCATGGCGGCTGACAGAAGCATGACACGCATATTGCCCTCACTCGTGAGACGAGCTCACTTGCCTAAGAGTTTCTTCGCGATGGTGACGAGTTGGATGTTGCTCGTGCCCTCGTAGATGCGTCCGATTTTAGCATCCCGGTAAAGCTTTTCCACGGGATAGTCCTTGGTGATCCCCACCCCGCCGTGCACCTCGATCGCCTTCGACGCCGCCTTCTCCGCGACCTCAGAGCTGTAGTACTTCGCCATCGCCGCCTCCGTCAGGAACGGCATTCCTGCGTCCCGCAGCCGCGCCGCGTTGTACACCAGCAGCCGCGCCGCCTCGATTTCCGTCGCCATCTTCGCCAGCTCGAACTGCACGCCCTGGAACTCGCCGATCGCCTTGCCGAACTGTTTGCGCTCCCGGGCATACGCCGTCGCATGCTCCAGCGCCGCCCGCGCCAGCCCGATCATCTGCGCGCCGATGGCGATCCGCCCTTCATTCAGCGTCTCGATCGCGATCTTGTAGCCCTTTCCCACCTCGCCCATCACGTTCTCGCGCGGCACGCGGCAGTTGTCCAAAACCAGCTCGCAGGTCGATGACGCCCGCAAACCGAGCTTGTCCTCCTTCTTCCCCACCTGAAACCCCGCAAACTCGCGCTCGATCAGAAACGCCGTCACACCCCGATATCCGTCCGCCGGATTGGCATTCGCGAACAGCAGAAAAAATCCCGCCTCCGCTGCGTTCGTAATCCACAGTTTGCGCCCGGTCAACAGAAAGTGATCGCCCCGATCCTCCGCGCGAGTCGCCATCGCAAACGCGTCCGAGCCCGACCCCGCCTCCGAAAGCGCGTACGATGCCACCGTGTCCGCCGCCAGCCGCGGCAGATATTTCGCCTTCTGTTCCGCCGTGGCCCACCGAATCAACGCGTTATTGCAAATCGTGTTTTGGACATCCACGATGACGCCCGCCGACGGATCCACCGCCGAGAGCTCCTCGACTGCCAGAATCGCCTGAAAAAACGTCCCGCCCTGCCCGCCGAATTCCTCCGGGATCTCGATCCCCATCAGTCCCATCTCGAAGAACTGGCGGATGATGTCCTTACGGAAAACACAGGCGTCGTCCATTTCGCGCACGTGCGGCCGGATCTCCTCGCGCGCGAACTTGCGGACCGTCGTCTGAAAGAACCGCTCTTCTTCGCTGAGAGCAGTCAACGGCAGGCGCGCTGCCTCGGTTTCCTGAGCTGCAGGCATGATGGCAGCTTACTCCACGGCCGCCAGACCGCGCCACTGCCGCTTCTGCGATTCCGCGACTCCCCGGTGCGTCACATAGCCGTTATACGTGTTCACGCCCTCGCGCAGCGCCGGATGCCGTTCGCACGCGCCCTCCAACCCCCGTTCCGCCAGTTCCATCAGGTATGGGAACGTCGCGTTCGTCAGCGCGAAGGTCGACGTGTGCGGCACCGCCGCCGGCATGTTCGACACGCAATAGTGCAGCACCCCGTCGACAAAATAGATCGGTTTCGTGTGCGTGGTGGCTTGCGACGTTTCGAAGCAGCCGCCCTGGTCGATCGCCACGTCCACGACCACCGCGCCCCGCTTCATCGTCGCGATCATCTCCCGCCGCACCAGCTTCGGCGCCGAAGCCCCCGGAATCAGCACCGCTCCGACCACCAGGTCCGCCGTCTTCAAATTCTCCCCGATCGTCCACGTGTTCGACGCCAGCGTCACCACCTGCCCGTTGAAAATATCGTCCAATTCGCGAAGCCGATTCAAGCTGCGGTCAATGATCGTGACGTGCGCGCCCAGCCCGAGCGCCATCTTCGCCGCATTCAACCCCACGATCCCGCCGCCCAATATCACTACATTCGCCGGCGCCACACCCGGCACTCCGCCGAGCAGAATTCCCCGTCCGCCGTTCGGTTTCTCGAGGTACTGGGCGCCCACCTGCACCGACATGCGCCCCGCCACTTCACTCATCGGCGTCAACAAGGGCAGCGAGCCGTCCACCTCCCGAATCGTCTCGTACGCCACACCATTGACCTTCGACGAGATCAACCGGTCGGTGAGTTCGGGCAGCGGCGCCAGGTGCAGATACGTGAACAGGATCAACCCCGGCCGGAAATATGGATACTCCGCGGACTGCGGCTCCTTCACCTTCACCACGAGATCGGACTTGCCCCAGACCGCCTCCGCGCCGTCCAGAATATGCGCGCCCGCCTGCATGTATTCCCGGTCTGTAATCGAGCTGCCTTCGCCTGCCTGGCTCTCCACCAGAACTTCGTGGCCCGACTCGCGCAAGGCAGTGACTCCGCTGGGCACCAGCCCAACACGGGTTTCGTGGTCTTTGATCTCCCTTGGGACGCCGATGATCATGTGTCTCTCCGGAGATTAGATTAGCACCACTGAAAGGTGGAGAGTAAGCCCTTCAGCGACCCTTTGCGCCCAGGCGGATCATCGCGGCCGCCGCCATCGTCCGCACCGCGTTGTGGTCGTCTTTCAGCAACTCCTGCAATTTCGGAATGCTGTCCGCATTTCCCCGCAGGCCGAGTCCCTTCGCCGCTTCGATCCGCACCATCCGGCTCTCGTCGTTAAGCGCCCATTCGAGCAACGTGACCGCGTACGGGTCCGGGTCCTTTGCCAGATAGGCAGCGGCGGCAGCCCTCGCCGGCGCGCCTTTCGACCGGAGATGAGCCGCGTCGGTGACCGCCGTCAGCGCCATACCGGCAGGTCCGAACATCGTCCCCGCCGCGTCCTCGGCGCCCATCAGGATCATGCCCTCCGGATGCTTCACGCGGCGCTGCGCCTCGCGCACGGCGTTGGTCATCATCCCCGGCGAGGCCTTCCGTTCGCCCGCCAGCACTGCGACCAGCATATCTCGGCCGGCCGGATCGCCCATCTCGATCAACGCTTTGGCGGCCGCGAATGCCACCTCACCGTCGTCGTTGAGTGCGTCCTTCAGCGACGGTATCGCGCGCGTCGCCTTCATTGCTCCCAAGGCCAGCGCGGCTTGCTGCCGTACCCGCCCGTCCTCGCTGCGCAACGCCTCCTCCGCGCGATGCACCGCCCCATCATCCGACCCGTCGAGCGTTGCCAGCGCGACCAGAGCCTGCCGCCGGTGTTCGAAATCCCCGGACTTCAACCCCTTGTCCAATTCCGCCCAGGCAGACGGATCGCCCGATTCCGCAGCGGTGAGGATCGGCACAATCGAAAGGGTTGCGAGAACCAATACGCGAAGCATGACACCTCATTACATGCAGTTGCAGTTCCGGCGCGCGTATACATACGCTGCTAAGATTGAGGGTCTTTCATCCTGCCGCTGGAACACCGAAAATAGGAACATGCAGATCTTAGGTCCAGCCCCCATCGGCGAGAATAGTCCCGCGTTCGCCCTCGGTATCGACACGGGAAGCATCATCCGGCAAATCGCGAGCGTTAAAGAAGTCGGGTCCATTCCCCCAGGTGCGATCATCGGCGATCTACACGGCGGCCTGACCTTTACCGACGCCGTCGCGGCCGCCCTCGAAGCCCGTAGCGCGGGAGGTTGGCAGGAACTCCAGGCTGCTTCCGGCGAAATCTGGACCATCATTATCCTGAACCGTTAAATCTGTTCACGTCCCGCCCCGCACTCGTGATAGACTTCTTTCGGATCTCAGGAGCCGATACTCCTGATTCTGGAGGGAACCCATGCAGCTCGCGGGTCACATTCATTCCCGGCCGAACGACACCGTCGCGGCCGTCCTCAGCCTCGTCCTCCCCGGAGCGGGACAGATCTATAAAGGCAGGACGCTGATGGGAATTGCCTGGCTGGTGTTCACCGTGCTCGGCTATCTCACGCTGGTGGTGCCGGGCTTGCTCCTGCACTTCATCTGCATCTTCCAGGCCGCCGCAATGCAACCGGCGGACGCCTAGTCCTCCGCCAGGTTCTTCATCGTCTGCCCCGGCGTGATCGTGTCCGACACTGCTACGCCGGTGATGAGCCGCGCCCCACGGTCGAACGTAATGTACTGGAATCCCCACCGCACCAGAACCACCAGCCGGCTCTGAAATTGCACCAGATATAGCAGGTGGATGAAGACCCACACCAGCCACGCGATGAACCCCGAAAGGTGGACTCCGAATATCTTCGCCACCGCGTGCCCCCGCCCGATCACCGCCAGGTCGCCTTTATCCACGTAGTGAAATGGCCGGATCTCCGCCGCTCCCTTGAGACGTTTGAGAATGGCGTCCGCGGCGTACGATCCCCCTTGCATTGCGACCTGCGCCACGCCCGGTAGCGGCCGCCCGTCCGGATTCGTCGCGGACGCGAGATCCCCCACGACGTAGATCTCCGGAAAGCCGGGCACGGTCAAATCGGGCCGGACTTTGATCCCTCCATTCTTCGTCGTCTCCGCATTCGTCCGCGCCGCCAGCGTGCGGCCGAACTCTGTCGCCGTGACGCCGCCCGCCCACAACACGGTCTTCGCTTCCACTCGTTCCGAATTCCCCTCCTCCGCGTGATACGACACGCCGTTTGCGTCAATCCCGACCACTTTTACGCCGCAGCGCACCCGCACCCCAATCTCCACCAGGGAACGCTCCGCCTTTAGCGAAAGATCCTCGGGGTAACTGCCCAGCACGCGCGGCCCCCCGTCGAGAATCAGGATCTGTGCATCTTCGGGCCGGATCGAGCGAAAATCGTGCTTCAGCGTGTGTCGCGCAATCTCGGCCAGCGCGCCGGCCAGTTCGACCCCCGTCGCGCCGCCGCCGACGATCACGAAAGTCAGCCACGCCCGCCGCTCCTCCGCGCCGGCGACCCGTTCCGCCGCCTCGAAAGCGTACAGGATCTTGTGCCGGATCGCCGTCGCCTCCTCCACGCTCTTCAGACTCGGCGCCCACTCCCGCCACGCATCGTTGCCATAGTACGTGCTCTTGGACCCGGTGGCGACGATCAGCGAATCGTAGTCGCAGGTGGCCCCATCGGTCAGGGTGATCCGCCGCGCCCGCGGATCGATGTCTGCCGCCTGGCCCAGCAGGACGCGCGTATTCTTGTTCCCATGGAGGATCCCACGGATCGGAGCGCTGATGTCGCCCGGTGAAAGCGCGCCGGTAGCCACCTGGTACAGCAGCGGCTGGAACAGATGAAAATTGCGGCGGTCGATCAGCGTCACGTCGACGCTCTTGTGCCCCAGTTTGCGCGCCGCATACAGCCCGCCGAACCCTCCTCCGAGAATGACAACCCGGTGTCCGATAGTTTCAGGATAACGCCGGCTCCACGCTCACCTCCCGCAAGCCATCGCCCGCCCCATCAGTTCCCACACTTCTTTCTTCAGGAAAGGCCGCATTTGTTGCTGGAACTCCCCGGGCCAATTCGCCTGGTCCGCATACAGCTTCCGCAACCCCGCCGACACCTCCGCATCGCCACCGGTAAACGCCTCCAACAGCTTGCGCCATCGCCCCGCCAGCGCCTGCACCCGATCGCTCGCCGGATCCTCCCCGAGAGCCGCCTCGACGTCCGCGATCAATTCGCTCCAGTCCTTCGACGCCTGCGCCTGTAACTCGGGCGTCCACGCCGGCCGCCTCGCGTCGATCTTCGCCCGCGCCTCCGGGCTGTAATATTTCTCCGTCCAATTCGTGTTGTCTTCCATGCCGATCGCCTCGATGATTTTTTTGAGAAGCGCCGGAGTCGCCTCCTGCTCCGCGTCGCGAATCGCCCGAATCGCGTGATCCAGCATCCGCCGTTTTTCCTCGAGCGCTGTCCGTTGCGCCCGCAGCGCCGCCGGAAGATTGCGGCCGTCGCGCTCCAGCAACTCCCGGATCTGCCGCAGCGGCAGCCCCAGGAACTTCAACGCCACGATCTGTTCCAGCCGCGCCAGGTCGCCCTCGCGATAGACCCGGTAGCCCGCTCCCGAGCGTCCCGGACACAACAGGCCAAGCCGGTCGTAATGGTGCAGCGCGCGCACCGTCACCCCCGCCATGGCTGCAAACTCCTGCGCTTTCACAACACGATCCTCAGGCCTCACGCAACGTCAGGGTCAAGCGAAATTTTGCCCCAGCCCGCGTTCGCGTGCGCGCCGGTATGCCAGCCCTGCCGCCGCGACATCCTCCACCGCCAGTCCGAGCGACTTGAACAGCGTGACTTCGACGGCCGTCCGGCGCCCCACCGCCTGACCGCCCGCGATCTCGCCCAGTTCCGCCCGAATGTGCTCCGCCGCGAAGCTTCCCTCCTCAATCCCTTGCACCACGTCGCCCGATTCCTGGAGCGCCGCAGCCCGCGAATCCACTACCAGGACCGACCGCGCCACCAGCGCCGCATCCACTTCGCGCTGCGAAGGCCGGCATGCCCCGATCGCAATCACGTGCGCACCGTCCGTCACCCAGCCGGCGCAAATAGCGGGCGTCACCGACGACGTCGCCACCACCACCACATCCGCGCCCCGCACGGCTTCCTCCGCCGACCCTGCCGCCGACGCTCCGGGCCGGCGCTCCACAAATCGCAGCAGGTTCTCCCGGGTCGGGCTCCACACCCGCACTTCCCGGAACGCCCGCGCGCAAGGCAGCAGGTCGAAATGACTCGCCGCTTGTACGCCCGACCCGAGGATCGCCAGCACGCGCGCATCCTCACGCGCCAGATATCGCGCCGAAACCGCCGACGCCGCTGCCGTCCTCGCCTCGGTGATGTAGCGGCCATCGAGCACCGCCAGCAGTTCTCCCGTCTCCGGGTCGAACAGCGAAATCGCCGCGAGATGCGTATGCAGCCCGCGCGCCGCGTTCGCCGGCACGACCGTGACCAGTTTCGCGCCGAGCACGCCCTGCGCCCGGTACAGCGCCGGCATCAGCGCAAAAAAGGAACGGTCTCCGATTTCAATCGCGGTGCGCACCGGCTGGACCACCCGTCCGGCCGAGAAATCCACCAGCGCCGCTTCCATCGCATCGATCAATTCGACCGGAGACAGCACCGCCCGCACATCCGCTTCGCTGAGCCAGACCGCCATTCCGATATTCTACCGGCCGCGCAGCGCAGTTCTGCGATCTGGACGGGGCCAAGCGATTCAGGCCCGCGGGGTCGGAGGCTTGAGCTGAGCCCAAACGACTCGCACGACATCTTCGGGTAAAAAGGGCTTTCGCAGAAGTGGCAGCTTGATCCCGTTCTTCCGCAATGCCAGCGCCTCGACGTACCCGGACATGAGGACGATTCTTGCATCGTGCCGGATTTCCCAAATCTTCTCGGCCATTTCGTCGCCGCTCATAAAGGGCATCACTACGTCAGACAGGACCAGGACGATATCATCGGGAGCGCTCGTGAAGGCTTCCAGACCCGTTACGCCGTTCTCGGCAACCATAACTCGAAACCCAGCCATCGCCAGCGCTGCCGTCACCGACCGCAAAACGATCGGCTCATCGTCCACTACGAGGATTAGTTCCCCGCGCGGATTCATATCGGGCATTCCCCATATCTTAGTCGGCGGATGGGGAGCTCCGATGTGCAAGCGGATACAAAGTTCAACGCCTCACGGCGCGACCCACACCGTCAGCTTCTCCTGGTTCGATGCAATTCCGCGAAAGGTGAATTGCAGGGGCGCCGCTCCCGATCCGGCCGCCTGGAACGGAACCCGGACGTTGATCTGCGTCAGCCCGGCGAAACCCGGAGCGGCCACAGCCGACAGCACCGGGGCGGGGGCGCCACCGATGGTCACTTGCAACTCGCCGCTCACGAACTGTAGCGAGTTCAACGGCGCTGGTCTCCCCGTGGCGCCGGCCGGCACGGTCTGCCCGAAACCCGTGCCGTACAGAATGACAATCGACCCCTTCTGGACCGGCCGGCTTGCCGTGTTCAGAGAGCCGTCCTGGTTTGCCGCCAGCACCGGCCCGGCTCCCGCGCCCGCAGTGAACAGCGTCGGGGCGAAATCCTGCTGAGAATACGGGGCGTGGTCTTCGACTTCTTTGTAGAACACCTGGATATTCGGCGCGACGACGTGAACAATCCCTGCCAACTCGAAGGGGACCTGCGCTACGATCGATCCTGCCGACACGGAGAACAGCGGCGCAGGCATGCCGTCGATGACCACCCTCGTCCCGCCGAGCGTCGTGGGTAGTTTGCCGTCAGCCTCGTACGCGGCCACTACCGGGTCGAACGGGCCGATGCACGCGCCCGCGATGCGCACCAGTTCGCCCGGCGCGATCGACGTGGCGCTTGCCGCCGCGAGGCTCCCGACGGGCCGTTTCACCGCGAGCCGCGGCATCGGACCGGCGGCACTCGAGGGCGCGGGCGTGCCCTTCCAGATGGTCTCCGCGCCTGGATCGGCAATATACAGATTGCCCGCCGCGTCCGGCGCAATCCCCACGGGCGCCACAAATGCCGCGGGATCAATGGACATCGCGCAGCTCGCCGTGGTCCGCTGAATCACCCGCTTCATCGCATCGACCGTATAAATCGAGCCTGCCGAGTCCACCGCAACTCCGGCGGCGCTATCGATGGTTTCGAAGTGGCTCAGTGATGGGAAATACTCGAATTGGGATTCCGAGAACGACTCACCCGTGCCCGCCACCGCAGTGATGCGCCCGTCTGCCAGAAGCATATCGACCTCGTGGGACGCGGGAATCAGCATCCGCCCGGCATTGTCGAACGCCGGGGCGCCGGTGGGCACGATGTTGGCGATGGTGGTCAACGTTCCGTCCGCTTCCACCCGGACGACGCGCCCGTTCGAGGGGTCGCTCGCATAGAGCTTGCCCGTGGCGTCCACGGCCACGCCGGAGACACCCTTGATCCCCACGGCAACGGTGCTCTGAACACCGTTCGCCGCGATCCTGCGGATGCGGTCGTTACCCGTATCGGCAATGTACACGTTGCCCGCGCGATCCACGGCGACGCCGCCCGGATTACGCAGAAGGTCCTCCCGATCCGCGATGCAGGCGGGGTCCTGATCGTAGGTTGCGCCGCCGTCGCCCGCGATCGTCCGAACCGTCCCATCGGCATCCACGCGGCGGATGCGGTTGTTGCCGGAGTCCGCGATATATACCCGGCCGCTGAAATCGGCGGCGACACCCGAAGGACGGTGGAAAGTGGCCTCACTGGCCGGCCCGCCATCGCCCGAAAAAAGGCTCGGACCGGCGCCGGCGATCGTCGAGATCCTCCCCGCCGGCGTGATCTTCTGAATCCGCACCCGCCGATCGTCCGCGCCGTTCAGGACATAGACGTTGCCCGCCGCATCCACCTGGATGCCTTGCGCGAAGATGCGCGCTTTCGACGCATCGCCGCACCCTTCCGTGAATCCGGGAGTCGAGCTGAACGGGGCGCCTGCGACGCTATGCAGGATGCCGTCCGCCGTGATCTTGACGATCGACTCGACACCGTCCCTGATGTAGAGATTCCCCGCCCCGTCCAGCGCCATGACCGTCGCAAAAAGGGCTGCGCCTATCGCCGGCACGCCTGTCGGCGGCGGTCCCGAGCCCAGAGATTGATTGGGGTCGCCCGCGACACGCGTGAGAACGCCCTTGGTATCGACCTTGACGATGCGCTTCGAGTCCGCGATCAGCAGGTTTCCGGCGCCATCGAAAGCCAGGTCGAAGGGCCCCAGCAGTTGCGCCTGCGCAGCCGGACCGCCCTCCCCCCCTGTGCCCGTGGCGCCCGTCCCCGCGACCGTATAGACGTTGCCGTCCGCCCGGATGGTGCGCACCCGGCGCTGGTTCGGGTCGCTGAAATAGATCTGTCCCACCGCGTCCACTGCGATCCCCGCCGCCGCCATATTGGTGGCAAGAGCCGGCATGCCGTCGCCGTTATAGTCGGGGAAGCCGGACCCGCCGATCGTTGTGAACGTGCCGTTCCCGGAGAGCTTCTGGATCTGCCCTCGGTCGCCGACGAAAACGAAGCCTCCGCCTGGGCTCAGCGCCAGCCGGTAGACTGAGACGAGATTCTCGGCGATTGTCGTGACCGCCCCAGTCGGGTCGAGCTTGCGGATGCGCGGCCCCATCCCGACATAGAAATTGCCGGCGCCGTCCCGCACGAACGTCGACGCATTGATGAACGACGCATAATAGCCCGAGGGTCCATCGCCAAGATCGCGGGAGGCGTCCCGGCCCGCGAATCGGATGAGACCGGAAGGGAAGATCGATTGTGCGGGGAGCGCCGCCGCCCACACGAGGAATACGACGATTCTCATGAGTTTACCTGCGGGCGCGGGTAATTTCAGCGTAACACGTCGTAAACTGGAAGTGCCGTGCTTCGCTCGCTGCTGTCCCTCGTGTTCGCCTGGTCTGCGTTCGCCGCCTCTCCTGTCATCCATCTCCGCGACACCGCGGGCGCCGTCCACACCAACGCCGAGTGGGCCTCGCAAAAGGCGATCCTCCTCTTCTTCGTGACCACCGACTGTCCCGTGGCCAACAGCTACGTGCCTGAAATGAACCGGATCCGCGACGCATACGCCCCGCGCGGCGTCGCTGTCTATGCCGTCCAGGCCGAGACCACCGTGGCCGATAGCGTAGTGGCGCATTATGCGAAGGAGTTCCGCTACGGCTTCCCGTTGCTGCTCGACCCCCGCCAGGAACTCGTCAAACTCGCCAATGCCACCGTCACACCCCAGGCGGCCGTCCTGACACCCGAAGGCAAGGTCCTCTATCTCGGCCGCATCGACAATCGCGTCGAAGACTTCGGCAAGCAGCGCCCCCAGGCAACCCAGTCCGACCTCCGCGAGGCCCTCGATGCTGTCCTCGCCGGCAAACCCGTCCCCCACGCCTCCACCAAATCGATCGGCTGCGCCATCAATCGCAAGTAGCGCAAGCCTCCGCACTTGCGGGCCCCGGCCGTTGGAGAACGTAGCGCGATGCCGGCGTCCCCGCTGGCATTCCACCGAGGGCCTTACCAATGCGCCATGAATCGCGTAAAGTAATTACATGAAGCTGTCTGTCGGGCTTGCCGCAGGTGCGCTCGCCTGTGGAGCCTTTGCCGCCCCTCCCACCTTTAACAAAGACATCGCGCCGATCCTCTACCAAAATTGCGCCTCCTGCCATCGCCCCGGCGAAGTCGCGCCGTTCTCGCTCATGACCTATGAAGATGCCGCCAAACGCGCCTCCCTCATCGCCGGCGTGACGGCCAGCCGCTACATGCCTCCGTGGAAGGCCGAACCCGGCGTGGGCCACTTCGACGACGAGCGCCGCCTGACCGATCAACAGATCGCGCTGATTCGCGATTGGGCCAAGGCCGGCGCGCCGCAAGGCGATCCTGAGCAGGCTCCGCCCCAGCCGCGCTTCGCCTCCGGCTGGCTGGCCGGCAAGCCCGACGCTGAAATTCGCATGCCACAGACCTTTTCGGTGCCACCGGACGGCCGCGATGTCTTTCAGTGCTTCGTCGTGCCCCTCGGCTTCGATGCCGACCGCTACGCGAAGACGGTCGAATTCCATCCCGGCAACAAAAAGGTCGTGCACCACGCCTTGTTCTACCTCGATACGACCGGCGAAGCGCGCCGCCTGGACGCCGCCACACCGGAACCTGGCTACCCGTGCTTCGGTGGCCCACGCATCACCCCCACCGGCAGCCTCGGAGGATGGGCCCCGGGCGCCACGGTGTCGCCTTTGCCCGCTGGCGTCGCGTATGCGATTGAGAAAGGCGCCGACCTCGTGGTGCAAATTCACTACCACCCCTCCGGAAAGCCTGAAACCGACCAGTCGGCTCTCGGCATCACCTTCACCGATCAGCCCCAAAAAGGCCTCGCCAACCTGTTGGTCGGTCCGCGCCGCCTCGATTTGCCCCCTGGCGAGCTAACGGCCGTAACGGACACCGCCATCATCCCCCAGGACGTCGAATTGATCGGCATTACCCCGCACGCGCATTGGCTTGGCAAGGACATGCGGATCGATGCCCACCTCCCAAGCGGCAAGGTCGAGCGCCTCATCTGGATCAAAGACTGGGATTTCAACTGGCAGGGGCAGTACCGCTACACCGAGTCCGTCAAGCTCCCCAAGGGCACCCGCATCGACATGCGGTACACCTACGACAATACGGCCCAAAACCCGCGGAATCCGTCGAACCCGCCCAAGCGCGTCGGTTTCGGGGAACAGACCACCGACGAAATGGCGTTCGTCTTCCTCCAACTCACCGTGCCGCATCCCTCGGACGTCCCCGGTTTCCGGCGCGCCGCGATCCTGAGCCGCCTGGAACAGATGCTCGAGTCCGGCGACGATTTCTCGTCCCTCCCGCGCCGCCAGGCGGAAATGCTCCGCATGGGAATCACCATGTTCGATAAGAATCACAATGGGAAACTCGAGCCGGAAGAGCGCGAAGCACTCATGCAATTCATAGGGACGCAAATCCGATGAAAGCTCTGCTCCTAATCGCTATCGCTGCCGCATCGGTCTCCTTCGCGGCGGACGATGACGAGGCCAAACGTCTCCCTGACGGGCCCGGCAAGGACGTCGTTGTGAAGCTCTGCCTGTCCTGTCACGGCGCCGGAAACTTTCGCAAACGCCGCCTCGCAAAAGATGCCTGGGTAGAGCAGGTTGCAGACATGGTGGATCGCGGCGCGCAAGCCACCGACGCCCAATCGGCAGCCATTGTGGACTACCTGGTGCAGTATTTCGGGCCGGGGTCGAAGGTCAATATCAACACGGCGCCCTTCGAGGAGCTGAAGGCGGTGCTCGGCCTGTCGGTCGAAGAGACCAAAGCCGTAGTGTCCTACCGGGAGGCGCATGGCGATTTCAAATCCTGGCAGGACTTACAAAAGGTGCCCGGTATCGACGCCAAAAAGATTGAAAACAAGAAAGAATTGATTGTGGTGTAGAAATCTGAAAACCGGGAAGGATAAATCCGAGGAAACGCAGTGCGAGGGCCGGAAATTCCTTATTCCGGCCCCCACGAGGAAAATTACTGCTTTTGCCGCGGCCACGGCGTCCGGGCGTTCTCCGATACCTTGAAGTCTGCCGGCACTTCGAACAAGGTCCGCGGCGGCTCCGTGCGGCTGACATTCATATACCGCGTCACCGTCTCGCCGGACCGGGGGTCGGTCCGTTTGCGAAGCAACATGACCTGCAGTTCCGGGGAGTACCACGTCTCCGTCACCACCTGCAAGGGCTGCTCGTTGCCGATCTCACCCGCCGGAATCGTCATCGTCGTCCGCACTCCGTCCGCTTGAACGCCCTCCACCATCTGACGCCCGAGCGACTCCGTCTTCACATTCTGATTTCCGCGCCGCATCGTAGGACGTAGGCCTCGAGGATCCACCGGTTGGCCGGGAGCCGGCGCCGCGCGCCGCTCCATGGGTGGCGGTGCGCCAATGCTGCCGCCGCCGTTACCCCGGCCGAATCGGGCTTTCGTTGCTGAGCGCTGTCCTAAATCGAGCGCGTAGCTCGCGCCGGCTACGGGGTCGTTAATGAACGCTACCTGCGGGAGGTTGGAATTCCCCGCTAACCCGTTGAGATTCCGCAACGCCTGCTCGTGACGCGTTCTCCCCTCCCCGTCGCGATACACGTGCACGGTGCTCGATTGTTTGATGTGATTGCCATCCGGCAGCGTCTGCGTTGATTCCGTCACGATGTCGGCCGAATAGGGCGCATTCCGCACCACCCGGCCGGGCATGCCGACCTCCGCGCCGATAAATCGCCCCCCGGGTCCGCCCGGTCCGCCGCCCGGTCCGCCCCGTCCCTTTGGCCCGGGCTGTGCGCTGCCCGCGGCCACCACCAGGGCGCCAATCAAAAGCGTTCGAAAGACCATGCTATCTCCTTAAGAAACAAATTCAATACTCCAAAAACCGCACCGCGCGGGCTACCCCGTCCGCTCCCAGCATGACGTCCGCTTCGACCGGCTCGGATGCGCGCTCCTCGCTGACCGCAAATCCCAGGGCGATCATCGAGGAACGCGGCAGTTCCACGCGAACCATGTTCATCTCGTCGTTCGGCGCGAGATCTTCTGTATTCGGCAGCGCGATGAACTCGTTCCGGAAATCCGCCATTCCGTCCGCGTCCGCCGGGATCTCGACTGCCGCCAATTGCGTCATGCTCCGCGTAATTCGATGAGTCCGTTGCGGTTGATGGCCGTTCATCAGAAACACGGCCAGGGCAACCGTGGCCGCAACTCCGGCAGCCCAAGTGGCCGCCGCCAGCCAGGCGCCGCGCGGAGGCATGCCGGAAAACTCCGCCTGGGCGCGATAAGCCGCTACCAGCCGCCGTTCCAGGTGGTGCGGCGCACCCACCCTTCGCATCTGCGCTCCGAGGGCGTTCAAGCCGCTCGCCAACTTCTGGTGGCGCTCAAAGCGCCCCAGGCAGTTGCGGCATTCTTTTAAATGATCGAGGGCCTGCGCCTCTCCGTTCCAGAATTCCTGGCAATTCATACAAAACACCCGGCCGGCTTAAAAGAATGGACAGCCGGACGCGTTCGGTCCTGGTTCAGTTTTTCGAGTAATAATGCGCGCGCCCGATGCAGCCGCGAACGCACCGTTCCGACCGGACATCCCAGGGCCACCGCCGCGTCGGCGTAGTCCATCTCCTCCAGGTCGCAGAGCACCACCACTTCACGATATCGTCTGGGAAGCGCCAACACCGCCCGGCGCAGCGCGTCAAGTCCTTCGCGATGAGTCAGTTCCAACAACGGGTCGTGCTCGACCGCGAGTTCCGGCATCGCTGCCTCGTCGGAGGCCACGTCCAACGCTACATCGTTGCGGCCCCGCTCCAGATGACGCAACACCAGCTTGCGCGCAATCCCGAACAGGTAGGCGGCAAGGCTTCCGCGACTCGGATCGAACCCACAGCCGTCCCGCAACATCGCCAGAAACACTTCCTGCGTAATGTCCTCCGCCGCCGCTTCCGACCCGCTCATATGCAGGGCAAAACGAAAAATAGCTGCTTGCCGCCGCCGATACAATGAAACGAACGCCGGCTCGTCGCCACTATGGATGCGGATGAGCAGTTCTTCGTCTGTGTCCGGCGCCGTCATGCCCCTCGCTTTCTATTTCCGTTCGGGCGTGGGAAAGTTCCATTATCGCCTAAAGTTATGGGGCGATTCCCCGGTTGCCGGTACGGCCTGGAAATCTAACTCAACTTATTTCTATTCAACTTTTGCCCATAAGGTGATAGCCTATATTTGGTCGCGGAGGGGTCAGGTTTATGATAGGATTTGCAATGTCTCCGGGTGAGAATTTAGAGGAAACCACGGCGCTGCGGGCGAAAATCGTCGACTTGCAATCGGAGATCGCGCGCCAGAAACAACAATTAGCCGTCAGCCAGTTCCGTTTCCACCAGTTGGCGGACACGGCGCCTGTCATGATCTGGATGTCAGGAACGGACGGCATGTGCACGTTTTTCAATCGCGCCTGGCTCGAATTCCGCGGCCGGCGAATGGAAGACGAACTGGGCAACCGCTGGTTGGAGGGCGTTCATCCCGAAGACCGCGATCTGTGCCTCGAAACATATTTGAAATGTTTCAGCACCCATCAGCCATTTCGTATGCAGTATCGGCTGCAACGCCGCAGCGGGCAATTCCGCTGGATCGAGGATGTGGGCGCTCCCTGGTTTGAAGGCAGCGGCGAATTCGGCGGATTCATGGGCGCGGCGCACGATATCGACGACCGCAAGCACGGCATCTTCACCCCGGACGAAAACTCGGTTCGCATGGTCTTTTCGCTGACCGAACGCGAACGTCAGGTGCTCGTCCTGATCGCAGGCGGCAAATCGACCAAGGAAGCGGCCATGGCCCTCGGAATCAGTTACAAGACCGCCGATTCCCACCGCAGCCGCATCCTGGAGAAGCTCGGCGTCCACGAGACCGCCAGTATGGTCCGGTACGCCATCCGTTCCGGCCTCATCGAGCCCTAATCCGGCCCGATCGCCGCTGGCCTACGATGAGGATGTGCCACCGGATGTCCTGATTGTCGGCGCCGGCGCCGCCGGCCTCACCGCAGCCAGCCTGCTCACCCAGGCTGGCCTTCACGTCACCATCCTCGAAGCCCGCAATCGGATCGGGGGCCGCATCCACACGCTCCACGACCCGGTCATTCCGGTCCCGGTCGAACTCGGCGCCGAGTTCGTCCACGGCAAGCCACCCGCCATCTGGAACCTCGTGGAAAGCGGCCGGCTGGCTGCCATCGAGGCGTCCTCCTCGCACCTCTTCGTTCAGAATGGGGCCGCCCGCGAGAACGACTGGGAAGCGGCCGGCCAACTCCTCGCGGGCATGGAGCACGCTCCCGAGCAGTCCTTCAGCGAGTATCTCCAGCACTCCGCCGCCCCGCCCGAGACGCGCCGCGCCGCCGCGGCCTACATTGAAGGCTTCGATGCCGCGCGCCAGGAGCGAATTTCCGTGCGCTCCCTCGCCATCGCGGAAAAAGCCGCCGGCGCCATCGATGGCGACCGCAGTTTTCGCCTCGCCGGAGGCTATGCCAGCCTGATCGGCCTGCTTTGGAACCGGCTCGATCCCCAACGCTATTCGATCAATTTGGGAACCGCCGTCGAGTCCATTGAGTGGAAGCCGGGCTCGGTCCGGATCGCCGCGCGAGGCAGGCGATTCGAGGCGGCGCGCGCCATTGTCACGGCGCCTCTGGGAGTGCTGCAAGCCGGCGCCATCCGCTTCGATCCGGAGCCGCCGTCGTTGCGCGAGGCCTGCGAAGCCCTCGAAATGGGGCGGGCGGCCCGCATCGTGCTTCGCTTCCGCCGGCCGCTCTGGGAAGACCGCGAGCCCCTCCGCGACGCCGGCTTCCTCCACTCCGAGGAGCGGTGGATGCCGACCTGGTGGACCACGCTTCCCGTCCATTCGCCTGTCCTGACAGGCTGGAGTGGCGGACCGCGAGCCGAAGCTGCGCCGGACGATCCGGCCGATTGGATCGGCGGCGCCCTCGCCACCTTGAGCCGTCTCACCGGAATCGGCGCGGAGCCGCTGGTGGACGCCCTGGAAACCTGGCACGCCCACAACTGGACGGCCGACCCGTTCGCGCGCGGCGCCTACAGCTATGTCCGTGTCGGCGGCGTCCCGGCCCAGGAGCGCTTCGGCGATCCCATAGGAAATACACTGTATTTTGCCGGCGAGGCCGTAAACGCCGCCGGACATTGTGGGACAGTTCACGGCGCCATGGCCAGCGGCGAACAAGCCGCGCGGCGGATCGTGTATCATTGAGCGCGGATGGATCGCCAATTCCTCAGACAGGCAATCGAGTTAGCAGTCGAGAATGTGCGGCGGAACGGCGGCCCCTTCGGCGCGCTCGTGGTCCGCGGTGGAGTCGTAATCGCCACCGGGTCGAATCAGGTGACGCGCACCAACGATCCCACCGCGCACGCCGAGATTGTCGCCCTCCGGGAAGCCTGCCGCGTGCTCGGGAGCTTTCAGCTCGACGAGTGCGAGGTCTATTCGTCCTGCGAACCCTGCCCCATGTGCCTCGGAGCCCTGTATTGGGCGCGCCCATCCCGAATCTATTTCGCGGCCACCCAACACCAGGCCGCGGCTGTCGGCTTCGACGATTCTTTCATCTACCGCGAGATTCAAACGCCGGCCGCCGAGCGCACCATTCCCATGATCCACATCGATGACGAGCAGGCCGGCCGCCCCTTCGAGGAGTGGGCCGGCAAGCCCGACAAAACCGAGTATTAGAATCCGCCCTCGTCCGCCGATGGACCGTAGATCGCCGGCACGGCGATATCGTTGAGCCGCAGGTACACGCCTAGCTGCGCCCGGTGATGGATGATGTGGCTGAGCACGAAACTGCGCAAGACCGCCGCCCGCGGAAGGCTCAGAATCTGCTTCCCGCCATGCAGTAACGTCCAATTCTGAAACATCGCCCCATCCGTAACCCCGGGCAGAGCGGCGCGAGCCGCGGCGACGTGCCCGTCGAACCGCTGGAGCAGTTCTTCGCGCGATTTCGCCTCGGACGGCCGCTCGGGGGGCTTGCCCTCCGGGGCGATGTCGAGTTCGCTGCGGTTGACCGTCTCGATCGTCCAACTGGGCAGCGTGGCGACGTGCGTCGCCAGCGCTCCCATCGTCCAGGACTTCGCATGTGGCCGCCAATCGAGCCGGTCGTCCGGCACGCGTTCGAGGACTCTCCGCGTATTCGCCATCTCCTGGTCGAACTCTGGCAACAGGGTGTCTACAAAAGGCATGGCAACCTCCTTAGTTCGCTTTTTGTTCGCCTGTCCAGATTACGCCAGGCCGACACCCAAATCAAGTGAATTCTTCGTTACCGTGCGGCCGACCCTGCACACGTCAGCGCAAGAGCCGTTCCACTTGATCGATTCCCTTGGCGAAATCGCCCGGCGAATGAATGACGACCGTCTTTCCCTTCAGCTTCGCCACCGCCGAATGAATCACATCCGGCAGCGACGCCGTCTCCATCTGGATGAACGGCCGGTATTGGAAATAGAAGAACCGCGGAGCCCCCCCGGACGGCTTTTCGAGGACGCTGTCCGGCATTCGCTCGAAGAAGCGGGCCATCGGCCCCAGAAATAAGACGACATCGGACGGTTGCGGCGCGTTGACTTCGCCATTCACGAGATCGGCCAGCAGATCGACGTGGCCCTGCCGGTTTTGCAGGACATGGTAGTCCACCAGCCCCAGTTCCAAGCCGTCCAGCGAACGCGCCACATCCGTGAATCCCGGCGAGGAAAAGTTGTCCTGCCGGTAGAGCTCCCGCTGCTGATCGAGATTGAACACCACCAGCCGCACCGAACTGGTCGGCAGCCGCTCCAGCAGCGAGGAGAGCGTGCCCAACAATGTGACGCGATCGCGGGCGCTCATCCGCATGCGGCGGGGAGAATTCGGCGCCGCATGCATCAGCACCGTCAGCCGGATCGCCGGCGCGTCGTCGGTATTCCCCCGGCCGCCCACCACCCAACTGGAAAAGGCGTCGATGGTGTTGGGCGCCAGGGCCACCTTCACCTTTCTGTCCCCACGGCCGCGCTTCGCCTCCACCTGCCACTCTTTGCGGCACACCCGGCCGCTGTCGTCGGTCAGCTTCCACGCCACCCGGTACTTGCCCTCGCCCAGCAGGTAACCGCCACCCACCTCCACCTCGGTGGTGGTCTTCGGCACGTCGGGCAAGCGGTAGCGGCTGACGAAGTAGACAGCCTTACCCGTTGACGGCGTGACACGCATCAGGACCGTCCAGCGGTGGCCGGTCCCCCGATACTGGCTCATCGGCACACGCACCACGTACCCGGCCTGGAAGCGGAAGCCGAAGTTCAAAGCCGGCTTGATCATGGAGACCGAACAGCTCAATGGCTGGTCGTCCGGCCGCCACTCGAAGTTCCGCATGGCGGCCGGCATGCGATCGATGTTGACGATCGATTGCGCGCCGCCGCCGGCCGTGCTGAGGACGCAGCATGCCAAGGCAAGCAATCGGGCGCGGACATGAACCGGGACGGGCCCCATATGCCAATTACGTTCCAGCAGTGTCTATTATGACGCCCGGCGGGCGCATTGGATACACTAAGGCCGAGATGAAACAACTGTTGTGTTTGTTAATTGCCGCCGCCGGATTCCACGCCACCGCCCTGGCGCAGAAGAATCCCTTCCTCGGGCGATGGGACCTCACCATCACCACCGGACAGGATAGCTACCCGGATTGGATGGAACTCAGCGAAGCTGGTGGAAAACTCGACGCCTGGATTCAACCGCGCAGCGGCGGCGCCCGCCACGTGTCCGACGTCAAGCTGGATGGGTCCCACCTCCTGGTGAATCTCGGCGGCGGCCGCGGACCGGCCATCGCCTGGGAACTGACGGCGCAGGGCAACCAATTGACCGGCTCGATCAAGCGCGGCGACGCCACCTCCGCGCAAATCGCCGGCGTGCGCGCTCCCGCGCTGAACCGGCCGATGCCGTCCGCATGGACCGATCCCGAGCCCCTCTTCAACGGCAAGGACCTCACCGGCTGGGAGCCCATGGGCAAAGCCGAAAACCACTGGGTCGCAAAGAACGGCGAACTGCTCAACGAAACCAAGGGCGCCAATCTGCGCAGCACGCGCAAGTTCGACGATTTCAAACTGCACATCGAATACAACTGCCCCGCCAACGGCAACAGCGGCATCTACCTGCGCGGCCGCTACGAGGTGCAGGTGGAATACGAGCCCGAAGGCACCGAAGACAAATTCCACACCCTCGGCGCCATATACTCATTCGTCGCGCCGACGACGATGCTGCCGCGCAAGCCCGGCGAGTGGGAGTCGTTCGACATTACGCTGGTCGGACGGCGCGTCACCATTGTGCGCAACGGCGTAAAGACGGTCGACAACCAGGAGATCCCCGGCATCACCGGCGGCGCCATCGACAGCAACGAAGGCGAGCCCGGCCCGTTCTACATCCAGGGCGACCACACGGGCGGCATGCTTTACCGCAACATCCGCATCTCCGTGCCGAAGAAGTAGCCATGCCGCGTCTCCTCCCCGCCTGCCTGCTGCTCCTCTGCGCGCTCGACGCGGGCGCGCAGAAACTCACCGCCGTCCGCTTCGCGAAACTCTGGGACGGCGGGAAAGTGGTGGACCGCGCGCTGGTCGTCATTGACCGCGGCCGCATCCGCAGCGTGCAGGCGGGCGATCCGGCGCCGCCCGCGGGCGCGGACATCGTCGACTGGTCGCGCTATTACGGCCTGCCGGGCCTGATCGACGCGCACACGCACATGACGTACATCTCGGACGCGCCGCGGGGAATCAGCCGGGCCGGCGGGCGAATGGCCGCGATCACCGTCTTCCTGGCGCAGGAGAACGCGCGTAAGACGCTCGAGGCCGGGGTAACCGCGGTGCGCGACCTGGGCGCATCGGAATACACCGATATCGCGATGCGCGACCTCATCAATCGCGGCTCGATGTCCGGCCCGCGCATGTTCGTCAGCGGGTACGGGCTGTCCGTGATGAACAACTTCCGCATCGGCGTAACCCCGCAACCAGGCCCCGGGACGGCCAACACTCCCGACGAGGTCCGCGTCGCCGTGCGGCGCCAGATCGCGGCGGGCGCCGACGTCGTCAAAATGTACGGCTCCGTGGGCGGTTTCGAGAATGTCGACACCCAACAGACGTTCACCTTCGACGAGATGAAGGCGGCGGTCGACGTGGCTCATGCCATGGGCAAGAAGATCGCGATCCACTCCTACGGCCCTGAAGGCGCCCGCGACGCGGTCCGCGCGGGCTGCGACTCGCTGGAGCACGCCGTCGATATCGACGACGCGACGCTCGCCGAAATGGCCCGGCGCAAGATCTATTACGTGCCGACCATCGACCACAATCGCTACTACGTCGATGCAGCGTCGGACTTCGGCTTCCGGGCGGGTTCGGCGGACCGTCTGAACGCCTACATCGCCCGCAATCTGGAGACGGCGCGCCGCGCGTGGAAAGCGGGCGTGCCCTTCGCCATGGGGTCGGACGCCGTGTACACGATGTTCGGCCAGAACACCCGCGAACTCGGGTGGTTCGTGAAGGCCGGTATGACGCCCGCCGAGGCTTTGAAGACCGCCACCGTCAACGCCGCGGACCTCCTCGGGATGAAGGACGATCTCGGCGCCGCCACGCCCGGTCATTATGCCGATCTGATCGCCGTCGAAGGCGACCCCCTGGCCGACATTCAGGTGGCGATCGCCAATGTCCGCCGCGTGATGAAGGGCGGCGTCGTGGTGAAGTAGATCGACAGATGGTAGACTCGCGCGTCTTCCAGACGGTCCTTCCTCGGCGCCCGCGCGCTGGTTGTAGAGCCAGGTGAGGAACGCGATTCCGCCGGCCATATTCGTGACGAATACGCGATAGGTGTATTCGGGCGTATCGAACAACTGATACTGCTCGGCCGTGACGCCGGCGGGGGAAACCTGTTTCTTCTTCTCGTAACGCAGAGCGAGGAAACGATATTCTTCATCCCAGCCTTCCGGCCGGTAGCGAAACTCGCATTGTCCCTCCGCATCGGTTTTGGGCGATCCGGTCCATGCGGCAGCCTTCAACTCATCAATGAGCCGCGACGTTTTCCGAGCCGAAACGATGAACTTCACACCGGCCTTCCGGTAAGCCTCGACTGCTTCGGCGCAGTAGAAGCCGGAATCGGCGCGTGCGTAGATCGTCTCCACGCCTTCCGGTAAAGCTTCGAAAACGGCTTCCAGATGACGGGCGATTTGCTTGCCTGTGGGGCGGTCGCCGTTACGCAATTCGCCGCCGACGTATTCGCGGGTTTCGGCGAGAAAGGTCAGAATCGGCTGATAGCTTTTCTTCCCCTTGTTTTTGGGATTGTAGCTTCTGGTAAGCGTCCGATGAACCTTAGAATTACCCACAAGTTCAGTAGTTCAGTGGGT
>CAZSQK010000014.1:0-115518 GCA_964608645.1 uncultured Solibacteraceae bacterium | reverse complement strand
CCAAACCCTTTCGAAGAATCCCTCTTGACAAAGCAACTCAGAAATCTTTGCGTGATCATCTCCTTGGCTATGGCATTCTCGGTCATCGCTGTCTCTGTTTTTCTCGCGCCAAGCCGCCAAGTCGCAAAGAACGCCGCGGCCGCTTGGGCTGGATTTGATTCCACTACCGTTACCGACTGAGCGATAAGGGCGTCAAGGCTGGAAGTTCTGAGAGACGCTATCGGCTCCCGGCGCTGCTGGCCCTCACGATCTTGAACGCGATATCGTCTCCGATCTGTTGCGCGCGTCCGCCCTGCGGCCGCAGTTCGGGGATCTTCAGCGTCAGCGTCCCGCCGGCCGCGGTCGCGGTCACCGGCTCGAGATATTGGCCGCGCCAGGTCCGGAACAGGCGCACCTCGTAATCGCCATCGTCCAGGCCCGGCACGCTCACCGTCTCGTTGGCCATGCCGTTCACGGGGTTCACCACCCAGCCGAAAGTCAGCCCGTTGCTTTGCATGGCCCATCCGTCCCCCTCGCTGACTTTGAGCGCGAGCGGCTTCCATGGTTTCGCGGTGAAATCGATATCGCGCACGAACTGCGCGAAATAGGTCATCGAGCGGGTGAGCACGGCGTCGCCCAGGTACGATCCATTCGCCCACCAGAAGGGCGTCGCGCCGAGGCCGTTCGCCAGGGCCGCCCACAGCGCGTTGTGATACATCGCCAGGTAGCCCGGCATGCCCGGCTCGTAAAACGTGTGGTCGTATCCCGACTCGCCGACCAGGGCCGGCTTCTCGAAGCCGCTCCACAAATCCTGTGTCTGTTTGGCGTAATTCCGATAGCTGAGCTTCAACGCGTTATCGCCGTTGAGATCGGGTTTGCCGCTTTGCGGGAAGGGATGGCCCTGGGCTTCGTAGATCTCGCGGGCGGCGACGTCGAAGATCCGGTAGCCTTCGGGCCACCATTGTTTGAGGCCGCCGCTTTGTGTGCCCGTGGTGGGGCGGCCATACGGATCGTTGGCCTTCAGCCAGTCGTGCACGCGGCGGCACCATCGCTCGCCCGCCTCGCTACCGCCCTTGAGCCACCCTTCGGTGCCATTGATTTCGTCGATCACAAACCAGAGAAATAACGACCGGCTATACCCCCAGCGCGCCACCATGTAGCGGTGCAGTTTCTCTTCGTGCTTCCAGGCCGCCTCGCTGGCGAAGAACTCGTCGGCGCTGGCCACCTGCCGGTATGGATTGTAGCGATAGCGGGCATTGCCCCCACCCCACACCGCCTCCGAGATGTTGGAGTGGAACCAGATGTTCCAACTGATCTGGATATCGCGCTTCTCGCACCACTCGAAGATCTGGTCGAGCCGTCCCGCGCGGCTTTCGTCGTACCGTCCCAGCCCGGTGCCGAGCGTTTCCAGGGGGTTGTGATAGAAGCTGATGAAATTGGCGCCGTGCTGTTTCAGCGCGTCGAGCCCCTCCTCCGTGATCGACCCGTTGTTGAACTGGTCGTAGTTGTCGTTGTACCAGAGGCCGACGCCGTAGAACGGCGACCCGTCGGAGAACTGGAAATAGCGGCGGTTGGGCGCGATGCCGACGAAGCCGTGGTGTTTGCTTTCGATCACGGAAACCGTGCCCGGACGGCTCTCCGCCGCTCCATCGCGATCCCGCGCCTTGACGACGTACCGCCACACCCCGGTCTCGTTCGGCGCGAACCGCGCCATCCACAAGGTCGACCAGTTCGACGGATTGTAAAACCCCCAGATCTTCCAGACGCGCCCCGACGGCGCGGTGAACTCCGCCCACAAATCCACCTCGTCGGGATCGTAGGGATTCTGATAGGCGGCGTTGAGGTCGATGCGAAGCTCCAGCTTCTCGTAACGCGCGACGGGGAAGCTGCGCTCGCCCGGCTGGAGCGTCAACAGACCCGAGCGGATCTGCTCGGCGATCTCGCGCGGCAACGCCTGCCGCACGGACACAATCTCCGGCGCCGCCTGCGCCACCCCCGCCAACAGCAGGGCCGTCCACATCGATTGGAGCCGCATCGAGCCTCCCGCGCAAATTCAGAATATTCAGAGATAATTGACTGAAATTGTACTGCTACGCGCGGTCAATGTCATCCCGGCGGCGATGCCGAACGCGTCCCGGAAGAACTCGCTCATACTGAACGTGCAGGAGTCTCTCTCGCGGCTGTTTTGACCTGTTTGAGAAGCTGCCACTACCTAGCGATGCACCGAAATCTGCACATTCTGCTGTGTGGATGCGCCGCCGTAGATAGCGAGTAGCGTCAGGTCGCCATCTGGCGCGTTCGCCGGGACGGTCACGTTTAGCTGGTAGAGCCCTACTCCGCTGATTCCCGCAAAGCCGACTGTTGCCGGAAGTCCCCCGATTGTGACGGACGGCAGGGAAGGCAGCGGTCCACGTCCGCTCAGTTGGTCGGTAATCGGCGGATTGCTCTGGCCAAATCCCACGGCGTAAAGCTGCACGATTTCGCCCGGTTTCGCGGGAGTGAAGGTGTAGCCTGGCACCGAAATTTCCGCCGGTCCGAGCAGGCTGTTGTCCACATGCAGTGCCGCGACGTGCCCCTGCGCGTCGATGGTGAGGAACGCGGGTGTGAGTGCTTGCATGGTGGGCGTCAGCACCGTCGTGATCCCGGAAGCCGTCTTCACTTGCACCGGGACAGGTCCTGTAGCCGAGTCAATGGGGGTAAGTACGTTGATTTGGTTCGGACTGACAAAAAAGATTGCCGCCGGCTTGTTATTCACCGTGGCACTGACACCATCGAGGCTCACGGGCAGCCCCTTCGAGAAATCCTCGTTGCTCCAGACGTTCGCTGCGGGCGCCATGCCAGTTCCGTGGATCTCGATCCAGGTGTTTGGGGAGATCGTGGGCGAATTGCTCGACGTGACCACCACCGAGCTGGCGGTGGGAGCCGCGACTTCGACCGTAAACTGCACCGCCGCGGGGGATGTCGAGAAGGCCGCAGCGTAGGGAGCGGAAAGATCGACGCCGGAACGGACTTTGGCGCCCAGCGGCGTTACGCCGGAATCCAGCACAATGGACCCGCTTCCGGTTTCCCAACCCGGATTGGATAGGACGTCCGGAGCCGCAATCGTCAAGTAGTACGTGCCGGGGCCAAGGGTCAGTCCGCTAAAGACCGTGTAGGTGGCCGGTGCGGTCGCCGATGTAGGTATGGCGCCTGCCTGAGTGGCAAGCGCAACGGCGCCCGGCCCGATCGAGGTGGACAGGTACGCCTTGAAATTGCCGGACGTGGAGCCTTTGAATGCGCCGGCGTAAAAGAGTTTAGCGCTTATGGAAACGTTGGAATACGTCTTGGTTTGGGACCAGCCTACTACATAGGCGACGCCGTCGGCGCCCCCCACTCCGACGGCGCTCAGGTCAGGTCCAGGCTGGCCGATCAGCGGCAATGTGGAGATGAGAGGGGCGACTTCGGCTACGGTCAATTGCACCGTAGCGGGTGATGTCGAAAAGTTCGCTTTATAGGGCGCGGAAAGATCGACGTTGGTCATGACCCGAGTGCCGAGGGAGGTCACGCCGGAATCCAGCACAATGGACCCGCTTCCGGTTTCCCAACCCGGATTGGATAGGCCGTCCGGAGCCGCAATCGTCAAGTAGTAGGCGCCGGGGCCAAGGGTCAGTCCGCTAAAGATCGTGTAGGTGGCCGGTGCGGTCACCGATGCAGGGACTGCTATCGATTGGGTCGCAAAGGCAACTGCCCCGGGCCCGATCGAGGTGGACAGGTACGCCATGAAATTGCCGGACGTGGAGCCTTTGAACGGGCCGCCATAAAAGAGTTTCGCGCTGACCGCGACGTTGGAATACGTCTTTGTCTGGGACCAACCCACTGCGTAGGCTACTCCGTCAGCGCCTCCCAGGCCGACGGCGCCCAGGTGCGGTCCAGGCTGGCTGACCACCGTGGCGGAAAAACCAGAGGTAACGATTCCGCCGAGAACCATCGCCACTAATGTGAGACGCACGAACATTGCCCTCGCTTTCGAACCGACTTTACCTGTGAGCTACGTGGGATTCGATCTGCGCCCATGCGTCGCACACGATTCCGCTTTGGCTCCAAGCCTAGTCACCATATCACAGGCGCCTCGGACCGCGGTACTGGCTTGGGACGTTTCGAGCAGATTCTGTTTTATGCGGTGAGAGTTCGAAATGCGGTTAGGGGTGGTGGGAGCAAATCCAACGCTCCTCGGCACAGTTCGGTAAGGGGGACGCGGACGCGCGAAGCGAAGACGGAATCGCCAACGACGCGGCGCATCCGGCGATTCGAGGTTCTGCAGTGACCCTGTTTGCGGCCGGGTTCACCGCTCGTTCGAACGATTTGTTTGAGGTGCACGTTGGAGGAATCTCGCGCCGGACGCCTGGGGCCTCAAGCGCCTAACGGAGCTCCGGCCCGAAGACGCGGGTAGCCCGCGCTGACCGCGTGGGCGGCGGAACTGGCGAACCACAAACCAGCTCCGCTTTCCGGCTACCGCCGGGCGGAATTTATAAAACTGCGAAATTCCAGAACGCGCTAGGGAAGGAATAGCTATTAGCCGCCTTTGAAGGCGTGCTCCGCCTTTAAGCGATCCCAGATTCGCTTGGCGGTGTGGCGCTGCTTCTTGGGCTGAGTCTTATCGTCTTCCAGAATCTGGTCGATGATGCCCAGCCAGGGACCCAGCTTCGGCCCTTCCCCTGATTGGGTCGCGGAGGCAGCCGCGGCAGCGTCAGTGCGACGCCGCAGCCATCACGCGATGGAATGCCGCGACCGTATCGGGCGAGGGCTTGAAATTCCCAAAGCGGTGCCCCTCGGCGATCGTCAACGGAGTCCAGCCGTGCTTATTGGGGCGATTCCAGATCTCCATTTCGCGCCGTGCGCCGCCAGGAACTCCACCGCCCGCGGCAGATTCTTGTAAGCCTCCCACACAAATTCAGAATATTCAGAGATAATTGACTGAAATTGTACTGCTACGCGCGGTCATTGTCATCCCGGCGGCGATTCACAGGTGGGATGGCGAACGCGTCCAGCGCGTCTTTCGCGGGATCTCTCGGAATTGGGACTATACTCAGGTGGAAATGAATCCCACCGTCATGGAGAGGCTCCATGCAACCCGATAGAGGTCTTGCCCGCCGCCGCTTCCTGCAATTGCTATCGCTCGC
Source organism: uncultured Solibacteraceae bacterium (assembly GCA_964608645.1). GTDB lineage: Bacteria > Acidobacteriota > Terriglobia > Bryobacterales > Bryobacteraceae > CAZSQK01. Next base: position 110,380 of record CAZSQK010000014.1, on the reverse strand, counting down.
CGCCGCCGGCGCGGCTGGCGACTTGAAGGCGGATCAAGGCCCCAAGCGCTCCAAAACCCATCCGAATCCCGCCCCCCGGAAGACCTCGCTCATCCTGAACGTGCGCGAGTTCGGCGCCAAAGGCGATGGCGTCACGAAGGACACGCTCGCCCTGCAACAGGCAATCGACCGCTGTTGGGTTCTCGGCGGCGGCGAAGTTCAAGTCCGCCGGAGGCGAGTATCTTACCGGCGCCATCGCCCTCCGCTCCAACACGATTCTGCGGCTCCAGAAGGACGCCACGATCGTCGGATCGCCCGACCTCGCCGACTATCCCGTGAGCCAGGTCCGCTGGGAAGGGAAGTGGATTCCCGGCCACCTCGGACTGATCTATGCGCTCGAAGCCAGCCATACGGGCGTCGTGGGACCCGGCAAGATCATCGGCAGCAAAGCGGTAGGCGGCCGGCCCAGTCAACAGAATCCGCGGCGGCATCCTGCGATTGTCGAGCCCATCGGCTGCCGCGATGTCCGCTTCGAAGACTTCACCACCGACCAGCAGGGCCTGATGTGGTGTCTCCATTCCACCAACTGCGAGAACGTGCTCTACCGGAACCTGACCATTCGCAGCGTCACGGGCAACGGCGACGGCATCGACATCGATTCCTGCAAGCATGTCCGCATCGAAGGCTGCGACATCGCCACCGGCGACGACTGCATCGCCATCAAGAGCGGACGCGGCGCCGAGGCGTACGCCCTGCTCAACACCACCGAGGATGTGTCGATCTCTAACTGCACCTTCGCCGACTCGATCTTCGCCTGCATCGGCATCGGCAGCGAGACCTCCGGCGGCATCCGCAACGTGCGCATCGAACATTGCAAGTTCACGCGGGCCCGCACCCACGCCATCTACATCAAGAGCCGCCCCGGCCGCGGAGCGTTTATCGAAGACATCGTGGCGGACGATCTGGATGTTGCCGGCACGGCGGGCGGCTTCCTGCGCTTCAATATTCTCAACAGCGGAATCCAGGACCAGAATCCGGTGCCCGGCGACGAGGGCATCCCTACCATCCGGAACTTCAAATTTTCCAACGTTCGCGTGAAGGACTGCCCCGTGCTGGTGGATGGAACCGGCATCCATCCGAACAAGCCCCTGGATGGCTTCACGCTGGTGAACGTGACCGGCAACGCGGTCAAGGGAATCCTGCTGGCGAACGTCAAGAACGCTCTGATCCGCAACGTCAAGGTGACGGGCGTCGCGGGGCCGCTGGTCGGCATCCACAACGTCACCGGCAAGGGCTTGGAAGGCGCGGCGCGGATCGACGGGCCAAAACTGCCCGATCCCGTGCCGGCGCCGGCCCAGCCGTACATTCTGCGCTGAACGGGCCGCGCTACTGCTTGCCGCGCGCCGCGGCTTCGTCGAGCTCTTGCTCGGTCGGAAAACGGTCGAAGGCGCGATCGATTTTTTTGCCGCGCGCGTGCTTGTCGAAGAAGTCCATCATCGCGGACCAGTCATCGGCGGTGAAGGCGTGCCCGTGCTTCGCGTAGTTCACGCCCAGATGGTCCTTCGCGCCATAAAGAGCATATGCCGGTTGCGCGCCGAGGATCGATTGCCGGACCGCTTCCGGCAGCGAAATCGTGTCGGTGTCGCCTTCCAGCGCGATAAACGGGCGCGGCGCGGCGAGCGCCAGGAACCAGTGCTGGTCGAACGGCAGTTTCTCGCGTTGTCCCCAGAACTCGTGCAGGTTGGGTGAAAACCAGTTGGGGTACTTCTTCTGCATGATGTCCAGCGTCTCACTCCGCCGCGGGCCGGCAAACCGGTAAGCGCCGATGCCGCCGCCGCCCGTGACCACCGGAGCCCCCATCAGACGATCGTCGAATGCCGCCGCCACCATCGACGATTTCCCGTTCCGGGAAGCCCCGGTGACGATCAACTTGCTCTTGTCGATCGCGGGATCCGTCTGCAGGTAATCGGCAACTCGCGACGCGCCCCAAGCCCAGCCCGCCAGGATGCCCCAGTCGTAGCCGGGATATGCGGGGAAGAAGCGCGTATTGCGAAACGCCCAGCTTCCATCCGCATTCCGCAGCGTGGTGTCCTCGGCGCAGTCGTTGGGATTGAACACCACCAGCGCATACCCGCGTCGCAATACGTCGCCGCGTTGAGTGGCCATCGACTGCGCGGTTGCCGAGGTGGGGCCGCGGCCGCCCGGGGGCGCGGAGGGCGCCGGCCCCGGACCGGTGATCATCAGCACATCCTCGCCCTTCCCCTGATTGGGTCCCGGAGGCAGCCGCGGCAGCGCGGTCCCTCCTGGCGGAGTGCCGCCTTGCAGGATAATGGCGGGAAACGGCCCCCCTTGCGCCGGGGTGAAGATTCCGATGTCGAGGCCGAGTTGTTCTCCCGGGCCGAAAGTCAGATGGACCAGGCGGTAGCGGACCGATCCATCCAGCACGGTCTCCGATTTCTGTTCCTTGCCCTTGACGTTCCCCGGTGCCGGCGGCATCTGCCCAACGGCGTAGTAGGCCAGGATGCGCTTCATCTCTTCGCGCCGTTTTTCCCACTGTCGGCGGTTGGCGACTCTCGTGCCGTCGTTCATCGTCAGGATGTCGGGCAGGTCGTTGCGGACAGGCAATTCGGCCACGCCGGGCAGGGTCCCGATCGGAGTCTTGATGCGGGGCACGGGAATCTCCCGAGGGTCAGGACCGGTCTGAGCCAGCGCACACGCAACGAAGACCGTCGGAATCCAATATGACGATCTGAATCTCATCATCGTAAGCAAACCTCCCGGCTTGCATGTCTCAGTGCGACGCCGCAGCCATCACGCGATGGAATGCCGCGACCGTATCGGGCGAGGGCTTGAAATTCCCAAAGCGGTGCCCCTCGGCGATCGTCAACGGAGTCCAGCCGTGCTTATTGGGGCGATTCCAGATCTCCATTTCGCGCCGTGCGCCGCCAGGAACTCCACCGCCCGCGGCAGATTCTTGTAAGCCGCGCCGTGCATGGCAGTCTCTCCGTTGTCATCGACCGCGTTGATGTCGTTCCCCAGATCGAGCGCGGCCTGCATCGCCTCGACGACCTCGCTCTCCGTGCCCGCGTCCTCTCCCGGCGATCTCGTTCCCAACCCCGCGGCGGCGATCAGCGGCGTCGCATGGTCGGCATTTCCCAGCAGCGGATCGGCGCCGAGAGCGGCGAGGAAACGCATCAGCTCGGCGTCCGCCGTGCGCGAAGCGAGGAAGAACGGCGTTGCGCCCAGCGTGTTCAGACTCGTCAGGCCTACGTTCACCTTCTTCGTCATGCGCGCATTGATATTGGCCCCGTGCGCCACCGCGTACTTGACGAATTGCAGGCTGGTCATCGAGCCCGACCCGTCCGGCGCCGGGTCGTTATCGCCGCCGCCGGGCTTGCGGACATAGGTGACGACGTGCAGCACGGTGTAGCCGGGACCGATCGCGTTGGGATCGGCGCCCGCGTCAATCAGGAACGCGGCCAGCTCATAGTGCGCGTTGCCGGCCGCCAGATGCAGGGCGGTCGATCCCGCCTTCGGACCTTTGCCGGCGCGTTTCGGCTGGGCCGTTTCGTTGACATCCGCCCCGGCCTTCAACAGCGCGCGAATGACGCCCAGCTTGCCCTCGCGAGCCGCAAACAGGAACGGCGTAAAACCGGAATCGAGCTTGGCATGCAAGTCGGCGCCGGCGCGAAGCAGGGCGTCCACCACCTCGACATGGCCTTCCGCCGCGGCCCACATCAGCGCCGTCTGCCCGCGTTTGGCTTCTTTGGCGTTGACCTCGGCGCCATGCTGCAGCAGCGCCTGAACCGCGGCCACTTTGCCGGTGCGCGCGGCGGTCATCAGGGCGGTCTCGCCTCCCGGGAGCGCGCCGTTTGGATCGGCGCCGGCATTCAGCAGCAGCTCGATCATCGCGGCATTGCCGTTCGTGCAGGCCAGTGAGAGCGGCGTCACCCCGTAGCGATTCGCTGCCTTCACGTCGCCGCCGGCGCGCACGAGCACCTCCGCGGTTTTGAGGTCGTCGTTATAGACGGCGCGGTGCAGCGTAGTGGTCCCGTCGGGCGCCGCCGTTTGCGCCACGGCGATCGCCGCCGCCACCAATAGGAGCGATGCCGTTCTCACAGCAGTTCGGTCACCTTGCCCTGGCTGTCGGCGAATCGGTCGAGCCGCACCCCGGCGCGGTCCAGCAGCGTCAGATGCAGATTCGCCAGCGGCGTCGGCTGGTTGTACTTGATGTGGCGGCCGCCTTTTCCGCCAGCCACCAGGATCGGCAGATTGACGTGATCGTGCTTGTCGCCGTTGCTCATCCCGCTGCCGTACAGGTACACCGAATGATCGAGCAGTGTGCCGTCGCCATCGGGCGTCGCCTTGAGCTTCTGCAGGAAATACGAAAACAGCGACACGTGAAACTCGTTGATCTTCGCGACCTTGGCCAGCATATCCGGATTGCCGCCATTATGCGTCAGGGGATGGTGCGCTTCCGGCACGCCGATCTCGGGATAGGTCCGCGTGCTGGTTTCGCGCGCCAGTTGGAACGTGATCACGCGCGTCACGTCGCCTTGCAGCGCCAGCACCTGGAGATCGAACATCAGCCGCGCATGGTCGCCATACCCCGCGGGGACGCCCACCGGCCGGTCGAGATCCGGCAGCCGCGAATCCGCCGTCTGCGCTTCCGCCACCTGGATCCGCCGTTCCACCTCGCGCACCGTGTCGAGATACTGGCTGACCTTCGTCCGGTCGCCCGGGCCGAGCTTCTTTTGCAGGCGTGAGATATCGTCCTTCACCCAGTCCAGCAGGCTGGCGCTCTGGCGCAGTTCCGCCAGCCGGTCCGCCGCGCTGCCGCCGTCGCCGAAGAGCCGTTCGAAGGCGAGCCGCGGATGCGCCTCGGCGGGCAGGGGAGTCGTCGGCGAGGACCACGAGAGGTTGTTCTGATACACGCAGGCGTACCCGTTGTCGCACTGGCCCACCGTCGTCAGCAGGTCCATCGCGAGTTCGAGCGAAGGTAGCCTCGTGTCCTTCCCCAGCTGCTGCGCCGCGATCTGGTCGACCGTTGTCGCGAGCTCGTAATCGCTGCTCTCCGTCCACTTCGCCGTCGCCGCGCTCAGAAACGCGGAATTCGAGGTCGCGTGCGTCCCCGGGTACGCGTTTCGCAGCTCCGTGTTCGTGACCACCGAAACCTGGTCCAGCACCGGCGCCAGCGAGCGCAGCGTCGGCGAAAGGTCGCCCAGCCGGTCGGTCCCCGCCGGCGTCCACTGTGGCATGTGCGCGCCCATCGGAATGTAGACGAAGCCGAGGCGGCGCGTTGGATTGGCCGGCGTTGCCGCCATCGCGGTCATGGCCGGAACCATGGCGTCGAGCAGCGGCAGCGAGAGCGTGGCTCCGATTCCGCGAAGGAACGTGCGTCTCGGGAGAGCCTTCTTCGAAACGATCATTGCGACCTCCTCATTTGAAACGGCGTGCTATTGACGATCCCCAGGATGAACGACGAGAACTGGTAATCCGCGCCCTGCGAGGCGCGCACGATGCCGCGGACGGCCGGGGCATCGGAATACTCGACGCCGCGGCCCAGCGCGTACGTCATCAGCTTTTCCGTGAACGTGGCTGCGAACAGCTCCGGCCGGGCCAGCAGCGCCTTCTGCAATCCCGCGACGCCGTCGAACTTGCTGCCGTCGGGCAGACCGCCCGAATTGTCGATCGGCTTGCCGTCCTCCGCCGTCCGCCAGCGGCCCACCGCGTCGAAATTCTCCATCGCGAAACCCACCGGGTCCATCAGCTTGTGGCACCCGGAGCAGGCGGGATTGGCGCGGTGTTCCGCCATCCGCTCGCGCATCGAGAGCGTCTTTCCGATCGTCGCCGTCTCTTTCAACGCCGGGACATTCCCGGGCGGCGGGGGCGGCGGCACGCCCAGCAGATTCGACAGGATCCATTTGCCGCGAATGACGGGCGATGTCCGCGTCGGGTACGACGTCACCATCAGAATGCTCCCCTGCCGCAGCAGCCCGCCACGCACGCTGTCCGGTCCGAACTCGACGCGCCGGAAGCGGCTGCCATAAACATTCGGGATGCCGTAGTGCTTGGCCAACCGTTCGTTCAGGAAGGTGTAGTCGGCGCGCAGCAGGTCGAGAATGCTGCGGTTCTCGCGCATGACACTCTCAAAGAACAACTCCGTCTCCTCGCGAAACGCCTGGCGGAGATTGTCGTCGAAATCGGGGAACGCGCGCATATCGGGATGCGCCGATTCCACATTCCGCAGATACAGCCACTGGTCTGCGAAGTTGTTGACGAGGGAGCGCGACCGCGGATCGGCCAGCATCCGCCGCGTCTGTTTCTCCAACACGGCAGGCGTTCTCAGTTTGCCCGCGGCCGCGGCGTCGAGCAGCTCATCGTCGGGAATACTGCTCCAGAGAAAGAAGGAAAGCCGCGAAGCCAGTTCGAGGTCGCTCACCCGGTACGCGGTGTTCGGCGCGATGCCCGCCGGGTCCTGTTCCATGCGGAACAGAAACTCGGGGCTGACCAGAACCGCGCGGAGCGCCATCTCGATGCCATCGTCGAACCCGCCCTGCTTGCGCGTCTCGCGGTAAAAGCGCAAGGGAGCATCGACGTCCGCGCCCGTCACCGGCCGCCGGTAGGCGCGCCGCATGACGGTCGAGAGGATCCGTTTCGCGCACGCGTCGTCCTCGCCCGGCGATGCCGGCCGGCAGACGAAGAGACGGCGCCGGCTGGGCGTGTCCCCCGGGCCTTTCGCGTCGTACGGGCCAATCACCGACAAGGCGTACACGGCGGGCTGAATGCGCGGATGCCGGTCCATATTGAAGTGCGCCTGGTAGGGTTGGCGCTCCGTTTCGAGCAGCAGCGAGGGCCGCTTGGGGAATGCGGCTGCCACCACGTGCGGCCCGGCCGTCACCGGCACGCGGACATGCAGATCCTGATCGACGAGATGATGATCGTTGCCCGCCGCCGGCGGTTTGACCGTGAAGACCTTCAAGCGCTGCCCGTCGAGCAGAAACTCGATATCGTGCGGCTCCGTCAACCCTTCGACGTGCTCGTTGCGGTCGCGCGTCAGCCGCACGTTGATCTCGTATTCGGCGTCGAGCGGGAAGGTGTAGCGCACGGACGTGCCGCCGCGGGTGCCGATCGGCAGATCCTCGAAATGCTGTTCCTGCGTGAGGTCCGGCGGCAGGATCAGGGTGTCGCCGCCAGGTGACCGCACCGGGCTCCCGACGGCGAGCCGGCTGATCTTCCGCGCCGCGCCGACGTACCGTTCCAGCAGCGCCGGAGGCAGGTCGCCGACCGTCACATTGTCGAAGCCGTGGCTCGATTCGTCGCTCGGCAGCAGGTTCGCGACATCCACATCCAGCGCCAGCAGATCGCGGATGGCATTGCGATATTCGGTTCGATTCAGGCGGCGGAACGTGTCGGTGCGCCCCGGATTCGGCTTGGCCGCCGCGGCGCGATCCAGCGTGGTCTCGAGCGACGCCACCAGCGCGTCGTAGGTGCGCTCGTCCGGACGCGGCAGCCCGGCGGGAGGCATATAACGGGCGCGCAATTTCCGGACAGCCTTTTCCCAGTCGGCGGGCCGGTCGGCAATGTGACCGGGATCGAGGGCAAGGCCGGCCGCCTTGACCTTCTCGTCGTGGCAGCCGGCGCAGTACTGATTGAAGGCGGGCGCCACGGGCTGGCAATTACCGACACGAATAGCCGCAAACAGGACACACGCTACCCAGCGGCATCTTCCCATCGGTCCCTCCGAGCTATTGGATAGTATACAGCCGGAGCGAGGGCTCGATTCTGCTGTTCCCTATGCGCCCGGAACACACCGGGCGCGTGGCACGCGACTACGTCGATCCTATTTGCCCTGACCCAGCAGGGAGCTGAGCGTCGGAACGCCGGGGTTGCTGAAGACCAAAGTCCGGCCGCTAGACGTGTCGAACACTTCCACTGTGGCGATCGCGTGGCCCATTCCAGCGGGTGTGACGATCGGAATGATTTCGAACTTATTCCCGTCGGCGCCGGGTCCAACCGGCAGATCGAACACGCCGGCCGTGCCCGGAGCCAAAGCCATGCGGGTCTGGCTGATCGTCGTTCCATGGATCGACGCGAAGGAAAGTGCGACGTCGCAAGGGCCGGGAGGGAATAGCCCGAAAGTATTCCGGTCGATGCAAAAAACGGCCACGCGAGCGGTCTGCCCGGATTGAATGCTCATGGGGCCGAAGCCCGGGGGCTCCTGCAGCGGGTTGAAGGCGTGGAGCCTCACGGCGCCGAATAGCGCGGCGAGCACAGCGGCGCCGATGGTCGAGTATTTCTGGATGCGTGTCATTCGTTCCCCTCCGAAGTAAGTTCGCACTCATAGTGAAGGGGAAAACTGGACAATATTGGCCGGGAGGCAACACTTTCTCGAACCGGAGGGTCTATCGCTGCCTTAGTACTGGCAGTAAATCCTGTGTGCTTGCTCTACCTCGCCGGGCAATTGGTCGTGGGTGGGGTTGGCGTACGACATCACCCCTACCTGTGTTTCCGCTGCAGTTTCTGTTGGATATCCGGCCAGAACTCCTTCATGATATTCGACATCATGTCGAGCCCCACCTGCACGCACAATTTGCCGGCTGCTGCCCCCGGAGTGCGGTCGTCCACATAGTAGGCGTTCGAGATCGCAACCGCTGCCGCGTTCCCTCCGATCTCGGAGAAATTGAATGCCGTCCTGCCGGAGTCGGCGTGGGTGACGAAGATCTGTCCCACGGCATACCCGAGCCGCGACCAGCCGCTGCCCGTGGCTCGCCGGAAGTACCTTGGATCATGCCGCAGCATCGCTGGGAACACGCCTTCCGTCATGTAATCGGCGATTGCGAAATCGCCGAATGACGTCCCGAACCGCCGCGCATATCCCGCCATGCCCTGACCGAGAGACGGATCGGCATTCGTGAACTGGCTCTTGCCGGCGAAGATGCCCGCGAGAACGAATGTGCCCGGATCGAGCGCGTCGTCGTTCGCAATCTTGAACTTCTCCTTCGCCGTGATCGGCCGGAACTCCTTCATCGTTGGGCTGGTCCTGGAATTCGGGATCACCCAGAAGATGCGCTTGTTCTCCTTCGCCGACTGCGGCGGGGTTGCCTCCGTCGCGGGAACCACCCGGTCCGCGTCCTGCGGCCAGGCGAGGGAAGTTAAGAAGAGAGCAATCGCGGTTGTGCGCCACACAATGCGATAGGTCTGGCATTCGACCGGCCAACGTGAGGTTCTACGCAAGTGTTGGTGTATTCTTGTACCCATGCCCATCGAGTCCAAACGGAGCGAGACTGGCGTCGCGATTATGACCCTCTCGGGGCGGTTGGTGTTTGGCCGCGATCTCGAACAGTTGGAGAGCGCCGTAAAGAAGCTGATCGAACAAGGTGAGAAACGGACGATCCTCGACCTGACCGCTCTCGACTACGTGGACAGCGCCGGGATCGGCGCTCTAGTCTCCTGCCTCTCGCACGTCAAAAAGGCGGGAGGCGACCTCCGGCTCGCCGGCGCCAGCCCGCGGATCCTGCGGCTCTTCAGCATGACCGGCGTCGACAAGCTCTTCTCCGTTTTTCCGAGCGTCTCCGCGGCTGCAAGCTAGCGCCGCGAGAGCCCGATCATGACGGCAGCGCTCCATCCCGATCTCCACGGCCGGGTCGCCCTCATCACCGGCGCCAGCCGCGGAATCGGCAAGGCGCTCGCGATTCGTCTCGCCACCGAAGGCGCCGACATTGCCGTCCTCGCCAAGAGCGAAACGTCTACTGAGCGTCTTCCTGGCTCCATCCACGAGACCGCCGATGCCGTCCGTGCCGCCGGCCGCCGCGCCCTGCCTCTGGCCGTCGATGTCCGCGACGCGGAGGCGTTGCAGTCCGCCATCGAACGGACAGTCGCTGACCTCGGCCGCCTCGACATTCTCATCAACAACGCCGGCGCCATCTGGACGCGCCCGATCCTCGAAACCCCTCCGAAACGCCTTGACCTGATGTTGTCGGTCAATGTCCGCGCCGCCTATGCCGCGTGCCATTTTGCCCTGCCGCATATGGTCCGGCAGCGATGGGGCCATATCGTCAACATGTGCCCGCGCCTCTCTACCGATCCCAAACCGGGCAAAGTCGCCTACATGATTTCCAAATCGGGAATGGCGCAATTGGCGATCGGGCTGGCCGCCGAGCACCTCGCGGATAACGTCGCGGCAAACACCCTATGGCCGCGTACGATCATCGAGAGTCAGGCCTCGATCAACTGGCAAATGGCCGACCGGTCCCAGTGGCGCACTCCGGAAATCCTCTGCGATGCCGTCTGCGCCATCGTGGCGCAGGAGCCGGCCACGTGCACCGGACGGCAATGGATTGATGAAGAAGCACTTAGCGAATTGGCTGCGATTCGCGATTTCGATCGTTACTGGTGTGCCGGCCAGCCGCCGCCCAACCCGATCTACATCGACCGCTGGTAATCTCCCGTGGCCCAAACGCCACACAATTTGTAAACTGTCTTTACACTGTCCGAAAACGTGACGAAATGACGACAACCGCGTCCAACAGTACAGGCAGGTGGTTCGGGAGCAGGTTTAGTCGGCGAAATAACGGAGTTTATGGCCCAAGATGCAGCCGGAGCAGTTGGCGCCCGAGTGACTAATCATGTGGATTCGTTAATTCGGGCGGCGCAGCGCGGCGACCAGGATGCCTTTGAACAGCTGGTGCGCGCTTACGACCAAAGTGTGCTTCGCCTGGCCATGAACTTATTACGTTCGCCGGAGGACGCTCGCGATGTGTACCAGGAGGCGTTCCTCAGGGTCTACAAGAATCTGGATTCCTTTCGATTCGACTGCAGTTTTCATACATGGCTCTACCGTATCGTGACCAACATCTGCCTGGATCAACTGCGCAAGCGGAAGGTCCGAAAAGAGGAGTCGCCGGTGGTCGAAACACCGGAGGGCCCGCTCGACCGGATGGACGCCTTCGAGGAAGAGAGCGCGCATTCCGATCCGGAACGCAGTATGTGGAACCGGCAGTTGAAGTCGAAGATCGAAACGGCGCTCCAGGATCTGACACCCCGCGAGCGCATGGTGTTTGAATTGAGGCATTACCAGGGAATGCGTTTGCGCAACATCGGCGACATGTTAGGGACCACCGAGGAGGCAGCCAAGAACTGCCTGTTCCGCGCCACACAGAAGATGCGCTCGGTGCTGGGAGATTTCGTATGACGTGCGATTCGGTATCGAAGCTGATTCCGCTCTATTTTTACGGCGAGTTGAACCCCGACGAGGAAGATCGCGTCGAACAGCACCTCGATGGCTGCGCCGCGTGCTCCCGGGAGATGGATCGGCAGCGCGCTATGGCCGGGGCTTTCGACAGCCGCCAGGCGGCGTTTCCTCCCTCCCTGCTGGAAGATTGCCGCGCCGACCTCATGGCCGCCGTCCAGGGCGGGGCGCCGCGGGTCGAACGCCCGGCGAAAGGCCCTTGGACCTTGTTCCTCGAAGCCCTCGGCGCCACCTTCGCGAGCGTGAATCGCGTGCGGCAACCGGTGGGCGCCATGGTGTTGGTGGCTCTCGGCTTCTTTGCCGCCCGTTGGACCGGTTCGGTCGCGCCCGGCGGTTTCTCCAGCGCGGGCGTGATGCCCTCCGATGACGTGTTTGCCACCGTGCGTTCCGTGCGCCCCGACGCTTCCGGTCATGTGCAAATCTCCTACGACGAGACCCGGCGTCGCGTCCTTTCCGGCCGGCCCGAAGATCAGGCCATCCAGAAGTTATTGTTGGCCGCCGCCCACGAGGAGAATGCCTCGGTGCGTGTGGAATCGATGGACCTTTTGAAGGAACGCAACGGTTCGAGCGAAGTGCGCGACGCCTTTCTCAACGCCGTGGCGCACGATCCCAACGATGGCGTCCGCTTGAAGGCGCTCGAAGGGTTGAAGCCCCTCGTAGGGGATGCGCTGGTGCGCAAGACCCTTTCGCAGGTGCTGTTGTCGGACACCAACCCCGCCATCCGCATGCAGGTGGTGGATCTCCTGGTGGCGCACCGCGACGATTCGGTGGTGGGAGTGTTACAGGGACTCGTGCAGCGCGAAGACAATAATTACGTGCGCCTGAAGCTGGAAAAGGCGCTAAAGGATATGAATGCGTCGATCGGGACTTTCTAGCGCGCTGGCGATTCTTGCAGCCATGGCGCCGCTGCCGGCGCAGCAGCTCACCTGCAGGAACGGAAAGTGCGAGCGCGTCATCTATGGGGCCGCTCCGGCCGGGTCGCGATTGCGCGTCAATGCGCACGGACCCGTGACGCTGGAGGGCGGCGTTTCCAAGGACCTGTCGTATGTCATCCGGCTCAGCGTCAACGCGCGGACCGAGGCCGAAGCGCGCCGGGCCCTCGCGCAGTATGCGGTGCGCGTGACCAAACAAGGGCAGCTCACGGTGTTGACGGCGCCCGGCGGTATGGTCATGACGGCAGTCTCCGTGAAGGCGCCCCGTCTCACCTCGGCGGTCATCTCGACATCCGAGGGCCGGGTCGAGGCGACTGGAATTGAAGGCCTGCTCGACGTCGATACCCGCGCCGGCCACGTCGTCGTGGATCGCATTCGAGGCGATTCCAAAGTGGTCACCGGCGGCGGCGACATTCAAATCGGGCAAGTCGGCGGGACGTTGCACTGCACCACCGGGGCGGGGAGTATCACGGTAGCCAAGGTCGGCGGCGAAGCCATGCTGGAAACCAACGGTGGAGATATCACCGCGCACAGTGCCGGCGCCGCCGTGCATGCGCAAACCGGCGGCGGCGGTGTCCACATCGGGACCGCCGGCGGACCCGTCACGGCCATTTCCGGCGGCGGCGAGATCGTCGTGGACAAGGCCGGCGGCGTAGTCACGCTGCGGAATATGGCCGGACCCGTCAACGTAGGGTCGGCGGCCGGCGTGCGTTGCGATTCGGGGAGCGGCGGCATTCGCGTGGCGAATATCGCCGGGCCGATGCGGGTGGCGACGTCCATGGGCAGCATCAGCGCGAGCCTGCTCGGCAGCCGCATCTCGGATTCTTATCTGGCGACGGGAAATGGTGACATTACGGTGCTGATCCCGTCCAACGTCGGTGTAACCATTCAGGCTCAGAACAGCATGGCGGACACGGTGCGACGGATCATTTCCGATTTTGCCGCGATTCAGCCGCGGCGCCAGGGCACTCGCGTGGTCGCGGAGGGCTCTGTGAACGGCGGCGGCCCGCTGTTGCAGATCTCGGGCATGGGCGGAACGATTTTTATCAAACGACAATAGAGGTTCCAACATGAGAATCGAATTCACATTTGGCACGGTGGTTTTGGCGGCGGCTCTCGTTGTGCCCGGCGCTTTTGCGCAGGCCACGACTCCAAGGGTGCAGCGCCGGGTCGAGATCATGCCCGCCAACTCCCCCTATCTCGGTATCGGCGTGAAGGACATCGACGCCGATAGCGCGAAGAAGTTCAACCTGAAAGAGGTCCGCGGCGTGGAAATCACGCAGGTGGAAGAGAACAGCCCCGCCGCGAAAGCCGGCCTCAAAGAAGGCGACGTGGTGCTGGAGTACAACGGCCAGCCGGTCGAAGGCGGCGAACAATTGTCGCGCCTTGTCCGCGAAACACCCATCGGCCGGCAGGTGAAGGTCGGCGTTTGGCGCAACGGCTCGATGCAATCCCTGACCGCGGCCGTCGAGCAGCATAAGGGAGGGATGGTGTTTGCCAACGGCGCCGGCCCTTTCGTCATGCCCGAGGTTCGCATCCCCGAGCAGATGCAGTCCTTCCGCATGCCGAATATGGACCTTCCGGGATTCGGCATGTCCTATTCCAGCCCCATGCTCGGCATTATGGGCGAGTCTCTCGGCTCCGAAGAACAGCTGGCGGAATTCTTCGGCGTGAAGGACGGCGTGCTGGTGAAATCGGTCAATAAAGGCTCCGCCGCGGAAAAGGCGGGCATCAAAGCCGGCGACGTGATCGTGAAGGTCGATGAGGAGAAGATCGCCACGTCGCGGGACATCACCACCGCCCTCCGCTCCGCGCGCTCCAAGAAGACGGTCACCGTGATCGTGGTGCGGGCGAAGAGGGAAATGCCGGTGACGGTAACCATCGAGACCGCGAGCACGGTCGGAACCCCGGTCCGCGCCGGTTGGGTGCTCGGCCCTGGCTACCTGCGGGTCGATTGGCGCCGGTAATTTCGAGGGGGAAGAAGCTGTCGGTCTACAGCTTCTTCCCCGTAATCGCGTAGTCCAGCCCCCCGAAGAAGACCTCCCGAAAATCTTCCGGAAGAGACGCCACCGACGGCATCGATTCCACCGCCGGCGACAGTCGCCGCACCTCGATATTCCCCACTCCGAACTCCTCCAGATAGAACGCCAGCAAGGGATGCGGCACGGGCCGTTGGTGCGTCGGATCCAGGTAGAAATGGGTCGCGAAGATGGCGAGACACTCGGGATTGGGCGTTTCGATGGCGATGACGCCATTGCGCTGCAGCCGGCTGGCTGCCAGCCGGATCATCGCGGGCAGCCGTTCCGGCGGAATATGCTCCACGACCTGTGAGCAGAAGACGCCGTCGAGCGACGCCTCAGGCAGATTCGCCAGATATTCGAACAGGTCGGCCTTCTCCGCGGCCAGTCCCTTATGCCGGCAGAGGGCAACCGACTCGTCGCTCAAATCGATGCCGCGCGCCGGCACGCCGAGGTCCCGCATCAGCTCGAGGAACTCCCCGCGCCCGCACCCCAGGTCGAGCACGTTCTGCTTCCCCGCGAAGTAGGGCCGATAGAACGCCTGCGTCGACTTGACGTACTCCTCGGTGCCCCGAAAACGCTCCGCGAACCGCCCGTAGTCGAAGCCCAAATCCGGAATCGGCGGGGCACTGTCGACTTTCTCGACGCTCACCGCCGGCGCGCTGACGACGGCCCGCTGCCGGATGGTGCGCAATTCCGAGTAGATCAGCCGCTCGTATTCCAGCCGGATGCGCTCCAGGTCCGCCCACATGCGTTTCTGGATATCGGCGGTCTTCAAGTCCAGCTCCGCCGTGAACGCCGTGTGCTGCATCCGCACCGTCTCCCGATAATTCGAATCGAGAACATTCACGCGATGCTGGAAGTGTCCCTGCAGATCTGCAACACTCCGAAGGAGTTGCACTTCGTTCTGCTGCAACTTCCGCTCCCATTCGACACGCCATTCCGCCCAGTGGTTGCGGATGTCCTTCAACTCTTCGGTCACCTGCTCGGAGGCTTCGAGCCGGCCCGCCAACTGGCTGATCGCCCGATTCGTGTCGGTCAGGGCCTCCATGGCGCTATCGATGCACGCGACGATATTGCGATTGAATTCCACCTGCTCGCGGACATGCCAATCGAGCACCCGCGCCAGGAATTTCTTCCATGCCTGCACCAGGGAATTCAAGGGTCCGCCGCGCCGCGGATTGACGGTCCCGATGGCGGCGACCTTGCCGAGCGCCGCGTCGCGCGCATGCACCAGCGGCAGCAGGTCGGGCAACGCGATTCCGGTTCCGGCGGCGGTTTCCGGATTGCGCGCGCGAACTCGCTCCTTCACCTCGCGCAGGATCGCGATCAGCTCAGCGCTTTCCACGTTTGCGGCTCCAGGAAGCGGTCACGATGGTGCCCAGTCCGCCGCGGGGCGAGAAGTCGCCGACCACCGTGGCGCTGATCGGATTGGCCGCTTTGACCACGTCCCGAAGCACCCGATTGACCACATTTTCCTGAAAAATACCCAGGTTTCGGTACGAAAACAGGTACATTTTGTACGATTTCAGCTCCAAACAGAGCTTATTTGGCACATATCGGAGCACCAATTCGCCAAAATCGGGCAGTCCGGTCTTCGGACAGACTGAGGTGAATTCCGGAGTCACGATCTCGATTTCGTAGTCCGGATACTGGTTGGGCCAGGTTTCGATCTCGGGCAGCGGCGCCTTGACGCCCGCTTCCGCATGTTCGTCGGTGTAAGCGCGTTTCATCCTAAAGCCTTTGCAAGCAGATCCAGGAACATGCCGACATCGGCGACCACGCCGACCGCTTGTCCCGTCCCGCGGTCGCTCACTTTGGTGGCGACCGCCGGGTTAATATCCACGCAGACGATCTTGACCCAGCTCGGCAGCATGTTGCCGGTCGCAATGGAATGCAACATCGAGCCCAGGCACAACACGAGCCCGGCGCCTTTGAGGTGCTCGGCGTAGGCGTCCTGCGCTTCGTTCATATCGGTGATGGTGTCGGGCAGCGGACCGTCGTCCCGCAGGCTGCCGGCGAGCACGAACGGGACGCCGGCCTTCACGCATTCGTACAGGATGCCCGACGTCAGCCGCCCCGTCTCCACCGCTGCTTTCACCGATCCCGCATGGTAGATCGCGTTGATGGCGCGCATGTGATTGCGATGGCCGTGTTCCTCCTGCCGGCCGTCCGACAGCCGCACGCCGAGCGACGTGCCGAAGAGCGCCGCTTCGGCGTCGTGAACGCCGAGCGCATTGCCGCTGAGCAGCGCAGTCACCCAACCCGCGCGAATAAGGGCCGATAACCCGGTTACGCCGCCGGTGTGCACGACGACGGGTCCGGCGACCGCCACGACCTTCAAGTTGCTCTCGATGGAGTGCCGGACCAGCGCCGCCGTCTGCCGCACCGCCGTTTCCACCTGCCTCTCCGACGAGATCCCATTCGACATGAACGAGAACTCCAGCCGGTTGCGTTCCTTCGATTCCGGGATGACGCGGATGCCGCGCAGGCCGGTGACGATCCGGTCGCCGCCGCGAATGTCGCGCAGCCGGCGGCAATTCGCCCGGCCGTCTTCGACTACGATCATCGCGTCCATGCGCTGGCCTTCCACTTCCAGCCATTTCTGCCCGCTGCGCACGTAGGTGCGGTGGTTGGTAGTGGAATAGAAATCCTCCGGCGCGCAGCGGTCGCGCTCTACCGTGCGCAGCGCCGCGTCGCCCGAATCGACCGGGGCGCAGCCCAGTTCCAACAGCGTGTTGAGCAGCCGCTGCAAGGTGTCCCCGTCCGGCGTTTCGACCTTGAGCCGGAGGTACGACGGCTCGCTGTTGGTGCGCCCGATGCGGAATTGCTCGACTTCGAACCGGCCGTGGTGCTCCACGACCTGGTCGAAGATGTTCTCCATGATATGGGAGTCGATCAAGTGGCCTTCGGCTTCGACCACTTCCTGAAATGGCATAGAAGTTACCATTGTACGTCGATCGATCGAGTTGACATGCGCGACAGACTTAACTATAGTTAAGTCTGCGTCCCAGTGCCCAACAAGTTCCATCCGATCGCCCTCTTTCTGCTGTCCGCTGCGGCTGCCGCCGCACAGTCCCTCGGGGGCGCGGGGACGATCCGCGGGATCGTCCGCGACGCATCCCGGGCGCCGGCGCCATCCGCGGCGGTCCAACTGTCGAATTCCATTACGGGCTTCTCCCGCCAGACGATCAGCGGAGCCGATGGCGTATATTCCGTCGAGGGAATTCCGCCGAACACGTATCGTCTGCGCGTGTCGCTACCGGGATTCCAACTCTATGCGGCCGAGGTCGTCGTGCGAACGTCTGTGCCGATTCGCCGCGATGTGCAGCTCGAAGTCGCCGGGCCGCAGACCAGCGTCACCGTCGAAGGAAGCGTTGCTCTCATCGAGAACAAGACCATCGGCAGCGACGTCGTCGATCGCGGTCTCTTGGCCAGTCTGCCGGCGGTTTCTCCGGATTCGGGCTTGAACGACGCAATTCTTTACACTACTGCCGGAATCGCGGCGGATTCGAACGGTTTCTTCCACCCGCTCGGCGATCACGCCCAGGTCAGTTACGTCATCGACGGGCAACCGGTCTCGGACCAACGCAACAAGGTGTTTTCCACGTCGATTCCAGCCAACGCCATCCAGTCGATGGAAGTGATCGCGGGCGCCCCGCCGGCCGAATACGGCGATAAGACGAGCCTCGTGGTCAATGCCACCACGCGATCCGCGCTCGGGCAGAAACCGTCCGGCAGTTTTCTGGCGCGATACGGGTCATTCGGGTCCGTGGGAGAGGAGGCGACCCTGGGCGCCGGAGGCGCCCGTTGGGGGAACTTTCTGGCGTTGAATGCCGAACGCACGGGCCGTTTTCTGGACACGCCGGAGTTCCGGCCGGTCCACGACATCGGCAATACGTCGACCCTCTTCGACCGCTTCGATCTCCATCCGGGCGCCCGGGACGCTCTGCACGTCAACGCGCTGGCGGCCCGCAACTGGCTGCAGGTTCCGAACACCTACGACCAGGAGCGTCAGGACCAGCGGCAGAAGGTCGTCTCGGCCAACTTTGCCGCCGGGTACCAGAGGACGCTCGACGCGCAGACGCTCGCCACGGTGAACGGGTTCTACTGGGACGATCGCGTGGACTATTATCCGAGCCGCAATCCGTTCGACGATTTTCCGGCGACGGTCGCGCAGGAGCGTTCCCTGGAGAACTTCGGGGTGCGCGCCGAAGTGGCGCGGGCGCGCGGCCGCCATAATTGGAAGGCGGGCCTGCACCTCTCCCGGACACGCCTCGAGGAGCGGTTCAGCCTGGGCATTACGAATCCCGCATTCGCCGCCGAATTGGCGCCCTACAACCTGGCGCGCGGCGGCCGGCGGTTCGAATTCCACGGCAAGGCGAGTATCCACCAGAGCGCCCTGTTTGTCCAGGATTCGATCTCGCTCGGCAACTGGAACGTGAGCGGGGGCTTGCGATTCGACCGCTACGCGGGATTGACGCGTGGCGATGGAGCGCAGCCCCGGGCCGCGGTCTCCTACCTCGTGAAGCCAACCCGGACTGTCATTCGCCTCGCGTATAGCCGTCTGATGGAGACGCCGGCCAATGAGAACCTGGTGGCGTCGAGTTCGACGGGTCCGGGCGGGCTGGCGGGCAGTCTCTTCGGCGGGACGGTGGAACAGCGGCCGATCGCGCTCGGGCGGCGTCACCAGTTCGACGCCGGCATCCAACAGGGGTTCGGCCGTTGGGTGCTTCTCGACGCGGGCTACTTTCGGAAGTACACGCGAAACGCCTTCGATTTCGACGCCCTGTTCGGCACACCCATCACGTTTCCGATCGGATGGGAGCGCTCGAAACTCGATGGCGTTTCGGCGCGCATCTCCACGATCGAGCTGCGCGGTCTGCGCGCGTACGTCACGATGGGGCACGCCAATGCGCGTTTCTTCGGCCCCGAGAACGGCGGAATCGTCTTCAACTCGCAACTGGCCATCGGCGCCTACCGGCAGGATCACGATCAGGTGTACCAGCAGAACGTGAACGTCCGCTATCAGCCCGTGAAGAACGGCTGGTGGACCGGTTTCACGTGGCGGTATGACAGCGGCCTGGTCGTCGGCGCTGTCAATGGCCTTGTGGACGCTCTCGCGTTGACGGCGGATCAGCAGGCGGTGATCGGCTTCTATTGCGGTGGGGCACGGGCATCGGCCGGCCACCGTATCGCATCGTGCGCGTCGCCGGACTATGGCGCGCAGCGCATTCATATCCTGGCGCCCGGCGCCGAAAATGACGACCACAATCCGCCGCGGGCAAAGTCCCGACATATTTTCAATGTCAGCCTGGGAACGGACAATCTGTTTCGCGCCGAACGGGTGAGGACAACCGCGCGCCTGACGGTGATCAACCTGGCGAACCAGGCGGCTCTTTATAACTTCCTCTCGCCCTTCAGCGGCACGCACTGGGTGACGCCGCGGACGTGGCAACTCGAACTCGGGTGGGTGTTCTGAAGGCAGGGAAGCCGCGGTTTCCCCGGCGGTGAGCTGTCTTCCGCTTACTTCTCCGCCAGCCATGCCAGGAACAGGCCGTCGGGCTCGACATCTTCCCAGTAGGAAATGAAACGGCTCGAGACGTGGCGGCAGTGGCGGCGCAGGAGGCGCTCCAGTTCTTTGCGGGAGAACCACTTTTCCCACTCGGGAGTTTCCAGCTTGCCCCAATGCTCGGCGTTCTTGTCGATGATGGCGATCCGCCCGCCGGGCTTCACTACGCGGCAGATCTCGCTCACCGCTTTGCCGATCTCGACGGCGTGCTCGAGCGATTCCGTGGCGTAGGCGCCGTCGAACGACTCGCTCTCGAAAGGCAATTCGGTCATGGAGCCGGCGCGGGTGTGAATCCCCTCCGGGACGAAGCGCAGCATCTCCTCGGAAATGTCGAGGCCCCACAACTCGGCCTCGGGCTGCTGCTCGTGAAAGACGCGGGCGAACCGTCCTTTGCCGCAGCCGACGTCGAGCACGCGCTTGCCGCGGAGATCGCCGAGATGCTCGCGGATCAGTTTGACGTGGTAGATGCGCGGATCGATGGTCGACGGAAAATGCTCTTCGTTGCGCGAGGCTTCGTCAAACGAGGCCTGAATGCGGGCGCGCAGCTCGGGTGTGAGCTGCGCGCCGCCGGATTTGGAGAACAGCCGCCGCCAGTCCACGCTATGCCCGGGTGAGGAAGATCGGCAGGCTCAGTTTGTGGTCGTAGGTCGGGCGGTAGCGCTGGGTGTTGTACATGGTCTCGACCTCAACCCTGCGGGGTCCGAGCTTGGGGTCCGGGATGGGGGTCATCGCATAGCAGCCGTTGCTGATCGCCATCATGAGGCCGTGTTTGCCGGCTTTGATCGCGTCCATCGCCATACCCGCGAAGGTGGCGGCGACCATCCGGTCCACGAAATCCGGACTGCCGGAGCGGAGGTCATACGTCAGATCGCTGACGATGGTCTCCTCGCCGGTGGCGGCGATGATCTCGTTGCTGAGGTCCTCGGCGACGGACATCTTCTTGCGGTGCCCGAACGCGTCGGGATCGCCGTACTCCTTGACTTTGTAGCCCTCCCACTCCGCGCCTTCGGACAGCACGGCGAGCGAGTAGTTGCTGGGGTTGTTTTTCTTGTCGGTGATCAGCAGGTCGATCAGTTTCGGCAGGTCGACTTTGTACTCGGGGATGCAGCAGCGGACGGACGTAACGTATGCCGTGTAGAGGGCTGTGTAGCCGGCGTCGCGGCCGAAGACGCGGAACAGACCGATGCGCTCATGCGAGCCGACGGTGGTGCGCTGGCGCTCGATGGCATCCATGGCGCGCGTAATCGCGGTGGAAAAACCGATGCAGTACTCGGTGTTTCGCACGTCGTTATCCATCGTCTTGGGAACGGCGATGACCTTCATGCCTTGCCGGTCGAGTTCGGCCGCATAGCTGAGTGTGTCGTCGCCGCCGATCGCGATGAGGTAATCGAGGCCGAGCGTTTCAATGTTCTTCAGGACGGCGGTCGTGATGTCGTACACCGTCGACGTGACGCCCTTCTTGGTGTTTTCGCTCTTGGGGAAAGTCTGGCCCTCCAGCACCGGAGGCAGCGTTTTCATCTTCGACGGATTGGTGCGCGAACTGTGCAGATACGTGCCGCCGGTGCGTTCGATGGTGCGGGTGTTCTCCCGATTCAAGGGGAGAACGTACCGTGCGCGGCTGGCCGGGTCCTGCAAATTGACGTGCGTCAGACCCTCCCAGCCGCGGCGGATTCCGATGACTTCAGCATCGATTTCGCTGCCGCGATAGACCACTGTCTTGATGACCGAGTTGAGACCCGGGACATCGCCGCCGCCCGTGAGGATGCCGATGCGCTTACCTGCCATGAAAGAGTGCTCCTTTGGGGATTGAGGATTTGGAACTCTCATTATAAAAGCATTTGGCATGGAGACGCGGAAAGGAGAAGAAATTCGCGGCTGTTTTTCTTCGCGTCCGGCGCCTTCGCGTCAAACAGAGGGCTGCTATGGTACGCTCGAAATCATGAGTTTGCGTCCTTTACACGATCGCGTGCTGGTCACTCGCCTGGACGAAGGCGAACAGAAGATGGGCGGGATCATCATCCCGGATAGCGCGAAAGAGAAACCCCAGCAGGCCGAAGTGAAGGCGGTAGGCAACGGCAAGCTGCTGGATTCCGGCGAGCGCGTCGCGCCCGAGGTCAAGCCGGGCGACCGCATCCTCTTCGGGAAGTACTCGGGGTCCGAGATCAAGATCGAGGGCGAGGAGTACCTGATCCTGCGGGAAGATGAGATCCTCGGAGTCCTGGAATAAGGGTGTGCTAACCTAGTACACTACACCCTCATTTCAGGAGTTTGTTCGATGTCTGTTCGGATGGGCCTCAGGCCGATGCTGGTCTGCTCCGCCCTTTTTGTATTCGCCCAGCTTGCTTCCGCGCAAGTAAAGGTGGCGGTGATCAATCTGCAGCGCGCGGTCTTCGAATCGGCCGAGATCAAGAAGGCCGACGCGCAGATGCAGGCGACGTTCAAGCCGCGTCAGGACAAAATCGACGCCTTGAACAAGGAAATCGCCGCTCTTTCGCAGCAGCTCCAAGCCTCGAACGGCAAGCTGTCGCCGGCCGCCGAGGCCGACTTGCAGACGCAGGGCCAGCGCAAGCAGCGCGACCTGCAGCGGTTGACGGACGACCTGCAGGCCGATGCCACGGCATACCGCAACGATATCCTCTCCAAGAGTTCGGAGAAGATGCAGGCGGTGGTGAAGAAGCTGGCCGAGGAGAAGGGCCTGGATTTGGTAGTGGACACCTCCACGGCGTTGTATTACAAGGACGCGATGGAAATCACCAAGGACGCCATCGTAGCCTACGACAAGGCGTATCCCGCGAAGTAAGCTGAAAACAGGGAGGCGATGGCAGGCTTTCTCGACCAATACGGCGCCGGCGACGAGCGGCGGGAGAAGATCATCAAGTCTTTGGTGATCTCGCTGGTGGCATTGGTTGTCCTGGGTGGCATCGGTTTTTTCGTATTTCATAACTACCGGCAGGAGCGCCAGGTCAAACGCTTCTTCGAATTGCTGCAGGCGCACGATTATCAGGGCGCTTATACGCTGTGGGTGCATAACGATAACGACCGGCGCGGCTATCCGTTCCCGTCGTTCCTGCAGGACTGGGGTCCGCAGGGAGGGCATCCCGACGTCAGCAATTTCCGCATTTCCAAAAGCCGGTCCTGCGGCTCCGGCGTCATTCTGACGGTGGATTTCGGCGCAAATCAACAGGAAAAGCTCTGGGTGCAGCGGGACGATCTCACGATCGGCTTCTCGCCGCTGCCCGGATGCCCGGCGCCACAGTGACGCCGCGACCCTGCGGCTACAATAGGGACAGAGCGAAGCGAGAGGAACGATGGGAACGATCACAGCAGGTCTGGAAGGCGTCATCGCGGGCGAGTCGGAAATCTGTTATATCGACGGATACCAGGGAGTTCTCAGCTACCGCGGTTTTAACGTTCACACGCTGGCGGAGAACGCCATCTTCGAGGAGGTCATTTTCCTTCTCTGGAACGGATGGCTGCCGAAGAAGGCCGAACTGGACCAGTTGAGGCAAGATCTGGCGGCGGCGCGCGGCGTCCCCGGTCCAGTGCTCGATTTTCTGAAGACCGCGGCTGCGGGCAATCCGATGGACGTGCTGCGCACGGCCGTCTCCATGCTCAGCTTGTATGATTCCGAAGCGCAGGATATGTCGACCGAGGCGAACCACCGCAAGGCCGTTCGCCTGATGTCGAAGACCCCCGATATCGTCACGAGCTTCGAACGCCTGCGCAAGGGCCAGGCGATCATTCCCGGCGATCCCAGCCTCGGATTCTCGGCGAATTTCCTGTACACCCTGACCGGCAAGCGGCCCGACGACGTCATGGAGAAGGCGTTCGACGTCGCGATGACGCTGCATGCCGATCACGAGCTGAACGCCTCGACGTTCGCCGCGCGCGTGACCGCGGCCACGCTCTCGGACATCTACTCGTCGATCACCAGCGGCATCGGGGCGTTGAAGGGCCCGCTGCACGGCGGCGCGAATCAGGACGTGATCCAATTGCTGCTGCAGCTCGCCGATGAGGACGAAGCGGCGGACCGCGTCAAGAACACGCTCGCCAAGAAGGTGAAGATTCCGGGCTTCGGCCACCGCGTGTACCGCACCGAGGATCCCCGCGCCACGCACCTGCGCGTCCTTTCGGAGGAGTTGGGCAAGCGCACCGGCCACGAGAAGCTGTTCCGCATGTCGAAGCGCATGGAGGAGACGGTGAAGGCCGAGAAGGGCCTGAATCCGAACGTGGATTTCTACTCGGCTTCGACGTATTATGCGCTGGGGATTCCGATCGACCTGTTCACGCCCATTTTCGCCGTCAGCCGCATGTCGGGCTGGACGGCGCACGTGCTGGAGCAATACCGCAACAACCGCCTGATCCGCCCGCGCGCCGAATACAAAGGCAATCCCGACGGGCAGGCGTGGGTCCCGATCGGGGAGCGCTAATGGACGAACGACAGTATTACACCGAGTCGAAGGCGACCAAGCCGGCGCAATTGAACTGTCCTTCCTGCCACACCGTAGACAGCTACGACCTGAACTGGATCGTGCGCAAGAAAAAGGACCGCCTGCCTCCGGGCGGCGACGAGCGCGACCGCGCGAAGTTCGCCAAGGCGCAGAGCTACATGGTGCTGATGGACGATAAGGTGGCGTGCAAGAACCTGCGCTGCCGCAAGCGGTTCGACATCTCGGGTGTGAAGACAATGGCGTTTATTTAGGCGGTTATGAAGAACCTTGCGCTCCTTCTCCTGCTTTCCGTGGCGGCGTTCGCCCAAGGCGGGCCGCCGCATGCTTCGGCCGACCATCCGTACACGCTGGAATACTACTACAAGGTGCAGTGGGGGAAGCAGCAGGAGTTCCTCAAGCTCTTTCTGAAGAACCACTACCCGCTGTTGCAGAAGAATGTCGAGAGCGGGCGCATGCTGTCCGTGAAGATCGAGACGCCCGCCAACCACATGACCGAAGAGTCGCGGTGGGATTATCGGGTGACGATCGTCTTCAAGAACTCGACGGTGGGGACCACCGGCAACCCCGACGAAGAGCGCCTCATCAAGCAGCTCTGGCCGGATCAGACGACCTATCTGCGCGAGGAGCAGCGCCGCTTCGAGATCCTCCTGGCGCATTGGGACCTTCCCCTCACCGATATCACGCCGGCGAAGAAGTAGCCGGCGGGATCACGTCGAATCCCTGCTCGCGGAAATGCGCGTCGAACGCGAACGCGGTCGTTACGCGCCGGCGGCGCATGGTCAGGAAGCTGAGGCAATCGACAAGGCTGAGCGACCGGCGGCCGGCGATCAGGGTCGCTTCCATCCCTTGTGTGTGCTCCTCCGCGGAGGTCCACTCGACCGTCAGGAGGGGCGCAATTCGCTCGTGCAGGGCGCGCAGAGCGGCGAGGCCGAGGCGTCGTTGGATGAGCGCGGCGGACTCGAGCAGGACGTAATTGGTGGTCAGCAGGCCCGAATTGCCCCGCAGCAGGTCGTTCCAAACCAGGCGCGCCCGGGCGTGGCGCTCCTCGTCTTCGTCAAGAACGGCGAGGAGCGCAGAGGTGTCGACAAAAACTACCACTCGCCAAACACCTCATCGAGGTATTTGTCATGGTTCCCGGCTAGATCTTTCACGCCCGAGGAAAATTGACCGGCCACCGATATCGCGGCCTCCCGAAGGGAGCCCATGTCGGGCTTGCGTTGGGAGTCGAGGTACAATTCCACCCCGAGACGGACGAGTTCCGCAACGGATTTGCCGCTTTCGGCGGAGATCCGCTTTAGACTCTCCAGCTGTTGCTCGCTTAGCTGCACTTGGGTCCTTACCATGCCATCATGATAGCGCACTTTGACGACACGACATCATATTGGGTGCTGAAACGTCTCGGGCGATCGTCCCTTGCGATTACCCCACCAGTTCCGGCTCGATCCGTTTCGTCTTCACCCGCACCGTCAGCCGCTGCAGCTCGCGCGCCGTCTCCGCCGGGACCGCGAATTCCTTCTCGATCCGCTCACGGTAAACAGGCCCCGAATTGTACGCGCAGAAGGGATAGATGAGGCCGTTGGGCGCGGCGTAATGGATCACGCAGCGCTTCACGCGCTCCACGTCGTAGTTGTACGAATCCATGAAGTGCATGCCGGCGAGCATCAGGGTGCGAAAGGTGAAGCCCTTCTGCTCGTGCTCCCCTCGGCCGTAACGCTTGTCGGTCAGGCCTTGCAGGGTTTGCAGGAACTTCTGGAACGTCAGACCTTGCGGGGCGCGCTCCTGGTGGAAGTACTTGCGCAGACTGTTCCACGCCGATAGCTTGGTAAAGAACTGGATGCGCCGCGCCCCCGCCTTGCGCGCCAGCGTGTCCATCTCCCGCAGCATCGGCCCGACGTCGACGAACTGCGTGACCGGCATCGCCTTGCGGTTCTGGTCGACGAAGAGATACGTGCCGAGCGAGCAGTGAGGGTGACAGCTCAGCGTCGTGGTTTCCTCCCCGCGAAGGGCGGATATCAGTTTCGAGAAGGGCGTCACGCAGGAGAGTGGGAACCAGTCCTGATAAGGATCGGCGATGCCGGTCTGCTCATGGACCGCGTGGGCGAAATCGGCCAGCGTGAAGCGCTTCGCTTCGAGCTCATGACGCGCGATGCGGCCGGTGAACGCCACCGGCTGGAAGCTGATCCCGCTGGTGCACTCGATGTATTCGAGCGCCAACCGGACGATGTCGCCGATCTGGTGGTCGTTGAGCCCCTTCACGATGGTCGGCACGAAGACGATCTTCAGCCCGGCGCGCTTGACGTTCTCGATGCACTGGAGCTTCTGCTCCCAGAGGCGCTCGCCGCGGGTGCGGCGGTAGATGTCGTCGCAGACGCCATCGAACTGGAGGTAGAGGGTGTGGAGACCCGCCTCTTTGGCTTGCTCGGCGAATTCGAGGTCGGTGAACTTGATGCCATTAGTGGCCACCTGCGTGTGCGAGAAGCCCATCTCGCGCGCCATTCGCAGGACGTCGAAGAAGCGCGGGTAAATGGTCGGCTCTCCGCCGGAGAATTGCACGATTCGGCCCGCCACCGGACGTTGGTCGCGGAGCGCTTGCAGCATCTTGCGCACCGTCTCGAAATCGGGCTCGTAGACGTAGCCGGCGACATTGGCGTTGGCGAAGCAGACGGGACAAGTCAGGTTGCAGCGGTTGGTCAGGTCGACGTTGGCGAGTCCGGTGTGGCTGGTGTGGAGGTTGCAGAGGCCGCAGTCATCGGGGCAGCGGGTGGCGTTCGCGACCGCGGGATTTTCCAGGCCCCGATTGTCGCCGAACGTCCATTCCTCCATCTTCAGGTACAGGCGCGCGTCCGAATACACGATGTCGCGGAAATCACCATGCGGGTCACAGTGTTTTTCCATGATCACTTTGCCGGCGTCCTCGAAGATCCGCGCTTCGATCAGTTGGCCGCAGTCGGGGCACAACGACTGCGTGCGCTTGGGCAAGCCCTTCGGCAGCGGGGCAATCGGAGAGCCACAATAAGTAGTTTCCGGTTGTAATACCTGAAAATCTGCCATGATCCTCCATTTTAGAGCGGTGTCCAGCGGACACCACCTCCGGAGGGCCGAAGTGGGAAATACCGGGGCCGTATGGCGGAATTGCTCTGCCGAACGGGAACAATTTACCCGGTACTAGCGATTTCGTTCTAATCCCGGGCGGCAGCGCCGCAACCCTCCCGATAGTAATCGACCAGCGCCGCCTCATCCCAGTCGATAGCGCGGGCATACTGCCGGAGGTAGTTGACGGTATACACACCGCCGGGGAGCTTGTCGAACGCTCCCCGCTCAATTGCTTCGAGATAGCGCGTGGTGATCTTGGTGGCGCAGGCGATCTCCTGGAGGGAAACACCCCTGGCGATGCGATGCCCTGCGAGGTCGGCGAGACGTGGTTTGGGAGGCATGACAGAGGGATTGCAATCGTGTGGCAAATCACGCGAGGGAGTTCCTGTAAGCTGGTAAGTTCGTGGCTCATTTCAACGTTCTCACCGCCCTGGCGGCCTTTGGGTCCGCCTTCCTGGCTGGCGCGATCAATTCTGTGGCGGGCGGCGGGACCCTCATATCCTTCCCCACTCTGATCTGGCTCGGTCTGGGCTCGGTGACCGCCAATGCGACCAGCACGGTCGCTATCTGGCCGGCAACCATCGGCAGCGCCTGGGGATACCGGCGGGAACTGCGCCTGGCCGAACCGCGGTACCGCATCCTCGTCATTCCAAGCCTCATCGGCGGTCTGACGGGCGCGCTGCTGCTGCGGTGGACGTCGCCCGTGACGTTCGATCACATGGTCCCGTGGCTGATCCTCTTTGCCACAATCTTACTGTCTGCGCAGGACCCGGTGCAGCGGCTGCTCAAGACGGCGCATACGCAGGGACACAACAACGCCAAGTGGCTGGCGGGCGCGATCGTGTTCCAGTTCCTGGTAGGCGTGTACGGCGGGTACTTCGGAGCGGGAATCGGCATCCTGATGCTGGCGGCGCTGGGCATTCTCGGGCTGAAGGACATCCATGAAATGAACAGCTTGAAGGTCATCTTCGGGGGCACGATCAACGGCATCGCCGCGCTGTACTTCATCTGGGCGGGAATGGTCTACTGGCCGGACGTGCTGATCATGGCGTGCGGAGCGATAACGGGCGGATACGGCGGCGCCGGGCTCGCCCGGAAACTGGGCCGCATCGCGGTGCGGCGCATCGTGATTGCCATCGGCTTCGGCATGGCCATCTCCCTGTTTGTGCGCAAGTAAGGCCAACGAATTCCGGGCGCAGCGAGTCTAATGAACCATATGGCTCGCATCCGATATGCGCTGCGGAGTTTAGGCAAAGCCCCCATGCTGAGCGTGGTGGTGGTCCTTTCCCTCGCTTTAGGGATTGGCGCGAACACCGCGATCTTCTCGCTGCTGCACCAGATTGTGCTGAGTTCCCTGGCGGTTCCGCGGCCCGAGCAACTGGTTCTCCTCACGGCGCCGGAGGAATTCAAAGGCGGGCGCAGCTCCACCAACGATGCCGGCGGCATGGAATATATCTTCAGCTATCCGGCATTCCGCACCCTCGAAAAGAACGCGCAGGCATTGGCCGGGCTGGCGGCCTTCGATAACCTGAGCGGCAACATCGCCTTCGGCAAGCAGACCGTCCCCGGCGGCTACGGGATCGTCTCCGGCCAATACTTCGAGACCGTCGGCGTGCGCCCGATGATCGGCCGGACGATCACGCCCGAAGACGACCGGCACGGCGGTGGCAATGCGGTCGCGGTGCTGAGTTACGGCTTTTGGCACGATAAGCTGGGCGGCCGGTCGGACGTGCTGAACCAGCCGATCCGGGTGAACGCGCAGCCGTTCACCGTGGTCGGCGTGCTCCCCAAAGGCTTCACCGGCACGACGCTGGGGCAGGAGCCCGATATTCTCGTCCCGCTCTCGTTCAAGCCGCTGCTGACGCCGAACTGGGACGGCACGGACCGGTATGACGATTATTACCTGTACCTGGTCGGCCGCCTGAAGCCCGGCATGACGCGGGAGCAGGCGGCAGCGGCGTTGAACAGCACGTACCGTTCGATTGTCGAGGAGCACGCCAAGACCGTGAAGTTCCGCGACCCGAAGCGGATCGAACGCTATCGCCAGTCGCGTCTCAGCGTGGTCGACGGAAAACAGGGAAACAGCGGCAACCGGGACGATCGCAGGACCCCGCTGCTGATCCTGATGGCGGCCACCGCGATGGTGCTGCTGATCGCCATGGCGAACGCGGCCAACCTGCTGCTGGCGCGGTCCGCGCAGCGGCGGCGGGAAATGGCGATTCGCTCGGCGATGGGCGCGGGTCGAGGCGAGTTGATGGCGCAACTGCTGACCGAAGCGCTATTGCTGGCGACGGCCGGCGGCGTGGCCGGGATCCTCATCGGACAAGCGACGCTGCGGCTGCTGATCTCGCGGATTGCCGGCGACGAGCCGGTCTATTTCGTGACGTCGGAGTTGGAATGGCCGGTGCTGCTTTTCGCCGTCGGGCTGTCGATCCTCACGGGATTGCTCTTCGGACTCTACCCGGCATGGGACGGCGCGCGGGCGCCGGTGGCAATGACCCTCAAGGACGAATCGGGGAATTCGTCGGCCGCCGGCGGGACGGCGCGCCTTCGCAAAGCGCTGGTCTGCGTGCAAGTCACGATCGCGGCCATCCTGCTGATTCCCACCGGCCTGTTTCTGAAGAGCCTGGTGAATCTGCTGCACGTCGATCTCGGGATGAACACGGAGAACGTGATCGGTTTCGGGATCTCGCCGTCTCTAAATGCCTACAAACCGGAGCAGTGCCGGGCGCTGTTCGAACGGGCGGAGGCGGAGCTGGCGGCCATTCCGGGAGTGCGCAGCGTGGCGGCGGCGCTGGTGCCGCTGATTGCGGGCAGCAACTGGGGCACGGGCGTGAAGATCGAAGGCGCGTCGGCCGCGATCAATAACGGGGCCAACGGGCGGTTCAATGAGATCGGTCCCGGCTATTTCGGCAAGATGGGCGTTCCGCTGATCGCCGGGCGCGAGTTCACCGAGGCCGACAACCAGGGGGCGCCGAGGGTGGCGATCGTCAGCCAGCAGTTCGTGAAGGCGTTCCTCGAAGGGCGCAATCCGATGGGGCTGAAGATAGCGACCGATGGCAAGTTCGACATCGAAATCGTCGGTGTTGTCAAAGACAGTCATTACTCGGGGGTCAAGCAGCCGCCGGTCAACCTCTTCTTCACCCCATGGCGTCAAGACAAGCGACTCAACGGCCTCAACTTCTATTTGCGCTCGGCGCTGCCGGCCGACCAGATGTTCCAGCAGGTGCGCCGGGTGATGCGGAATCTCGACCCCGACCTGCCTCTCGAGAACCTGCGCACGCTGGACGCGCAGGTGCGCCGCAACATCCGCAACGACGAGATCGTGCTGCAACTGGCGGCGGCCTTCGCGATCCTGGCGACGGTGCTGGCGATGCTCGGGCTGTACGGCGTGATGGCGCACAGCGTCACGCGGCGCACGCGCGAGATCGGCATCCGCATCGCGCTGGGCGCACCGCCGGCGCGGATTCGCACGATGGTGTTGCGCGAGATGATGTGGATTCTCGGGATCGGACTGGCCGCCGGGGTGCCGGCCGCGCTGGCGCTATCGAAACTCACGGCCAGCCAGCTGTACGGCGTCAAGCCGCACGACGCCGCCGTGGTAGCGGCGGCCGCCCTGGCGCTTGGCGTGGCGGCAGCCGCAGCCGCGTATCTGCCGGCGCGGCGAGCCTCGAAGGTCGATCCATTGACGGCGTTACGCTACGAGTAAATCGTGGCCGCTGGATCGGCAAAACCGTTTTAAAAAACGGTTTTTGACGTGTAAGTTGTTTGTTTCCGTTAAAAAACCGTTGCGCCGCACACGGTTTTCCCAAATGCCAGCGAGGACGCTGGCAGGGCAAGTTGGAAGCTTGCGCTATGCCGCCTCTACCGGGATGCCGGCGCCGGCGAAAGCGGACTCGACTTCGTCCGGCCTCAAGCGCGTTGCGTCGTACTCGACGGTCAAGCTGTCCATGGCGGGCGAGAGAGTCACTCGCTGAATCCCGTAGAACGCATGGGCGTCGGAGAGGCGCGCGAGCAGCACGTCGTCGAGCGGCCTTTGCAGCTTGAACCGGATCTGTACCTTGGTCATCAGATTCCAGGATAACGCGCGTCATTCGGGAAGATTGGCCGACCCGTCCAGTTCCGCGAGCAACTGCGCCGCCAGCGCGCGATAGCCCGCGTCGAACTCCGATTCGGCTTCCCCCAGCAGATGCGCCGCCACCCATGACTGCAACATCTCGATCACCGGCCTGGCAACGGCTTCTTCGGCGCCGGGCTCGAACCGCAGCGGAATCTCGGACCGTTGGATCGCCGCGATCAGAAGTTCCTCGAATTTCATTTGACCTCCGCGAAGTGATTGACGGGGCCGCAGCCGTGGCCGAGGCCCGGATTGGATCGAATTGCCGCGTCGATGAATCGCTTGGCCCGCGCCACGGCGTCGCGCAGGGAAAGGCCCGTGGCGAGACCGGCCGTGATCGCCGCCGAATAGGTGCAGCCGGTGCCATGCGTATGGCGCGTCTCGATCCGTGGGGCGGGGAGCTCGGTCCACTCGACGCCGTCGAAGAGCACGTCGAGGGCGTCTCCCGCGCGATGCCCGCCCTTGATCAGGGCGGCCCGCGCGCCCATGCCGCACAGCCGCGCGGCGGCGAGCCGCATGTCTGTGGTCCCGGTGAGGGCTTCGGCTTCGGGAAGATTGGGTGTCACGAGCGCCGCGAACGGCAGGAGTTCCTCCCATCCGCCTCCGCCGAGGGGCGCGCCGTGCTTGCTCACCATGACCGGATCGACGATGAGTGGGAATCGGAACTGTGCGGCGGCCCGCGCCACCGCCCGGATCATTCCCGGGGAACCCAGCGCGCCGGTCTTGGCCGCCTGGGGAGGAATGTCTTCCAGCACCGCCGCCAGCTGCTCGAGCACCAGATCTTCGGACAGGACCTCGACGCGCGCGACCCGTTCGGTGTTCTGCACGGTGAGCAAAGTGACGACAGCCTCACCGTACACGCCGAACTGGTGGAAGGTCTTGAGGTCCGCCTGAATTCCGGCGCCGCCGCTGGGATCGGATCCGGCAATGGTCAGTGCGACGGGGCGCATCCTGCCATCGTAGCGCAGGGCCTCCCCGCTACTTCACCCACATCGTGACGGCGGGCGCGGTGAATCTCCCAATGGTCAATTCCACGGCAACCGGGCCGGGCGGCACGTAGCCTCCCGGCACGCGCGCATTCACCTGCAACTCGCCGGTCAACCCGGGCGCCGCGCCAGCATAGACAATCTCGGCGGAGATTCCTGCGACGGTCACCGCGACCGGTAGCATCGGACGGGCATACGGCGCGGCAGCGGCCATGCCGGAAATATTTGCGCCATCGGTGAGCCCTTCGCCGGTGCCGAAGAGCGTGACCAGCGTTCCGCGTGGCGCCGGGGTCGATTGCGAGTTGAATTCGCCATCCTGGTTCACGATTACGGGGAACAGGGCTGGGTTGGCCGCCGCCACCGCCAGGTCGAGGCTTCCCGCGGAATTGCCGTGGTTGAGGACTTGCACGTGCGTTGCCCCGCTCCCCGCGAGGGTGTACGGCGCCTGCACATTGACCTGCCCTGCCTGCGCGTAGAAAATGGGCGCGGGAACGCCGTCGAATCGCGCCTCGACGCCGGCCACGAGGTTCGGCAGCAGGCCGGAGGCGTCGCGTTCGCCCGCCACGCCGGTTTCCGGACCGAGTCCTTCCCCGTAGATCACGACCATCTCGCCGGGCGCGACCGGCCCCTGCCGCATGCTGGCGGCGTTGACAGCCGTGAGGGGCGGAAGCAGCGTCACGGCGGGAGGCGGGGCCACCACCGCCCGCTCGGGAACGAGCCGGCGCACCCGGTCGTTGCCCGAATCGGCGAAGTAGAGGTTTCCGGCTCCATCGAGGAACAGTCCCGCCGGCCCGTTCACCAGCGCCGCCGCGGCGGGTCCGTCATCGCCGCCGTACCCGGGCGTCCCAGTGCCGGCGATGGTGTGAATCGCGCCATCGGGCGTCACCTGGCGGATGCGCTGATTGCCCGTGTCCGCGATGAAGATGTTGCCGCCGTCGTCCACGGTGACGCCGCGCGGGCTGTTCAACGTGGCGGCCGTTGCGGGACCCTCGTCGCCCGAAAACGACGCGGCGCCCGTCCCCGCGACCGTCGAAATCACGCCCGAGGGCGCGACTTTGCGGATGCGGTGGCTGAAGGTGTCGGCGAGGAACAGGTTGCCCGAGGAGTCCAGCATGCAGGAACTCGGCTGATTCAGTTGTGCCGTGCGCGCCGGCCCGCCGTCCCCCGCGTCGCCGGGCGCCCCATTGCCCGCGATCGTTTCCACGAGTCCGGCCGGCGGCACGCGCAAGACGCGGTGGTTCGACGTGTCGACGACGTACACCGCGCCCGCCCGGTCGAAACACACGCCGCGCGGCCCCCGCAGTGGCGTCTGCGGGCCGGGTTGCGATTCCGGCCCGATGCCGCCCTTGCCGGTTCCCGCCACCGTGCGGATGCGGCCGTCGGGAGCGACCTCGCTGACCCGATGGTTGAACGTGTCCGCCAGGGTCACGCTCCCGCCCGACCCGGCGGCGACGCCCATCGGCGCATGCAGCGCCGACCCGAGGGCGGGCCCCGAATCGGGCCCCGGACCCGCGAACCCGGTTCCCGCGAGGGTGCGGATCGTGCCGTTTGGCATTACCTGCCGGATGCGGTTCGTGCCGCTGTCCGCAATATACAGCGAACCGCCCGCGTCCAACGCGACGGCCATCGGTTGCGACAACAGCGCGGCGGTGGCCGACAGTCCGTCGCCGACGGCATGCAGATAGCCGTCGCCGGCGGTGGTCTGGATGATGCCGCGCCCATCGACACGGCGCACGCGCACGCCATCGGCCACGTAGAGATTCCCCGACCCGTCCGCCGCCAGGTCCCGCACCGCGCTCACCTGCGCCGACCGCGCCGGTCCGCCGTCGCCCGCAAACCCCGGGGTGCCAGTCCCGGCCACGTTCGACCACGCGCCGCCGGCCGAATAGGACCGCACGATGTTGCTCGAATCCGCGACATAGATCGTGCCCACCCAATCCACCGTGAGCGCCAGGGGGGTAGCGAGCGCCGTGGCGGCGGCTCCGCCGATCACCGTTGTGATGACGCCGCCGGGGACGATCCTGCGGACGCGCTGATTCTGCGAATCGGCTACCAGGACCGCGCCCGACCGGTCCACCGCCAGACCGGCGGGGAAGCCCACCTGCGCCACGGACGCCGGTCCGCCGTCGCCGCGGAATCCGGCGACGCCCGTTCCCGCCACCGTCGACAGTTTGCCGTCGGGAGCGACGCGGCGCACGCGATGGCCCTCGAACTCGGAGATGTAGAGATTGCCGGCCGCGTCGACGGCTACATTGCGCGGCGTCAACAGCGGCGAGTCGATGGCTGGGCCTCCGTCCGGCCCGGACGCTTTGCGGCCATTCCCCGCGATCGTGACGATGGTTCCATCGGGCGCGACACGCCGCACCCGTTGGTTGCCGAGGTCCGCGATATAGACGTAGCCGGCCAGGTCGACGGCGAGCCCATAGGGCAGGTTCAACTGCGCGCCCGCCGCGGGCCCTCCGTCGCCGCTGAAGCCGCAGGCGCCGGTGCCGGCCAGCGTGGAAACGAGGCCGAAGGCGTTGACCTTACGCACGCGGTGACGGTCGGTGTCGGAGATGTAGAGGTTCCCCCACCGGTCTACGGCGATTCCCTGGACGCTGGTGAGTTGGGCCGTGGCGGCTGGACCGCCGTCCCCGATATTCGCGCTGCCTGCCACCGCCTCCATGCGGTAGAGAGGGCGCGGGGCATCGCCCGCGCGCAGCGCCCCCAGGCAGGCTGCCGCCACAAGGAAACACCTCATATCGAGATACTGGTGCGCGCGGCCTCACATAATTCTCACTTCTCACGAAAAGAATTATGGAGCCCAAAATGCGAAATCTCACTCTGCCGCTTCT
This sequence comes from uncultured Solibacteraceae bacterium, assembly GCA_964608645.1. GTDB lineage: Bacteria > Acidobacteriota > Terriglobia > Bryobacterales > Bryobacteraceae > CAZSQK01. The sequence goes on along the minus strand of CAZSQK010000014.1, from coordinate 75,147 downwards.
CGCGCTGCTCGGCGCGGCGTCCGCGGCGGCGCAGTCCAAGGTCAGCCCGCGCGTGGCGGCCTCCGCGGGCGGCGCATACATCGTGCAGTTCCGGCCCGGCGCCGACATGACTGCCGCGCGGGAGTGGCTGAAGGAGAATGGTTTCGATCTCCTCGAACACCCCGATCTGCGGCCTGGCGACCTGCTGGCTGCGGGGCCGGCCGCGCGCATCGCGGATGTCGTGGGGGATGACGAAGTGGTCTACGTGCTGCCGGCCTCGCCCGATCTGGCGTCGCGGCAGCGGGTGATGGCCTGCTCGGGCCCGGTGACCGTGCAAGGCGCGGCGGCTTCGTACACCGCTGCCGTCGGCGCATGGTCCAGGGACGCCAGCGGCGCCGCGGCCCTTCACTATTTCATCCAGTCCCTGACGGCGAAACTGGAAGCGAATGCCGCGCGCGGCGAGATCGAGCGCGCCTTCCGCGAATGGGAGAAGTACGGCAATGTGACGCTGACTCCGGGAGATGCGCCGGACTCGCCGCGCACCGTCACCGTGGGCTTCTTTCAGGGGGCCCATGGGGACGGCTTGCCCTTCGATGGTCCGGGCGGCTCGCTCGCCCATACCTATTACCCTGCGCCGCCCAATCCGGAGCCCGTGGCGGGCGACATGCACCTCGACGCCGATGAGGACTGGCACATCGGGGGCAGTATCGACCTGTACACGGTGGTTCTGCATGAGACCGGTCACGCGCTGGGTTTGGGACACTCGGACCAGCCGGGCGCCGTGATGTACCCGTACTACCGCCTGGCTGCCGGATTGACCACGGAAGACATCACGGCGATCCAGAATGTGTACGGTCCGGCGGTCAAATCGGGTGGCGCGGCGCCGCCGGTGACGCCCCCGGTCGTGCCGCCACCGCCCCCTCCGCCGCCACCCAATCCTCCACCCCCCACCCCGCCGGCTGCGCCGGACCGGACCCCGCCGGCGCTGCGGATTGCTTCGCCGGCGACGAATACCGTCGTCACCACGGCCTCGAGCATCGCGATCGGCGGCAGCGCGTCGGATGACACGGGAGTCGTATCCGTCAAGTGGACCACCTCCACGGGCGATTCGGGATTGGCGGCGGGAACGGCGTCGTGGTCGGCGACCGTGCCCTTGTACGTGGGCAACACGGTCGTGGTCGTAAGGGCCTACGATGCGGCGGGGAACAGCGCCTGGAGAGCGCTGACGGTAACCAGGCGGTAATTTGCCTTAGTACCTAGTCTTTCAGATAAACAGGCCGATATACCTAGTAGAACTTATGGCCCGTAGATCCAACAAGCAGGCGTGTTTGGCGCGGTTGGCGGTCGCGGCATCCCTGCACGACGACTACTCACAAGAGGATCAGGAGGGAATCCTGTTCGCTCTCGCGGAAGCGGTGGAGCAGCGCGACCATCACATCGCCGGGCATTGTCAGCGGCTCGCGTTCGTCGCCGTGACAGTCGGCATCGCCATGGGGATGGATCGTCCCTGTTTGCTGGCGTTGTATCGCGGCGGCTTTCTCCACGACGTCGGGAAAGTGGGAATCCCCGATTCGATCCTGTTCAAACCCGGCGGTCTGACCGCGGAAGAATGGGTGATCATGCGGAGTCATTCGACGCGGGGAGAAGAAATCTGCCGCCATCTGAAGTCCATGGGCGATGTTCTGCCGATCATCCGCCACCATCACGAGCGCTGGGACGGCTCCGGCTACCCGGACGGACTGCGGGGCGAACAGATCCCCGTGCTGGCGCGGGTTTTGCAAGTCGCGGACATCTATGACGCCTTGACGAGTCCACGTCCCTATAAGCCGGCGTTGGGAGCAAGCGAAGCGCTCGCCACCATCTGCCACGAAGCCGATCGCGGCTGGCGCGACCCGCAGATCGTGGAGTTGTTCCTGCGGGTGCACAAGAACGTCATCTCGAAGATGCCGGAGACCGATCGAAGTCTCGAAGCATTGCGTGGCTACGTGGGGCCGGGACTGCCTTCGTAGCCCAAAGGACGTCCAGCGCTAGTGGTAGGTCTTCTCGCCTGCCTCGATGCGGAGCGGGAGATGATTCTCCTTCGGCGGAAGCGGGCAGGTCGCATAGGGTGTGAAGGCACAGGGCGGATTGTACGCTTTGTTGAAATCGAGCACGACCTTGCCATCCTTCGGCATGTCGGAATAGAAAAAACGTCCCGCGGGATACGTCTCTTTCCCCGTCGTCAGGTCGCGGAAAATGTAGAACAACTCCTTCGCGCCGGGCTCCTCCAGGATCGGATAGAGCCGGAGTTCCTTGCCGCCCAGCCGGAACATCGCATAACCGGGGTTCTCCGATTCCTCGGTTATGCCGATGATATTCAGGATCGGAATTTTACGGGGCTCGGCGACCCACTTCGCCGTCACGCGATAGGCCTCGCTGACGGGATACGACGGAATGCCGTGGTAGTTTCGCCGGTACTCGCTCTCGGGGTCCTTCACGCGGATGCCGTACTTCTCGCCGCGTTTGATCACGAACAGGTTCAGCCGGCCAACCTTTGCGACATCGGCGGAGTCGGGCGCGAGCGTGCGCGTCTGACCGTCAGTCGTCACGGTCACTTTGCCGTCGTGCAGTTGAAAGACGCCGGCTTGCGCCGGACCGTCCGAAAGCACGATCTCGTTGCCCTGGTCTTTGCCGAAACGGTTGGCGCCATCGTGCAGCCAGAACAGTCCCGCGAGGCTCAGCCAGCCGCCTTCTCCTTTGAGACGCTCCTCGCGCTGCTTGCGCCATTCGGCGATTTCGGCCTGATAACCGGAGACCGCCGCGAGCGCGATCCCACCCACCAGAATTGCCAGCATCTTGATCATGCGGAAAGTTCCTCCACGGATGTGATCAGCCGTTCCAACATCGCCGCGTACTCGCCCGACCTGGTGTCCTTGTGCTGGCGCAATTCCTCGAGCTCCCGCTGCGCGAGCCGCAACTGGTCGGCCAGATGGAGACATGCCAGGACGGCGATCCGGGTGGAATCGGCATTGGGGGCCTTGCCGGCGATGGAGAGCATCAACTGGTCCACGCTCGCCGCCACCTGCTCGACTTCCCGTGGATCTCCGGTCGCCAGCAAGGTGTATGGCCGGCTCAGGATGGTCACCCGGACGGGCTGTTTCTCCGGACCGCTCTCCATCTGGCGCTCTCCAGTCAAACCGGGAGCAGGGCTACCCGGCGTTGAGTTCGTCGATCTGACCCAGCAGCCGCTCGATGCGGTTGCGGACCTGTTTCCGCTCGGCCTGCAGGGTTCGCACTTCCTCGCTGAGCCGGTCGGATTCGCCGCGGGCTTCGGCCGCTTCGGCGCGCGCAGCCGTGGCGTCGGCCAGCGCGGCCTCCTTCTCCTTGCGCAATCGCGCCACGAGTTGGACGGCCCGCTGGATCCGCTCTTCCAGGCTGCTCAGCGAATCGGATTCTTGAGGCACTGGAAACATACTCTCGGTCACGCTTTCTGCAGCGCCGCCTGCGCCTGTGCGACGAGCGCGTTGAAACCCGCCTCATCGTGCAGTGCCACGTCCGCCAGGACCTTGCGGTTGAGGTCGAGCCCCGCGGCCTTCAGTCCGTGCAGAAACTGGCTGTAGGAAATGCCGGCCGCGCGGCACGACGCGTTGATGCGGACGATCCACAACGAACGGTAGTCGCGCTTCTTGTTCTTGCGGCCGACGTAAGCGAATTTCAGGCCGCGCTCGACAGCTTCCTGGGCTGCGCGGTACAGCTTGCTCTTCGTCAGGAAATAGCCGGAAGCCTGTTCCAGCACTTTCTTCCGGGATGCCCGGCGGTGGGTTCCTCGTTTAACTCTGGGCACGTTTCATCTCCTTATATTTAAAAATTGGCGGGTCGGGCACGTGCCACGCGCTCCGTCCGCGCAATGCGCTCACCCCGTTTAGTAGGGGAGCATCCGCTTCAGAACGGGCTGATCGGCCGCGTCGGCCACCACGCTCTTGTGCAGCTTCTTCTTGCGTTTGTGCGGTTTCGAGGTCAAGATGTGACGGCCGAACGCGTGGCTGCGAACCACTTTGCCCGTGCCGGTCTTCTTGAACCGCTTGGACGCACCTTTGTGTGTCTTGAGCTTAGGCATAGATATTCCTGGGTGTTGTGAACAGGAAAGACTTCAAAATTATATCATGGTGGGAACAGGCGCCGCCTGTTCCGTGTTCGAGCTCACCAAATGGTACGCCGACGCCGTTTCGGCCGATGGCGACTTCTGGCTCGGATACTGCGCCCATTTGCGCTGCGGCCGCTTCTCGATTCCCTATTCCAGTGTCCTCGATGCCGCCGGCCAGCGCCACTCCCTCACCGGGTGGCAGCCCGATTTGTCCCGCGCCTCCGAAATCCGCTGGGTAGCGCCCTCCCTGGCCATCGACGCCCGCTGGAGGCGCGGCCCCACCGAAATCCACCGCCGCCTCTTGGAGGGCAAACACGGCATCGTCGACTGGCGCTGCCTGGTTCCTGGAAGCGCCGCTTCGACCTGCGCTGTCGCTGGCCTGGGCTATGTCGAATGCCTGCGGCTGACGATTCCTCCTTGGCGTCTGCCGATCCGCAAGCTGCGCTGGGGCCGCTTCCTGTCTTCCCGCCACTCATTGATCTGGATCGACTGGCAGGGCGAGGTCAGCATCCGTCTGGTGTTTCAGAACGGCCATGAGGCGGTCCCCATTCGCCTGGATGACGACGAGATCCTGCTCGGCGACGGCACGCGCGCCACCTTCGACCGTGGCCTCACGATCCGCCACGGAGCCCTCGGAGCGACGGTGCTGGACGCCATTCCCGGTTTGCGTCGTGTCGCGCCGGCGCGGATCTTCCAGGTCGAAGAGCGCAAGTGGCGCAGCCGGTCGACGCTCACCGTTCCCGGCGAGGATGCCGACTACGGATGGAGCATCCACGAGGTGGTGGAATGGCCGTAATCGCCCGTATCGCCTACGGCGTCCTGTTCTGCGCGGCGTTGCCGGCACTCCTGGTTGTGTGGGCCCGCGAGACTTCCTGGGTGGTTCTGCTGCCCGTCTATGGCAACGGTCCCCTGGCCGCCGTGTTGGCCTGCGCCGGGTTGTCTCTCTTCGCCGCCGGGGTATGGGCTTTGTGGCGCCGGGGCGGGGGACTGCCGATGAATGCCTTCCCGCTGCCGCGCCTGGTTGAAGGCGGCATCTATGCTCTATTTCCACACCCCATCTACGTCGGGTGCTGTCTGCTCTCTTGCGGAGTGGCCATGGCGGCGCAATCCTCTTCCGGCTTATGGCTGGTGGTCCCGGCAACGGCCCTGGGCTGCGCCGCCCTGGTATACGGCCACGAAAAGCCCGACTTGCTTCGCCGTTTCGGCGCCGAGTCCGTGAAGGCGATCCGCTGCCTTCCTCCGCCAACTTCGGACCGCCCGGCATTTCCGGAATGCCTGCGATACGGGCTGTTCGTCCTGCTCCCATGGCTGGCCATCTATGAGATCATCGCCGCGCTCGGCGTGCAGCGCGGTTCCATCGACACGCGCCTGCCGTTCGAAACCGGCCTCCCTGTCTGGACGTGGACCGAAGCGATCTATGCCAGCACGTATCTCGGAGCGATGGCGGCGCCCTTGCTGACCCCGTCGAAGCGCGACCTGCGCGCGCTGATGATCCGATCGTGGCTGGCCATGGCGCTGGTATTTCCACTCTATCTCTTCATTCCAACGCAGGCGCCGTTCCGGCCGTTCGAAGGCGCCGGCGCTCTCGCGAGTCTCCTCCGCCTCGAGCGGTCGCTCGATATGCCAGCCGAGGCGCTCCCCTCCTTTCACGTGATCTGGGCGATCCTCGTGGCCGGTGCGACACGTTCGAGACTGGCCCGCCTCTGGGCAGCGGCTGTCGGCTTCAGTTGCGTCATGAACGGCATGCACTCGATTGCCGACGTCGTGGGCGGCGCCGCAGCAGGCGTTTTCCTGCTGCGCGCCGATACTGTCTGGGAGCGCCTTCGCCGTCTCACCGAGAGCATCGCGAACAGTTGGCGGGAATGGCGGGCCGGGCCCTTTCGTCTCATCGATCATGCCTTCTACGGAGGACTTTCGACATTTGTGTGTCTCGCGATTGTCGCGGCCCTCGCCGGAGATCCGCGCATGGTCCTGGTCACGGCGGCCGCCGGACTCGCCGGCGCCGCTCTCTGGGCGCAATGGGTCGAAGGATCGTCGAAGCTGCTCCGCCCGTTCGGCTTCTACGGAGGCCTTTTCAGCGTCATGGCCGCTTCGTGTCTCGCGCCCGATCCGTGGCTCTTGATGGGAGCGTACAGCGTAGCGGGCCCTTGGCTACAGGCGCTCGGCAGGCTGCGCTGTCTCGTCCAGGGCTGCTGCCACGGCCGTCCCGCGGACTGGCGTATCGGCATCCGCTACCGGCGCCCGCACTCCCGGGTGTGCCGCGCGGGGCTCGGCGGCGTCCCGGTGCACCCCACGCCGCTGTATTCGATTCTCTGCAATCTCGCGACGGCCCTCGTGGTCACTCGGCTCTGGAGCGTGAGGGCTCCGTTGACCTCGATCGGCGGTGTCTTCCTGATGCTCAACGGCCTCGGCCGGTTTGTCGAAGAGGCGTATCGCGGAGAGCCGCAGACGCGCATCGTCGCCGGATTGCGGCTGTATCAATGGATCGCAGTGGGGACGGTCGTGGCGGGCGCGGTCATTCTCACGATCCGCAGCGCCCCCGCTCCGCGGGCCCATTTCACCTGGGCGGGAATCGGCGCCGCGGCGTTGTTCGGCGGGATCGCCGCCCTTGCCCTGGGATTCGACGCGCCCGCGTCGAATCGCCGGTTTGGCCGGCTGACCTAGCGCGTCTACCGGGGCGTCAGACTGTCCAGCCGCTTAACCGATTCGATGATCCGCCCCGCCACCCAATCGATCTCTGCTTCGGTATTGAAACGACCCACCCCGAAACGCACCGCGCCGCGCGCCATCCCGCCGGACAGTCCGATTGCCCGCAACACATGGCTCGGCTCGACCGTCGCCGAGGTGCACGCCGATCCGGTCGAGAGCGCGATCTCGGGCATGGTCATCAGCAGCGCATCGGCGTCGATCCCGCGGAAGCTCACGTTGAGATTGCCGGGCAGGCGGCGGCTCATCGAGCCGTTCACCGTCACGTCCAGCGCCTCCGCGAGCGACTCCCAAAGACGATCGCGCAAAGCGGCCACCCGCCGGCCCTCCTCCGCCATTTCCGCGGCGCAGAGCGATGCCGCCTCGCCGAATCCGACGATTCCCGGCACGTTGAGCGTCCCCGAGCGCATCCCGAATTCGTGTCCGCCGCCATCCATCTGCGGCGTCAGCCGCGCCCGCTTGCGGCGGACATACAACGCTCCCACGCCCTTCGGCCCGTACATCTTGTGCGCGCTGACCGACAGCAGGTCGATGCCGTCCCGTTCCACGTTCACCGGGATCCTGCCGAACGCCTGCGCCGCGTCGCAATGGAAAAGGGCGCCCCATTCGCGGCAGATCGCGCCGATTTCTGCGATCGGCTGGATGACCCCGATCTCGTTATTCGCGTACATGACGCTGACCAGCGTGGGCTCCGCGCCGAGGGCCTCGCGCAGTCGGTCGAGGTCGATGAGCCCGTCCGATTTCGGCGGCAGCACAGTGAGGCGGCATCCGGCTCTCCGCGCGGGATCGAGCACGGCCTTGTGTTCGGTGGCCATCGTTACGATATGAGCGGCCCCGGCGCCCTTGAGGGCCAGATTATTCGACTCGGTCGCGCCGCTGGTAAACACGATCTCGCGCGCGTGGGCGCCGGCCAGAGACGCTATCCGGGTGCGCGCCAGATCCACCGCTTTCTCCGCCTCCCATCCGAACTGGTGGCTGCGGCTGGCGGCGTTGCCGAATTTCCCGCCGAAATACGGCAGCATCGCCTCGAGCACGCGCGGATCCACCGGCGTGGTGGCGTGATGGTCGAGATAGACCGGTCTACGCATCGGCGATGCTCCCATTGTGACGCGAAATGGCGGATACTGAGAACCGATGCCGAAGCCCTCGGTGGTCCCGGAGACCGAAGCAGTCGAACGCGAGGAGCATGTCCCTCTCTATCGGGTGGTGCTGTTGGACGACAACGACCACACGTACGATTACGTGATCGAGATGCTCCAGCGGATCTTCATTTTCAGCCTGGACGAGGCATACCGGCACGCCGAGGAGGTCGACCGCTGCGGCCGCACGGTTCTGATCACCTGCGAACTCCCGCAGGCCGAATTCGCGCGCGATCAGATTCAGAGTTACGGTCCGGACTGGCGGCTGCAGCGCTCGAAGGGATCGATGTCGGCGATCGTCGAACCTGCCGGATAGAGCGCTTCGGCCCTCCGCTGTTATGATAAAGAAATGACGTTTTTCCGCACTATGCTATTGGTGTGTCCGGCGGCGTGTCTGCTGGCTCAGACTCCGCCCAAGCCGGCACAGCCGAGCGCGGCGCCGAGTGTTACCCTTTCTACCGAAGAGCCCAAACCGATGCCCTCGGTTCCTCCCGACAAGGTGGTGCTCACCGTCGGGGATCAGAAAATTACCGCCGCGCAGTTCGATCAGATCATCCAATCCCTGCCCCCGCAGTTTCAGGCGAATGCCCGCGGCGCCGGCCGTAAACAGTTTGCCGACAATGTCGTGCATGTTCTCGTGCTGGCCCAGGAGGGCAAGAAGCGCAAGCTGGACGAATCGGCGGCCTACAAGATTCAGTCCATGTTTCAAAACGCGAATATGCTGGCGGGCATGACCTACGATCAGCTCGGGAAAGATGCCAAGCTGGATGAGGCCGAGATTCACAAGTATTACGACACGCACAAAGGCGAGTTCGAGCGTGTGCATGCGCGCCACATTCTGATTCGCGTCGCGGGATCGCCCCTGGCCGTCCGGCCCGGGCAGAAGGACCTGACCGACGCCGAGGGGCTCGCGAAGGCCCAGGAGATCCGCAAGAAAATCGTGGATGGCGCTGATTTCGCAGCGCTCGCCCGCGAACTTTCGGACGACACCGGTTCGGGCTCCAATGGCGGCGATCTGGGTTTCTTCGGACACAACCAGATGGTCCCGCCGTTCGAGGAGGCTGCTTTTGCGATGAAGAAGGGCGAGCTGAGCCAGCCGGTGAAGACGCCGTTTGGCTACCACATCATCAAAGTCGAGGAAATCGATAGCAAATCCTACGAAGAGTTGAAGCCGGACTTGGAGAAGCGTCTCCGCCCCGAACAGGCGCAGAAGGTGATGGACGAACTGCAGAAGAAATCAGCGGTCGAAATGGATCCCACGTTTTTCGGGACGGCTCCGGCCCCGCCCGCGATGCCGGTTCCACCCCCGCCGGCGAAATAATCCGGTGAAGACCCGTAAGCTGGCTATCGCGTGTCCGACCTGTGGGTCGGGAGATGTGTTCTACAGTTGCACACCCAACTGCTGCTACAACCACGTGTGTGCCGATTGCGGTACGACGTTCGAACCCATCACGACGGTGACGGGCGGCACTCTCTCCGGGATCGTGCCGCCCGATCCGCTTCCGGAAGCCGCCGATCCAACTGCGGCCTGCGCCCGGTGCGATTCCATCTCGGTCTATTTGACCGATGACGGTTCGCCGGTGTGCGGAAAGTGTGGAACTCTGCTACGACTGGAGCTGACCGAGATCAGCCCCGGTTGACTTCTTTCCTACTGCCCCGATTTATGTGCAGCCCGGCTGCACGCCTCCGTCGCCCCGGTCGGATCGATCGCGGCATTCCCTTCTTCGATGAAGGTGATCTTTCCTTCCTTATCGACCACGAACGTGGCGCGGTTCGCCACCCCGGCGTCCTTGTTCAGGACCCCGTATGCGGCTGAGACTTCGCGCTTGGCAAAATCGCTCAGGAATGGGACGGAAATGTTGTTCTTCGCGGCGAATTCGCGTTGGGAAGGAGTGTTATCGGTGCTGATTCCAAAGACCTTGGTGTCGTTCTCGTTGAATTTTGCAATACCAGCCTGGTATGCCAAGAATTCCTTCGTTCAGCCACCGGTGAACGCCGCCGGATAAAACGCCAGCACCACGGTATTCTTGCCGCGGAAATCCGACAGTTTCACCTTGCCGCCCTGCGTCGAGTTGAGGGTGAAATCGGGGGCGGCGTCTCCGACTTTCAGATGCGTCTTGGCCGGTTGGACCGCCTGGCCGAACAGATTGGCGCTAGCCAAAATGCCGAGCAGCCCCAGCGACAGCTTTCTCATGAGATTCCTCCAGATTGCTTGAGCCTAGCATTGCCGGCCCGCTATCGCAATGGTTTGACGCTGTTTTCCCCGCATTGCCGAGCCGCCGGTGCGGCCCCTCGACGAATTCTATTGCCTGCGGAGCCGGGTAATGATATCGTTAAGGTGACGTGGATTGATTTAGGGCTTTTCGGGCCCGTCTAATTGCAACCACGAAAAAAAGTGCTAAAGGTGAGTCGGTCTGTTCGAAAACATTTCGACCCTGGACGCCTTTAGGCTCCAGGGTTTTTTGTTTTTGGGCTGCCCCTTCGCCGGATGCGTGAGGTGTGGCATGAGTACAGGCGCGCTGTGTGGACGTGAAGGGGCGTTGGTCTCCATTTCCATCCATGTTGATCCGAGGCATCTCGAGTCTCTTCTCGAAGCTTTGGCCCAATTGAATTTCCCGATCAATCCGCAGATTTACCACGATGCGGCGCTGGTCTACCGCTATCCCGACAATCACGAGGAGACCGAGGCAACCACGCTCGTCGAATTCCCCGCTTACGAAGCGCAGCTCGACGAGGTCCGCGCCGCCTTGCGCGCCTACGGGTTCGACGCCGGCTCCCTGCACGTCACCGGCATGCTCGACGAGATCCACGCGGAATATCCGGTGGAACCGGCGCCGGACGGGGCGCCCTATGTCTCGCGGTGGCGCGTCAAACGCCGGGCGGCCGTAGCCTAGCGCCGGGTGCGGGCATATCCTCCGTTTGCGCCTTCGTGCGATCCATACCGAAGATATGCAGTTCTCCGCTCGGGAAATGTTCTACAGTACTATTTACAGCATGGTGTGCTTTTCTCCTTGCGTGAGGAACGATTTGCGCCATAATACGTAGACAAGCCGCGGGGAGTGTTCACGGGGACGTTGGAATCCCAGGTGCTTACGGCAAGACGATGCCGCACTCATGGAACGGAATGAAGCGGGTAGGGAAAGCGGAACTACTCCCCTGCCTGCTGCTGGCTGCCTCCGGCTTGCTTCCCGCTCAGGACTTGATGCCTGCCTCCGGACCCGGGGGCGCTGTCCGGCTCTTTACCTCGGACGCCGCCATTCTGGAAGCCCAGGAAATCCGTAAAGACCTGCCCTGCACCGTCACGCAGGTGAAACCTCAACTGGGATTCGACCTCAAATTTCATTCCGGTTATGAAGTCTCTCTTCCGTTGAAAGAGATCGCCGGCTCGGAAAATCAGCTCACCATGGTCTTCAAGGTCACGGCCGAGCGCCGGCCGGACGAGCCTGTTTACTTCTCGCAGCACGTCAACGTTCCGCAGATTGAAGAGAACGCCGGCGGACCGGCCTACCTCAACGGGACTTTCGACGTCGGGGAAGGGAAGTACCACGTCGATTGGATGATGCGCGACCGGGCGGAGCGGATCTGCTCCTCCAACTGGGAGATCGAGGCGGCGCTGCCGGGCAAGGATAAACAGATGGCGCTCGATATCGCTCCGCAGGTCATCCAGCCGTTTGAAGGCCAGCCGTTCAAGCAGGAGCCTCCGGTGGAGCGCGCCCAGCACGATGGGCCACTGAACGTGAAGGTGGTGGTCAATTTCGCTCCGCAGGACAATGCGTCGGCGACGCTGCAGCCGCTCGACACCAACGCGCTGATCTCTATTCTGCGCAGTATTTCTCGCGATCCGCGGATTGCCAAGTTTTCGATCGTGGCGTTCAATATGCAGGAGCAGCGCGTCCTCTACCGGCAGGATGACGCGTCGCAGATCGATTTTCCCGCGCTCGGCAAGGCGCTCACGTCGTTGAACCTCGGCACCGTCGATCTGAAGCGGCTGACCCAGAAGCACGGCGACACGGAGTTTCTCGCCACCCTGATCACGAAGGAACTGAAGGACGAGAAGCAGGCGCCGGACGCGGTGATCTTTGCCGGCCCGAAAGTCGTGCTGGAAGAGGGCATTTCGCAGGACACGCTGAAGCAGCTTTCCGACGTGAAACCGCCGGTTTTCTACATGAACTACAGCCTGAATCCGCAGGCCAATCCGTGGCGGGACGCGATCGGCGCCGCGGTCAAATATCTCAAGGGCATGGAGTACACCATCTCGCGCCCGCGCGATTTATTTTTCTCGTGGACCGATATCATCGGCCGTATTGTAAAATCAAAGTTCGGGAGAACGACGGGTTCCAACGCGTTCTCGCAATAGATATGCGGGCACTCACCATCGCGCTGCTCCTCGCCTCTACCACTGTTTCGTCATTCGCTCAAAAATTCGGGGCCGCGGAAAACCTGGCGCCGTACATCCCGACTCCGGAAGCCATCGTCTCGCGCATGCTCGAAGCGGCGCACGTCAAGGCGGAAGATGTCGTCTACGATCTCGGTAGCGGCGACGGACGCATTGTCATCATGGCGGCGCAGAAGTTCGGCGCGCATGCGGTGGGCGTGGAGATCATGCCGGATCTTTGTTTGAAGGCTACGCAGCGGATCAAGTCTCTGGGGTTGGAGGACCGCGCCCGCATCCTGGAAGACAGCCTCTTCCGCGTCGATCTCAGCCCGGCGACCGTGGTCACCATGTTCTTCCTTACCAGCTCGAATGAGCGGCTCAAACCGAACCTGGAGAAGTATCTGAAACCGGGCGCGCGCGTCGTCTCCAACCAGTTCCCCATCCGCGGGTGGAAGCCGACCGAAGTAGTGCACGTCCGCAACGGCGCGATGGACCACAGCATCTACGTCTACCAGATCGGCAATACGAAGTAGAGTTCCGCGTTATTTTCCTTTATAGTCTCCCCACCTCGGAGCGTAGTGTCTCGATTTGGGCGCGGAGATTTCCGAGGGCGGCGCGGCAACCCGCGAAGTCGGCCGACGAAGCGGCGCGTTCGATTGCCCGGAGCGATTCGGCGGCCGCGCCGGCGCCCACATTCATGCACGCCCGCGCCGATTGACGGGCATGGCGGCAGATGCGCTGGCCGTCCCGATCGCGCATGGCCGCGTCGAGAAGTCCCGCTTGCCGAGAGGCGTCATCGATCAGGGCCCATAGTATATCGGCCATGAGCTGGCGATTGCCTAGGGTGAAATCGCGCAACTGCTGGATATCGAAACCGGACTCTGCCGTAAGGTTCACGCTTCGATTGTCCCTTTCGCGGACGCCGATGGGAATCGGTCGAAGCCCTCAGGTTGGACACGAAGCCGCCTTACTTCGGTCGGAAGCGTCCAAACTGGAAGAAGGTGTCGATGACCTGCTGGCGCGAGTCGATCAGGGCGCGCGCCATGAATCCGGGAGCGAGCGGCGTACCGAATCGCATGTCGACGACTTCGACGATCTTGGCGCCCGCCGGCTCCGGCGCGGGGGACACCGTCCATAGAGGATATTGCGAAAACTGCAGGAACTGGTCGATGGTGTAATCGCGGCGCGCGGCGTCGAGCGCGGGATCCGGGTCGGGTTTATGGAAAATGGCGGCGCGGGTCGGATCGAATTCCTCCCCGAGATGGATTTCCTGCACGGCGTAGAAGTCTCTCGTCTCGATAACCGCCCGCCAGCGCCAGGGATTCCCCGCATTGGGGACCGCCACGACGCGGAGGGCGGGCTCCTCCTGGTAGATGCGCGATTCGGCAATGGCGGTGGCGCGGGCGTGCAGGGCTGCCCGGCCGCAGTTGTACGCCAGAAGGAAAAACAGCGCGAACCAAGCGGCGGCCCGTCCGTGGTGGGCTGGTTTCGAGCGGCCCGCTCCAATCTCGGATCCCACCAACCGCGCCAGGAACGGCGCAGCCACCGAAAGGAACAAGGCCGACCAGATCCAGATGTCGAACACGTTGGTGAGATCCAGACGCAACCAGCGGGGAGAGAAGGGCAGGAGGAGCCGGACCCCGTAGACGTTGGTCAGATCGAGCAGCAGGTGGGAGGCGACACCGATCATGGCAGCCGCCCAAGCCCCGAGCCAATTCACCGGCTTGCGGGCCGCCAGCCGAACCAACAACACCGGCAGCAGCGCCATCACGGGCATCGCGATCAGGGAATGTGTCAGATGCCGGTGAAAATGAAGGTAGTTCAAAGACCCACCGGCGGCGGTGACGATATCGGCGTCCGGCGCATTGGCCGCCAACAGGAGGATCGGTGTTGCCAGCGGCGTCCAACGTTTCAGTCCGACGCGGCTCAGAAACAGTCCAGTAGCGGTGTGAGTCAGTTGGTCCATGCGGGATGCCGGACCCACCATTGTACGGAGAACGGGGCCCGTGCGCCCGCATTCCGTTGTTTTGTGGACGTTACGCGCTCAGGCGCACTCTGACTCGCGGACGGCGCATCGGTGGCAATGCCGCCGCGCGGGCCCGGATGCTCTCTTTCCGGATTGTCCCGCCGAAATACTCATCCAGCGGGTATAGCGGAAACGGCTCCAATTCGGCGTAAAAACGGCCCAGTTTTTCTTCGATGTCGTAGAGGTGATGGTAGTAATTGCCGCGATCCAGGTTGAGTTGCCGCTGGCACAGCCGCCAGTCGGCGCCTAATAAAAACGTGTAACGGAAGATCTTGTATTCGAAATCGCTCAAGGCCCGGCGGGTGACGACGCAGAAATCCGCCATATATTCCTCGCGTTTGCGGCTGTACATCCGGTACCCGACGGGTCCGTGAGTGTACTCCAGGGAAACCGAACCGGTCTGCGCTCCTTGCAGGGCATACTCGCGGAAACGGTTATAACAGGCTCTAAAAATGGCCCGAAAAACGCAATCGCATGGCCGGTCCGCACTTCCGCGGATCTCGCACATGCCTTGGCCGCCGCAATGCGAACACGTCGCTAATGCGAGGCCAATTGCGTGAGATCGACTCAATTGCATATTTTGAACTCCTGTGACGCCCCGATTGGAATCGAGGCGCGTGGCTCAAACTGCTATCTCTCAATCTAGCCTGGGCCTAGGAAACGTCAAGGGTCCGATATCAGGGGAATTCTGGTAACTATCAGGCATAGTACCATTAGTAAGTTTGTAACTTATTTTGTTTTCTTTCGTTTGGAACAGATGCATTGGGTCTTGCCTGAGTTTACAATATCGGGGATTTCCTAGTCTTGGGTACTAGCATTCCATTACTCCTCTATAGCTCCAAGAAATAGGGTTTCCACCGGATGGACTTCCAGGACCTGGAGCGGCGGTTGATCG
This sequence comes from uncultured Solibacteraceae bacterium, assembly GCA_964608645.1. Taxonomy (GTDB): domain Bacteria; phylum Acidobacteriota; class Terriglobia; order Bryobacterales; family Bryobacteraceae; genus CAZSQK01. Next base: position 59,904 of record CAZSQK010000014.1, on the reverse strand, counting down.
AACATCTTCGGGATCGGATCCGCAGCGGCGAACTGACGGAACGGCGCCTGGCGCGGATGGCCGGTATCTCGCAGCCGCATGTTCACAACGTGCTGAAGGGGAAACGAATCTTCTCGCCGCAGATGGCGGATGTGATCCTCCGCGCCCTTCACATCGACCTGCTCGATCTGCTGGTTGCGGAGGATCACGACAACCGTCAGCGCCCTTGAATCCCGGCGAATATGGTCAAATGATGCGGGGAGACGATTTGCCGCATCCGGATAACCTGTTGGACGCCCGCCTGCGCCGGCTGGCGAAGGATATCGAAGCGCTATCCGCCAAAGATGAAAACGCGGTCCGCTACTCGCGCGACATCGCGAACCTCCGCCGGCGGGCGGCGCAGGAGCTGTTCACGCTCTGTGCGGAGTTTGTCGACAGCGTCAACCGGCTCCTTCCGCGCGCGGAATTGGAGCTCGACCCGCCCGATTTCTCGCCGGACACCTTTCACGACGAGGTGGCCAATCTGATTCAGATCAACGTGCGCGGGCGCATTCTGCAAGTCGAATTCGAAGCGACTCCGGAGCTGGTATCGACGGAGGATTTCCGTGTCCCGTACACCCTCTCCGGCGCGGTGCGCGCCTTCAACCAGGCGCTCCTCGACAAGGACCTCATTGAGGAGCAGCTGATTTTTTATACGCTCGAGAAGCAGAAGACCATGTGGCGGTATTTCGACGCCCGCACCTACCGCTCCGGAGAACTGGACCAGGAATACCTGATCGGGCTCATGGAGCAACTTCTATAGCCGCCGATTGCGCGCCCGGCCGCCGCATGGCGGTGATATACTGATCTCGATTTCGCCAGACTGACATTATTCAAAAGAACGGCACGAAAGGAAGGTGTCTGTGAGTTCTAAAAAAGACTCCGAACTCCCCGTCAAGCCCAAGTCCGGTTTCTCACGACGCGGTTTCATCAGCGGTGTGGGACTGGGCGGCGGCGCGCTGGGTACCGGCCTATTGGAAAGCGAGGCGACTGCCGCGCCGGCAGCCGCGGTAGCGGGTCCGGGCGCTGTATCCATCACTCTCAATCTCAACGGCAAGCCCATGAAGCTGACGGTTGAGCCTCGCGTGACCCTGGTCGACGCGTTGCGCAACTACCTCGATATGACGGGCGCCAAGCGCGTCTGCGACCGGGGCACCTGCGGCGCGTGCACGGTCATCATGAACGGCAAGACCGTGTATAGCTGCACCGTGCTCGCCATCGACGCGCAAGGCAAGAACATCGAGACGATCGAAGGACTCGCCACCGGCAACAACCTGCATCCGGTGTCGCGGGCATTCGTCGACAACGACGCCCAGCAGTGCGGCTACTGCACCCCGGGCTTCGTCATGGCTTGCAAGGGCTTCCTCGACGAACACCCGAACCCCACCGAAGCGGACGTGAACCATGGTCTCGGCGGCAATCTGTGCCGCTGCGGCACCTACATGGGCATCCGCAAGGCGGTTCTGCAGGCCGCGAAGGACATGAAAGGAGGAAAGAATGGCTAACACTCCGGACTATAGCTGGCCGCCGATGGAAAAGCGGAAGATGATCGGCCAGCGCTTCAAGCGGCTGGATGGCCCCGCCAAGTCGTCGGGCCGCGCCAAGTATTCTTCCGACACTCACCCCAAGGACGTGCTCTTCGGCGCGTACCTGACCAGTCCTTACGCCCACGCCCGCGTGACCGCGATCGACACGAGCGCGGCCGAGAAGTTGCCGGGTGTCAAGTCGGTCCACGTGGCCGCGCCCGCCGGCACGGAGATGCAGTATCAGGGCTGGGAGATCGCCGGTGTCGCGGCGACCACCGAGGAGATCGCGCGCGAAGCCACCCGCAAGATCAAAGTCGACTATGAAGTGCTGCCGCATTTCGTAAAGGATGAAGATCTGGCGAGCGCGGGTTCCCGCGCCAAGCAGGGCGGCGAGCGCGTCGTCGGCGACCCCGACAAGGCGTTGAAAGACGCGGAAGCGGTCTGCGAAGGGCAGTACGGCATTCCGGTGGTTTACCACTCCTGCCTCGAACCCCATGGCCAGGTGATTCAGTGGATGCCCGGCACGGAGCCCAACGGCGCAGGCGACAAGATCATGGTTTGGCCCTCCACCCAGAACGTTCCGGCATATGCCGGCGATTTGGGCACCCGCCTGAAGGTTCCCGCCACCAATATTAAGGTCAAGATGGACTACATCGGCGGCGGCTTCGGCAGCAAGTTCAACCCGGACGCCTGGGCCATTGTCGGCGCCGAGCTCTCGAAAAAGGCGGGCGGCCGTCCGGTGCACCTGTACCTGGACCGCGCGACCGAGCAGATGATCGCGGGCAATCGCCCGTCGGCATACGCCAAGATCAAGGTCGGGGGCAAGAAGGACGGCACGATTACCGCGTTCGAAGCCTTCACCTGGGGCACGGGCGGCTTCGGCGCCGTGAACCCGGCGGCGCAGCCATACATCATGACGAAGATCCCGCACCAGCGGGAAACGCGCACGCCGGTTTCGACGAACACCGGGACCCAACGCGCATGGCGCGCGCCGGGCAACCAGCAGGCTTCGTACCTGACCTGCTGCGCGGTGGAGGATTTCGCGCACAAGATCGGCATGGATCCGCTCGAAGTCTTCAAGAACAACGTGCAGTATGCCACCCGGGACGCGGCGGCGGCGAGTTATCGCGTGCAGCTCGATAAGGCGGCGGAACTGGCCGAGTGGAAGAAGCTGTGGAAGCCGCGCGGTCAGAACGGCAGCGGTCCGGTGAAGCGCGGCCTCGGCATCGGTCTGGCGGCGTGGGGCGGCATGGGCCATCCCAGCCAGTGCCGCACGGTCATCAATCCCGACGGGACGGTGTCGGTCGAGATCGGCACGCAGGACCTCGGCACGGGAACCCGCACGATCATCACGCAGGTCGCGGCGGAGACGTTCGGCCTGCAGATGGGGCAGGTGAAGCTCGTCATCGGCAACAACGATCTCCCGCCGGACGGCGGCTCGGGTGGATCGACAACCGTCGGCGGCGTCTCGACTTCGACGCGCAAATCGACGGTCAATGCGCTCGCCAAGCTGTTCGATGTCGTCGCGCCGGCCCTGGGCGCGGAACCGGATCAGCTCGAAGCGGTGGACGGCCACATTCGCGTCAAGGGCAATCCCGCCAAGACGCTGACTTGGGCGGCTGCCTGTAAGAAGCTGGGCACGAATACGATCTCGGAGATGGGAACGTTCAACGGGCGCGACGGCGGCAACCTGCTGACGCAGGGGGCCGGTGGGGCGCAGATCGCGGACGTTTCGGTCGACACCGAGACCGGCATCGTCAAGGTCAACCGCTATGTCGCGGTGCAGGATTGCGGCATGGTGATCAATCCACGGCTGGCCGAGAGCCAGGTGTTCGGCGCGATCATCATGGGCATCGGCACGGCGCTGTTCGAAGAGCGGATCATCGACAAGGTCACGGGGCGCACGCTGAACCCCGATATGGAGTGGTATAAGCTGGCCGGCATCGCCGATGTCGGCAACATCGTGGTGCACATGGATATCCGGCCGGAGAACGACAGCCGCGGCGTCATCGGTTTGGGCGAGCCGCCGGCGATTCCGATTTGCGCGGCGATCGCCAACGCGGTGGCCAATGCCATCGGGGTCCGGGTGCCGAACATTCCCATGAATCCGGAGAATGTCCTGGCCGCTCTGGAAGGGAGGAACGCTTAACATGCAGTCCTTCGAATACGCGAATCCGACCACCGTTCAGGAAGCCGTGGGCCTGCTGGGGGCCAAGTGGGGTCAGGCCGATGTGCTGGCCGGCGGCACCGACCTCATCAGCCTCATGAAGGACCACCTGCATGAGCCCAAACGGGTCGTCAACATCAAGAACATCAAGGAGCTCGAAGGCATCTCGAAGACCGCCGACGGGCTCCGCATCGGCGCCCTGGTGACCATGGACGAGCTGGCGAAGAATGCCGACGTGAAGGCTTCGTTCAAGTCGCTGGCGGACGCCGCGGGCGGGGTTCCCAGCCCGCAGATCCGCCATATGGGCACGGCCGGCGGCGATCTGTGCCAACGCCCCCGCTGCTGGTATTACCGGCAGGGGCTCGGCCTCTTTGCCATGAAGGATGGCAAGTCGCTCATCCCCGAAGGCGAGAACAAGTACCACTCGATCTTCGGCGACGGCCCGGCCTATTTCGTCAGTCCGTCGAGCCTCGGGCCGGCGCTGGTCGCTCTCAACGCGAAAGTGAAGCTGGTTTCGGCGAAAGGGACGCGCGAAGTGCCCGTAGCCAAGTTCTTCGTCGCGCCGAAGGACGAGAGCACGCGCGAAATCGCTTTGCAGCCGAACGAGCTGCTGACGGAAATCATCGTGCCCAACGCCACGGTGAAGACCTCGACCTACGAAGTGCGGCAGAAGGAGGCGCTCGATTGGCCTCTGGCAGTCGCGGCCGTAACGCTCGAGATGAACGGGACGACGGTGAAATCGGCCAAGGTGGTTCTCGGACACGTGGGCCCCACGCCGGTGGAAGCCGCAGCCGCGGAGCGCGCGCTGGTCGGTAAGACGATCACCGCGGCGACCGCCGAGGCGGCCGGCAAGGCCGCCGTCGCCGGGGCCAAGCCGCTCAGCCAGAACGCCTACAAGGTCACGCTGACGAAGGTCGCCGTGAAACGGGCGCTGCTGGACGCGGTCAAGGTCGCAAAGGCATAACCAGCGGGGCGAGGCCTGTCGAGGCATGCCTCGCCCGCGTTTTGTTTGGAGGGAGTCCCATGGAGCCCATCGGAACCAATCGCAAGGCGATCAAGAACCGTTGCACGCAACTGCGCTGGAAGGGTCTGTATATCGATTCGCAGTTCGATCCCGACTTCCACTTCAGCAACGATAGCGCGCTGTGGTGCCTGCAGACATTCAAGTGCGTCGGGCCGGACGGCCAGGCAGTCGACGAATTCGAATGCAGTCCCGCCCGGACCTGCTACGAACCTCTGTAATCCGGTCCGGCGCGCTACGGTATAATATTCCACAGGGAGAAATTCTGGATGCTGAAAGTTCTGGGCACTGCCGCCGTAGTGTGCGCGGCCGCTTCCGTTTCCTTTGCCGCCGGTCTGCCGGCGCGCAACGTCAATGGCAACTACATCGAAGCCCGCACCGCGGATGTTTACACCGGGCCATGCTTCGCGAACGGCGAAGTCGAGCAGGTGGGACAGGAAGCTGTCTTTGGGTGGAAGATCAACAACGGCGCCTGGCACGGCGTGGATGTCTCCGGCCTTTCCGTGGTTGCGGCGGTGCGCGCGCAGCACACCATCGGCATTCAATCCGAGCCGGTAAACCCCGCCAAGGCGGTCCTCATCGTGGATAGCCGCGCCAACGCCGAACAGCGCCTGGCGCTGCAGAGCTTCGCCAAACAGATGGGCGGCGACCTGCTGAAGGACGTCGTGAAAGTCGACTACGCGCCCATCGCGTTCACGATCGAGAACAACAACGTGCATGGCGGCGCCGCGAAGTTGACCGCCGGGTCGCTGGCCGAGATCCAGACCCGCGCCATGAACGCCTCCGACCATATCTGCGGCAACGAAGAAGTGTGGTACGAGCCGCTCAGCAAGCTCGATCACGCGATGCCGGCTTACACGCTCGAGAACACCTACACGGGCGACTCGCTCGGCGCCACGTGGCACAACCGTCTGAAGCGCTCCGGCTTCGTCGGCACATTCCAGGTTTCGGGCGCCGAGTAGTACGATAGGGTGGTGCGAAACCTCCCTTTCTTAACGGGCCTGATCCTGAGTCTCTCCTGTGTCCAGGCTGCCGATCCGCTGATGTACGTCGGCACGTACACTCGCGACGGCAGCCGTGGCATTTATGCGTTCCGCTTCCACTCCTCGACCGGCAAACTGATGCCGGCCGGCATCGCTGCCGAGACCCTCAATCCCTCCTTCCTGGCAGAGCATCCCAATCACAAATTTCTATATGCGGTGAATGAAGGCGGTGGCGCCAACTCCGTCAGCGCTTTCGCCATCAACCCGAAGACCGGCAAATTGACGCCGTTGAACGCGGTTTCCTCCGGCGGCAGCGGGCCGTGCCACCTGGCGGTCGATCGGACGGGAAAGTGGCTGATGACCGCCAATTATGGCGATGGCGCGATGGCCGTCATTCCCGTGCAAGCCGATGGCAAGCTCGGCGAGCCGGCGCGCGTCGAGAAGCACACCGGATCGGGCCCGGTTCGGGGCCGTCAGGCCGGCGCGCACGCGCATCAGGTCGTCTTCTCACCCGACAATCGCTATCTTCTCCTTGCCGACCTCGGACTCGACAAGATTTTCGTCTACAAGTTCGACGCGGCGACGGGGAAGTTGACCGCCAACGAACCGGCAGCGGGATCGGTGGCGCCCGGAGCGGGCGTGCGGCACTTCGTGTTTCATCCGAACGGCCGCACTGTGTATGCGATCAACGAAATCGACAGCACCATCACCGCATTTCACTGGGATCCGGCTAAGGGATCGCTCGTGAGCTATCAAACCGTCTCGACTCTGCCGGCTGGGGGCTTCAAGGGGACGAACAGCACCGCGGAGATCGCCATCAGTCGCGGCGGCGCCCGTGTGTATGGCTCGAATCGAGGCCACGACAGCATCGCGCTGTTTTCGGTCGACCCGTCCAAGCTGACGCTGACTCCGATGGATCAGACCCCTGTGATGGGCAAGACGCCGCGCAACTTCACACTCGATCCCAGCGGGAAATATCTGCTGGTGGCCAATCAGGATTCGAGCGACATCACGACGTTCAAGGTGCACCCCAACACCGGCCAGTTGACGCCGGTCGGCCAACCCGTGAAGGACGCCCCGGTCCCGGTCTGCATCCTGTTCGCCGGCAAGTAGCCGATACGCATTGGTCGCGGTGTAGCCGGCCGCTACTTCAACTGCGCGAGCAATTCCTTGACGGCGGTGTCCAACTGCGAATCGCGGCCGGCGTACGACTCGCCGATTGGGCGCGTCACAGGAACGTCCACCGGGCGGGGATTGTTCTCCATGTTCTTTCCGTCGGCGCCCTGAATCAGCGTGCCGGGCATGCGCATCACCGAACCATCGACCAGATCCATCGAGCCGGTGTAAATAATCCAGCCCGCGGTCGGCTCGCCGACCACTTTGCCGAGCTTGAGCGTGCGGTAGCCTTCGGTGAAATCCTCGGCGTCGGAGAGCGAGTGCTGGTTCACAACGAGGATCGTAGGCAACTCCAGCGAACGCTGTCCGAGCACCGTCCGGGCGGAGCCGGCAGGACCGCCGCGGTTCGTCATGGTGAGATAGGGCCGGCGAGACAGGACATCCAGCGCATACACATTCACGAAGCCGCCATTGTTGTTGCGAATGTCCACGACCACGCCATCCTTCGCCCGATTCTGCGAATCGAGATCGAGGTAGAGCTGCGTTAACGCCTGCTCCGACATGTCTTTGATGTGGACGTACCCGAGACGGCCGCTGCTGACCTTCGCCACGTAGGCGCGATTGTCCTCGACCCACTTGCGATAGATCGGCTCGGCCAGCGATGCCACCGGCTGGACCACGACCTCGCGGCCGCTGATATCGAGGCGGACGCGCTTCTCCGTCTTATACTGCAAGAGCTCGTCGAGGTTCACGCGAGGTCCGATGGCGACGCCGTCCACGGCGCGCAACTCTTCGCCCGCCTGAATCTTCGCGAGCGCCGCCGGCGAATGCGGCAGCACGGCCGTGATTTTGAGCTTGCCGGCGCTCTCATACTCGCCGCGATCGAAGGTGAGTCCGAGCTGTCCCGTGATGCTGCGCGGGGTCGCGCCCGGAACGCCGCCGGCAGGCGGCGCGGAGACCCCCGAGTGCGACGAATTCAGTTCGCCGATCATCAGGCGGAGAATGCGGCGCATCTCGTCGGGCGTGCGCGAGGCTTCGATGAGCGGGGCATACGTGCGGCGGACGGCGTTCCAGTCTGCGCCGTGGAACTTCGGGTCGTAGAAGCCGTCGCGTTGCCCGGCCCATGCCTGCTCGAAGACCGCCATTTTCTCCTTGTGAAAGTCCACGTCCATCTCGGCGTTGACTGCGACGGCGCGCGGCTGCGGCGTGTCGATGGCGAGGGAGGTGACGCGTCCGGCTTCGAGGTAGAAGACTTCGCGGGAATCCGGCGAAAAATGCGCATGGGTCTTGGCGCCGGGCGTCGAGGTCAACTGTCGAGGTCCACGCGCCGCCCCTCCGCCGCCGCGTCCGCCGCGCCCGCCCGCGGCCGAGGGCGCCTGATCGAGCGGATACAGGTAGAGGTTCGATTGAGCGCCGACCGTCGCTGCGAAGAGCAGCCAGCGGCCGTCGGGACTGATCTGCGGATTCACCGCCGTCAGCCCGATGGAGAGCATCGAGATGCGCTGGCGGATATCGTCGAAATCGATCTCGACCTTAACCGGGGGTTTGGCTTCGGTGGCGGCGGGTCCGCGTCCGCCGGGGCGAGGGGCTTCGGGCTTGAACAGGTCCTCGAAGCGCTCCTCGGCGAATTTGGGCTGCCTGGCGATGAGCTCGACGCGCGCCACCTGCGGCGTTTCGGTGCGCTGCCCGGTCTCGTAAATCAGGAATTTGCCGTCGGGACTCCACGAGATGCCGCTGACGCTGGTATTGGCAAGGAACGTGATCGGCCGCGCGGCGCCTCCGGCCGCGGGAACGACGTAGACATTCCGCAGCGCGCGATCCTCCGCGCCGCTATAGGCGATCCATTTACTATCGGGCGACCATGCGAATCCGGCCGCGCCGAAGCCTCCGCCGAGGAAGCCGGTGACCAGCTTGCGCTCCACCTTCGATTCCAGATCGTAGATGCGCAGCTCCTTGCGGTCGCGCAGGAAGGCCAGGCTCTTGCCGTCCAGCGAGAACTTGGGCGCGCCGTCCGACAGCGCGTCGCTCGTCAATTGCGTTTCGGCGCGCTTCGCGAAATCGTAGAGGAAGACGTGATTCACGGCGTCGCGCAGGCTGAGGTAGGCGATCTTCGTGGAATCGGGCGACCAGGTAATCTGCGACTCCGGGCCTGGCGTACGGGTCACCCGCACCGCCTCCCCGCCATCGCGCGCGGAGGCTGCGAAAATCTCGCCATGGCCGAGCAGCGCGATCTTGCGGGCGTCGGGCGACAGGGATAGATCGGTGAACTGCGTGAGCGTCAGATGCGCGATCTCGGGCGACGCGGCCGAACCCACCAGTGTGATGGGCAGGGCGTAGGCTTCACCGCTCCTGGTGTCGAGCTGCCAGATCTTGAAGTCGTGCTCGAAGACCACGGCTTTCCCGTCATATCCGATGGACGGCCACAAGACGCGACCGCTGGTGAATTTCGTAACCTGCCGAGGCTTGCCGGCGATGGTGGTGGTCCAGAGATTCTGCGCGCCGCCGCGGTCGGACATAAAGTAGAGCTGTTTGGCGTCCGGCATCCACATGGGCCAGGCATTGCGACCGTTGAGATCGACCACACGTTCGTAGGCGCCGTTGTCGCGGCGCAACCAGATTTCGGACTCATCGAGATGGCTGTGCCCGTTGCGCCACCATTGCTGGTCGCCGGTCCCGCGGGCGGCGAAGGCGAGAGTCGCGTTATCGGGGGATGGCGCGGCCTGGAATTCGTTGGTAAAGCGGTCGGCGCTGACGGCCATCGGCGTGCCGCCTTCCGCGCTCACCCGGTAGATGTCGTTCTTGCGTCCGACGTCCTGGGTGGCATTCGAGAAGTAGATCCAGCGTCCGTCGCGCGACCAGGCGTCGAGCTGGTCGAGTCCGTCGTCGAAGGTGAGGCGTTTCAAGTCGCCGGTGGCCAGCGTGAGGACGTAGATGTCGCCGTTGCCGGTGCGCGTGGAGACGAAGGCGAGCCTGGCGCCATCCGGCGAGTACAACGGACGCGATTCGTCGGCGGGGTGCGACACCAGCAGACGCGCTTCGCCGCCTTTGGCAGGCGCGACCCAGATATCGCCGCCCGAGACGAAGGCGATCTCGGGGCGGGTCGGACAGAGGGCGGGCTCGGTGAGATACGGCGTTCCGGCGAACGCAGCAGTGGCGCAGAGAAATACGGCGAGACGCATGGAAACGATGGTAGCGCATGGCGGAAAGAGAAGGATCCTTCCGTTTTTCGATGGTATCCTGTGCTCGAAATGGTTCGCGATCTCTCCCGAATCCATGAGCCTCTCGGCGCTTTGGGCGTCAGCACCGGCGCGCCGCTGAGCGCCGGTCAGATCGCCTTCTTCCACGAACGGGGATACCTTGCGGGCGTGCGCGTGCTCGATGACGCGCAGATCGACACGCTGCGCGAGGAACTCGACCGCCTGATGGATCCGGCGCACCCGGGACACGAACTTTTCTACGAGTTTCACAGCAACGAATCGAGCACGCCGGGCTCGGTCCTGTTCCACGCCCTGGGGGCATGGCGCATCGAGCCGGGATTCCACGATATTCTGTGGCATCCCGCTTTTCTCACCCCTGCCGCGCAGTTGCTCGATGGCGGTGTGCGATTCTGGCACGACCAGCTCTTTTCCAAGCCCGCGCGGCATGGCGGCGTCGTGGCATGGCACCAGGATTACTCCTACTGGACGCGCACGGAGCCGATGCAGCATCTCACGTGCTGGATCGGGCTCGACGACAGCACGCGGGACAATGGCTGCCTCTGGTATGTCCCGGGAAGCCATCGCTGGAACCTCTTACCGGTCACTGGCCTGGCGGGCGATATGGACGAGATCCGCACGGTGCTCTCGGAGGAGCAGCGGGAGGCGTTCCGGCCCGTGCCGATCGAGTTGAAGAAGGGCGAGTGCTCCTTCCACCACCCGCTGATGGTGCATGGATCGTTCGAGAATCGGACCGGGCAGCCGCGCCGGGCGACGGTGATCAACGTGTTTCGGAATGGCGTACAGTCGGCGTCCGACGGCGAATTGCTGCAGGGGGTTCCGCCGATCCCCAAGGGTCAGCCCATGGCGGGCCGATTCTTCCCTTTGCTGTTACCTTGATGGGGCGGTTCGCGCCATTTTCTTTTATGCATTCGAAACTCCTGATTGCCGCACTGCTGGCAGCCGGCGGAATCGCCCAGACGTTGCCCCCGGGCGTGGAAAAGAAGACCTCTTTCGGTGGAATCACTGAATATCAGTACCCGAACGGGCTGCGTGTGCTGCTTTATCCGGACGCGTCGAACCCGAAGATCACAGTCAACATGACGGTTCTGGTGGGGTCGCGGCACGAGGGCTACGGCGAGACCGGCATGGCGCACCTGCTGGAGCACCTCGATTTCATCGAGACTACCAATGGGCGCGATATCAAGCGGGAGATCACGGAGCACGCCAATCCGTGGAACGGGACCACGTCGTACGACCGCACGAACTATTACGAGACGTTCGTGGCGAGCGACGACAACCTGAAATGGGCCCTGGGGCTCGAGACGGACCGGCTGGTGAACGTGAAGTTCACCAAGAAGATCCTGGACACCGAGATGACCGTGGTGCGCAACGAGTTCGAACGCGGCGAGAACAGCCCGCAGAGCATCCTGCGCGAGCGGGTCGAAGCCACGGCGTATCTATGGCACAACTACGGCAAGTCGACCATCGGATCGAAAGAGGATCTGGAGAAAGTGCCGGTCGAGCGCCTGGAAGCTTTCTACAAGAAGTATTACCAGCCGGATAACGCCGTTCTGGTGGTGACCGGGCGGCTGGACGAAGCGAAGACGCTGGCGATGATCGCCGACTCGGCCGGCAAACTGCCGCGTCCGACCCGCAAGCTCGACCAGACGTACACTGTCGAGCCGGCGCAGGATGGCGAACGGTTCGTCGAGCTGCGGCGCGTCGGACAGGGACAGGAAGTGATCGTGGCGTATCACGCGGTCTCCGCGGGACACCCGGACGCGGCTGCGCTGCAGGTGCTCTCCGGCATCATGAGCGGCGGGGGCGGCGGCCGTGGCGGGCGGGGCGGCGGCGGGGGCGGCGAAGGGCGCCTCACCAAAGCGCTCGTCGACAATAAGCTGGCGACGTCGGCCTCAATGGGGTTCTCGCAGTTGCACGACCCGGGGCTGGTTACCCTCAGCGCGGCGTTGACGAACGATCAGTCGCTGGACGCGGCCAAGAAGGCGCTGCTCGATACGCTGGCGGGCGTGGTGACGGAGCCTCCATCGAAGGATGAAGTGGAGCGGGTGAAGACCGGCCTGCTGCGCGGTCTGGAGCAGAACCTTTCCGATCCGCAGGCTCTGGCTACGGGCGCGCTCAATGCCGCGATTTCGCAAGGCGACTGGCGGCTGATGTTTCTGCAGCACGACCGTTTGAAAGACGTCACGCCGGAAGACCTGGTGCGCGTGGCGAAGACGTACTTCAAGGCGTCGAACCGCACCGTCGGATATTACATTCCGGATGCCAATCCGGACCGCACGGTGGTTCCGGCCACGCCGGATCTTGACGCGGTCTTCCGCAATTACAAGAGCACGGTCGCGGTGGATCGCGGCGAGACGTTCGACCCCACTCCGGCGAACGTGGAAGCGCGGGTGCAGCGGACGAAGCTCGCCAACGGCATGAAGGTCGTGATTCTGCCGAAGAAGACCACTGGCAGTATGGTTAATGGCACGATCGAACTGCGGTTTGGAGATGCGGCTTCGCTGGCCGGCCAGAACAGCGCCGCGCAGTTCGCGGGATCGCTGCTGATGTCCGGAACGAAGAACAAATCCCGCCAGCAGTTGCAGGAGGAGATGCGCAAACTGAACGCGCAGATTCAGGTGAGCGGCGGCGGCGGTGGCGGCTTCGGCGGACGGGGCGGCGGGGGCCGCGGCGGTTTCGGCGGAGGCGGCGGAATCAACAGCGCCAACGCCAATATCACGGCTCCGCCCCAGAACTTCGTGGCCGCGATGCGGCTCGCCGTGGAGATGCTGCGGGAGCCCGCCTACCCCGAGGCCGATTTCGACCGGATTGTGACCGCTCGCATCAAGTCGCTGGAAGCGGTCCCGACGGAGCCGACGCAGCTTGCGGCGGAAACCCTGCAACGGCGCCTGACCCCCTGGTCGAAGGGCGATGTGCTGTACCCGGCTACGCGGGAAGACCAACTGGCAGAGATGAAGAAGCTCACTCTGGCGGGCGTCAGGCAATTCCACGATCGGTTTTATGGGGCGAATTCCGGCGTCTTCGCGGTGGTCGGGCCGGTGGATGCCGACGCCGTCCGGAAAGCGGCCGCGGAACTGCTTGGCAACTGGAACACCGCGGCGGCGTACAAACCGATCGCCGCGCGCTACAAGAAGGTCGAGCCGATCAATACGAAGATCGAGACTCCCGATAAGGCCAACGCGCAGTTCGAGGCGGGAGTGCGAATGCAGCTTTCGGAGAACGATCCCGACTATGCGGCGATGCTGCTCGCCGGCTACATGTTTGGCGGACCGATCACGTCGCACATCTCCGACCGCATTCGCAATCGGGAAGGCCTGAGCTACGGCGCCAATGCGCGTGTGACGGTCCCGGCGGAGGGCGACAGCGCCATGCTCTCGGGAACCGTCAGTCTGAATCCGGTAAACGGGCCGAAGGTCGAATCGAGCTTCAAGGATGAGTTGGTGAAAACGCTCCGCGAGGGCTTCACGGAGGCGGAGGTCGCGAAGTCGAAAGAGGCATACCTCAATTCGCGCATGGTGGCGCGCTCCTCCGATGGCGGTCTGTTGTCGCAGTTGGCCTCTCACGAGCAACTCGGACGCACCATGAAGTGGGACGAGCAACTGGAGCAGAAGATTCGCGCCCTGACCGCCGACCAGGTTAACGCCGCATTCCGCAAGCATGTCGATCCGGCCGCGCTGTCGATTGTCAAGGCCGGCGACTGGAAAGCGGCGGGGGTATACCAGTAGCGGCGGACCGGTACGCCACGAAATGATTCTGGCAATCGATATCGGCGGCACGAAGTTCTCCATGGCGGTGTTCGACGGCCCCGCCATGGTGCGCCGCATATCGCGCGCCACCGACGCCGCGGGCGGGCGGGAATGGATGCTCGGACAGATCGCCGCGATCGTCCGCGATTGGCGGCGAGAATTCACGTTTGAGCGATGCGGCATCGGGTTCGGCGGGCCGGTCAACTTCGCGGCGCAACGGGTGGTCTTTTCCACGCACGTCGGCGGCTGGAACGGGTTCGACCTTTGCGGGTTCGCCGCCGAGGCGGCCGGCGCCCCGGCGGTCATGGACAACGATGCCAATGCGGGCGCGATCGGCGAGGCCGAATTCGGGGCGGGGAAGGGATGCTCGCCGCTCTTTTACATGACCCTGTCCACCGGCATCGGCGGGGGCATTTATGAGAAGGGCCGTGTCTGGCGAGGGGCAGACTCCTATGGCGGGGAGATTGGGCACCTCACGATCCGGCCGGACGGTCCCGAGTGCCTGTGCGGCGCCCGGGGGTGTTTCGAGCGGATGTGTTGCGGACTGTGGCTGGAACGCGACTACGGAAAATCGGCTAAAGAACTGATGCTGGACGGGTCGTTCGTCGAGCGGTATGTCGTGGATCTCGCATTAGGACTGAAGGCGGCTGTTATGTTACTCAATCCAGAGCGGATCATCATTGGCGGGGGCATCGGAAAAGCCGGCGATTCGCTCTTTGAGCCGCTCCGCGCGGAACTCCGGAGGCAGGTCACAGCGTGGTCGGGAGCACGTTTGGACGTCCAGCCCGCGGCGTTGGGCGACGATAGTGTCCTATACGGCGCGTTCGCGCTCGCGCGTTGTAAGGGAATCGACACGGCGGGAGGCGCGCTCGATTGAAGGCCTGTTGCGATATCGGTATTCTGAGGGCAGGCATAATTACGACAACGTTAGGTGGATATTGACTGGCGGTTGTTCGATCCGGCACGCTTCCAGGTGGAATTGTGACCGAAGCTACAGGTATTCGTCTGCTGGCGCGCGTCGAAGGTAGTGAGGACTAGGAAGGGGAAACCGTGGTTGTTACACTGAGTGGCGACCCGGTCTTCGACTCCCCGCGGAAACTGGTGATGGAGTAATGCCGGCCAAGGACCTATTGAAAGACAAAGATAAGAAGTTCCGGCTCCTTTTCGAAGATCATCCACAACCGATGTGGGTTGTGGACGGAGAAACTGGGACGTTCCTCGAGGCGAACGGCGCCGCAAGCCAACTGTACGGCTATTCCGCGGACGAGTTTCGCAGGATGACATTGCGCGACCTGGCTGTCGCCGACGACGTCAACCGCGCCGTCTCCGTGCTGGCGGCTCCGGGCGTCACCGTCTGGCGCCATCGCGCCAAGAGCGGCCGGTTGATCGACGTGGAGGCGGCCGTCCATGGAATCCACTACGCCGGCAAACCGGCGCAACTGGCGGTCCTCCTGGACATTACGGGGCGGCGCCATCTGGAGGACCAACTCCGGCAGGCGCAAAAGATGGAAGCTGTCGGAATGTTGGCCGGCGGAGTCGCGCACGATTTCAATAACCTGCTGACCATCATCACCGGTTATAGCCAGCTGATTCTCAATACGCTCGCCACCGAAGATCCGAACCGGCATTCGGTGGAACAGATCATGAAGGCGGGGGAGCGGGCGGCGGCTCTCACCAAACAGTTGCTCGCCTTCAGCCGGCGTCAGGTTCTGCAACCGAAGATCCTCGACCTGAACAAACTGGTGGACGGCCTGGGCGCGATGCTGCGGCGCCTGATCGGCGAGGATGTGGACCTGCGGCTGGTTCTACCGCAGGATCTCGGCCGGGTCAGCGCGGATCCCGGACAGATCGAACAGGTGCTCATGAACCTGGTGGTGAACGCGCGCGACGCCATGCCGAAGGGCGGCGTGCTGACGGTCGAGACCGCCAACGTGCATCTGGACGAGTCGTACGCCGGGCGCCACATCGCCGTGAAATCCGGCCCGTACATTCTGCTTGCTGTCAGCGACACCGGAGCCGGCATGGACGCCGCGACGCAGGCGCGCCTGTTCGAACCGTTCTTCACCACGAAGGGATCGGGGAAGGGCACGGGACTCGGGCTTTCGACGGTATTCGGGATCGTCAAACAGAGCGGCGGCAGCGTCGAGGTCTACAGCGAACCGGGGCGGGGCACGTCGGTCAAGGTCTATCTTCCGCGGATCGATAAGCCCGTTTCTATCGACGAGGAGACCTCGAAAAAGAAAGTTTCGCGAGGATCGGAGACCATCCTGCTGGTCGAGGATGACGAGATGGTGCGCACGCTCGTGCGTGAGACTCTGCGCCGCGAAGGGTATAAGATCCTGGACGCCTGCGGCCCCCTGGAAGCCTTGAAACTCTCGGACCAGTTCAAGCAGGTCATCCAACTGATGATCACCGATGTGGTCATGCCAAAGGTCAGCGGCCGGGAGTTAGCGGAGCAGTTAAGCCACCGTCGCACGGAGATGAAGGTGTTGTATATGTCGGGTTATACCGACAATGCAGTCCTCAATAGCGGGATACTAGAGAAGGAAGTGGCGTTTTTGCAGAAGCCGTTCACGCCGGCGGCGTTGATGGAAAAGGTCCGTGAGGTCCTCGAAGGCGACACTCGCACCCGCCGGGCCGGCGAATAGAAGCGCTTCCTCCGCCGGGCCCGGGGCTACTTGCCCCGCCAGAATTCGCGGTCGGTTTCGGCGAAGGCGTCGGAAACATAGCTGAGGCCCGGCTCCACGCGAAGGAACAAATGTTCGCGCCCGATATCGACGGGCGGCGTATTGGCCCTCGCCTTGGCGCGGGCGTCCGCGACTCCTTGCGCGTAGACGGGGGTGTCCGGAACGCCGTCATCCATCGCCCGTAGGGTGACAATCGGGGCGAGAAAGATGTAAGTCCCCGACGGCGCTCCGGAGATCAAGTCGTAGGCGATATCCGGGCGATCGAGGTTGACGCTGTCGCGGCCCAGGCGGCGGAGATCGACCATACGCTGGAAGTCGGCTTCCGTCGCCTGACGCACGCGATAGATCGTCGCGTGGAAATAGCGGGCGCGGGGGAAGAGGCGGATCGCCTGGTCGGGGCGGTAGCTGAGGTCGGGCTGGTAGCGGAGGAGCAGGGTGTGGGCGGGCGCCAAGACATCGTCCTGCGCCCCGTCGGCCTGCCGCGCGGCCGAGCGGAAGGCGCCCGCAGCGTCGAGCGCCCGATCGGTGTCTTCGACGCTGCCAAACGTGTAATGCGATTCGAGCAGCCACGTTTCGGGCACGCCGGTCATGGACGTCATCCCGACCACGTTGACGGAGACGCGCGCATCGGCGTAAGGGCGCACGGCGCCGAACGCGAAGCCCGGTTTGCGGACCAATTCGAGGATCGGCGGCGGATCGGTGGGGGCCTGCGCGAACGCGCATGCGGCCATCACAGCGAAAAGCACAAGTCTAGCCATAAGTTCCCTAACCGTATGACGGCGCCGGCATCGCCGGCGTGCATAGTAGAATCGTTCATGCGCTTCTTCGGCCTGGCCCTCGCTGCGTTGGTGTGTGTATCCGCATCCGCCCAGTCTCCCGTTCGCCTGACAGTCGATGCGCGCGATGTCACGCGTCGCGTGGTGCACGTGCAGATGACGATGCCTGTGACGACTGGGCCGCTGACTCTGCTGTACCCCGAGTGGATCCCCGGGGAGCATGGTCCCACCGGACCGATCACGAATCTGGTCGGGCTCAAGATTCAAGGCGGCGGCCGAACGATCGCCTGGAAGCGCGATGACGTCAATATGTATGCGTTCCACGTCGACGTGCCGGGCGGGGTGACCTCCCTCGACGTGACCTTCGATTTCATCCCCGCGCCCGAGTCCGAGGGTTTCTCGTCGGACGGGTCGACCACCAGCCGCCTGGCGGTCCTCAACTGGAACCAGTTGCTGCTCTATCCGGAAGGGAGCGACGCCGACAGTCTGAATTACCAGGCTTCGCTGCGCGTGCCCAACTCCTGGCGATACGGCACGGCCCTGCCGATTCAGCGGGAGTCGGGCGATACGATCGAGTTTCAGCCGGCGCCGCTTACGACCGTGATCGACTCGCCGATCTCGATGGGCGCGCACTATCGCACGATCGATCTGGGGACCGATGGGGGGCTGCCGCATTATCTGAACCTCGCCGCGGACAGCGAACGCGCGCTGGAGGTCCGGCCAGAGGTCATCGAGCAATATAAGAACCTGGTGAAGGAGGCCGGCGCCCTGTTCGGCTCGCGGCATTATCGCGACTACCACTTCCTGTTCACGCTGAGCGATCATATCGCGCACTTCGGCCTGGAGCATCACGAGTCGAGCGACGACCGGTACAACGAGCGCACGCTGGTCGATCCCGAGCCTCTGCGCGCATTCGCGTACCTGCTGCCGCACGAGTTCGCGCATTCGTGGAACGGCAAGTACCGGCGGCCGGCAGGTTTGATGACCAACGGCAAAGATGGCGGATACGACGCGCCCATGAAGGGCGAGCTGCTCTGGGTATATGAAGGACTGACGAACTATCTGGGCGAGATCCTGACGCCTCGCAGCGGACTCTGGACCGCCGAAGACTATCGCGAATCGCTGGCTGCGACCGCCGCCGATATGGACAATACGTACGGCAGGGGCTGGAGGCCGCTGGAAGACACGGCGGTGGCGGCGCAGCTGCTGTACGAGGCGGGCAGCGATTATGAGAACTACCGCCGAAGCACGGATTATTATCCCGAGGGCTCGCTGATCTGGCTCGAAATCGACGTCATGCTGCGGCAGCAGAGCAAGGGCGCGAAGTCGCTCGACGATTTCTGCCGCGCGTTTCACGGAGGGGCCAGCGGGGCGCCGCAGACCAAGCCGTACACGTTCGACGATGTCGCCGCCGCGTTGAACTCCGTGGAGCCGTACGATTGGGCGGGATTCCTGCGGCGGCGCGTGCGGGCGACCGAGGAGCGGGCGCCGCTCGGCGGCATTGAGCGATCCGGCTGGAAGCTGGTGTATGACGGTGTGCGCTCGGAGCTCTGGAAGGCGGTCGAGGAGGACCACAAGCGGATCAACCTGACCTATTCGATCGGTCTCAAGGTGAAGGAAGACGGCACGATCGAAGATGTGCGGTATGGCGGTCCCTCGCAGAAAGCCGGTGTCACGCCATCCACGAAGCTCATCGCGGTCAACAACCGGCAATTTACGCCAACCGTGTTGCGCGAGACGGTCGCGAAGACGGCGACGGACGCGAGACCAATCGAGCTGCTGGTGAAGAATGGCGAGTATTACGAGACCCATCGGGTGGAGTATCGCGGTGGCGAACGATACCCGCACCTGGTTCGGGGCGGCGGCGACGATCTGCTATCGCAGATTATCAAACCGAAAGCGAAATAGCTCACTTCCGTTATGGATACGCCGTTTACGATTTCGTCAAGGGGAGTGGCGGACGTCGAGACGATTGTGGAGCATCGGCGCGCCATGTTTTCCGACATGGGGCACACGGACGCGGCTGTGCTCGACCGTATGAGCGCGGCATTCCGTCCGTGGGTTGCGGGCAAGCTGCAGACCGGGGAATACCTCGCGTGGTTTGCCGTGGCGGAAGGCGGCGCGATCGCGGCGGGGCTCGGGCTTTGGCTGATGGAGTGGCTGCCGCATCTCATCGGAACGGAATCGCCGCGCGGGAACATTGTGAATGTGTATACGGAACCGGCGTACCGCCGCCACGGAATGGCTCGGGCTCTCATGGGCGTCGCGTTGGACTGGTGTCGCGCGAACGGCATCGTCTACGTCATTCTGCACGCGAGCGCCGAAGGCCGCCCGCTCTACGAGGAGATGGGCTTCGGCGCTACCAACGAGATGCGATTGTTGTTGTAGGCAAAATGGGGTGATTCCCGCGATTTCGTTGAAAAAGTACCAGGGTTACGTGGGGGGTACTTCTGGCCCTTTGCAGTGGACTGTACCTCTGGCATGATGAGTTCAACGCAAAACGTCATTTCCTTTTTTGGATTCTAACGCCGGAGCTCTCGTCAAGCTCCGGCGTTTCAATTTCAGGCCTTCGTCTGGATCCTGCTCCGGCTCTGGAAAAATAGCGTTACGAGCAGCAAAATCGCGGCCGAACCGATCGCCGAACTCAGCCAAAAGCTTGTCCATTGATGCACTTCCGAGCCGCCGGTCTTGGTGGTGAAGAAGTCCAGCGCCACGCCGGAGAGGAGCGATCCGATGAACATGCCGACCCCATAGGTGACAAAGGTCAGAAATCCCTGAGCCGTTACCCGAAGGTTAGCAGGGGCTTCCTGATCCGCATATAACTGCCCGGTCATGAAGAAGAAGTCGAAGCACACGCCGTGAAGCAGGATGGCGACGTAGAACATCCACATCCCCGCTCCCGGATTGCCATAGGCGAGCAGACCATAGCGCAGCGACCACGAGAGAAGTCCGAGCATGATGATGGCGCGCACGCTGATTCTTTTGAACACCCAGGGCATCAGCAGCATCGCGCCGATTTCGGAGAACTGACCGAGGGTCATCTTGCCCGCCGCGTTCTGAACACCGATCTCATTCAGGTACGTGTTCGTGAACGTGAAATAAAACGTCAGGGGAATGCACCCGAGGATCGAGGCGATGATGAAGATGAGGTAGGTGCGGCGTTTCAGCATGACGAGCGCGTCGAGACCGAGGAGGGCGCGCGCCGTGATCGGCTCGCCTGCGCCGGCGGGCGGGGTGTGGGGCAGAGTGAGGCTGTAGAGACCCATGGCGACTGATGCTCCCGCCGCCAACAGGAACATGGTGGGGGATTTTTCGACGGCCAGGCGGCCGACGATCAGGCCAATGACGATCCAGCCGATGGTTCCGAAGACGCGGATGAGGGGGAACTCGGCGCCGGCGTTCTTCATTTGTTTCAGCGCCAGCGAGTTCGTCAGGGCGATGGTCGGGAAATAGCAGAGGCAGTAGGCCAGCATCAGAGCATACACTGCGCCGAAGCTCGTGACCTGAGTCACAAGGAAGAGCAGGATGGCGCCGAGGAAGTGCAACGCGGCGAGGACTCTTTCGGTGGCGAAGAAGCGGTCGGCGATCATGCCGACGAAGAAGGGCGAGATCATGCTGGCGAGCGCGGTAGTGCCGAAGACTGCGCCGGTCTCGGTACCCGAAAAATGCAGTGTGGCCGTCAGGTATGTTCCGATCGTGACGTACCACGATCCCCAGACGACATAATTCAGGAACATCATGAGGCTCAACTGCGCGCTGCGCGAAAAGGGCATAGGGGCAGTGTAATCGATGTAGTTCCGGGATGGGGACGCGGCGGCGCGTTGGGAAAAACAACGTTTTGACATGCTTGTAAAATGAATGTCAAAGTCTCTAGAAATCTCACAAAATTGCCTCGAGTTCCTTCAAAATACAATCAAACATCGGCGTATTCGCCGCGGACCACTTTAAGCGAACGGGGCGAAGTCTGAGTCATTTCAAGCTCCCGTACATCGAAAGCGAGGAACATGAACCCAACGGGACGTATAGCGATAGCACTGTCTTTCGGGATCTTCGGCGCAGCGGCCGCCTGGTCCTATCCATTCGGACCGCCGGCGGCGCATACGATCGCGCCCGGCGACCGGCCGGGCGTGTCATGCACGAGGTGTCACACGGGCACCCCATTAAATGGAGGGGGCGGCAACGTACGCATCGCATTTCCGAATGGCCTGAGCTATGCGCCAGGCCAGGCGCAATCCCTGACCGTGACCGTTACGGACACGGCTGCGAATGTTTTTGGGTTTGAAATGAGCGCGCGCCTCGACACCAGCCCCAATACCAGCCAGGCGGGGAGTTTTACGGCGGACACGGCACAGAGAATTGTCTGTGCCGACGACCAGCCGCAGCCTGCCGGCGGTTGCGCCGGCAACGGGATCCAATGGATCGAACACTCTGCGCCGTCGTTTACCGGCGTGTTTCAGGTGCGTTGGACGCCGCCGCCTGCGGGCTCGGGTCCGGTTCATTTCTATGTGTCGGCGAATGGCGGCAACGGTGACAATCGCAGCACCGGCGACCATATTTACAGCGCCGAGTATGTGCTGCTGCCGGTGTCGACTGCTACGACGGGGGTTCCTTTGGTGCGCAGCATCGCGAGCGCCGCCCCCGGTGTGAGCGGGGTACAGAGCGGATCGTGGATCACCATCATGGGCACGAATTTCGCGACGGCGCGCACGACCTGGGACAACGCGATCGTCACCAATGTCTTCCCGACGACCCTGGGCGGCGTCACGGTTCTGATCAACGGCAAAGCGGCGCCCATCAGCTTCGTTAACGAAACGCAGATCAACGCGCTGGCGCCGGCCGACACTGCGCTCGGGCCGGTCAGCGTGACGGTGGCGAATGCCACGGGGTCGAGCGCGCCGGCCAACGTCGATCTGGTATTCTCCGCGCCGGGCTTCTTCACGTTCGACGACCGGCACATCGCCGGTGTGGTCCTCGACAGCAGCGGGGGCTCCCAGTATCTGTCGGCCGCGGGCTCGCTCGGCGCGGCGGTCCAATCGCGGGCAGCCAAGGCCGGCGAGACGATTCTGCTTTTCGGCACGGGTTTCGGCCGCACGACCCCTCCGCTCAGCACCGCGATGGCGGCAACGGTCGCGCTGCCGCTGGCGCACACCGGCTCCGACATTACGCTTCCGACCGCCACAGTCACTATCGGCGGTCAACCGGCGGCGGTCTCCTTTGCCGGCCTGGTGAGTCCGGGGGTCTATCAATTGAACGTGGTGGTGCCGCAGGTTTCGGCCGGCGACCAGCCCGTTGTCGTGAAACTCCTCAGCGGCCCTTCGACGACACAGCAAGTCTCCATCCCAGTGCAGTAGCCTCAGCTTGCCGGGGGCGGGCCGGCCGCCTGCCCCCATGCTAATCTCGAATTTAATCCCTCTTATGTCCTATTTATCGATTCGAGATCTCCCCCTCAACGGCAAGCGCGTATTCATTCGCGTCGATTTCAATGTCCCGCTGCAAAAGAACGACCGGGACCAGATGGAGATTACCAGCGACAAGCGCATCAAGGCATCGCTGCCCACCATTCAGTACGCGCTCGAGCATGGCGCGGCGGTCATCCTGGCATCACACCTGGGGCGTCCCAAGGGGAAGGTCAACGCCGAGATGAGTTTGAAGCCGGTCGCCGCGCGGCTCGAACAACTGCTCGGACGTGCGGTGAAAATGGCCCCCGACTGCGTCGGCCCCGAGGTCGAGGCGATGAAGCCCGCCCCAGGCGAAGTGGTGCTGCTCGAGAACCTCCGGTTCCACGCTGAGGAGGAGAAGAACGACCCCGAGTTCGCGCGACAGCTCGCCGCGCTGTGCGATGTGTACGTGAACGACGCATTCGGCTCGGCGCATCGGGCGCATGCGTCTACCGAAGGAATGATCCGCTTCGTGCCGGTGGCCGCGGCGGGGCTGTTAATGGAACAGGAGCTGAAGTACCTCGGCATGGCGACGACGAGTCCCGAGCGCCCGTGCGTCGCGATCCTGGGTGGGGCAAAAGTCTCCGACAAGATCGAAGTGATCGCAAATCTCGGGAAGGTGGTCGACCGGTTGCTCATCGGCGGCGCCATGGCGTACACGTTTCTGAAGGCGCAGGGATTGCCGATCGGTAAATCGCTGGTGGAGAACGACAAGCTCGACCTCGCGCATCAGTTGCTGGCGGACCTGGGAGACAAATTGATGCTGCCGGTGGACCACGTCGTGGTCTCCCAGATTGCGGCGGGCGCTGCCAATCAGGCGGTGGAGACGATCCCGGACGATCAGATCGGCGTCGACATCGGGCCGAGGACGATCGAGCAGTATGCCGCGGTGATCAAGGGCGCGAAGACGGTGATCTGGAACGGTCCGATGGGGATCTTCGAGAAACCGCCGTTCGATTCCGGCACGGTTGCGCTGGCGAAGGCGGTGGCGGAGTCGGGCGCGACGTCCGTCGTCGGAGGCGGAGATTCGGAGAAGGCCATTAAGGCTGCGGGAGTGACCAGCAAGATCAGCCACGTCTCGACGGGCGGCGGCGCGTCGCTGGAATTCCTGGCGGGTCTGAAACTGCCGGGAGTCGCGGCGCTCGAACGGTAGGAGATTACCGGTTCAGGACGTGGTGGAAGACGTACTCGCTTTGCACCGGGATGCCCTGCTTGAACGCGACCTTGATCACGACCTGGAAGTAGCGGGGCATTTCTCCCGACGGGCCGCGCAGTCTGGAGACGAGATTGCGGGCGTGCCAGGACTGCGTCATCCACTCGGCCGCGGCGAGGGTGTCGGCAGAGGCGTTGCCCGCGATCATGAGCAGTTCGCCGGCGCCGGAGGGTCCAGCGGTCCGCGTGATCAGCGCGTGGGTTTCGCCCTCCGCAGTGCGCCCGGAGAGGATGTGATCCTGCAGGAACCGGGGCTCGCCGGGATTCGGTTTCAGATTGCGGATCCCCTCCGGCTCGACGACGATGTCCTGCGTAAGGGCCGCCGCCTGCAACTGCAGGTTGAACTTGGGAGGTCCGACGAAGACGACGTCGTCGTCGGCGATCTGTTGCCAGGAGAGAATGCTGCTGCGCGTCACCAGGAGGTCGTGTTTGCGGGTGGCGAGCAGCCGGCCTAAAAGGAAAGCCGCGCTGGCTTCACCGGCGCCCGTGAAATTGTAGGACGGCAGGAGCTCTTTGTCGCCGAGGGCGTTGCGCGCCGCCGTAAAGCGCTCCGACTTCTCGATGTCTTGCCAGTCATTGACTTTCGGGTCGCGGAAGAAGCCAAATGCGGGGAAGCGCACGAACAGCGGGGTCCCCAGGCATACGAGCAACGCCCGCTTACTTTGCAGGAACGGCTGCCAGAGACCCTCCAACTCGGGGGACCAGGTATCGGCCATGGGCTCCGCCTGCCGGCGGGCGCGCACGTATAGCCCCGTCGCCACCAGGGCCCAGAGCGACATGACGGTCAAGGCGGCCGCGAGGGAACGAACCCAGCGCCGGGGATCGGACAGCCGGCCTTCCGGACGCTCCGTAGGGCACGGCTCGAAGGTGAGCTTGAACGCGCCCTTGGGCACGTTCACAAGAAGGGGATCACCAGCCGCTTCGGACTGGTAGTAGGCTGCCAGTTTCTGCCGCAGGCGGCCTACTTGTAACCGGACAATCGAGTCGTGCTTAGGGTCGTAGGTGGGGGGCTTCGCGAAGGCTTCGAGACCGATGGTGTACTCTTTGAGGCGGTCGGCTTCTCCCGCGAGCGATTTTTCGGCGAGGTAGTGGAGCAGGCGGCGATGGACGTCGGAGCCTTCAAACGTCTTGCTGGCAATAATCCGTTCAATCTGTCCGCGCGCGGCCGACGGATCGACGCCTATTGTTTGCAATACGTTGACACCGTTACTCACCGTGATACTACCCGTTTGTTGTGGAAAGGCTATCCACTAGTGCCTTTATTGTATTCGAGCGCCATTGTACCATTTGGCCATAGGAACAGGGGACGTTCTACGCGCATACGGGCGAGACTGCCCGAGTGAGGTTGAAGCCATGAAGACGAAACTCGCTTTGCTCTTATCGGTACTGGTGTCGATGTCTACGGGAGTTTATGGACAGGACACCCGCGGCACGATCAATGGAAGAATTACGGATCCGTCCGGTGCGACTGTGCCGGGCGCCTCGGTGGTGGTCACGAATATTGCGATGGGGTTGAAGACCTCAGTGACGGCCAACCAGGACGGCTACTACCAGGCATTATTCCTGACGCCGGGGATGTATCGAATCGAGGCGGTGGCGCCGGGATTCAAAAAGGCGGTGCAAGATAAGATCGAGGTCCGCGTCGCCGACAAACTGGAAATCAGCTTCGCCCTGGAGATCGGCGCATCCGAGCAGAGCGTGACCATCACCGCGGAAGCTCCGCTCATGAACACCGAGTCGGCTTCGCTGGGCACGGTCGTGGACTCGAAGAGGGTGTCCGATCTGCCCGTGTCGTACGGGAATCCCTTCCTCCTGATCGGGCTTTCGGCGGGGGTGACGTACAACGGGAGCGTGCGGCTGGACCGCCCATTCGAGCCGACCCATATCGTCAACTTTTCCATGGGAGGCACCAGCGGACTGCTGAACGATGTGACAATCGACGGGGCGCCGACCACCTCCCGCGCCAACGCGTTTCAGGTGACGGCCTCGTACGTGCCGCCGACCGATATCGTGCAGGAGTTCAAGGTGCAGACCGCCACGTTCGACGCGCAGTTCGGGCAGACGCAGGGCGGCGTCACCAACATCAGTATCAAGAGCGGGACCAACAACCTGCACGGCACGATGAGCTACGGCTTCCAGCGTCCGAGTTTCTGGGCCAACGATTTCTTCCTGAATCGTGCGGGGACGCCGCGCCCGGACTTCCTCTTCAATCGTTGGGGCGGATCGATCGGCGGGCCGGTCTACATCCCGCACGTGTACAACGGCAAGAATAAGACGTTCTTCCTGTTCGGCTACGAGGGGATTCACGATTCCCGCCCGCGGCATGACGATGGCACCAACACCGTGCCGACGCCGGCGATGCACAATGGAGACTTTTCGGCCCTGCTGGCGGCGGGATCGCAGTACACGATCTACAATCCGGCCAGCCGCGTCGCCGGTCCTACTTCAGGCCGGTATACCGAAACGCCATTCCCCGGCAACATCATTCCGAAGTCGCAGTTCGATCCGGTGGGCGCGAAGATCCTGTCGTGGTATCCATCGACCGAAAAAAGCCAGGGCGACATTACCGGGCTGAACAACTACCTGGATGCCACCACCGCGGAAAAGGCGAAGTACTACAACTGGACCGGCCGCGTCGATCAGAACATCGGCGACAAGCAGCGGTTCTACGTCCGGTACAGCACCTACACCCGCAATAGCACGTACAACAACTACTTCGACAATGCCTTCGTGGGCACGCAGTTCTGGTTCTATTCGAAGACAGCGGTGATGGATCACGTCTGGACCCTGTCTCCGACCATGATTCTCGACACGCGCTACAGCTACAACCGGTTTATTCGCGGTTCGGACGGGCCGGCGTCGGGTGAGGGATTCGATCTCACGCAACTGGGCTTCTCGTCGTTATATGCCAGCCAGGTTCCGAAGGATCTGGCGCGTTTTCCGCGGATCAATCTGACCGGGTACATCAGCAACGGATTCACCGGCGAGAACCGGCCGACGGTGAACCATACGATCTCCTCGACGCTCACGAAAGCGGCGGGGAAGCAATCGATCCGCACCGGGTTCGAATACCGCGTCTACCAGCAGGCGGACAAGTTCTTCAGCAACGCGCAGACGGGGCAGTTCACGTTCGATTCGGCCTACACCCGCGGGCCCCTCGACAATTCAGCGACCTCGCCGGGGAGCATCGGGCAATCGGTGGCTTCGCTGCTGCTGGGGCTGCCCGGGTCGGCCAGCATCGCGCGGTCGTCGGACTACATCGAACAATCGGGATCGTGGGGCTTCTTCGTGCAAGACGATTGGAAGGTCTCTCCGAAACTGAAGGTGAACCTGGGCATGCGGTATGAGTTCGAAACGCCGCTGCACGAGCGGTACAACCGCAGCACACTGGGTTTCGACACCAGTTATACGCAACCGATCTCGGCTGCGGCGCAGGCGGCTTACGCGACGATCTACCCGAATATTTCCGGCGGCTTCGCGCAGCTTCCGCCGAGCGCTTTGGCGCTCAGGGGCGGGATGACCTTCGCCGGCGTGAACGGCAACGGAAGCGGTCTCTATCAAACGCCGAAAGACGTCTTCATGCCGCGCGTCGGGATGGCTTACCAATTGAACAACCATACGGTGGTGCGGAGCGGATTCGGTATGTTCGCGGGCTTCCTCGGCCAACGCCGCGGAGACGTGCAACAGAACGGCTTCAGCCAGAACACCAACATGGTGCTGACGAACGACAACGGCTTGCACTGGCTCACCACCCTGGCGAATCCGTTCCCCAACGGGATCAGTGAACCGCAGGGCGCGGCGGCCGGGTTGCAGACCTATCTAGGGCAGGGTTTCACGTACTTCAATCAGAATCCCAAGCTGCCGGTGACCATGCGATGGGAGGCGAGTATCCAGCACCAGTTCCAGGGTTTCGTGGTGGAAACGGCATACGTGGGCAGCAAGACCAACCACATCGAGATCACGCGGAACATCAACGCGCTGCCGTCGCAGTATCTAAGCAAGCTGACGACGCGCGACGACACGTGGAACAACTACCTGTCGCAGACGATTTCCAACCCGCTGTACAATCTCGTGCCGGGGAACACGCAGGGGACGTATACGAGCACGACGATTTCGCGGCAGACGTTGCTGTCTCCCTATCCGGCCTTCGGATCGAGCGGCATCAACACACAAGAGAACACGGGGTATTCCTGGTATCACAGCCTGCAGGCCAGCGCGTCGAAGCGGTTCTCCAAGGGGTACACGCTTTCGGCGAGCTACACATTTGCGAAGTGGCAGCAGGCCGTCAATCTGCTCAATGCCTCGGATCCGGCGCCGGTTCGGGAAATCTCGGACTCGGATGCGCCGCACCGCGTCAACATCAGCGGCGTCTGGGCGCTGCCGTTCGGCAAGGGGCGCAAGCTTCTGTCGGGCGCCAACGGGTTTGTGGAGCGGCTGGTCGGCGGCTGGGAAGTCTCGGGGATCTGGAGCATCCAGAGCGGTTTCGCGCTGCCCTGGGGCAACGTGATCTACTACGGCGATCCGGCGGCGATTCGACTGCCTTTGGATCAGAGGTCTCCGGAGCAGTGGTTTAATGTCGCGAACTTCGAGACAGCGTCGGCGCGACAGTTGTTGAGCAACCAGGTTCGCACGTGGCCGTTCCGTTTCTCGACCATTCGCGGACCGCGGCAGAACAATGTCGACCTGGCCCTATTGAAACAGACGCGGATTACGGAAGGGAAGAACATCGAGTTTCGCGCGGAGGCGTTGAATGCCGCGAACCATCCGTATTTTCCCAATCCGAACATGAGCCAGACCGTCGCGCAGACGGTCAAGGATACGGGGTTCGGGCAGATCAGCGCGTCGACCATGAGCAACTACGCGCGGCGGCTGCAATTGAGTCTGCGCTTTTTGTTTTAGGCTCGGGCCGGAACAGGAGCGTGCTCCACACGGGAAAGCCGCTTGCCATTCTCGTGTGGCGGGCGGCTGAGGGCGTTGCGGGCGAAATGCCAACGCCGGCGCTACAGGAACGCTTTCAATAAGCGGGCTTGCGTGCCTTTGAGCGAGGAGTTGGCTGCTTCCAGCTCGCCGATTTTTTGGCGCAGTTCGCGGAGGAGTTGCGCGCGTTCCACGCCTTGCTGAATGACCAGCAGGAGTTGCGTGTTGTCCCAGGGCTTTTCGAGGTACTGGAAGAGCGCGACCTCATTGATGGCCTGGATGGCGCTGGCTTTGTCGGCGTGGCCGGTGAGCAGCACACGAGTCGCCTCCGGCTGCAGGCGCTTGGCCTCGGCGAGGAGCTGAATGCCGGTCATCCCAGGCATCAGGTAGTCCGATACGGTGATATCCACCGGGCGGCTTTCCAGGTATTTGACGGCTTCCGGCGGCTTGGCGAAACACTCTACCTGGTAATCCGCCTCCAGCATCAGCAGCGTCCGGATGCTGGTCAAGATCATTTCTTCGTCGTCCACCAGCAATACGACCGGCTTGCGGTTCTCGGGCACTCTAGACAACTCCTCTCTTCTTCTGTTCGATCGGGATCCGAATGTGGAACGTGGTTCCGCGGCCCCATTCGCTGTCGAAGCAGATCTCTCCCCCGTGGTCTTCGACGACGGCGCGGCGCACCATCAACAGCCCCAGCCCCGTGCCGATGCCGAGCCGCTTGGTGGTGAATCCCTGCGTCAGGATCTTGGGCTTGTCCTCATCCCGAATCCCACTCCCAGTGTCGGTCACCCAGATATGTGCGGCGCCGTCCTCGAGTTGTGTGCCGACCGTAATCCTGCCGGGGCCTTCGATTGCCTGGCCGGCGTTGGTCACGAGGTTCAGGACGGCCTGGCTCAACAGGTGCGGGTGGCACTCCACGGGGGGCATGGCGCCGAAAACCTCGTCCACCACGATGCGGTCGCGAAACTGGCTCTTCGCCAACTGAACGGCGCTGTCCACGATGTCGTTCACGTCGACGCGATGCCACTCGGGGTCGGCCACGCGAGCAGCGATTTTCAAGCTGCGGACCAGATGGCTGATCCGTTCCCCGGCGATCTGGTCCACGCGTGCGAGGTCGCGGCAGGCAGCCAGCAACTCCTGGGTCTTGTCGTGGGCCGATTCGGCGATCGCCTTCTGGATGCGATCGAGCAGGCGCAAACTGACATCCCGGTTAGCGAGGATGGAGGCGACGGGCGCGCTGAATTCGTGAGCGACCCCGGCCAGCAGCTTCCCCAACGTGGCATGCCGCTGCAGTTCCAGAAACTGTTCGTCCGGAATCTCCAGGCTCATTGTCCAACCAGCTTGCGGAACCGCTTCACGAGGGTGCTGAAGACGGCGGTGGTGATCTCCACGTTATCGGAGAGCAACTCGTAGAAGTCGTCGCGGCCGATCCGCAGCAGGCGCACATCTTCCGTGGCGGTAGCGGTGACGGGCAGGGGCTCGCTGTCGAATAAGGCCCATGCGCCCAGGACATCGTTCTGGCCGGCAACGTGAATCTCCTCGCCCTCTCTCGCCAGGGAAACGCGGCCATCCAGCACGACGAACAGCGCGTCGAGGGGCGTCGACGGATCCAGAATCACCTTTCCCGGCGCATAGCGCACTTCGGAGGAGATCGAGGCGATGCGGGCCAGCTGCTCCGGCTGCAGGCTGCTCAGCAGGTCGACGCCTTCGAGAGCGATCACTTTTTCGACGATGTTCAGCTCCGCCACAGGATTCTCCTTTTATGCCAGCGCAGCGGCGGCCGCCCGGGCGACCGCGACCGTCTCATCTCCCGAGCCAACACTCGCCTGAGCAATTGCGGAGGCCAGTCCCTTGAGGTTCATTTCGGCGCCCGCGGACATGGCGCAGACGCTGATCCAGGCGTCGCCACACACGAGCAACTCGCGAACGGCGGTGTCGAGCGCTTTTGGCGCGATGCCGCATAGGTCGCGCGCGTGCCGGGCCATGTGTTCGCGCGAATCCAGCAGGGGCAGGAACAGGCGTTTGATCTCGCGATCCAACAGGCTGTCGAGGTAATCGTGCACCGTCGTGATCCGATCGCTCTGGCCGGATTCGAGCGCCAGGTAGCAATTGTAGATCTCATTGTGAGGGTAGCGTAACGCCAGCAAACGGAACAATCGTTCCATGGATTGCCGGACGCGGGCCTCGACGGAGCGGGCCAGCAAGGCCGAGGCAGTCCGGGGCCGGGCCGCCGCGGCGACGGGTGCGAGCATCGCCTGCCATTGGAAGCATTGAATCGTCTCGTTCTGGATCTGCCGGTCGATGGCGGCCGCCGGCAATGCGAGTTGGGGAGCGGATTCGCGCAGGCGGTTCAGGGCCTTCACCACGGCCGCACGGATGGACCGATCGGCGGCATCGAGGGAACCGACCAGGACATCGACACTGCGCTGGTCGTGAATCAGACGCAGGACGCGGGGGATCTGCCGGCGAATCTCGGGCCGGCCATTGCTATCGAGGAGGATGTCGCCCAGGGAGCCGCATATGCGGGCGCCATACATTGCCAACGACTCGACCGCGGCTGCGCGGACCGCCTGTTCGGCCAGGCGTCGCACGATCGGCTCGAAGTAGATCCGGTCTCCGAATTGCCCGGCGGAGCGGCAGGCGGCGGAGGCTACAGTGGCGTCAGGATCTTCGAGCAAGCGCCGGAGAGCGCCACCCGGATCGTGGGCCCGCAGCCCAATGGCGTGCGCCGCGAGCGCGCGCCGTCGTGGATCGGGCGCGTCGGCGGCCTCTCGCACCCACTGGGCGGTGATCGGGGCGGCTGGGGAGACCGTCAGGATATAAGCGAGGGAAGCCCGCTGCTCGCGGGAGTCGCGCTGCGCCTCGAGGGTCTCCGACGCAATTGTCACCAGCCCCGCATAGCCGGCCCTGCCGGCCACTTCGTAAGCGCTCGTGCGGCATTCCGGGCTGGCGTGCCGCGCGAGCGTTTCGACAGAGGGGCCGATGTCGTAGCCGGGCACGTCCGCCAGAAGGCCGAGGGCATAGGCTGCCTGGCGTGGGGCTCCCTCGGCTACAGTCCTTTCCAGCAATGCGACCGTTTCCGCTCCAGCCACGGTGATCCGCTCGCTATCGAGGTCCAGCCGCCGGGATTCGAGGCGGCGGCGCACGGTGGCGTGATACTCCTTACCGGCTTTGGCCGAAAGAAGGATCCAGAGAATCGAGATTCCGCAGATCAGGGCCGAAACACGAACGAGGTTCGGGTGCTTGGGATCGGTCTCAAAGAAGGCCGTATAGCCCATCAGGACCAGCGCGCCCAATCCGCGGCCGAAACGGTCCATGAAGATGTCGACGAAAGCCTTGGTTCGATTTTTCAGCTCGGCGGGCAATGGGAGGTAGAGAAGTTCCGTCCCTGTGCGGTTGAACGAGTAGCGCGTGGCCGCTTCCGAGAGACGCATAGCCGACGCGGCCCCGAGGCGCGGCACCAGCATCGTAACGGCGGAAGCGACGCTGATCACCACCGGCATGACCTGTAACGTTCCGCCCACTCCCGCGTACCGGACAATCAGGGCTGTGAGAAAGAACTGCATCGCGAACGTCACCAGGTTCAGATACACGCCGTAGAAACTGCCGAGAAAGGCGGTCAGGTCCTTCGGATTGTGGTAGGTCGCCTTAGCCATGGCGCTGAACTGGAACTGCACCATCATGTCGACGATGAAGGTGATGGTGATGATGGCCATGATGACCTGCAAATGACGGTGGCCGCGGATGCCGTGGACGATGTCTTTGAACGCGAACTCTTCGTCCGACTTGCTGGCGTGGGCTCCGGAGAGGTCGACGTTCTTCTGCGCGGCGACCACGCGGAAGCAGGCATAGGCGAGAACGACCATGCCGGCGGTGGCGAGCAGCAGGTCGCGCGACTCCATCACGCGGGCCAGCCGCGCGGTAAATTCGCCTCCGAAGGCGGCCCCGGCGACGGCGCTGAGGCCGAGCAATCCATAGAGCCGTTTCGCTTCCCGCGAATTGAAGACGTTTGCCGCCAGCAGCCAGCCCTGCGACACCGTCACGATGCTGAACAGGCTGACCCAGATGTTGAATACGTACAGCATCCAGTCGAAGTTGAAGCGCAGCATCCACCAGATGGCGACCAGGCACAAGAGAGTGATGCCGGTCGCCCAGTTCACGGCGGCAGTAAGCGACGAGCGGACCGCCACGCGCGTGTAGGCGTATGCCAGGAGCCCGCCGACGACGGCAATGAGCAGGTAGAGCACCTGCACTTTATCGATGTCGAACTTGCTGAGGAAGAGCGCTTGCGAGAGCGGCTTCAGGATGTAGTACGCAAACAGCACGCACGTCATGTGGAGCGCCATGAAGAGCGTCCGTACACCTTCACCGGGGCGAACGTCGTACACGCCTCGCCAGAAAAGCCGGATGTGCCGCATAGAGCGTTTCATCCTACCACGGACCGGTCGCGATATAGTGGTTCAACTATGCGCATGGCGCAGGCGCGGGAATGGCTGTTACAGGGCGAAGCGGAGCGGGACGAGGGGTTTCGTCAGGAAATCCTCTCGGTGAGCTCGCGCGGGGTCCCGCAGGTGGCCATCGTGGAAGCAGTCCTGGCGGCCGGCGCGATCGCGGGGTTGATGCCTCGCGGTCCGGCGCTCGAGCTGTTGGCCCTGGCGGCCGCCACGTTTGGAGCGGCGCGCCTGGGCGCCTCCTATCAGCACAGCCGTCTGCTGGCGGTATTATCCGCCGTGACCGGCGCCGTGCTCGCAGTGCGCGCAATTCTCGCCGGGGCGCCTCCCGATTATGCCCTGGGATCCGCGGCATTTCTCTTCCTGGTGGCGGTGGTGACCGTCCCGCTGCCGCCATGGCAGTGCCTTCTGATGGGCGTGATCGTGGTGGCGGCCGGCGTCGATAGCGGCCACCTGTTATTTCTCGGCATGCTGGCGCAGGCGGCCACCGCGATCGGCGCAGTCCTTTATGGCCAGCGAAGCCGGCACTACCGGGCGTACGTGAAGACGATGCTCACGGCATCGGAGCTGCGCGAATATCAGTCGCAGGCGATGCGGGCGGAAAGCGCCTCGACGATGGTGCGGCTGACGGCGGCCCTTGCCCATGAATTGAGTTCTCCAATCGGCGCATTGGCGAGCGGCATCGAGACGTTGTCCGCGGTCTCGGCGCGCCAGGCGCAAGCTCCGCCGGACGTTCAGGAGAGGCTATCGGGGCTGCAGGCGGATCTGCGCCGATCGCTGCAGGATTCGTTGGACCGGCTGCGGAAAACCGTCAATCGCATCCAGCGCCTGACGAATCTGGACGAGGCTGTAACGCAATCGGCCAATCTGAACGAACTGGTGAACGACGCCATCGGATTGATGCAGCCGCAGAGCCCGGAGGGCACGCGCTTCGACCTCGATCTCCGGCCTCTGCCGAATGTGACGTGCCGTCCGCAACGGCTGATGGCGGTATTGTGCAGCCTTCTCTCCAACTCGATTCAGGCCGTCAATGGGCATGGCCGGATCGCGATTTCCACGGAGCGGCGCGATTCCGTGCTCGAACTGAGGATTCGGGACAATGGCTGCGGCATTCCGGCTGGCCAACTGCGGCAAATCTTCGATCCGCGCTTCGAGGA
The DNA here is from genome assembly GCA_964608645.1 of uncultured Solibacteraceae bacterium. Taxonomy (GTDB): domain Bacteria; phylum Acidobacteriota; class Terriglobia; order Bryobacterales; family Bryobacteraceae; genus CAZSQK01. The sequence goes on along the minus strand of CAZSQK010000014.1, from coordinate 25,468 downwards.
ATCGAGCGGCCGCGTCTCGACGGGGAACTGGAGCCTGTTCATGTCGCGCCAGTATATGAAAGAGCATGGCGGCGACATCCGGATTCAGAGTATGGAGGGGGAGGGGACGACCGTATGTCTCACACTGCCTGCTACATCGTAATGCTCTGGCTGCTGGCGGCCATACGGCTGCCGGCGGCGCAAGCGGAGTGGAAGAACGTGCCGCGCGTGGTGGCGGTGGGCGACGTTCACGGAGACTATGACGGGTTTGTGGAGGTGCTGCGCGCCGCCGGAGTGATCGATCAAAAAGGGCACTGGATCGGCGGCAAAACCCACCTGGTGCAGACCGGCGACGTGCCCGACCGCGGAGCCGGCACCAGGAAGGTGATGGACCTTTTGATGGAGTTGGAGAAAGAGGCAGTCAAGGCGGGCGGCCGAGTCCATGCGCTGATCGGCAACCATGAAGCGATGATGCTCTATGGAGATCTGCGGTACACGACTCCCGCGGAGTTTGACGCTTTCGTCACGGACGACTCCGAGCGGGTGCGCGCCAGTTTCTGGAAGGCGGAAACCCGGAAGACGCCGCGGCCGAATTTCGACGACCGGGCCAAGTGGGAGGCCGAGCATCCGCTGGGATGGTTCGAACACCGCATGCAGTACGGTCCGGAGGGCGTCTATGGCAAGTGGATTCGCTCCCATAACGCCATTGTCAAAATCAACGACACGGTCTACCTGCACGGAGGGATCAGCTCGCGGTATGCGGCCATCCCCTTCAAACAGATCAACGAAATGGTGGCCGCGGAGCTCAACGGCGCCGCGACCCTGACGAACCAGGGGGCGGTCATGGGGGACGACGGTCCGCTGTGGTATCGGGGTTTGGCCGTGGAAAACGGGCCGGAGATCGCGGATCTCGTCGAGCGGGTGCTGGCGGCGCAGGGGATCCGGCGGATCGTCATCGGCCACAGCGCGACGGAGGGGGCAGTCATCCCGCGTTTCGACGGGAAAGTCGTTCTGGTCGACGTGGGGCTATCGATGATTTACGGCGGCCACAGGGCCTGCCTGCTGATCGAAGGGGACCGGATCTATGCGGTTCACCGCGGCCAGAAGGTGAACTTGCCGTCGGGCACCTCGGGGCTTTTGCCCTACTTGAAATCGGCCTTGTCTTTCGAGCCGCCGGGATCCACGCTCGCCAGATATGTCGCCCAAGCCGAGGCGATGTTGCCCCCCGAGAAATGACTCAGCGGGAAGGCCGGTCGTAGAGAACGAGCTGTTCGCCCTTTTCCTTGACCGCCTGATCGAAAAAGTGCACGATCTTATCGCGGCGGGCGAGCAGCCCTTTGATCTCGAGGCCACCGACGTACGGTTTGAGCGATTCCAACGAAGCCGCGTTCAGAGTGCGGAGCTTGTCCAGCAATTGGCGGTCGCACTGCACGAGGTTCTTCTTTTCCATTAGGTCCGACTGCCTTCGGAAGGCGCGGGTATGGTCGATCATCCAGATGTGCCACTGGGGGTCGATCAAAAGGTTCTGCAGGTTGCGGTCGGTGTTGTAGACCAGTTGATCGAATACGCGCACGACGTGCATTTCGCGATTCCAGGAATCCGTGTCGGGAGCGTTCAACTGTTTCTTCTTGCGGTCGACCTCCATCATGGAATTGTCGATCCACCACGTGACGGCGGCGGACTTCCCCTCCACGCTGCGTTCGACCGACACCGGAATGTTGTCGAGGTCCAGAATGCGTCCGAGGCGATAAGCCGCGACGTTATATTTCCAGGTGTCGACGAAGTTCATTTCGGTCCCGCGCTGGCCTTCAAACTTGGCCATGGCCTCGTCGATGGTTTGGATATGGGCGTCGTGCTGCATGGTTCCGTCGTCGAGGGTGGCTCGCCAGGAGTTGGTGACGCCGGTGGACAGGTCCTTGATCTTGACGATTTTGGCGGTCTTCAGAAACCGCTCCATCTGTTCGTAAGTCAGCTTCTGACTGTTTTGGGCGAACAACAGAGCGGGCGCGGCGACGGCGAGAACCGCCGGCAGCAACTTCCTCAGCGACGAATTCATAGGGGGCCCCTCCAGGGCTCCGATTATATAGAGACACCGGGAGTGAAGCAAGGACAATCGCCGCGGTTCGCCGATTTACTCGGCCCAGTGCAGGGCGATGCCGCCGAAAAGGTACGACCGCGATGTGACGCGCCGATAGCCGGCGCGGCGTAAGCGGGCGGAGAAATCGTCGGCCGTGACGAACGTGCTCAAGGAATCGGGGATGTAGGTGTAGACACGGGGGCGGGCGTGAAGGAGGAGCCCCCAGAAGGCGCCCTGCGCGTACAGATACGACAGGTAGAGCCGGCGCAGAAGACGATTCGCCGGCAGGAAGAAGTCGAGGCTCACCAGAATACCGGCAGAGCGAGTGACGCGGCGGATTTCGCGGACGGCCTCATCGAGATTCGGGAAATTGCGCAGTCCGTAACCGATGAAAACGCCGTCGAAGGCCGCGTCCCGAAAGGGCAGATAGGCGGCGTCGGCGCAGACGGCATCGCGCACGCCGGAGGCGTGGGCGAGTTGGAGCATGCGCTCGGTTAGATCGACCGCGACGGGCCGGGCGCCCGGATAGCGGGCGGCTACGAGCCTGGAGAAATCGCCGGTGCCGGACGCCAGGTCGAGGACGGACGCATTCGGCGGCAGGGCGGCGCGAGCGACCGCCGCGCGCTTCCAGCCGCGGTCCATGCCGTAGGAGAAGACACGGGTGATGAAGTCGTACCTGGGCGCCACGGTGTGGAACATGGCGCGCATGAGGCGCGTGCTCTGTTTCTCCGGCGGCAGGTTCACTGCGCGAATCGCTTGAAGAAGCTGTCGGTATTCCAGGCCGGCCGTGCCGGGGCATCGGCGACGCGTTCGAGGAGATTCGCGATGACCCGGTTGAAGAGCGCGGCGGCGCCGGCGTCGACCGGTTGGTTCAGGTCGTCGGACGGTTTGTGGTAGCGGTCGCGCACCCAATCCCGGCGAAGTTTTTCTTCCGGAGAGCCAAACTCGTACCCGAACTTGAAGGCAAGCGAGGGAATTCCGCTGCGGATGAAACTGTACTGGTCGCTGCGGATGAAGCGGTTCTGCTCGGGTTCGCGATCGGTCTGCACATCCACTCCGAGGCTTTTGGCAGCGGCCCGGACCTGTTCGCCGAGCGACGATTCGGTCAAGCCCTGGACCTCGATCACTTTGAGCGCATAAAGAGGCAGGAACATGTCGAGATTGATGTCGGCGATGATGTTCTTGGCCGGGACGGTCGGATGCGCGGCGAAGTATCGCGAACCGAGTTCGCCCTTCTCCTCGGCGGTGACGGCAAGGAAGAGGATGGAGCGTTTGTGGTGGGCGTCCGAATCTTTGAGCATGCGAGCGATCTCGAGGATCGAGGCGATGCCCGAGGCGTCGTCCATTGCGCCGTTATAGAGGGAATCGTCGTTGACCGCGCGGCCGACGCCGACATGATCGAGGTGCGCCGACATGACGATGTATTCGTCCTTGAGCCTGTCATCGGCGCCGGGGAAGAGTCCGGCGACGTTCGGCGCTTGCAGGGATTCTCGTTTGACGGTGGCTTTGGTGCGAAGTGTGCCGGCCAGAGGGAACTTGGCAAGGGGCTTGTTGTCCTTCACCAGAGCTTCGATCTCGTCGAGGGTATGCCCACTGCCGGCGAGGAACCGGTCTGCGCCGCGGCGGGTGATCGTCAGCGCCACCTGTTGGCCGGCGGCGTCCTGCAGGGCGCGTTCGGCCAGGACGAAGGAGGGCGGCGCTGGTCCACGGCCGCCACGGCCCTGTCCGCCGCCCTGGGCAGCGGGGTCGGGGGTTGGAGCGTTCGGGCGAAAGTTGGGGAGGGTAGCGCTGCCGATGGCGCCGGCGCGTTTGAGCGCGGCCCAGCGTTCGCCACTCGATCCGAAATGCGACTTCACGTTGCCGGAAACCTGGACCGGGGCGGGCGCATTGACGTAAACGGCGATTTTGCCGCGTAGATCCACGCCGGCGAGATCGTCATAGCCGGCGTCGGGAATCGACATGCCGTAGCCGACGAAGACCATGGAGGCCTCGATCGAAGGGGCGATGTCACCCCGGCTGCTTAATGTGGCTTCCTGCGCGGTGACCGGCTCGGGCTTCCCGTCGCGAACCAGTTCGACCGTGGATTCGGTGATCAGGCGCGTTTCGAACGGGACGGGCTGGAGGTAGCCCGAGGAGCCGGCGGGCTTGAGTCCGAGCTTTTCGAATTGCGCTTCGACATAGTGCACGGCTTTGAGGAAGCCGGGCGTGCCGGTGTTGCGGCCTTCGAGCTGGTCATCGGCCAGAAACCGGACATGAGACCACCAAAGTTTACCCTCCGCGGCATAATCGGCAGCGAAGACTGTGGTGGCGGCGAAGAAGATCAGGATACGGCGGCGCACTTTCTAGGAGTAGCACAAACGAAGAGGCCTCTGGTGATTGGTCAGGATCTTAACGAAAGTCGCGCAAATGGTTTTGGACACGCGCGAAATCATGCGAATCGCTTGTGGCGACCGGTGCTAAGTAGCACTGACGACGACAACAATAGGAGTATGTCGATGTTAGGCTGAAAGCGATGCCGACGATCAATCATCAGATCACGGTGGTGTCTCCACCGGTGGGACTTCCGAAGGAATCCGATTTTCAACTGGTCGAGAGTCCGATGCCACGCGCTGGTGCGGGGGAGGCGCTGATCCGCGCGCTCTACCTGGCAGTGGATCCGTCGATGCGGCCGCGGACGGGCGGGAAGGCCGCCTATCCGAAGAGCACCCAGCCGGGAGAGGTCGTTGGCGGCGGCGTGGTGGGGCAGGTGGTCGAGTCGAACGACCCCCGAGTGGCCAAGGATGACATTGTCGAGGGAATGCTGGGATGGCAGGAGTACGCGGTGGCGCCGGCGAAATTGCTCCGCAAGCTCGATCCCGAGGCGGCGCCGATCACCACCGCGCTGGACGTGCTGGGGTTGCCGGGACTGACGGCATATTTCGGGCTGTTGGACATTTGCCGACCACAGCCGGGAGAAACCGTGGTCGTTTCGGGCGCCGCCGGGGCTGTGGGATCGCTGGTCGGGCAGATCGCAAAGATCAAACGATGCCGGGCGGTGGGCATCGCCGGCAGTAACGACAAGGTCCGGTTTCTGACGCGCGACATGGGTTTCGACGGCGGCTTAAATGCCAAAGACAACGAGGGCATCACCGAGAAACTACGGGAGCTTTGCCCCAACGGCGTGGACATTTACTTCGACACCGTCGGCGGGCCGCTCACGGATGAAGTGATGCGGCTCATCAACACGCGGGGACGCATCGCGGTTTGCGATCAGATCTCCATCTACAGCCCCGAAGCTCCCGATATGGGGCCTCGATGGTTCGGACAACTGGTGATCAAGCAGGCAAAAGTCGAGGGGTTCCTGGTGCAGCAGTTCGCCGAGCGGTTCGACGAGGGACTGCGGCAACTCTCGGTCTGGCTGCGGGAAAACAAGATCAAGCACCACGAGGATATCGTGGAGGGGCTGGAGAATGCGCCGCGCGCCCTGATCGACATGATCGAAGGACAGAATCCGGGCAAGCAGCTGGTAAAAGTGGCGGCGTAGGAGGAGCTAGCGAGTCGCTCCGGCCAAGGTTTCCTGAACCACACGAAGCAGGCCATCGATCGTGAAGGGCTTGGGCAGCAGGGTAAAATCCTTCAAGCTGACGAAGCGCTCGACGAGGTCGGCGTCGTGGAAGCCGGAGATAAAGAGGACCTGGAGGTCGGGCTGCAGTGAGCGGAGGCGTTGGGCAAGGACCGGACCGGTCAGATCCGGCATGATTACGTCGGTCAGCAAGAGGTGGATCGGGTCGGCAGCTTTCTCATAGACCTCAACCGCTTCCCACCCGCCATTGGCGGTGAGCACGCGATATCCGGCGGAGGCCAGTGTCTGGTCCAGAAGAGCCAGCACACTACGGTCGTCGTCGACTGCCAGTATCGTCGCTTCGCGGTCCACTTCTCCTAGTATAAGTGCCCAGGCGATTTCGCACAGGATTCGACCGCACAGAACTTACCCACGGCAGCCGCGCCGGCCACTACGCGCGGCTGCGCCGGGAATGGAGCGGAGCTACTTCGTCGTGTTGGCCACGATGTGGACGCGGCGGTTCTTCTGATAGCAGTCCTCCGTCTGCTCCTGGCAGGCCGGTTTTTCCTTGCCGTAGCTGACAACGCCTAGCTGCGGCCCGGGAATTCCCACCTGCACCAGGTATTCCTTGGCGGCTTCGGCGCGGGCCTGGCCGAGCGCCATGTTGTACTCGGCGGAACCGCGTTCGTCGCAATGGCCCTCGATTGTCAGCTTGTAGTCCGGATAGTCCTTCAGAATGTCCCGGAGCTCCGTGGAGTCTTTGCGCAGGGCCTCAATGGCATCGGTGCGGAGCGTGTGCTTGTCGTAGTCGAAATAGGCGTCTTCAATGCGTGCGAGCAACTGGTCGATGCGCGCGCGTGTGGCAGCGTCGGGCGTTGTCGGACGCGGCGTCGGGGCCGTGGCGGCAGTCGGCGTGCTGGCCTGCTGGCGCGGCTCAGCCTGCGGCTGAGCCACCGGCCGCGTTTCTTGCTGGTCGGGCGCCTTCGGCGTGACGGTGGCAACTTTCTTCTTGGCGCATCCGGCGCCGATCGATAATGCGGCAACTGCAATGAGAATCACCCCGCGAGAACGTAGCATCGTAAAAATCTCCATTAATCTATTCATAGCTCGTTTTGCCCTAAATGCCAATCCCGTCTAGACAGTATTCTGGCGGAACTCTTGTGGGGAGGGATATCATGTCGTGACATGCACTACCATCTGGCGCAGGTCAATGTCGCGCGCATGCGGGCGCCGCTGGACTCTCCACCGATGGCATCGTTCGTGGCGCGGTTGGACGAGGTGAATGCACTCGCGGACCGTTCGACAGGTTTTGTTTGGCGCCTCAAAGACGCAAGCGGCGTGCAGGTTTATGACGATCCTTTGGTTCTGGTCAACCTCTCGGTATGGGAATCCGCGGAGGTCCTGAAAGAGTATACCTACAGCGCCGGTCACGTCGAGGTCTTTCGCGCTCGCGGACAGTGGATGGCGCCGCCCAGCGAAGCGCACCTCGCGATGTGGTGGATTCCCGCCGGTCACATCCCCGCTGTCCCGGAAGCGGTCGAGCGGCTGGACTATCGCAGGAAGCACGGCGATACGCCCGTGGCGTTTGCTTTCTCACGGCCATTCCCTATGCCCGATGCGCCGTTTGCGCCGGCCGCCCCACTGCCGGTCGATCTGGACGGCAGAGCCTTTGTAACCGCCTCGAATACCGGCAACGGCGACGCGGATGCGCGAACACAATTCCAGTATCGTCAATGTGGGGCGCGCGTGTGGGCCACGTACCGCGGCGGGCGGGTCCGCTTCGGAAGCCTGGTGGCGGTGGGAGACGGGCAGGGAAGGCTCGACATGCGATATCAACACGTCGATGCCGACGATGTGCTGCGCACCGGCGCCTGCGTGAGCGTGCCCGAACTGCTTCCCGACGGGCGGGTGCGGCTGGTCGAAGAATGGCGCTGGACGAACGGCGACGGCTCCCGCGGACAATCGGTGCTGGAGGAGGCCGGCCGCGGGTAGAATGAAAGCCATGGATGCTACTGGAAAGAAGATCGCGATTCTCGTCGACACACTGTACCAGGAGATGGAAGTCTGGTACCCGCTGTTCCGGTTTCAGGAGGCCGGCGCGACGGTGGTGACGGTCGGCGCCAAGGCAGGCGAGACCTATGGGAGCAAGTTAGGCTATCCGGTGAAGTGCCAGATTTCGTACGACCAGGCGAAGGCGGACGATTTCGACGGCGTGATCGTGCCGGGCGGGTATGCGCCGGACCACATTCGCCGGCACGCAAAAGCCAACCAGTTCGTGCACGATATGGACAAGCAGGGCAAGCTGGTGGCCTCGATCTGCCACGGTCCGTGGGTGCTCTGCTCCGCGGGCGGAATGCTCAAAGGGCGGCGCGCCACGAGCTTTTTCGCCATCAAGGACGATGTCGTGAATGCGGGCGCGCAGTGGTCGGACGCCGAGGTGGTTGTGGATAACAATCTGGTGACGAGCCGCAAGCCGGAGGACCTGCCGGCGTTTTGCAGGGCGTCCCTACAGGTGTTGGCGGGGGTCCTGGTCTAGTCGAAGGTCACTAGCCGCGGCCGGCGAATGGCATCTTCGTGGCCATCACGGTCATGAAGAGGACATTGGCATCCAGCGGAAGGTTCGCCATGTAGACGACGGCGTCGGCCACGTGGCGAACGTCCATGCGGGACTCCGCCGCCGTCCTGCCATCCGCCTGGAGCACTCCCGCGGTCATACGGTCCGTCATTTCGGTGGCGGCGTTTCCGATATCGATTTGGCCACAGGCGATGTCGTAAGGCCGCCCATCGAGAGCGATACTCTTCGTCAGACCGGTGATGGCGTGCTTGGTCGCGGTGTACGGTGCGGAGTGCGGGCGCGGCGTGTGGGCCGAGATCGACCCGTTATTGATGATGCGTCCGCCGCGAGGGTTTTGCGCCTTCATGAGGCGGATGGCCTCCCGGGCGCACAGAAAAGCGCCGGTGAGGTTCACGTTAACGACCGCGGTCCATTGTTCGAAGGTCAAATCTTCCATAGGGATAGCCGGGGCGCCCCGGCCCGCATTGTTGAACAGGACGTCGAGGCGGCCGAAGGTGTCGCGGATCCGGTCGAACAGGACAATGACTTCGTCGGGGCGGCTGACGTCTGCGGGGATTGCGATCATCCGGCCGCCCTCAGCCGTGGCTTGGGAGGCCGTCGCCGCCAAGGCGTCGGCACGCCGTCCGGTGAGTACTACGGAGAATTCCGACTTTTGGAGCGCCAGAGCGGCGGCTTTTCCGATTCCGCTGCCGGCTCCTGTAACCAATGCAACTTTATGTGCCATCAAGGTTTTCCCCGTACCAGCCCGGCCAGCAGTTCCAGTGGGGTACGAGTGGGAATTTTTTGAAAATTCCACCTATATCCATTTCGCCCTCTCCATACCCCTACTGTCAGAAGGTAACACCAAGATGCTGCCCATAGAACAAAGTCGAACCTCCGAACCGTTACCGATCTGGATGGCTGCCCTGGTTGCCAGCGGCTGCCAGGCAACCGGCAACGGCGTCCAGCGGCGTATCGACTGGCAGTGCGTCTCGGGCCGTGCGCAGTATACCAATGGCGGTGCGGACACCGAGTTGATCCAACCATTCGGCGTCCCGGTGCAGGGCGGCGAGACAGTGGTCGTATCCTGGCTCCCGGGCGATACCGGTTACACTGTCGAATTGTTCCAAGCCGAGGCCTTGGCGGCGTAAATCCATTTCTTTTCAAAAGCATACCGTCCGAGTGCGGTTGTATGGGATGGCTGATATAGGCCGATTTCGCCACCGCTAGTTTACATCAGTCGAGAATCACGCTCATGCATGTGACCCCGGCTTCCGCCTTCTGCAATTCCGAGACATCGACGGTGCGCACGGCGAAGCCTTCGCGCTCGAGGCGGCGGCGGGTGAGCGGAAAGCCCTCCGGCATCAGGATAACGCCGCCGAGCTCGAGGACGTCGGCTGCCCAGGGTTCGGCGACATCGATCAGGGTGTAGCCGCGCAGGGCATCGGCGTCGATCCACTCGCGATTGACGAGCATGGCGCCGCGGCCGATGGAACAGGCGCCGCTCTTGAGATGGAGGCATCCGCGCACCTCGACGGGGCGGACGTCGTACCCGAAGGGGGCCAGGACTGCCGCCAATTGCGCGATCCCGTCGACATTCGTCCGCAGGGACGCTCCGACATAAAGCGTCTGGCCAACGCGGATGACGTCGCCGCCTTCAAGGGTGGCGGGGGATTCCAGCCAATGCAGCGCCCGGAATAGCGCCAGCGCCTGGGCCAGCGATTCCGCCTCGCCGCGGCGGGACTCGGCGCCCATCCGGGCGATGACGGCGATCTCGTCGACGACTACCGCCGGGTCTTCCACAAACACCGAGTCGGGCAGCTCCTCCTCGGCGGGGAGCGCGACCACGACGGCGCCCAATGCTTCCAGAGACTCGACGTAGTTCCGGTGCTGCTCGATGGCACGGGCGACATCGATCGGCTGGCGGTCCAGGTAGGAAAGCTCGCAACGATTGATGGCCGGACTGACGCCACGGGTGATCGCGGTCGGCATGTTCTTGCATTTTATGCCCAATTCATGCAATTGCCGGCCCGGTATCCGGTATGCTGTGCTCTATGGCTGATCAAACCGCTCCCGCCCGACAGATGGGCTTTGCCACGAAATCGCTGCATGCTGGGCACACGCCGGATTCCGCCAGCCGCGCCCGCGCCGTGCCGATCTATCAGAGCACCTCGTTCACGTTCGAGGATTCCTCGCACGCCGCGTCGCTGTTCGCGTTGCAACAGTTCGGCAACATTTATACCCGTATCATGAACCCGACTACCGACGTGTTCGAGCAGCGCGTGACCGCGCTCGAAGGCGGCATCGGCGGCCTTGCCACGTCGAGCGGCCAGGCGGCGCAGTTCCTGGCGATCACCAGCCTGATGGGGCCGGGTGACGAACTGGTGGCGTCGAGCACGCTCTATGGCGGAACCTACACGCAGTTCGACGTCAGCTTCCGGCGTATGGGGATCGACGTGAAGTTTGTCGAGCCGGACGATCCGGAAAACTTCCGCCGGGCCATCACGTCGAAGACGCGCGCGGTGTACGGCGAGACGATCGCCAATCCGCGCATGAATGTGCTGGACGTTGAGGCGGTGGCGAAGATCGCGCATGAGGCGGGCGTGCCACTCATCGTAGATAACACCATGGCGTCGCCCTACCTGTGCCGCCCGATCGAATGGGGCGCGGACATCGTAGTGCATTCCGCAACGAAGTTCCTGGGAGGGCACGGAACGTCGATCGGCGGCATCATCGTAGACAGCGGCAAGTTCCAGTGGACGGATAAATATCCGGCGATTACGCAGCCCAGCCCGGGGTATCACGGAATGAAATTCTCCGAGGTCTTCGGCCCGATGGCGTACATCATCAAGGTGCGTGTGGAAGGCCTGCGCGATTTTGGCCCTTGCATGAGCCCGTTCAATTCTTTCCTCTTCATTCAGGGCATCGAAACGCTGAAGTTTCGTATGGAACAGCACAGCCGGAACGCGTTGGCAGCGGCGCAATGGCTGGAGAAGAATCCCGCGATTTCGTGGGTCAAGTATCCGGGACTGGCGTCGAGCCCTTACCATGGGCTGTCGCAGAAGTATTTGCCAGAGGGGCAGGGCTCGATTGTCACCTTCGGGATCAAGGGCGGGTTGGAAGCGGGGCGGAAGCTGATCGATTCGGTGCAGCTCTTTTCTCACCTGGCAAACCTGGGCGACGCCAAGAGCCTGATCATCCACCCGGCCTCAACGACCCACCAGCAGTTGAACGATGAGCAGCAGTTATCGGCAGGGGTCAGCAAGGACCTGGTGCGAATTTCGGTTGGTATCGAGGACCTCGATGATATTCTTTGGGACCTTGACCAGGCCATCGCCGCTTCGCAACAATAGGCCTGGGTGATTCACAAATTTCAGGTGTTTTCTTTGCTCGGGATTGCGGTGCTGGCCGGCTGCTCCTCACCGGGCGCCGGCCCGCAGTCCGCCTCCGGGCCAGCCGTTTCTCATGCCGCCCCTGCGGCCTCGGCCTCCGCCGTGACGGCGAATCCGCTGTCAGGCATGCCTCCGGTATTGGATGCGACAGACATTTACTCCGCCGACCGTCCCAACGCGCTGGCGGACGTCGTGAAAGGCTTTCCGGCGCGCGTCTATGTTCCCAACACAATCAGCAACACGGTGGATGTGATCGATCAGGCGACGTTCAAGGTGATCGACCATTTCAAGGTCGGACGCTTGCCGCAGCACGTCACCCCGTCATTTGATTTGCGCACGCTCTGGGTGCTCAACGACAGGGGCAACAGCCTGACGCGGATCGACCCGAAGACGGGCAAGATGGGGGACACCGTGCGGGTGCTCGACCCCTACAACATGTATTACACACCGGATGGCAAGTACGCGCTGGTGGTCGCGGAGCAGCGGGAGCGGCTGGAATGGTACGACGCGCAAACCATGAAGTTCGTGAAGGAGCTGTGGGTGCCCTGCAAGGGGGTCGACCACATGGACTTCTCGGCGAACGGGCGCTACCTGATTGCGAGCTGTGAATTCGGTGGCGCGATGATCAAGGTCGACGTGGAAAAGGGGAAGCTGCTGGGACGGCTGCCCGTCACCCCGCACGGAATGCCGCAGGATGTGAAGCTCTCACCCGACGGCGCCGTGTTCTACGTCGCGGACATGCATGCCGACGGGGTCCACATGATCGACGGTGAGTCCCTGCAGCAACTCGGGTTCAGCCCGACGGGCAAAGGCGCGCACGGCCTCTATGTGAGCCGCGATTCCAAGGTGTTATATGTGTCGAATCGCGGCGAGGGGACGATCTCGTTAATCGACCTGGCGACGCGGAAAGTGGCGCGCAAGTGGGAGATCCAAGGAGGCGGCAGCCCTGACATGGGCGGCGTATCGGCGGACGGCAAAGTGTTATGGCTGTCCGGTCGGTTCAACGCCGAAGTCTACGCGATCGACACCAACGACGGAAAACTGCTGGCGCGGATTCCGGTCGGACGCGGCCCACACGGCCTGTGCGTCTACCCGCAGCCCGGGCGTTATTCGCTGGGCCATACCGGTGTTTTCCGGTAGGTTCTCGTTCACTTGCGCGAAAGGGGCCGCCGTCCAGTCGTGACGTCGGGTCTGGGGTCTTTGACGAAGCCGTCGCGATTCGGCATCTTGATTTGCGGGAGGGTGCGGGCATCGATGACGTCGTTCTCGCCCACCAGCCCATTCAGATATAGCACGAACGCGGTCAGTGAATAGGACTGGCCCGCGCCGAGAGTGCCCGGTTTGTCGAAGGGCATCGCGCGGCTGATGTAATCGAAGACCGTCGTGGCGTACGGCCAATAGCTCCCGACCGTGCGGAGTGGTTTCGGCCCCTTCAGCGATCCCTGTCCTCCGGCCAGCGCGACACTCTCCTTGCCTTCGCCCTTTGGGCCATGGCACCGGGCGCAGCGGTTGGCGAAGATCTCCTTGCCTTCGGCGGCCGTGCCGCGGCCTTCGGGCAGGCCTTTTCCAGAGGGGCTCACGGAGATGTCCAACTGGCGGAGCTCGTCGGCCGTCGGGGCGCGTCCGACGTTGTACTTCGGCGGCTGTGCGCTCAGCGTCGCGGCGACCAGGAGCAATGGCAGTCTAGACATTCGTGACGCTCCCATCGGACGCGACCTTCCACGCTTTGATGGCGTTGCAGTGGTATTGCGAATTGAGGCCACGCACCGCCACGAGCGACTCCTTCGACGGCTGCTCGTATCCCTTTTCGTCGGTGCAGCGCGATTGCAGGATGGTCTCGGCGCCGTCCCACTGCCAAGGCAGGCGAAAGCGCGTAAAGGCGACGGGGAGCCGCGGTTCCTGCAGGGTGGCGTCTTGCCATGTCTTTCCGCCGTCGGTCGAGACCTCGACGCGCTCGATGCGCCCGCCACCGGACCATGCCAGGCCGCTGATTTCGACGAAGCCGGGTGACTTCAGCTTCTGACCGCCGGAGGGATAGGTGATGAGCGACTTCGCTTCCATATGGAAGGTGAAGATGCGCGCGGAGCCGTCGGGCATCAAGTCGGTGTAGTGGGACGTCTCGTCGCGGACCATATAAGGCTCCTCGACGGCGTGGATGCGGTGGAGCCACTTGACGCTGATATTGCCTTCCCAGCCCGGGACGAGGAGGCGGAGCGGGTATCCCTGTTCGGGACGAAGCGGTTCGCCATTCTGTCCCCACGCGACCAGCGTGTCGCCGGCGGCTTTGTCGATCGGCAGGCTGCGCTGCATCTTGCAGGCGTCGGCGCCCTCGACGATGAGCCACTTCGCCTGCTTCTGCACACCCGCTTCGGCCAGCAGAAGGGAGAGCGGGACGCCGGTCCATTCGCTGCAACTGGCGAGGCCGTGGCTCGCGGCCGCGGTTCGTCCCCCGGGGCCGCTCCACTCCCCGCCGCTGTTGCCGGAGCATTCGAGGAAGTGAATTCTGGAGACCGACGGGAGGCGGCGGAGATCGTCCATCGTAAAGATCAGGGGCCGGTCGACGAGTCCGTGAATGAGGAGGCGGTGCTGCGCCGGATCGATCTTCGGCACTCCGGCGTGGTGGCGCTCGTAGTGCAAAGACGACGGCGTCAGAATGCCGCAGGAGTCCTGGAGGGGTGTGCGGCTGGCGGAAGTCTCAGGGTATCGCGTGTCGGGGAGCGCGCGCGCCGCGGTTTCGAATTCCGAGCGCGCGCCATAGGCGCTGACGGGCTTGCCGAGGAGGCCGGGGCCGGGGTCTTCGGTGGACTTCTTACATCCGGCGAGTCCGGCGGCGATTGCGGCGGTGAACCAGGCTCTGCGAGTGGCCATCGGTCGATTGTACTTCACGAGCGCCGGGCTGCCGCTACACTAATCGTTGTGGACTTGCCATATTCCCTGTCCGAGATGGCCTCGATGACGCGGGCCGGCGCGATCTCTCCGGCCGAGTTGGTCGAAGCCCATCTCGGGCGGATCCGGCCGGAGCTCAACGCGTTTGTCGCGATGCGGCCCGAGGCGGTCGAGGAGGCCCGCACGATCGCTCCCGGCGGACCGCTCTACGGCGTCCCGATCACCGTCAAGGACAGTTTCGACGTGGCTGGCATGCCGACTCAGTGCGGCAGCCGCCTGCGATCCGCCACACCGGCCGCCACCGACGCCACCGCAGTCGCGAGGCTACGCGCGGCGGGCGCGATCGTCATCGGCAAAACGAACACTCCCGAGATGCTGGCGAGCTACGAGACGGACAATTTCATCACGGGGCGGACGAATCATCCGTGCGATCCCGACCGGACGCCCGGAGGATCCAGCGGCGGCGAGGCGGCGGCGATCGCGAGTTTCTGCTCCGCCGGGGGATTGGGCAGCGACGGCGGCGGATCGATCCGGATCCCGTCGCATTTCTGCGGCATCGCCGGCCTCAAGCCGACTCCGGGGCGCGTGCCGGGAACGGGCCATTTCCCGTCCCTGGGTTATCCCGGCGGGCTCGTCGGCGCCGCCGGTCCGATGGCGCGCACCGCCGAAGACTTACGATTGCTCTTCTCCGTCCTCGCCGGGTACGATCCGGACGACTCATTTTCGGCGCCCGTCCGCCTGGCGGAGGCCGCGAGCGCCCCGCGCGTCGGGATCTGGGAGCAGTTCTACAGCGTGCCCATCGATGCCGAGATTCGCGCGCAGGCGCGCCGCGCCGGGGAACTCCTGCGCGCCGTGGAGTTCGCGCCTTCCGGCCTCGACCGCGCGCCCAACCTCTGGGCGTTCCTCTTCAGCCAGTGGCCCGCGCCGGCCGTCCGAAAGTTCATCGAGGGCCGCGAGGAGCAGGTTCACTGGACACTGACGGAATCGCTCGCCGCAGGTCCGCCGCCCAGCGGCGAACAGGTGCTGTTGACACTCGCTGCCCGCGATCGGATGCGCGCCTCCCTGCTGCGCCAGATGGAGGACGTCCCGGTGCTGCTGATGCCCGTCTGCGGCATCACGGCGTTCCGTCATCGGGAGCGCCGCTGGACGATCGACGGGAAAGAGATCGGCCTCTTCCAGGCGGCCATGCCCGCGGTGCTCGCGAACGTGCTGGGGCTGCCGGCGGTGACGGTTCCGATGGGACACTCCGCCGCCGGGATGCCGATCGGCGTGCAGTTGGTGGGCCGGCCCTTCGAGGATGAGGGGCTCCTGGAGGTCGCCATCCAATTGGAAAAGGCGCGCGGGCGGATTACTCCTTGTAAACCGATCCTGCCTTCATCACGAACCTGACGCGCCGCAGCGCCGCGATGTCTTTGGTCGGGTCGCCATCGACCGCGATCAGGTCGGCGAGCATTCCCTGTTGGACGCGGCCGATATTCATGTGCAGCACCTTGCCCGCCACGGAAGTCGCCGATTTCAGCGCCGCCAACGGCGGCATGCCGTACTGCACCATCAGTTCGATCTCGCGCGCATTTTCGCCATGCGGAAAGACGCCGACATCGCTGCCGCTGAGGATGGTCACGCCCGCGTCGAGCGCGGCTTTGAAGCTAGCGCGTTTTCGCACGATGCCCTGCGGGTCGGGCTGCTCGCCCTTCTTCCATCCGGCGTATTGCGTGGTAGCGTCGCCCGCGGCCAGCGTCGGACACAGCGCCACGCCATGTTCGACCATCAGCTTGAAGACCTCGGGAGTGCCCCCGTCGCCGTGTTCGATGGTTTCGGCGCCGGCCAAAATCGCGCGACGCATCCCCTCCGGGGTGCTGCTATGCACCGACACGGGAACTCCCGCGCTCTTCGCGGTCTCCACCGCCAGCTTCATCTCGTCGAGGGAAAACGTGGGCCGCGCGCCGGGGCCGGCGCCCCAGCGATAGTCGCCGTAAAGCTTGATCCAATCGGCGCCGTGGCCGATCTGGTCGCGCACGACGCGTGTCAGGGAGTCGACGCCATCCGCTTCTTCCGCTCCCTGCGGCACGCGCCATTCGAGGGCGAACCCCTTGGGCGCATAACTGCCGGTCGCGACGATGGCGCGCGTCGAGGCCAACACGCGCGGCCCCGGCACAATGCCCTGGTTGACCGCTTGCTTCAACTCGACGTCGGCATAGGCCGCGCCTTCGGTGCCGAGATCGCGCACGGTCGTGAAGCCGGCCAGCAGGGTCGATCGCAGGTGGTTGACGGCGCGCGCCACGCGCAGCGCCAGCCCTTCATGCGTCACCTGGTCGTTCCACGTCGTCTCGTTGTACGCATGCAGGAGGATGTGCGAGTGCCCCTCCACGAGCCCCGGCAACAACGTCGCTCCGGGCAGGTCGATCACTTTGGCGCCGGTGGCGTCGATACTCGCTACGGGGCCCGCCGCCTCGATTCGGTCTCCGCGGACCCGCACCGCCCAACCGTCGCGCACGGTCTCGCCGTCGAATACCCGCGCCGGCTTGAGAACCGTCTGGCCCCACAGCGAGGCCGCAAGGATCGAACCGAGTACGATGCGCATCATGCCCCGCTCAGGATCTTCTCGAAGCGCTGATTGACGTCCTTCAGATACTCGCCGTTGCCCCCGTTCAACTCCACCGTCGCGCTGCCCCGATAGCCGATGTCGGCCAGCGCCGCGTGGACGGCCTTGAAGTCGATCTCGCCGTCGAGGAGGTTGGTGAATTCCGCCACCCGCTTCTTGAACGCGAAATCCTTGAAATGCAACTTGACGATGCGTTGTCCGAGGGTGCGGATCCAATCGTGCGGATAGGAGTTAATGGCCACGTTGCCGACATCGAAGTAGGCGCGGATCCATGGCGACTGAAACTCGTCGACGTAGCGGGCGAACTCGAGCGGGCTCAGCAGGAACTTGTTCCAGACTTCCTCAATCCCGATGATGACCTTCAATTCCTCGGCCAGCGGGATCAACTTGCGAATCTGCTTCTGGCTGCGCTCGTATGCGACGCTGTACGGTGTGTCGGGGGTCACCACCGCGGGGACCAGCAGCACCGTGTCGGCGCCCCACAACTTGGCGTTGTGCAGACTGGTTCGCATGCCCTCCATGCTCTTCTCGACGACCGCCGCATCGGCCGACGAGAGCGGGCTTCTCCAGTGCTCCTGGTTCATCACCGAGTGGATGTGAATCCCGGTCTCCTTTGACGCGGCGAGGATCTCCTCGGCCTTTGCCGGATCGGTGATGGTCGGACATTCGATCTCCTCGAAGCCGGCCTCTTTGGCGATTTTGAATTTGTCCAATGCCGTGAGTGTATTGGGCTGGATCATGCTGAACTCGACAGCCTTCTTGATCGGCAGGCGGCCGGGAGCGGCGGCGGCCAGAAACGGGGTCGCGGCCATGGCGCTCAGAAAGTGTCGGCGGGTGGGTTCCATACGTCACGATTCTACAGCAGCCGGTCCTGTTTCCGTATAGAATTGCTCGAGGAGGTGCGGCCATGCGATTGCTTTGGTTCGTGTTGGGGCTCTGCTTGCTGGCGGCCCTTGCCCTGGCGCAATATCCGCCGGGCCAGTATCCCCCGACGCAGTATCCGCCGCAATATCCCGGCGGAGGCTATCCACCGAACACGTACCCCGGTGGAGGATACCCACCCAATACCTACCCCGGCCGGCTGCCCGGCGGTGTTCCCGTCGGCCTCCCGGTGCCCGAAGTGAAACTGCCCAGACGCGGTGAAAAGGACAAAGACAAGAAATCCGACAACGACGTCAAAATCACCCTGGCATCGATCGACGGATCGCTCCGCAAACTCGGCGAGAAGGACCTGGTGCTGCAAGCCGGACCGAAGAAGCTGTTGCGCTTCCGGCTGCTCGCCAAAACACAGTTTCGCAACAAAGACGGCGAGCCCGTTCGCGATTCGCTCCTACATCCCGGCGACCAACTCTCGATCCAGGTCAATACCGACGACGAGGAGACCGCGTTGCGCGTGACGCTGCTAAAGAGCGGCAGCGCGAGCGATCGTGCGGCGGCCGACCTGCCGTTCGACCCATCGTCGGTGCGCGCTCCGCGCGCGGAGGATCTGGGGAAGGGAAGGACTGTCACCGTCCAACAGGCGCCAGCGCCATCCGAAACCGAGACTCCCCCTGCCGCCGAACCGGCCCCCGAAGGAACGGCGCCCGCGGCTGCGCCCGCTGCGCCCGCCGTGCCGGTGAAACCGCTGGGGTCGGATGCGGAGACGATTGTTGAAGCGCGCCTGGAAGCGGCGAACTTCACGGTGAGCCTGCCGAACTTCACCGTCGAGCAGTTGACGACCCGGTATTTCAGCACGACCTGGCCGGCCCGCTGGCAGAAGATCGACGAAGTCACCGCCGATGTGGCCTGCGTGGACGGCAAGGAGGAGTATCGCAATATCGCCGTGAACGGGTCACGGGTCAGTCAGCCGCCGGAGCGTACCGGCACCTGGTCGACAGGTGAATTCTCCACCACCATGGAAGATGTCCTGTCCCTTCCGACCAACGCGAAGTTCCACCGCCGTCCCGGAGAGGATCGCATCGGGTCGCGGCAGGCGGTGGTATTCGACTACACCGTGGCAGCGGCGAACTCTCACTGGACGCTCGTCTCACCCGACGACCGCCGCGTCAATCCGGCATACGAAGGCGCCATCTGGATCGACAAGGACACCCGCCGCGTTCTGCGGATCGAACAGCGCACCAGCGGCCTGCCGCAGGATTTCCCGCTCAGCAAGGCGGAGACGGTGCTGACGTACGGTTTCGTGAAGATCGATAACAAGCCGTACCTGCTGCCGGCTGGCAGCGAGAATCTCGGCTGTGCCCGCGGCAGTGGGACGTGCACGCGCAACGTAATCGAATTCAAGAACTACAAGAAGTTCACCGCGGAATCGACCGTCAATTTCGGCAAGTAAGCGGCGCTACTTCCTGGCCATCAGCATGGTGAGGACGCCGAAGCCTCCGATGGCGAAGGATGCGATCCGATTCATCCAGACCACCGCGCGATCGGTGAACCGGTCGCGGAAGTGTCCGGAGATCACCGCCAGGACAGTCCACCAGATCATCGAGCCGCAGAAAATCCCCAGGACGAGAAACAGGTTCATGGTCCACGGGCGGGATTCGCCCAGGCGCAATCCAGCGAGAACTGCCAGGAATGACAGGACGGTCGTCGGGTTGGTTAGGGTCAGCAGAAGTGTGGTTACATACTCCGAATGGGCCGACTGCTTCTGTTTTTCTTTTAACGATTGCGGCTTCTTGAGCCAGTATGCGATTCCAATCGCCACCAGCAGCGCTCCTCCCACCAGGCGGATCCAGAATTTCTCGCGTATCAGGAAATTAATCACGAGACTGATGCTGAAGCCGGCGATACCGCCATAGAATGTGTCCGCCGTCGCGGCTCCGAGGCCCGAGACAATACCCGCCATGCGGCCCTTTGTGATGGTCCGCGAGATGCACAGCACATTGACCGGCCCTACCGGAATGGCGATCGCAAGCCCGGCAAGCACTCCACGGATGAGGAGTTCAAGTTGATTCATCGATCCATATATTATGAAGGACGTTCGGCGCAACCGCGGCTCGAGGCCGTCCGTTCTCCCACACACGGGGGGTGGGTGATTTCCTTACAATGAAGTCGTGATTGCGAAGTGTGTGCTTCTCCTGTTTTCCGCCGCCGCGGCGTTCGCCGCGTCCGCGCCCGGCAAGGTATTTCCCTATTCCTATACACAGGAAGACCTGCCCAACGGGCTGCGCCTGATCGTCGCGCCCACCGATTTTCCGAACATCGTCGCCACCTACATCGTGGTGCAGACGGGATCGCGCAATGAGGTCGAGCCGGGACATACCGGGTTCGCGCACCTCTTCGAGCATCTCATGTTCAAGGGCACCAAGACATATCCGCAGGAGAAGTACACCGAGACGCTCCGCCGGATCGGCGCGTCGTCGAACGCGTTCACGACCGACGATTACACTTGCTATTACACGGTCTTTTCGAAAGAGGACTTGCCCACCGTGCTGGCGATGGAGGCCGACCGTTTCCAGAACCTGAAGTATGACGAGCCGGAGTTCAAGACCGAAACCCTGGCAGTCCTCGGCGAGTACAACAAGAACAGCTCCAATCCCGGATCCAAGCTGCGTGAGGTGCTGGCGGACACGGCCTTCGACCGGCACACCTACAAACACACCACCATGGGCTTCTTGAAGGACATCCAGGATATGCCCAATCAATACGATTACAGCCTCAAGTTTTTCGACCGCTACTACCGTCCCGAATTCACGACCATCCTGGTGGTCGGCGATGTGAAGGCGAAGGCCGTGCGGGACCTGGTCGATCAGGCGTGGGGCGCGTGGAAGCGCGGCAGTTACAAACCCGACATTCCGGTCGAGCCGCCGCAGGACGGGCCGCGGACGGCAAAAATTGACTGGCAAGGCGCCACGCTCCCGATCGTCACGATCGCGTTCAAGGGGCCGGCCTACGCTGACGACGCCAAGGACACGGCCGCGCTCGACGCGCTCGCCTTCCTGGGGTTCTCGCCGAACTCCGACCTCTATCAGAAGCTGGTGATCGAAGAGCAGAAGGTCGTCTCCTTGGGCGCTTCCGCGCCGAGCCGGGTCGATCCCGCTCTGTTCTCCATTTCCGCCCGCGTGAAGAAAGAAGCCGACCTCGATTACGTGCGCGATCAGATCCTGGCGGCCGTGCAGTCCTTCCAGGAGAAGCCCGTCGATGCCGCCCGTCTCGATGCGGTGCGCAAACATCTGCGGTACGAACTGGCGCTGGGGTTGGACAGTAGCGACGCGATCGCCGGAACACTCGCGAGTTACGTGGCGCTGCGCCGCACGCCGGAGACGCTGAACCGCCTCTACGATCAGTACGCCTCCCTCACGCCGGAGGATGTGCAGAAGGCCGCGGCGAAATATCTGGCGGAGAATCGGCGGACCACCGTTACGCTGACGGCCGCGGCGGCGCGCGGAGGCAACCAATGAGAACGATCGCCTCATTCCTGTTGCTCGCTGCCGTGGCGACGGCCCAGATCCGGGTGGTGCAACTCCCGGGGAAATCTCCGCTCGTGACATTCCGCTTCGTCTTCACGACGGGATCGGCGTCGGATCCCGTGGATAAACCGGGTCTTTCCGCCCTGACCGCCATGATGCTCGCGGAAGGCGGAACCAGGGACCTGAGCTACAAACAGATCGCGGACGCGATGTTCCCGATGGCATCGTCGTTCGGCGTGCAGATCGACAAGGAGATGACGGCATTCACCGGCGAAACCCACGTCGACAACCTCGCTGAGTATTACAAGCTGGTGCGCGCGCGCCTGCTCGATCCGGGCTGGCGCGAGGACGATTTCGCCCGCATTAAGGACGACGCGATCAACGCCATCAAGGTCGGCCTGCGCAACAACGACGAGGAGCTCGCCAAGGAGGTCCTCTACGCCGACATCTACAACGGTGGCCCCTACGGGCATTACAACTACGGCACGGTGAGCTCGCTCGAGAAGATCTCCCTCGACGATGTCAAACAGTTTTACCGGCTTCACTACAGCCAGTCGAGCCTGTTCCTCGGCGTTGCCGGCGGCTTCACGCCCGGCTTCCTGGAGGGCATGAAGAAGGATTTCAAGCGGTTGCCGGAAGGGGCCGGGTTCCACCCCCGCGCCAAGCCGCCCGCCTCGATCGAGGGCAACCGTATCATCATTGTCGACAAGGATACGCGCTCCGTGGCGATCTCGATCGGCTTCCCGATCCTCACCACGCGAAGGCTGCTGGATTATCCGGCCTTGCTGCTGGCGGCATCCTACCTCGGCCAGCATCGGATGAGCGGCGGCGTGCTTTACGATCAGTTACGCGAGCGCCGCGGCCTGAATTACGGCGACTACGCTTATATCGAGCACTTCCCGATGGCGATGTTTGCGATGGAGCCACCGCAGAACGTCGCGCGCAACCAGCAGATCTTCCAGTTGTGGATCCGTCCGGTTGAGCCGCCGACAGCCAAATTCGCCCTGCGCATGGCGCTTTATCAACTCGATAAGCTGCGCACCGAAGGCATCCCGCAGGAAGGCTTCGAACGCACGCGGGACTTCCTCACCAAGTACGTCAATGTCCTGACGAGGACCAAGAGCGCGGAACTCGGCTATGCGATCGACAGCATCTGGTACGGCGTTCCGAATTACGTCGAGATGGTGAAGAACGCGATGGCCAAGATGACGCGCGAGCAAGTCAATCAGGCGATCCGCTCCCGTCTGCGATCCGACCGGCTGGTCATCGTCGCCGTCTCCAAGAACGGCGAAGAACTGAAAAAGCAGCTTGCCAGCGAAGATCCGTCGCCGATGGTGTACAACTCGCCCAAGCCGGCTTCGGTCACCGACGTCGACAAGGTGGCGGAGAAGTGGCCGCTGCGTGTCAGCGGGGCCGCCATCAAAGTCATTCCCGCTGCCGAGGTGTTCCAGTAGCGCGGCGCTACTTTTTCCCTTTTTGGTCCATTCTCGACGCTGTCGATGGGGGCACGATACCGCTCGATCGCAGATATCCGGCGATGTTGCCGTAAATCTCGTTGTTGTGAACCACGATGTGGAGCATCGCGTACGTCATCGGCGCCGAGGCCAGGACTTTCTGCTCGTCGATGCCTTCGAGTGCGGTGGCGCAGTAGGCGAAGGAATCCTTCAATGCCGCGGCCACTTCCGCCTTGTCTTGCAGTCCGGGCGCCTTTTTGGCGGCCTCCGGCGCGGGTTCGGCTTTCAACGTCGCGCAATCGGCGTAGTTTCGTTCCGTCGAATGATTGAGCCACTCGGCGAACGACATTTGCCCGTCGGTCAGCTTGAACCCGTACTTTGCGGCGGGCATCGCTTCCGCCGCCGCCTCCAGGTTTCGGCGGACACTATTGAAATAGCGCTGCGTGACGGTCGACTTCAGATTCTGAGCGCTCAACGCGAGCGGCAGGGAACAGGCGCAAAGGATCCATCGCATTCTGACGGTCATAGCGTCAGGGTACACTACCCGAACAACGCGAATTCGCTCACCACCGGCGTGCCGGACGAGGCGGTCACCCGCGCCCGCAGCCGCGACGCTGTCACGGGCGCGTCGAGCCGGATCAGCCGCCGCGCCCCTACGCTCGTCGTCGACCCCACCGGTTGCCACCCGTCCTTCCACTCTTCGATCGTCACCGCCTCGATCCGCTGCCCCTCGCGGATGTCCTCGCGCAACCGGATGACGCTGAACGTCACCGGCCGTCCGGCGTCGATCTCCAAGCCCTTCGCCGATGCCACCGCCTTGCCGAACGTCTTCCGCCGCCAGTCTCCGAATGCCTTCAGGGAGGCGACGTCTTCCGCGCTCAACAGGCCGTCGCGGTTCGGCGGCACATTCAGCAGGAGGTTCGCCCCGCGGCCGACCGACTGATAATACAGTTCGATCAACTGGGCCGGTGTCTTCACGCGGGCATTCTCCCGCTCGTGCCAGAACCACCCCGGGCGGATCGATACGTCGCACTCCGCGGGGAGCCACCGCGATCCGTTCCGGTGCCCTGTCGGAGACTCCTTCGCCCGCACGTCCCCGGGCGACGCCGCGCCTCCGTCCATGGCGACCGGGTCGAAGGTTGCCCAGCACGGATCGCCTGCGATGCCGCGCTCGTTGCCGACCCAGCGCACGTCGGGCCCGACGTCGCTGAAAATGACCGCCTCGGGCTGTAGTTTGCGGACCAGCGCCCAGGTAGCCGGCCAGTCGTAATAAGTTCGCTTGTCGATGGTCCGCTTCTCCCGCGCCCCGCCGTAGAAGCCGTCGCCGCCGTTGGCCCCATCGTGCCAGACCTCGAAGATCGGCCCGTAGCGGCTCAGCAACTCGGTCAGTTGCGCGCGGTACAGCTCGATGTACTTGGGAGTCCCGTAGTGCGGCGAGTTTCGATCCCAGGGCGACAGATAGACGCCGAATTGCAGACCGCGCCGTTTGGCCGCCTCCGCCACATCCCGCACGACATCTCCCTTGCCGCCGCGCCACGATGTCGCACGAATCGAGTGCCCGGTCGTCGCCGTGGGCCAGAGGCAGAAGCCGTCGTGATGCTTGCAAGTGAGGATCACGCCGCGCATACCCGCGTCCGCCAGCGCGCCGGCAATTGCGTCCGCGTCGAAGCGCGCCGGCTGAAACAGGTTGGGATCCTCGTCCCCATACCCCCACTCCTTGTCGGTGAACGTGTTGATCGTGAAGTGCAGGAATGCGGTGGTCTCGAGCTCATGCCAGCGAAGCTGCCGTTCGCTGGGGACCGCCAGGGGGGCGCCGCGCAGCGGAACCGCCGCGGCGCAGGCGAGGAGCGCTCGTCGCGAAATCATCTTTCCACGATAACGCGCCGGTCCGCCGCGGAACAGCTCGGCCGGCCGCTTCCTGTGATAGCATGTTGGCGAAGCGGAGGGGATCCATGGCTCACCATTCCAGACGCGATTTTCTGAAAGCCGGCTTTGCCGCCACCTTGCTGGGCGGCACGGGCGGGATTACGGCGCGCGCCGCTGCGCGCAGCGCCACCGATTGGGTCACGCTCGGCAAATCGGGCGTCAAAGTCACGCGCCTTGCGCTCGGCACCGGCACGTTCAGCGGCCGCGTGCAGCGCGAGCTCGGCCAGGATGGTTTCACCAACCTGGTGCGCTATGCCTACGATCACGGCGTCCGCTTTTTCGAGACCTCGGAATCCTACGGCGAGATGCATAAGATGCTGGGTGTCGCGCTGAAGGGTGTTCCGCGCGATTCCTACCGTCTGATGACCAAGGTGACGACGCGGCCGGGAGTCGACCCGCAGGAGAAGATCGACGAGCTGCGCAAACTGGCGAATACGGAGTATTTCGACGTGCTCCTGATGCACTATCAGCACGTTGCCACGTGGCCCACCGATACGGTCCGCTGGCAGGATGGCATTCTGGAAGCCAAGCACAAGAAAGCGCTCGTCGGACACGGCGCCTCGGTGCACGGCCTGCCGGCATTGAGGCAATTCCCCGGCAACAAGTGGCTCGAGATCGCCATGATCCGCATGAACCACAAGGGGACGAAGATGG
>CAZSQK010000013.1:0-119737 GCA_964608645.1 uncultured Solibacteraceae bacterium | reverse complement strand
GGAAAATACTCCTTAAACTATTCCGATCTGTGTCTCATTCTTGTTGACACGCTCCGAACCGCCCCAAGCAAAAACAGAAGTTTTCGATGCAGGCGGGCGTCCGATATCGCTTGGTTAATCGACACGATCAGCCCTCGAAGACCGGCAGTGTCATAGCAATGAGCTCAGAGGAGATCTGGCTCCAGGCGGAAGACAAATTGCGGCGAGGCGATGTGATCGAGGCGGCTATCGCTTGGCCCGTTCGCGTGGCTGGCGGGACGCCGATTCAACTTGAGATCCTCGGAAGCGTCTCTGAGTGGAGCGCCCAGAATGGAGTGCTCTCAATCGCAAAATATGAATTTCTTAGAAGTGAGTGACACGAACGGCCCGAACGCTCCGGATGTGAGTTCATAAGCGGTTCAGCCTACGGATGGTTTCGGGAATACGTGGCCCGCCAGCCGCTCGGACTCCTGGGCACAAGGGCGGCAAGGGGCTCACGAGATCCTAGAGTCCTTCGCACTACTTCTGCTCGACCGAGAATTGGGCTGAAGTTGGGGAATGTCCGG
The DNA here is from genome assembly GCA_964608645.1 of uncultured Solibacteraceae bacterium. Lineage (GTDB taxonomy): Bacteria > Acidobacteriota > Terriglobia > Bryobacterales > Bryobacteraceae > CAZSQK01. The sequence continues at coordinate 119,192 of CAZSQK010000013.1, read as the reverse complement.
GCGAGAGGAGCGGCAAGCAACATGTCCGGGAATTGGAACGTCGTAAATCATGAACAAGTCTGAGAAGCGGGGATCGCCATGCTTGTTTTTATTGCCATCTCTAGCTTAATCGGTGGATTCGTAGGGGTCAAACTTCTCGCGGGATCTATTTACGAATACTTTGGGGGCTCTCCTCATTCCGCGTGGGAAGGGGAGGGGCTTGCTGCCGTCTCGGTTCTAATTGGCGGTCTCCTTGGGGCCGCTCTGTTCGGCCTGGGATCTTATTTCTTAGCCAAAGTCGTGATCTAGAACCCGCAGTCCCTCAGGCCGTGGGCCGCTTTCTCGGGACTTCGAGGAGCCCTGCGCGATTGCTACTTGGTATTCGCTTCGAGGGCCGCACGCACCAACTGCGCCCGGGTGCGGACGCGTAGCTTTTGGAAGAGATCCTGGAGTGTTGCTTTTACGCTGGCCTCCGTCAGGCCCAGAGAATCCGCAATCTTCCTGTTCGTAAAGCCTTCCATGACGCCATCAAGGACGCGCCCTTCGCGTTCCGAGAGTTGGAGGTAATACGATTCGCGATTGTAGCGGACGCCGGCGGCCAGAAGATGAATGAGCTTCTGGTCGAGCCACATCTCGCCCGCGCCGACGGCCCTAATCGCTCGTAATAGAACATCGAAAGATGCCTGCTTGAGGATGACACCCGCGGCGCCCAGACGAATTGCCTGACGGACGTTCCCTTCATTCATTTCTCCCGCGAGGAGAAAGAACCTGCCCGAATCCGCGGAAGGGCGAGCGGACTCGAGCAATTCATAGGCGCGTTCCATGGTGGGGTCGCAGTCTACCAGGACAATATCGGCCTGCGAGGATTGTAGTTCCTGCAGCACCTTCGGCGAGAATCCGGATTGTCCCACCACGTCAAAGTCCGCCTCCGCTTGCAGCAGACGGGCGACACTTTCACGAACCAGCACTTGATCGTTTACCAGGAATAGGCGGAGCGGAGGCATCGTCTACGGAACACATAGTAGAGCCTAATTCGCGCCGCGCCAATACCTTGTGCCGAAAGATAGCGGCGCCGCACCGAAGGATAGGCGCAGCCCGACGAACGGTGTAAGTGACGCAACGAAAGAAACGCGCGGCTGGCGGAAAGATTAGTGGATTGCCTGGGATTCGGCTCGTAAATTCGAATTAGCACAATAGCCAAATGATCCGTTCCCTGGTCGATTTCGCACTCAACAATCGCTTCCTGGTCGTCATCATGGCGACGCTGCTGTTCGCCTGGGGAGTCATTTCCTTCGAGCGGCTGCCTATCGAAGCATATCCCGACGTCGCGAACAATTACGTCCAGGTGATTACCCAGTGGCCAGGACGCGCCGGCGAAGAGGTGGAACAGCAGGTGACGATTCCCATTGAGATCGTCATGAACGGACTGCCGCATCTCGAACATCTGCGGTCCACTTCGCTGTTCGGGCTGTCCAGCGTGATGCTGATTTTCGACGATGCATCCGAGAATGACTGGAATCGCCAGAAAGTGTTGGAGCGGCTCGCCCAGGTGACATTGCCGCAAAACCTCCAACCGCAGATCGGCACCGACTGGAGTCCGGTGGGACAAATCTACTTCTACACGCTGCGCAGCACGAATCCTGAATACGATCTGATGGACTTGAAGTCGTTGCAGGACTGGGTGCTGGAGAAACAATTCAAATCGGTGCCGAACGTGGTGGATGTGTCCAGCCTGGGAGGGACGACCAAGGAATACCAGGTACGGATCGACCCCGAGAAACTGGTCTCGTACGGCTTGAATCTGGGCCAGGTGGAGCAGCAACTCGCGGGCAACAACGTCAACGCCGGCGGCAGTTTCATCGAGCAAGGACTACAACAGGTGAACGTGCGTGCCGTGGGACTGGTGGACAGCACGCAGGATATCGGCGACACGGTGATCAAAACGCAGAACGGCACACCGATCCGAATCAAGGATATCGCCGACGTGACGCAAGGCCCCAAGATTCGCCTGGGCCGCGTGGCGAAGGCCATTCATCGCGCCGGCGGGCACATCTCAGACAATGACGACGTGGTGGAGGGGATCGTGCTGCTGCGCAAGGGCGCCGAATCCGAGGCGACGCTCGCGGCTATCCACGACAAGGTCCGGGAATTGAATACGCGCATCCTGCCGCCGGGGATCAAGGTGGTTCCCTTCCTCGACCGCAGCGATCTGGTACATTACACCACCCACACCGTGCTCCAAAATCTGACGGAAGGAATCGTGCTGGTGGCACTGATTTTGTTTCTCTTCCTGGGGAATCTGCGCGGGGCGCTGGTGGTGGCGGTGACGATTCCGTTTGCTCTGCTATTTGCTTCCATTTGTCTCGACCTGCGGAACATCCCAGCGAACCTGCTCTCGCTGGGAGCGCTGGATTTCGGGATGGTGGTGGACGGCGCGGTGGTGATGGTGGAAAACATCGTCCGCCATCTGGGACGGCGGGATTCGTCCAAGCCGGTGATCGAACGGATCCGGGAGGCGGCTCATGAAGTACAACGTCCGGTATTTTATGCCATCGGCATTATTATCACGGCGTATCTGCCGATTTTCACGTTGCAGAGTGTCGAGGGACGCCTGTTCAAACCAATGGCATGGACAGTGGCCTTTGCGCTGGTGGGCGCGCTCTTATTCTCGATGGTGCTGGCCCCCGTGCTGTCGAGTTTTCTATTCCGCGGGGAGACGAGGGAGTGGCATAACCCTGTTCTAACGTTTGTGACGGCGCGGTATCGGGCGTCGGTGCGGTGGGCTGTGGGCGCACGATGGGTGGTGGTGGGCGGTGCGCTGCTCTGCGTCGGAGCGGCGGCATGGCTGCTATCGAGCGGCGTGATCGGCTCGGAGTTCCTGCCGCACCTCGACGAAGGCGCAATCTGGGTCCGCGGTACGCTGGCGCCGAGCACAGGACCGACGGAGGGAGTGCGCGTGGCCGATGAGGCTCGCATTACGCTGGCGTCCTTTCCCGAAGTTACCGTAGCCACGAGTCAGATCGGGCGGCCCGACGATGGCACCGACACCACGGGCTTCTTCAATACGGAGTACTTCGTCGACCTCAAGCCGAAAGAGCAATGGCGGCCGGTATTCCGCGAGAACAAGGAGGCCCTGATCGCTGCGATGGATCGGGAGTTGGAGAAGATCCCGGGAGTGCTATGGAACTTCTCGCAACCGATTGCGGACAACATGGAGGAGGCGGTCAGCGGCGTCAAGGGTGAGTTGGCGATCAAGGTTTATGGCGACGACCTGCGACTGCTCGAAGCCAAGGGCGATGAAATCGTCAACGTGATGCGCACGATTCCCGGCGTACAGGACCTGGGCCTTTTTCGAGTGATTGGGCAGCCGAACCTGGTTTTGAAGGTGAATCGGAAGCAGTGCGCGCGTTACCAACTGAATGTGGCCGACGTGCAGGATGCGATTCAGACGGCCGTGGGGGGCAACGCCGTCACGCAGGTGCTGCAGGGTGAGCGGCGCTATGACCTGGTGTTACGCTACGAGGCTCGGCACCGCGACACGCAGGATGCCATCGAGCGAATCCGCCTGGTGTCGCCCACGGGCGAACGCGTTTCGCTCTCACAACTGTGCGACATCCGCGTGATCGATGGCGCATCCGAGATTTATCGCGAGGAGAATTCCCGATATGTGGCGCTGAAATACAGCGTCCGCGGACGCGACTTGGGAAGCACCGTGGAGGAAGCCATTCGCAAGGTGGACCGGCAGGTGAAGTTGCCGCCAGGCTATCGCATCAATTGGGCCGGCGAGTATGCCAGTCAGAAGCGTTCCCAGAAGCGGCTTTCGATTGTGGTCCCCATAACCATTCTGGTGATCTTTCTGATTCTGTATACCATGTTTCACTCCTTTAAGTGGGCGACGTTGATGCTGGCCAACATTGCGATGGCGCCGCTGGGCGGTTTGCTAGCGCTGCTGCTGACCGGGACGCACTTCAGCGTGTCGTCGGGCGTGGGCTTCCTCGCGTTGTTCGGCGTTTGCGTACAGACTGGGGTCATCATGCTGGAGTACATCAACCAACTCCGGTCGAGGGGGCACACGATCATCGACGCCGCAGTGGAGGGAGCGGTGCTGCGACTGCGGCCGATCATGATGACGACGCTGGTCGCTACCCTGGGACTGCTGCCGGCGGCCTTGTCGCGCGGGATCGGGTCCGACTCACAGCGGCCATTCGCGATTGTGATTGTGGGAGGTCTGATGGTGGCCATGGTCGCCAACATTTTCCTGCTGCCCATACTGTACGTCTGGGTGGCGGGGAATGACGACGTGCTTCCGGAGCGGGAGGCGGACTTCGAAGAATAACTGCCTGTTGGCCGGCGCGGTTTTGCGGTTCCCAAACGGTGGAATAGAGGCGATACGGGTGGGAGATGCCCCGGCTTCCCCCGGTTGAACATTACTGAAGTCGCGATCAGGCCTTCCCGGGATGCCTTGGTGGCATTCCTGGGGCAAAATCTAATACTATTTCTTTCATTCATGTCTGAGAAAAACACCCAGCTGGAAATAGAAGATCTCTGGCGAGACCGACTGGAGGAAGCAAAACAGCGGTACCGGCGCGCGGTGGAAGATTTCCGAAAGATTGCTGAAGACGGCGAGGGAGCCGACAATCCAAACCTCTTCCCCCAGGTGGAGGCCGCGATCGCCGAGGAATCGAGCGCGCGGCTTCACTACATAGAAACGCTCCGCATCTTTAACGATTTGGTTGTGCACGGGAAGCGGCCGCAAAGGTCTGCTCCGTAAAGACGGTAGGAAGAGCCGATGAGGGTAGAGATTCTATATTTTTCCGGCTGCCCAAATCACGGGCCGGCTGTCAATTGCGTGCGCGAAGTGCTGGCGGAAGAGGACACGCAGGCCGAAATAGTTGAAGTCGAGGTTGCGGACCTGGCCGCCGCGCATCGGATCGGCCTTCTGGGTTCCCCAACCATTCGGGTGGACGGGCAGGATGTTGAGCCTGCGGCGCGCACGGAGCGGGCATTCGGCCTGTCGTGCCGCATATACATCGATAACGGCCGTCGCGCCGGGGTGCCGCCTCCGGAATGGATTCGAGCGGCGGTGCGCGAAGCAAAGAGCGGGTAGCCATGATGGACCCGCCTATACCCTCTGGCGTGAAACGGGCCGGGGTCAACAGACGTGGCCGTCACCTGCGGTCGGGGCTCATATCCGCTCCATCTCCGCCGCAAACTCGCCTCCCAGCCGTCCTGGCGTAGGAAGCACTGAATCCTCAATGTATGATGAAGGCACAAAACCATGGCACTTTACCTTACAAACGACATCATCGCAGCCGCAATCGAAGGGTTCGAGGGACAGAAGGCAAGGATAGATAAACAGATCGCCGAGCTTCGCCAACTGCAGCGCGGCGAGAGCACCGAGCAGGCCGTATCGGCATCGGCAACCAGCCGCAAAGGCCGTACCATGAGCGCCGCTGGGCGAGCAAGAATAGCGGAGGCGCAGCGGAAACGATGGGCCGCATTGAAGGGGCAATCACCGGCGGCATCCACTGCGAAAGTCCAGAAGAAGCGCCGTCTTTCAGCCGCTGGACGCAAAGCCATCAGTGACGCAACCAAAAAGCGCTGGGCGTTGAAACGGGCGGAGGCGGGGAAGAAGTAGAGCCGAATGGACGAGAGCGACGACTAAATGTCGCAGGTTCCAGCCCGGACCCCATCGACGATCTGGGTTTCAACCGATCCGGAATGCCAACACCATTCCCAAGGCCGCTATTGCCAGGCCCGCGTAAATCATTACCAGGATCATGATCGGTGGGGCGAAGGCGCCGATGGCAGCCGGGGATCCCATCAGTCCGAGCCCAATCCAGCAGAGACGGTCTCCCCAGAGAACCTTCCTCTGTGCCGCGGTGCCTTCACCCTGCGCAGCGTCGACCACTCGCTCAGCGCGCATCCGTTTACTCTTTCTGGGTATCCTGGCCCAGCACGTTCACTTGCGTATCACGAGGTCAGCGAATCGCTTCAGGATGCGCAGGTACTCCCCGCGGTTCTCTGGACTCTTGTTCTGCTCGTAACGGCGACGGGCAGCTTCCAGGCTCTCTCGGCAGAGTCTTCGCTCCGAACGCCGGGTGCACCGTCGGGGAAATCGCTCCACATGTTGTAGAGGATAGGCCAGGACCAGCATGGTTGAGCGGTCGATCATGCGGCGGAATTCCACACCCAAATGCGGGGGGGCTAGGTCGCGCAGACTGAACCGTCAGTTGCCTTGTTCGAGAAAAGGGCCACCGGTCCCCTCTCAACCGGCAAGATTCCGATTCCGCTAACCGCCCCCCTCGCCCGTGCTTCCCCCGGTCTGGAGAATATGCTCGACCCGATTCCCCAGCATCTCCGGGCGAAAGGGCTTTTGGAGGAAGGCCGTTCCCTCAATCGCCAAGTCCGTGTACGCCGACATGAGGAGCACCTTGGTAGCAGGCCGCTCCGCAAGGAGTCCCTCTTTGAGCTGAAGCCCATTCATGCGTGGCATCTTCACATCGCTAAGAAGGAGGTGGATGGTGCCGGGGAAGCTACGCGACAACAGTAGCGCCTCTTCTCCGTCGGCAGCAGCCAAAATAAAGTAGCCCTCCTTCTGAAGTACAGTTCTGGCGAGGTGGCAGATCGTAGCGTCGTCATCAACCACCAGAATCACTGTCTGATCAGGGCGGCTGGGAAGTGGATGTTTAGGGTTGTCCATCGGCGAATCCGCCTCGTTGGGTCGCTATCAGGCGGAGGTTACGATTCTACACCGACGGGGCGGTCTGAGAGGTACGACCGTGGAGTGTGCTGAACGGGAGGAGTCCACAAAGCCTTGCCCGCAGATAAGTTCGATCCAACCGCGCCCCGGGCGCAGAGTGGTGTGCCTGTGTCAGCCTCGCTGATCTGTGTGGTCGCGACGACATTTCGTCCGGCGTCGCGCTCTCCTGTCAACACTCATTGAAGCGGTAGGTCTTCCACTCCACTCAGCGGCCTGCAAATTCACCGGAAGTCTGGAACGCGTGTTTACACCGGGGACTACATCAGCGAATTCTCTGTGCTGCCGGGCTTCAGCACGCAGACGATCGCGATCGGAAGCAATGGTTGGCTATACACGGCGTACGACAACGGCGGCGGCGAGATCTACGACACGACGACCGGGAATGTAGTGGGCGACTTCAGCTCGGTCGATTCGAGTCCGATCTCGGGCGGGAGCCGGACTTCGTTATTGACATCGGGGCGCTACCTTTACCTGCTCGACAAAACACCGGCCTGCATGTCTTCGACACCGCGGCTCCAGAGCCTGCCGCCTGGATCATGATGGTGGCGGGAATTACGGTTGTAGCGTTGCGGCGCGCCCACAACAAGAACTCCCACTGAAGAACCGTCCACAAAGCAGAACCTCAGGATTGAGGGCCGTCGGTTGAGCGTTCACACGCAAAGCATCCAATGTCGTGCCCAAAGTATTTCTCGGCCGAGACGCCGCACTCGCTGGTGCCTCTGCGACGGTGAAGAGTATAGCCTTTGCAGGGGTTCGCCGCCGTACATCGGTAGAGGTGCCGAAGTAAGCAGGCCGGCCTAAGACCACCGCGCAGCGGGACCAAGGTAGCGGCGGTGATAGGAAATCACAGTCGCGGCGCGCGACTGTGAAAGCAGAAAGCGTCGGGCTACGCGACACATAGTGGTGATCGAAAATCAAAGTCGGATAGCGCGACTTTGATTCAGAATTGGAATCGTTCGCAGGCCCCCACGACCTTGACCGACTCATTCCATTGTGTAAGCATATAGGCTCCGAGGTGCTCGCCGGCAACGGCGGGTGAAAAGGGAAGTGGGTGTGAATCCCGCACGGTCGCGCCACTGTGAGCAGCGAGCGGATCGGCTAAGAAATACCACTGTTCCTTCGGGAATGGGAAGGTTGCCAGCATCGCGATGACCTGTGAGTCAGGAGACCTGCCTCGAGAAGGCGCTTGCGCCACGCTTCGCTGGAGAGCGAATGGTACGGGTTGCCGGGTTATCTCCCGGTTGACCGTGGCTTCATTCTTTCCCACTTCAGCCGAGCGGCGGAAAAGCAGATCGGGAGGCGCGTTTTACCTCGTCCATGCTTTCGCTCGTCATCGGCGATGCTCGCAGCGGCAAGAGCCGCTTTGCCCAATCCCTAATTGACCCAATGCCGCCCGAAGGTTGCCGTGTTTATCTAAGCCCGGCGGAAGGCTGTCAGGTCCACTCTGTGCTTGGCGGTTACATCCATCTCCACTTTTGTCCTGCCCGAGCTTTGCGAAGAAATTTGTCGATCATTTGCGCCGAGTGGCGCACACGAACGTAAGATGAAAAACTATCTGTCACCGGTATTCCTCTCTCTGACTCTGGCCGCAGCAGCAGCGCCATCGACGAACATCTCGGTTCACGTCACCGATTCCCATCAGGCAGTGGTCCCTGGTGCGAGCATCACTCTGATTTCCAGGGATAACGGGCGCCGGACCGTAAGCGCGGACGAGACCGGCTCTTTCCGCTTCACGGCGGTCGCAGCCGGACAATACTTCCTCCAAGCGGAAGCTGCCGGATTCGATGCCTCGACACCGCGATCCATCGACTTGAAGGGCGACGGCAACCTGGATGTGACACTGCCCCTGGGCGTCGCACAGGTGCACAGCAGCATTGTAGTGACCGTTTCCGGCACGTCGCAATCCACCGATGAACTCTCCAAAGCTCTCACCGTTGTGGATGCCAGTACGATTGGATTGCGCAACGACCGATCGGTGGGCGAAGCCCTGGTAGATGTACCTGGCCTGCGCGTGCAGCAACTGGGTGGACCTGGCTCGACCACATATTTCAAAGTTCGCGGGCTGCGCAATACCGATACCGCGGTACTGGTCGACGGACTCCGCCTTCGCGACGCCGCGGGAACTCAGGCCGACGCGTCGGGGGTGTTGCAAGACCTCGTGATCACCGACACCAGCCGCATCGAGGTGCTGCGCGGAACAGGCTCCTCGTTGTACGGCACTGACGCAACCGGCGGGGTGGTGAACATCGTGACTGACGAAGGCGGGGGGCGAACGCGCGGCTCTCTGGGTGTGGAGGGAGGGTCGCTCGGTTCGGTTCGCGGCACTGCACACCTTGCCGGCGGACTTCTACAGGACCGGATGCAATACAGCATCGGCTTGACGCACTGGAATGTGATGAGCGGAGTGGATGGCGATAACCCGGCCCGCAATACCAGCTGGCAAGGTCAGGCCACGTATCGGCTCTCCAAGATCGCTTCGCTCTCCGCTCGAGTTTATGCGGGCGATTCGTTCAGCTTCGTGCGACCGACTCCTCGTTCCGTGGGTGTGTTGCCGAAGACCGGCATTGTGGACGCGGTTCCAGTCTCGTTGTCCGAAGAGCACCGCTACGAGGCAGGCACTCCGCTTGCGCAACTCGTTCTGGGTTCTGCGACCTTCCTGCCTGCCGCATATAATTCGGACAGCACGCGCGCGGGCCGGTTCTTCACGGGAGCGCTCCGTTTCACGCTCCGTCCCTCCGACAAGGTCGGCGTCACCGCTCAATATCAGGAGCTGAGCACGACGCGGAATTACGGCGACGGTCCCGCGGGACCGGGCAGCCAGCCGGCGGGCAACAATCTGTCCAAGTTTTTGGGGCGGATCCAGACGGCGAATGCGCGGGTGGATGCTGCAGTCGGGCGATTCCAACATCTCGATGCGGGCTACGAATTTGAGGACGAGGATTTCCAGAATCGCCTGCGGCCTCCTCCCCCATCCACCAATTTCTTTACCGATGTCAGCCAGCGGAGTAACGCGATTTTCGCGCAGGACCAGATTCGGCTGGCCGACGGGCGGCTCTGGTTCTCCGCCGGCTACCGGGCTCAGTTCTTCACGCTTCACCAACCATTCTTCGAACCGGTAAGCGGTGCGCCTTTCGCCGGCCGCACGTTCTCCGCGCCGCCTGCCGCGCAGACGGGCGATGCCTCCGCCGCGTACACCGTGCGGCGATCGGGCACGAAGTTCCGCGTGCATGCCGGTCGCGGCTATCGTGCTCCATCGCTTTACGAACGGTTCGGCACTTTTTACAGCGGCTCCGGCTACACGCTCTACGGGGACCCCGGACTTCGCCCGGATCGCTCCAGTTCCATCGATGGGGGCATCGACCAGATGCTATGGCAGTCCCGAGTGCAGATCTCGACCACCTATTTCTACACACGACTGAATGAGGTAATCATCTTCGACACGTCGGCCGCGGTCACACCGCTTAATGATCCTCTGGGGCGTAACGGAGGCTATCGGAATACGGGCGGCGGAATCGCACGAGGTGTGGAGGTCAGCTCTACGGTGGCGGCTACGGGCTCCCTGCAGTTGAACGGCGCTTATACCTATACCGATGCCCGCCAGCGAACACCCCTGGTCGCCGGCGTGTGGCAGACTTACGAGGTGCCGCAGCATCAGTACTCCTTCTTTGCAACGCAGCGGTTCTCGTCGCGCCTGATGGCGGTTTTCGGATACGCCGGATCGACGGACTATCTTGCTTCGGTGTCCCTCCGCGCGTTCCGATTCGGCGGACCATCGCGCGTACAGACGGTCTTGAGCTATCGCCATCCGTTGAATGAATTCCGCGCCGTCCGCTTCTTTCTAAAAGGAGAGAATCTGTTCAACCAGACTTATTTTGAAAATGGCTTCCGCACTCCTCGAGCAACGGTTACGAGCGGAGCGCAATTCGAATTCTGATATGAAGCAGACGATCATAGCGCTGTTGGTTGCAGCGGTTTTGGCCGCCGGCGCCGAGCCCGGCGCCACACCGCGCCGCATTGTTTCCCTGTCGCCGAACGTGGCTGAAATGCTGTACGGCGCCCACGACCAGGTGGTCGGGATCTCGGATTACTCTACCTATCCGCCGGATGTGAACCGATTGCCAAGCGATTCGACACACGAGTGCGTCCGGAACGCGTAGGATCCGTGCGAGTCGATGAGTTGCCTATGAACGGCTGACTCGGCATCGCTCAGGGTTTCGAATGCCGCACTAGACCACATATGGTGAGGCTCGTAGCCCTCAAGGCGATTCAAGTACATCATGCACGTGCTGGAATGCGCGAAGGCTGTTCTAGCGCTGTAGTCTATAAACAATCGATACGGCATGCCCCCGAGATGGTAACCCGTCGAGGATCCCGCTCACATCGGACATTTGATCCGCAACGGCTCATCGATGGGCGAGGCTGCACGTCGGGCAGCACTCGCGACAATACAAGCCCTGATGCGCCGCCGGCATGTGAACCTCGACTGTGGCGCGCCCGCACGCCTGGCAGTCCGCGGTGACCATCTTGGATCGCAGGCAGGTTGCGGGAGCAAGCTTGGCCAGGACCGGGTCGATGAACCTGGACACCTTCCCTGGCAGTTCAGGCGTGGGAGCACAAGCCGGGCAGCAGGCTGGACAGTATCGGCTGTCCTGCACCTTGTGGAGGACCTCTGGGTGCTTGCCGCATGCATCGCAGTTTGTGTGAACGGTACGAGATTGCCGGCAGCGGGTCATGGCTCGGTGCCGTTGACAGGCTCTCGCCCGGGGATTGAGTGATGCCGGTGAGCCGCGAGCCACTTTTTCACCCTCTCCATTTCCTCCATCGCAACCAGCCGACGACGATGACCCAATGTACTGTCGTCGGTGGACAGTTCCGCTACGCGAGCAATCAAGGTCGCCAAGCGGGCTCTTTGGCAAACCACCGTGCCACAACAGGGCCGCTCTTGGCGCGCCTTGTCGTTGCCATGCTCATCTCGCATACTTCAGCTCCACCACTCGCGAATAACGATCCCGCTGCGCGCGAGTGGGCATGTCCAGCCCTGGCGTCGGCATCCAGCGCTCATAGGCGGCCGCGCAAGAACGACAGCGGGCAATATGAGCGAACAGCAACTCGTCGGGCCGAAACATCGACAACTCCAGCAGAAACGCTGGGGGGCAAGGACCAATTGGAGAACTTGGGTAATCGTGTAGACACTTCTCTATTGACATCCCCGTACCGCCTTTCGACCAGCGCCGGTGGACTCTGCAGTGCACCGATTCCGGACGAACCTCAGACTTTGGGGACAGTATACAACGGAGCGACGCGTCCGCATCGACTTCATTTGCAGGTGTAAACTCGATCATGCCCGGTGCAAAGCCCGACGACGAGACAATCCGCTGCCCTCGGTGCATGTCGATCGACGTCCGTTACGCTCATCGGACATGGTGGGATGTGATCGCCTCTTCGCTACTCAAGACTGAAGTGTTCCGCTGCCGCGCATGCCGGGCGAAGTTCCGCAAGATGCTACTCGAAGAGGAAGAATAAACCAGCCAAAACTTGTTCATGTTCGGTCAGTCGACTTTGGTTAACCGAGTTCAAAGGCTTGTCCCCCACATTTCAGAGGAACTTGTTCCGCGTCTTTTCGAACCACTACAAAACCACTACAGTCCTCCGAAAACATCAACGGCCACCAGTTGCCCAGTGGCCGTTAACTTCTTTCGAATCTACGGTGCGGAGAGGGGACTTGAACCCCCACGAGATTGCTCCCGCTAGCACCTCAACCCCAAGCATCCCTGTGCGACGCTTGCGAGAAGAGTTGCCTTGAAAGTTGCCTTGTGCCGGCGAGACCTGGCGAAACCTCGGGACATGCCGGCCACCTAAAACAAACGACTTCGAAGGTGAGGATACTGGGCGATACTGGCGGAAAGGCCATGCAGACTCAACCCAAAATCCACTGTTTCGCCGGGTGTCCCTGAGGTCAAAGCTGCTGATTTCTACAGGCGAGCAGTATTGCGGTGTTTCGCCGAATTTCGGGCCGTGGTTAGAGTCGTGGTTACATCTGGCTGCGTGGCCCTCTAGTTCGCTAGCGAACCCGAGACTCCCCTCCTAGCGATTTCCCAGACCGGCCTTCTTCAATTGTTCCAACTGCTGCTTACCTCCCGACCGACAACTACGTCATGTGCAGGCGATTCAATGCCAGAGTGCAGACCGCGACCAGAACGAGGCTTAATTCTCAATTCACACTACCGTAAGCGTGTATTCATATGCGGGTTGGTATGCTTGACCGTCACTGGACACGCTTGGCATAAGCCAATGAAAAAACTTGTGCTCATCGAAGACGATGCGGACCTGTTTTCCTTGCTCCGGTATAACCTGGAGAAAGAGGGGTTTTCGCTTGCAGGGCAACAGACTGGTCGAGGGGCCGTTGAATTATGCCGTGAGTTCCGCCCGGATCTGGTTCTGCTCGATGTCATGTTGCCGGATTCCGACGGACTCGATATTTGCAAAGCGATTCGGAGGGACTCCGAGCTTGCGCAGGTACCGATCATTTTCCTCACGGCGCGTGCATCCGAGACCGATCGGATCGTAGGGCTGGAATTGGGCGCTAACGATTACGTCGTCAAGCCGTTCTTCGTGCGCGAATTGATAGCGCGCATTAGGATCCAACTCAGGGTCCAGACCACACCCCGCCGATTGCTGAACTTGGGCGGAGTCGAACTGGATGTCACCAGTCGGAGGGTTTCGGTAAACGGGACCATATTGACGATCACGGCCACGGAGTTCCGGCTGCTTGAGTTTCTGATGTCGCGACCCGGGTTCGTTTTCAGCCGCGAACAGTTGCTGGACGCCGTATGGGGCCCTGATCGTGCGATCACAGATCGAGCTGTCGATGTGTACGTGCTCCGGCTCCGGCAGAAGATCGAACAAGATCCAACAAATCCGGGCCTGATCCATTCAATCCGCGGCTTCGGGTATACGTTCCAGCCGCAGCGAGAGAACCCTCCGCAAATGGCCTGATGGGACGGCTCGGGATCGTCGCGAACAGCAAGCGGGACCGCCCGATTCGGACGAACCGAAGCACACCCCGCCAACACTTCCGTTGATCTCGCGGCTCATTCCTGTATCCATTGGGAAGAGTTACCCGCGCCGTTGAACCTCGGCAGCATGCCGCTGACGCAATCCGGGAAGCGTAATTGGTCGTGGAATTGTCCCTCCACGTTGTGACGGACTCCTTTGAAGATCAGTTGCCAGGGGATCGACACTGCGGCCGCCAACACTGCCTGCATGGGAGAGGAACCCCTCATTGAGCTCGCGGCGAAGGACGCAAACGAACCATCCTCCGGCTCTGCATAGCCGTTTCCAGCACGTTCAGCCCAGCCTCTTTCAGTTCAGTAGCGAACGACTTGACCTCGGCGGAGGTGGAGTTCCTGAAACCCAGCGATCTTCGTCCCTCGCGATTAACTAACAAGTCCGACATCAGTAAGAACCAAAAGGGGTCCACCGGAATGGACCCTTCTTTCGGTGATATTGGCGCAGGGGGCGTCGGTTACCGCCTTCGGACTCAGCCGGTTAAAAGGCGAATCGGAGTGCTAACTGGAACTGCCGGCTGGTTCCCGATCCGACTGTATTTGAGACTGTCTGCGTCAGTGCGCCATAGTTGCCACCGGCGGTGGCAGCGGTGTAAGCTTGGCCCGGCTGAATCACTCCGCTGGCATCCGCCAGCCGCGCTTGTGAACCGCTGACAGTCGCGTAGCCAGGGACTTGGTAAACCGGGCTGTTGAGGATGTTGTAGCACTCCGCCCGGAATTCGAAGCCCATCTGTTCCTTTACTATGAACTTCTTGGACAGCGTGAGATCTAGTTGGCTGATACCGGGACCCCGAAGAGCATTGCGACCCAGATTGCCGTAAGTGCCAGCCGCCGGCATTGAGAAGGCCGCTGGATTGATGTACAGCCAGCCCTGGTTGTGAATATAGGGATCCACGCCCAGGACACGGTCAGGCCGCGCCACATTGCGGCTCTGTCCGCCACCGGGTACGTTAACCACCGGCGTACTTAGCACAACCCCATTGCTCACCACCGGACTGGTGGTGATGGCGCCCGTAGTGTTGTTCCGGTACACCACAGCCGCGCGGGCGATTTCCACGTCAATGGGTAGGCCGGTTCGCGCATTGAAAAGTGTGCCCATCTGCCATCCGCCGAGCAGACCCTTTGCGAGCGGGCCGGCGCCTGTACCGAACTTCTTTCCAGACCCATACGGCAGTTCGTACAGCAGGCTGAGATTGAAGCTCTGGCGCACGTCGGAAATGTTGTCTCCGATTTCCGACGTAAAGCTATAGTTATTCGAAGAGCTGCGGGCATCCTTCGACCCGTCGGTGTTGCCGATACTGTGTCCCCACACATACTGCGAAGCCACAGTCAGTCCGCGAGCGAAGCGCCGATTGAGCAAGATTTGCAGGCCGTTGTAATGATCGACGCCGCCGCTGGTCTTGGTGTCGATTTCCGCAAACTGGTTGGTGACCGTGGTTCCATTCACGACGCTGAACTCGCGCACGACAGTTCCGGCGCCGGTGGTGGGATTCATGATCACGCCCGTGATCCGGTTGGTGATGCCGCGCAGGAAAAGGTTGCGGCCCTGGCTGCCTACGTAAGCGACCGTCATAAGCGCACCACCCGGCAATTGCTGCTGGAGCGACGCCGAGTACTGGAGGATCTTTTCCGGAATTTGGTAGTCCGACAGATAGGCGCGCGGCTGGAACTGCAGATTCGGATCGTTGATGCCCGTCGACAGAATCGTCGGAATGTCCGCCGGGAAGGTCAGCAGCGAACCGCTGGTGATCGTCCGGTTAATACGATCATTCTGGGCCGGCTGGGTTTGCCCCTCGGCCAGGCCCGGGCCGTAGTAGTATCCGGCTCCCACGCGCAGCACGGTCTTGTTGGCCATCTTCTCGGGCGACCAACTCAGACCAACCCGTGGTCCGAAGTTGGTCTTTTTCATCGTGTACCAGTCCCCTGTGTAACCCGGAATCAGCTTGCCCGTCGGGACGTCGAACCAAAGAACCTTGTTGTTCTGTTCCTTCAATGGGCTGTAGTACTCGTACCGCATGCCGTAGCTCAGCGTGGCGTTCGGCCGGATCTTCCATTCGTCTTGTGCGTAGCCGATATAAAAGGTTTGGCGCATGTCGAAGAAGCCGCCCTTGCCTGTGAACGGGCTGACATCATTGGTATTGCCGTTAATTGCGACCTGGGAGGGAGATGCGTTCAGGAAGCTCTGTGTGTTGGCAAACGTATAGGTGGTGCCACCGAGGATCGCATTCTTGATTCGTTGGGGGCGGATTTCGACGCCCATCTTGATATTGTGCGACCCGTGAATGATGGTCAGGCTATCGATGAAAGACAGGGAGTAGTTGGTGTACGGCGCGGCACGGCCGTTGAATGCCGTCGAGATGCGGAGGAGGCCGGTTGGCAGTGCATAGCCCGACGTTCCATCTAACGTCTGCACACCATTGAGGGCAATGCTGATGCCATCGAGGTTGATTCCCGGAACCACCGGAGCGAGCCCGCTCACCCGGGTCTTGGAGCCATTGAAGCCGAACTTCGCCTCGTTGATCATTGTCGCTGATTGGATGCGATTGTAGGACAGCACCAGATTCTGCGGCACGATAGTCTCGTTGGTGCCGCTACCTGCCGAGTTGAGCGGTAGGATTCCGTAACCCTGATCCCGGTTGTAGCGAACGAAGACCTTGTCCTTAGCCGTAGCCTGGTAATCGAGGCGGATGTTGCCCGAATACTCGTCGATAGTGCCTGGCTCGCGAACGTTATCGCGATCGTAGAAAGGGTTGGAGGTTGTCGAAATTCCCTTCGGGAAAGCAGCGAGAAGTGGGCGAATCGCCGGATTCACGCACGTCACCGCAGTGGCGGAGGGGATTTCTCCAGGGGCGCAATCGCGGGCCGCGCGAACCGCGGCGCTCGGGGTGTTTTCGACAAACGGAACAGCGGTTCGTTGTTTCAGAGTTTCGAAACCGGCGAAAAAGAATAGCTTGTCCTTTACTAGAGGACCACCCACCGATCCACCGAACTGGTTCAGTCGCAACACTGAGGGGTTGGCGCCATCGAATTCATTGCGGGCATCCAATGCGTCGTTACGGAAGTATTCAAACAGCCCGCCATGATAGGCGTTGCTGCCGCTCTTGGTGATGATGCTGATCTGTCCTCCGCTTCCCGTTCCGAACTCCGCCGGGTAATTGCTGGCGTCCACGCGAAATTCCTGCACGTTCTCCATGCTGGCTTGTAGGCGGAACACGCCGTTGATTTCGCCGCCAATGTTGCTGGGGTTGTTGCTGATGATGCCGCCTGCTTCAATGCCGTCGTAGCGAAGTGCATTCTCTTCGAACGACCGGCCATTGAAACGAATATCGTCGAAAGTACCCGGCCCGAAGTTGACCGCGCCCGGTGCCATGAGATAGAGCTGTGAGATCTGGCGCCCATTGATGGGAAGTTCCGAGACCTCCCGCGAACTGATGTTCGCACCGATGGCCGCCGAACTCGTGTCAATGACAATGAGGTCGCCGCCGGAGACTTTGATTTCGGTTGCGACAGTGGCAGGTTGAACAATAATGTTGAGCATTCGTTCCTGCCCAACCTGTAGCGTGACGCCAGTGTATTCCGACGGCGCCATGCCTGCCACCTCGGTGGTGATCGTGTATGTCGACGGCCCCAATTGCGTCACCAGATAGACGCCTTGATCATTGGCCAAGGCCTTGCGGACCTGTCCGGTCCTCTCGTTCTTGACCGTGATGGACGCCTTGGGCACCACGGAGTTGCTGGAATCTGTGACCGTACCAGCGATCCGGCCGGTGTCACTTTGTCCGAAGAGCAGCGGGACCATAACGGCCCCCAATAGCAGGAAGTGCCGAATCCAGGTTTTCATGTTGAAGATCCACGGTAATCGGCGATGCGTTACAGTTCTATAACGAAGCGATGAAAAGTTGGGTGAGGTTGAGAGGCTGCCCGTGTCAATAGCTGAGTGTAAATTCGCTGCCGACTCCAGATGTCGGGTTTAGAATGTGGTTATGCGTCCTTCATTCTTCAGGTGTTTGGTATTCGTTCCGTTCAATTGTCGAGGTCCTTTTTGGGTGTGAAGTTCTGTCGATTGTGTCTATTTGACCAGCCAAGACGGACTGCCCGCAGTCGGTGCCTCGGAGAGACGGTGCTGTCGGTCGGCCGTCCGCATCGGGAATAGGGCCGGACCTTTCTCCGCCTGTGGCGCGCGGATCATTTTCACAAATTCACACTGTCGGAAGGACCTACTACAGGTTCTCTACCTGCACTACAGGAATATATAAGAAGGACGCACGTAAAATCCCGTCGAAACGCACGCAAAATCCCGATAAACGGCGATTCATGAGCACGTACAGTCCCGTGGAAATCTCTGTTTTCCACAGGAGTTTTGAACAGCGCACGTAAAGTCCCGTGCGGTCGGTGCGCGCTTAGCTCGCCCGTTCTGGGCGGGCCGATGTTGGCGGAGAGAACTGGGCAACGAGAGGTGAGCGGCGAGCGTATCCAAAATTTTCGAACTGCAGTATTCCGCATCGAGGGTGCTACCGGAAAGACGGCCCGCATTAGCGATTTCGAGAGAGGATGCCGGTGGTTGGGATCATTCGGCTAAGCATGACACGTCGCCTTGGCCGTCCAGAGCGGTGGTTCCCAAGATGTCTCTAGGGCGGCCGCGGCGACAATAGACGGGCCTTCGTCGCGGCATCAATGGCCGCCCCGCACGTAAAGTCCCGTGCTGTTAAGCCGTGGTCGGCAGTATCGCTTTCGCCGGGCTGAGTCGCAGATATTGACCATCCGAGCAGATCTGCGCTGGACATTTCGGCCAGACTGCCCGAACCTGGCCGAGCCACTGTTCAAGCATCGCGCGAAATCGCCGTGGCCGGCTGTATTCGACTGATCCCAATTGTGCCGTGAGGCCGAAATCCCCAAATAGCGGAATCCGCTCTTCCGATTTCGCTGTGAAGCAGCGATACGTTAGCCACATGAACAGATCGAGTACCGCGGGGGCGGAACCGAACGCCTTTACGGCTCGATATCTGCGGGAATAGGATGCGCAGTTACCTCATGGTAGAATTCGTCGCTTAAGACGATGACGTTTTCAAAGTCGGCCGAGAGCACTTCCTGGGTCGGGTTACGGTTGTACCAAATTTGGGCCTCGCTGAGGAAATTGAACCTGGAGCGTTGGATGACACGCGCATGTTTTCGGGTGGACTCGGTGCCGAAAAAGATCGTCGCTCCGAAGATCCGTTCGAAGGCCGCTACCAGTCGCCGATACTCTTTACCGCCCTTCGCCATGCCGAAAATGTCGAGCATCTGCGCGGCCGACCTGAAACGAATAGTCTGACTCTGCTGGCGCACAGCTAGCGTTGCCAAGAAAATTGGAACGAGGCGATCCTGGCCGTAGGGTAAGCCGAAGTCAGGGTGACCAGTGATCTGAAGAGTGAAAAGACCGTTCCGGCGTTCATAAACGAGCGTGGAGCGGGGAGGGCACCTCACAGGCAGGCCGCATAAGACAAACGGTCGGGAGGCAAAGCCGAGCTGCTGATTCGCCGCGTTGCGCCGGTCTCGGACCAGCTGGATGCTCTCGGCCTGTCGCAATCGCCGCCGCGAGACGTGGAACTCAGGGATACGGTCTTGCAGAATTGAGCACGCGGGTTCAAATCCTGTGCGACGCCGATCTCCGTTGACGTCGGAAGTGGCGCCTGAACTCACGATTCACCTCGATGCGCCCGACGCTGGATCGAAGAGATCATCGGAACCGCAGTGCTCTGCAGTTGGAATCCTTCCGAGCGCGCACAAGGCGGAGCTGTTCAACTTCTGAGGTGACGGTGATTGGGAACAGTAGAGGTGCGACGACCTGTTCAGAAACCTGTTCAACTTGCGCCACAACCACCGCAATTGCTGGTGCAAAGAAGGGGCGGTGGAATGAGTTTTCAACTATTTGCGATGACTGGATTGTTTCGTAATCAGCAGGTCGCCGGTTCGATCCCGGCGGGTGGCTCCATATTCTCATTTCCCAGCTACTGGACCTGCTCCAACCCTGTTTGACGGCAACCTGACATCAACGCGGTTCAGAATCTCATCCAGCTTCGCCGCGGCTTCCCTCTGAATGGCGAGGTGCGGCTCTGGAATTGCCGCCGTCAACGAATACGACATCCTGATCGCCGACACTCCCGAAGTCTCCGCCGCCACCTCGCCGCAAGGCCTTCGACCTCCTGTCCCGTCGCTACACCCTCGACGCCCTGCGCCAACCGCTCGCGTAATGAACTGGCTCTCCAAAACGACTACGTCACATATGCGCGCCGACCAATCGCACGCGCGCGTCACGCCTTCTGCCGCATAATCCAGCGGACGGCGTTCTGTTGCAGTTTGATGTACTCCGGATTCCACAGGTCGCTGAGCATGTGCCCGGGAGACATGTAGCAGACGCGGCCCTTACCATAGTCGTAGGACCAGCCTCCCGGAGCGCGCGAGCCGTAACTCTGATAGGTAAGACCCTCCTCATTCACGGTTTCCAGGAAAAGGAGCTTGGGGTCTTTGTCGTAAGTCATGTAGTGCTGTTCGTCGGTGACCACGAAGTCCTTGACGCCCCGCGTGATGGGGTGGTCGGGATTCGTCACCTTCACCTTGAAGGTGCGGATCGGCGGGTGTCCGGTATAAGCCGCGCCCAGCACATGGCGGAAGTCCGGATCGGTCAGGCCGACGTGAGTGGTGTTGTGCAGGAAGAGCGCGGAGCCGCCCGCCTCCACGAATTGGCGCACCGCCTTGCCCTGTTCCGGTTTGATCCAGAATTCGGACTGCGCCCGGGCTTGCGGCATCGGCGGGTCGAAGACCAGCTTCGGCCGGCCCGTGGCCACCCATGCGGCATTAGTGCTCTCGTCGCCTCCATAACCGTTGGGCCAGATCATTCCGTCGCGGAGCACGATGAGGACTTTGTAACCGTCGAGCGTTTCGGCGTTGAGCAACGAGGTCTCGTCGGTGAAGTCGATCGTCACCCCGAGGTCCTTGGCAATCGTCCGCGTGAGACCGATTCGGATGTAATCGGAGTTGTGATAGCGATCGCCGATCAGGCCGAACGCGGTGGCTTTCCGCGCCGCCTTTGCGCGAATGGGCGCCAGCGCGGCGCCGGCAATGGCAGCCAGGGCGGAGCGCCGGGTGGTGTGCAGTCGATTCATACGAACCTCAATTTCCCGAGCGCCGGCCGCCGCCCTGAACGTCCACGCTGTCGATGCGGCGTGTGTTGTCGCGTGAAACGCCCACGATCAGGAATTCCAGGGGCTGGCCGCCGGTATTCGCGAACGAATGGACGTCGTTGAGTTGGATGGGAACCGCGTCGCCGGCGCGGATCGGCGCTGTCTCATTGGCGACAGTGACCGCGCCCTCGCCGTTCATCACGTAGTAGAACTCGGCCACTTCCCGATGCAAGTGCGGCCCGGTCGACGACGACGCCGGAAGCACCAGGTGATCGACATACGCCCACGGGCTCGTAAAGACCGAGGGTTCCAACGCCCGCCGGTATTGCGCCGTGCCCTTGCCGCCGTTCAATCCGGTCAGGGGACGCAGGATGGCGCGATCCAGCCGCATGGTCATGAAGACGGGGATGGGATCGAGCGCCACATCCACGCGCGGATCGTCCAGATTGAACGCGTCGTACGTGCCCTTCATCTCCGACACGTTGATGTTCATCCATTGCACCGGCTTGTCGGTCGGGTTGTAGATGCCGTGCGAATGTCCCATCCGGCACGGGGCGCCGGCGGGTCCTTTGAGGAGCGACGTGCGGCCATCGATAGTGAACTGAGCCTCGCCGTCGAAGATCACGAACATCTCCTCGCACTGATTGTGGAAGTGCGCGCCGATCCCGCTCTTCGGCTGAATCACCCCGCGATGCAGAAAGAAGAGGTTGGTGTCCAGCGAGTGCGCGTCGAACAGGGCCATGTAGTCCAGTTGGCCGGCGCCGCCATGGACAGCTTTGGAGGGGCGGTACTTGGCTGGATCGGTGTGGACGATGCGTTGCGCCAGCGGCTCGCGAGCAGCCACCGGAAGCACAACGGCGATCGCCAGAATGAACGCCTTCATGTGCGAGACTCCTTTTCGATGATGGGACGCGCCGCCCGCCAGCATCGTCTTCCGGTAGATTCTTCGATTCATCACCGCTCCTTATTGGTAAACGAGCTTCTGTCCGGCCACGGAGAGTTTGATGCGGTACAGCCCGGTGCGCGCCGTTATGTATAGCGACTTGCCGTCATCGCCCCAGCCGCAATTGGCGGGAGTCTCCGGCGGTCTGGTCGTGCCGAGGTGTTTGCCGTCCGGCGCGAACACCCAGACGCCGCCCGGTCCGGCGCCATAAACATTGCCGGCTGCGTCGACCTTCATGCCGTCCGGCAGCCCGTCCCCTTTCTCCGCCGACACGTCGACGAACACTCTGCCGTTGCCGGCGGTCCCGTCGGCGGCCAAGTCGTAGCGCATCCAGATCATGCGCTTCGGGTCCGAATTGGCGACGTACAGCGTCTTTTCGTCCGGAGACAGGGCAATGCCGTTCGGCCGCGTGAGGTCTTGGACGACGGCTTGCAATTTGCCTCCCGCCAGCCGGAACACGCCGTTGAACTTCAATTCCTTGGCCGGGTCGTCGTCGCCCTTCGGCAATCCATAAGGAGGATCGGTGAAATAGAGCGACCCGTCGGACCGGAATACCAGGTCGTTCGGACTATTGAGCCTCTTGCCCTCGAACCGATCCGCCAGAGTGGTCACCCGCATATCCCTGCCGATCCGGACGATGCGGCGGTTTCCGTGCTGGCACAGCAGCACGGCGCCGTCCTTGTCGGCCGTCATGCCGTTGGGCCCCACGAAACCGCCGGCCGGCAGGCTGTTTCCGTCATACCCGCCAGGCCGTAGGATCTCGACGACTTTACCGTCCGGCGACCATTGCCGGGCGACGTTTCCGACCACATCGCTGAACCAGAGAACATGGGACGGCCGCCAGAGCGGACCTTCGATGAAGGTGAAACCTCCGGCGAGCTTTTCGATTTGCGCGTCCTTGGGCGCAATCGCGTCGAATGCCGGGTCGAGCCGCACCACGACCCCCGCCGCGGCGGCTTGCGCCGGCGACGCCGGAGGCCCCGGCTTCGGTGTCTGCGACCACAATACGGTCAACAAGAGAGCCGCGAACATCAGCAGTCTTGACATGTGAGCTCCAAATGCGCGCTGCCGATTCAGCGTTGGCGGAATCGATCATATCACCTGGGTGGCAGGAACGCGCGAGGAGGCGGCGGACGGGCCCCTTGGCTTATCATGGAAGAACTCTCAAAATGACGAGGAAACTGGACACTCACGAATATCACGCAGTGACGCGTTGGCGCGTCGAGGCGACCCGCGACGAGGTCGCCGCCATCTCGCGCCGTCCCGAGGACCTCGCGCGATGGTGGCCTTCCGCCTTCCTCCGGTCGCAGAGCCTCAACATGGCGGAGGAATGGTCGGCGGGCCTGGAGTTTGCGTGCCATGTGAAGGGGTGGCTGCCGTATACGCTCGACTTCACCGGAACGGTCGAGGAGGCGGTATATGGGGAGCGCTTCCGCGTCAGCGTTTCCGGCGATTTCGAAGGCGGCATGAGTTGCGCGATCCAGGAGGACGGCGCTTACTGCCGGATCGAGTTCGACTGGCGGGTGCGGGTGAACAAGCCTGTGGTGCGCCGCCTCTCATTCGTCCTCAAGCTGCTCTTCTACAGCAATCACCTCTGGGTCATGACCAACGGCTTGAAGAGCATCAATCGGGAATTGGCGCGGCTGCGCGCGGATCGGTCTCTGTGCTTGGCGAACGCCTCCGGCGCGGCGCCCGAAACCACGTCGCGGATGGCTGCCGGCGGCGGCTCGATCTCGACATCCGCCTGAATCCGTCCGGAAGATTTGTGCGCTTCGATCTCCTGCGAAAATCCATGCCGTTCCCGAAGGAGAAGAGTTAACGCCGGCAATAGACCTACGCCGGCATCGCGTCGCCGCACATTTCGAGCACCTCGATGAGTTCGAGACTGCCCTGTGCCACGCTGTTCGTGGAAAGCCCAGGCGCCTCTTCGATGGCGTTGAGCACTTCGGGGCCATTTAGCGCCACGGTCGCATAGCGGCCGCCTCGCGGACGGTTAGGTCCACCCAACACGCCGCTCCAGGCCTTTTGCGCATATGCCGGATTCCCGGTGAGCCGGTAAAGGTACGCCGCCAGACGGCCCGGGCGGGCGTACTGGCCGTTCGCGCCCTCCGTCCCCGTCGTCTGGTCTCGCGTGACGACTGGGGCGGGAGCGGTGTGCAACCGGCAGTACTGTTCCCACGCCTTCTTCCAACCCGCGTGTTCAATCAGGGCATTGAGCTCGAAAACCACTTCTCCGCCGCCCATGATCGTTGCCAGGTTATAAGTCCCGATCCGATCCTCGAGCGCGTACAGCTTGCCGGTCGCGGGGTCGTACCCGTACAGTTGGTTCGGCCCGGTAAGGAAGCCGAACGGCATGGCCGCAATCGAATCCATGCCGGCGAGAATCTTGTCGCGATATTTAGGATTGCCGGTGCGTTCCCACTCCGTCATCCAGTTTCCAACGAATGCCAGCCAGTCGGGGCCGCCGCGCACGCGGCCGGGGTAAGGCAGCGGCTTGGTCAGCGGAGAGGCGAGCCGCATGGGGTCGATCTCCGTGGCCTTGTAGTCCGCGTCCACCACTTCGCGCATCACGTCGCCGGTGCGTTCGTCCGTGGTCAGGTAATAGTAAAACCGGCGATAGGCCGCCTGGCTGATGCGCGCTTCCTTCGCGCCGCATCCCCAGTGACGCACATTGTGCCGCGAGCCCAGCATCGCGAACCGCCCGAGGTGGTACGTGTCGACCTCGCTGGTGTGGCGCGTCATCGCCTCCGCCATCCGAAATACCGCCGGCTTGCCGGAGCGGAGGAACGTGTACCACAGCCACATGTCCGTCCCTAGTTCGCTGTTGTCCCACGCGAAACCGCCGATGTCGTACCGCCACTCGTGGCGCGGCCCGTCATGCTGGTGCATGACATCGCCATAATTCCAGAAACCGTACCAGTGCCGCTGCTCCACCTCCCGGTGGTACAGAGCGAAAGCGGCGTCCAACTGATCTTCGAGCGCTTTCTTCGCCGGCGTCGAATGGTCCGGCAGGCTCCAGATGCCGAACACGCCCGCCGCGTGAAGATGCTCCGGGGAAGCGGTCAGCAGCGGGGGTTCCTGTGCGATACGCGCCTGCCGGTCCGTCTCGTCTTTGGCGGCAACGCTGCCGCTGGCGAAGAGCGTCATCTCGCTGGTGCGCGCCACTCCGTGCGGCGTGCTGAAACCCGGCTGCACGTCTTCGTAGCTGGAATCGAGATCGTGGGCCCTCGTGTCATAGTGCCGCAGATCCATCGCGGCGGCGTCCGGGGACCAGAGCCACACACGTAGAATGGCGGTATCCGTCGAGGCGTTTTGCACTTCGAGTGACGCCGGGTACGATTGCCAGAAGTTCCGCACCGCGACGGCGAGCCCGCCCGAAACGTCGCCGGCAAAGACGAGGCCCCGCGATCGCTTGCCCGCGATCGCATCCAGCCAGCAGCTCTGCGGATTGGCCCTTTTCTGAATCGTAAAGCCGTCCGCCGTGGGCTGCGACAACTTGAAACTGTCCCACACCGCCCAATCGGAAAGCAGTTTCCGGCCGCGCGCATCGAACGCCTCTCGATTGGGGATGCGTTTTCCGGCAAGCTGATCCGCGAACACATTCCCGCCCTGGCCGGGCGCCAGTAGTGGGCGCCGGCCGGTAGCAGGCTGGATCGGCTCCGACCACAACCCGTCTCCTTCTCCCGAGAATCGCACGTGGCGATTGTGAATCTGCTCCCGCATCGGCACGTCGACCGCGACGCCAAGGCCGCGGATGAAGTCCTTTTGGTCGTCTCCGTCGAAAACGATTGTGTGGACCAGCCGCACCTGCTCTAACCCGGCGTAGAAATACAGCCGCAGGGTGAACGGCAGCCACTCGCGGGATCCGGCGTCGGCCTTGTGAACGCCATCGATCTTGACCACGGCGCGCACCGGTCCGCTCTGTTCGATCACGGCTGACTTGACGCGGCTCGCAAAGCCCTGCCAGCGGAGCACACCATTGGTCTCGAATTCCGACCGGTCTTCCAGCGTGCAGACCAGCCGTCCCTGGCGCGCCACCACCCGCCCTTCGACGGTCATTGAGTCTATGAAGTGGCTGCCCTGTTTGGGGAGCCGGCACTGCAACCGTCCGGTGTCGATATCGATGGCGGCCGCGGTTTGATTGACCTTCACCGCGGTAGCGGGCGGCGCAGGAACTCCTGGAGCGATGCGAAGAAGCCCCGGCGACCCGGCGCCCGCGACAGTCGCGAAGCCGGTCCACTTCACCGAACCATCGGGCCAGTAGGCCAGTGGCCAACTCTGCAGCGGCAGAGCCTTGCCTTCAGCGGTGGAAAGGGAGAAAGCCTGTTCCTTGCGGACCCGGCCACGTGCCCAAGGCACTCCCCAACTGATCCCGCTCTCGACCGCGGGCGGTCCCCCATCCAGCCACCTGAGCGAAACGGCCGAATTCGCCCCCGCTCCGGCCTGCTGTGCCTCCGCCTGTTGCTCGACCGCCGCCGCGGTGGTGGCGAGGATCCCAATTGCGTTCCGCCGCGTGATCTTCATGAGCCCGCCCTACTCCACAGAAAGTCGATCCCATG
Organism: uncultured Solibacteraceae bacterium; assembly: GCA_964608645.1. Classification (GTDB taxonomy): domain Bacteria; phylum Acidobacteriota; class Terriglobia; order Bryobacterales; family Bryobacteraceae; genus CAZSQK01. The sequence continues at coordinate 92,721 of CAZSQK010000013.1, read as the reverse complement.
CTCCCGGTCCTCAGACGGTCGCTACTTCCGGATGAGTCCACGGCTTGCGATAGGGCCGCCGTAGGAGCGCGTTCGCTTCCTCGTCGCCCACCACCCTGCCCTTCTGCCCATCCCATGTCAGCGTCCGCCCGAGTTGCAGCGATAGATTCGCCAGAATGCAGCACGACGACGAGATGTATCCCTCTTCGATGTCCGCCACCGGTTTGCTGCGAGACGCCATGGCGGCCAGCAGGTTCTTCATGTGGCCGCGAATCGCCGGCGCCACGTGCTTCTCCAGGCGCGGCTCGGTCTTGTCCTCCGGATACTGTTCCAGCTCGTAGACGATGTCTTTATGGATCCCCTGCGCGCCTCTCGCCACCGGGGTGAAGTCGTAGCCCATCACGCCCGCCTTCAAGGTCGCCTTGTCGCCGTACAGTGTCGCGCCCCAGGTGTAGTTTGGATCGGGCGCGGAGCCGAAACGCCGGTGCTGCCACACGACGGTCACATCGTCGAATTCGAACATCGCCGTCTGCGTGTCCGGGATGTTGTTCTTCCCGCCCTTCAGCACGCGCAGCCCGCCGAACGAGGAGATCCGCTTCGGCCAGCCGAGGCCCATGAACCAGCGCACCATGTCGAACATGTGAATCCCCATGTCGCCAATCGTGCCGTTGCCGTATTCCATGTACTGGCGCCAGTTGCGCTGAATATCCGGACTATACGGCATCATCGGAGCCGGCCCCACCCAGGCGTCCCAATCCAGAGTCTCGGGAACCGGCGCCGTCTGCGGCATGGCCGGACGGCCGCCGCCGTACGAATAAACCTCCACGTGTCCGATCGTGCCGAGCTTCCCCTCCCGCACGATTTCGCGCGCCTCGATCAGGTGCGGCGTGCTGCGCCGCTGCGTTCCGATCTGCACCACGCGGTTGTATTTTCGCGCCGCCGCCAGCATCGCCTGTCCTTCGACGACGTCGACGCTGATCGGCTTTTGCACGTACATATCGATGCCAGCCTTGGCGGCCGCGATCATCGGCAGCGCGTGCCAGTGATCCGGCGTCGCGATCTCGACCATCTCCAGATCGCCCTGGCGGAGCATCTCGCGATAGTCGGTAAACAGACGCGGCTTCTTTTTCGAAGCCTGCCGCTCGGTCGCCCATTGGGCGGCCTCCTCGAGGTTCTTCTTATCGACGTCGCACAGCGAGACGATCTCCACCGGAGCGATTTGGACGAGGCGGAACAGGTCCGACTTTCCATACCACCCACACCCGATCAGTCCGACCCGCCTCGGCGGCGTGTCGGCAAATTCTTCGCTGTACCCCCGCGCGGCGGAGAGGGCCAGACCCGCGAGACTGCTTTGCAGGAAACGACGGCGTTCCATAGTTTGAACCATCGTACACCCGTCCGCCGCGCCGCGACTTGCCGGTCCGCATCAATTGAACGTGTACCGGAAGCGGCACATGGCGAATGTCATCGTCCCGGCCTGCGGAGACCAGAGAGCCCGGTCGAGGCGGGAAAGCTGCAGAGAAAACAGAAGAGTTCCCCGCACCGGCGCGGGAATGTGGTAGTCCGCCCCGGCCGTATATTGCCGGACCACGCGATTGCCGCTGGAGCGGGCAGCATAGACCCATCCGGCGTAGGAGTAAAGGTCGATATGGCGCGTCACAGCGATTTCGACGCCTTCGAGCGCCGACCCTCCGCTGACGTGCGGCGGCGCCAGTCCGAGAGCCTGGTCCGCGCCGCCCTTCGACCAGTACTGCTGGGTCACGAAGCGCACCGGCCCTTTGACGTTCCACGTAGCCGCCGCCGAGGCTCCCCGCTCCGCCCGGTGGCCCGCGAAGGCGGCCAGTTCGACGTGCCCGAATCGTTTGTCCATGGTGGCCTTGGCGAGGAATCGGCCGGCGGTCTCCCACGCGAAAACGGCATGGTAGTCACCCATCGATCGCGCCAGACGAAACTGACGGTTGCGGGACCCGACGATGCCGGTGTGGTACGCCGGATCGACCACGATCGTATTCATCAGGCCGGAGTCGCTTTCCACTCCGGTGCGATTGGGACGCAGCAGGCTCCACGCCTTTCCGGCGAGCAACTGCCACTTGCCCCATCTTGCGGCGCCCCACGCCTGCCTCCATCGAAACGGAGTCTGGGCGGCATTGGGATTGAGAAAATCGCTTTCCAGATAGGCTGTCAGTTGGACCGGACGTTCACGGTTATCCGCCCTCAGGTACAGCCGCGAATGGCGCGGCGAGACAATCGTCTCTGCTGGTGTGGCGGCCAGCGGGATGGCGCCAAAATGTGTCGAAACATTGTCCCCCGTGGTGGCGGAGCGCGACATCCCGATTACTTCGAAGAAGCCGCCGGGCCGCAAGCTGACGCCGCCGAGTTCGACGGGGGCGGGCGGGAGTGTCTGCGCAACGGCAGAGCTCCAGCCGATCAGGATGAGGAGCGTCCCGAGCGAAGGCACAAGTTCGGATTGTAACCAATTCGTCACATGGTTGAGAACCGGGTCCCTACGCTAGCATGAAGTCGTGCCCCATTACGCCGCCATCGACATCGGCAGCAATTCGATCCGCATGGAAGCCGCCGAGGTCCTGCCGGGACAGCCGGCGCGCATTCTCGCCTCGGACCGCGAAGTGACCCGGCTCGGCGAAAGCGTTTTCCGGACCGGATCGGTGAGCGAAGAGGCGCTGAAGAACACCTGCGCGGTGCTCGCTCGCATGGCGGCGCTCTATCGCAAGCTGGATGTGGTGGGCGTCCGGGCGGTGGCTACCAGCGCCATTCGCGACACGAACAATCAGAAGGAATTTATCTCACGCGCCTCGGAAGCGGCGGGGACCCAGGTGGAAATCATCTCGGGACGCGAGGAAGCGCGTCTGATCCATCTCGGTGTCGAGAGCGTCTGGCCGCAGCCCCACAAGCGCGTGCTCATCCTGGACATCGGAGGCGGCAGCGCGGAGATTATCGCAGCCGAGGATGGCCGGCTGCACGAGGCTTTCTCTAGACCCCTGGGCGCGGTCCGGTTGAAGGAGAACTTTCTGGCCGGGGATCCGCCGCCGCCGCGGCAGTTGCGCCAGATGACGGAATATATCCAGGAGAAACTCGCCCCCGCTGTAAGCCGGCTGGGCCGCTTGGGTTGGGACCGCGCGATCGCCACCTCGGCCACCGCCTCGGCCGTTGCCAGCGCCGTGGCGCGAGTGCCGCGATCGAAGCGCGAAGAAGTCGACCGCCAGCGCGTCTCGACAGCCCAGGTTCGGAAGCTGCATGAGCGGCTCTCGACGCTCGGCATCGCGGGACGGCGGAAGGTGACGGGCATCGGGCCGCGACGCGCCGAAATTATCGTGCCGGGATTGGCCGTGCTCCTCGAGTTTCTCAGTGAGTTCCGGCTGCCGGCTGTGTATTATTCCCGCGCCGGAGTGCGCGACGGCATCATCGCCGACCTGGCGGCGCGCAATGTCGGCGCGGAATTGTCCCGCCTCAGCCGCGAGCAGCGCGCCGAAGTGGAAGAGATGTCCCGCAAGTTCGGCGTCTCGCTGGCTCACGGACGGAAAGTGGCCAGCATCGCGTCCATGCTCTTTTCGGCCCTGCAGCCGTTGCACAAGCTCCCGGCCGCGTCGGGGAAACTGCTGGAGGCGGCGGCGTACCTGCACGATGTCGGACACTATGTGAGCAGCGTCGGACATCATAAACACTCCTGGTATCTGGTGGCGAATTCGGATATGCCAGGCTTCACGGAGCGCGAACGGCTTCAAATCGCCGCCATGTGCCGGTATCATCGCAAGGCGCTGCCCAATGCGGAACACAATTCCTACCAGTCGCTGACAGCCGATGAGAAACGTCTCGTCACAATGACAATGCCGCTCCTGCGGCTGGCCGACAACCTGGATCGAAGCCACGAGCAGCGAATCGACGGCGTGGACTGCAAGCTTCGCGACGGCGGAGACGTGTTGCTGCACGTGCGCTCCGCGGGAGATATCGATCTGGAGCAATGGGGCGCGGAGCGCGCCGGCGAGGTGTTCCGCGAGATTTACAACCGGGGAATCACCATTACAAAAGCCAAGTGACCGTACGGTTCCTGACCGTGGCAGGGACGTTGCTCGTCAGCGGGACGTGGCGCATCAACTCACGAATTGGTCCCAACAGATACCGGAGAACGAGTGGGAGATCTACCGCGCCGTGCTCGATGAAGCAGCGGCGCGGGGGATTCCGTTCGCGGTGGGTGGTGCGTTCGCGGTCGCCGCTTATACGGGCTTCTGGCGGAACACCAAGGACCTCGATTTGTACGTGCTGCCGGAACATAAAGACCGCATGATCGCCATGCTCGGCGAGTTGGGGATGGTCGATTACTTCCCGGCCAAGGGGTACGACCGGTGGTGGATCTATCGCGCCACGCGCGACGCGGTGATCGTCGATATCATTTGGGCAATGGCCAACCATCGGGCGCAAATCGACGACCTTTGGATGTCGGGCCCCGAGGTGTCGCTCAACGGCCGGCAAGTCAAGGTGCTGCCGGCGGAAGCGCTGCTCTGGGACAAGTTATACATCATGCAACGGGAACGCTGCGATTGGCCGGACGTGGAGAATCTGCTGTATTTTGCCGGACCGGCGGTGAACTGGCATTACCTGGTCGAACGGATCGGCGAGGATACGCCGCTGCTGGCCGGGGCCCTCTCGGTATTTCGCTGGCTCGCGCCGGCCCGCGCGCGCGAATTTCCGGCATGGCTGTGGGAGAAGGTCGGACTCGGATCGTCGTCGGCGCCGGCACGGGAATTGCCGGAATTTGACAAGCGTAGCGTGGACCTGCTCGATCGACGGCCATGGTTCGGTCCCGAACGCGCCAGACTGGAGCCTGCGGCCTGAAATGCTGATTGGAACGATGAATCATCCCGCTCACGACGTCCTCGACGAGATCGAGTGGATGGCGGCTATGGGCCTGGAGTTCATCGACCTCACGCTCGAGCCGCCGGCGGCGGCCTCCTGGCGGGTCAACCCGCACGCGATTCGCGAGGCGCTGGAGAAGCATGGCTTGCAGGTGATCGGGCACACGGCGTATTACCTGCCGATGGGAAGCGCCTTCGAAGAGGTGCGCCGCGCCTCCGTCTGCGAGTTGCGCCGCTGCCTGGAAGTGTTCAGCATCGTCGGGGCACGGTGGATGAACCTGCACGCCGATCGACACACTCCCATGCATGACCGGCGGTTCTACATCGAGCAGAATATCCGGACGTTCCAGGAGCTGCTGCCCGACGCCCGGCGTTTGGGCGTCGGGCTGATGATCGAGAATCTACCGGGCTCTTACAATTCGGCGCCGCAATTGGGCGAACTGCTCGATCCGGTGCCCGAGCTCGGCTTGCACCTCGATATCGGACACGCGAATCTCGAGGTTCCGTTCAACACCACCGAACAGATCCTCGCCGCCTATGGCACGCGGCTGCGCCATGTCCATCTGCACGACAATCGGGGCGGAAACGCCGATCTGCACTTGCCGCTGGGAGCGGGCAATGTCGATGTCCGCAAGGAAATCGGCGCGCTCAAGCGATGCGGATACGACGGCACCATCACACTCGAGGTCTTCACGCCCGATCGGCACTATCTGTCGTACAGCCGCGACGTGCTGCGTCAGATCTGGGATGAGGAGTGATTCCTGCAGGCGGGCGGAAAAAGAAAAAGGTTCCAAGTGATCCGATCCGCAACCTTGCTCACCACCGGCATGCACGGTACTGAGCATTGCAACCGGGAGCGCCGAGCGCCTCGCCTCTCGACTCCCCGGCGACCGTCTTGGGCGGCTACCGGATCAATGCCTTAAAGCGCGCTGCAACTCTCTCCCAGCCGGGACAGGATGCTCGTAACGGCCTTTCGCTCGCCTGCAACGGCTACGGCTTTCGCCGCCTCCATTCCAGGGTCAACGCTCCCGGCCTGCCACTTCGCTTCCCAGCCAACTGTTTCCGCTGCCCGTTCGGCCCTCTGCTCCGCTACCGATTGCGGTTCGCCCCGCCATCGGCCGCATCCACGCTTCAGACCCGTTGCCGCTTCCACAACCGGCTCGATCTACCGCTCGCCCGGCCTCCACTCCCCTTCGGGATTGTTACATCCCTGCGGATCAAAGCGTTCAGCCGGATCTGCTGCAAATCTGCCCGCCTTCCGATTCAGCCCGATCTCCGTTCGCTCCCCGCCGCCGCTTTCTATTGCTAGTGTTTCGGCTGCGGATCACCGTTCCCGGTCCGCTACGTCTTCGGAGGCTTGCTGTTTCTCAAACCTCTTGGAACCTTCATCACTATGATCCCAAACGGATTTTGGGTCAATCTGTTTCTGCGCCGTTTGACTCCCTTTTCCTCAACATCTTTCCCCCTTTGTTTCAAGTCAGTTACGAACAACAGGCCGTGGATTCGCTGTGGATAAAACATGCCGCTCGCGGCTTGTTTTTGGGATACTGATCGGCGTGCGCAGACTGATCATCCGGCCGGGCGGGATCGGCGATTTCATCGTCTCGCTGCCGGCCTTGGAATGCCTGGCCGCCGAATATCTGGAGGTCTGGACGGCTTCCGCCATCGTGCCGCTTGCGCGTTTCGCGCAGCGCAGCCGTTCGATCGCGTCCACCGGTCTTGATTTGCTTGGCGTCACCGAGCCCCCACCCCGCCTCATGGAGGAACTCGGCGCCTTCGATTCGATCGTCTCCTGGTACGGCACGAACCGTGACGAATTCCGCACTGCCGTAGCCGGCTTTCCAGTAACGTTCTTCCCCGCGCTGCCTCGCGACACGTCAATGCACGCCGCCGATTTCTATCTCGACCAGGTCCGAACCATGACGCGCTGCGCCTCCGACGGGATTCCACGGATCCGCTGCGAAGACCATCGGGAGAACTTCGCGGTCATCCACCCGTTTTCCGGAAGCCCGCGAAAGAACTGGCCGATCGCGAAGTTCCGGGCTCTGGCTTCCCGACTGGAGTGCACGATGCCTGTCCGCTGGTGCTCAGGCCCCGATGACCCTCCGCTGCCGGACGCCGTCCGCATCGACGACCTGTACGAGTTGGCGTGCTGGCTCGCACGCTCGCGCCTCTACATCGGCAACGATTCCGGAATCACACATCTCGCCGCGGCCGCCGGGGCGCCGGTTTTCGCTCTGTTCGGCCCCACCGATCCGGGTGTCTGGGGACCTCGCGGCCCGAACGTGCGAATCGGCCGATTCTAATGTCCGGTACCATGAAGGTAAGATGCGCTTTGCAGCCTTATTACTTTGTGCCGGCGCCCTTTGCGGCGCGGACGCGCTGGTGGATCACGTCGGATCCACCGGCTTCGTGCAACTCGAGGCCGAGAGCTTCAAGCAACTCTCTCCCAGGCAGCAGTCTCTCGTCTACTGGCTGACGCAAGCCTCCATCGCCATCGACCCCATTAATTACGACCAGAACTCCGCTTTCGGCCTGCGCCAGAAGCGGGTGCTCGAAGAAATCATGCGCCACGGCGCTCCTCCAAAGATCGCGGGATTTACCAAGCTCTTCTGGGCCAGCCGCGGCAACCACAACGACACCACCGCCCAGAAATTCCTGCCGGAATTCACCTTCGAAGAGCTGAAGGCCGCGGCGCATGCCGCCCTCGCCGCTGGACGTTTCAAAGGAACCCCGTACGGGACGCCGGCGATCGGCAATCAGGCCGGCCTCGATAAGGAGCTCGAAGCGCTCCGTCCCAGTCTCTTCGATCCGAATTTCCAGCCCATGGTAACCGCCAAGAGTCCTCAGGGGAGCCTCGATATGCTGCAGGCGAGCGCAAACAACTTTTACGCCGCTGTCAGTATGGCGGACGTCAAGAACTATCACGACGCGCATCCGCTCAATTCCCGCCTCGTGAAGCAGAATGGGAAGCTGGTGGAAGAGATCTACCGCGCCGGAACACCGGACGGCAAGATCCCGGCGGGCCGCTACGCCGAATTCCTCAGGAAGGCCAACGAGTATTTGCAAAAGGCCTTGCCGTACGCCGAGCCGGGGCAGGATCGGGTCATCGCCTCGCTGATCAAGTACTACCAAACCGGCGATCCGGCCGATTGGGTCCAGTTCGGCATCGCCTGGGTGCAGAACAATCCCGAGGTGGATTTCGCCAATGGCTTCATCGAGGTCTACCGGGACGTCCGCGCCGCCAAAGGCACGTCGCAGAGCTTTGTCAGCATCACCGACCGGAAATTGAGCCAATTGATGGTGAAGCTCGCCGCCAATGCCCAGTATTTCGAGGACCGCGCGCCCTGGGCGCAACAGTATAAGAAGCAAGGCGTCCAGCCGCCCTTGGCGAAGGCTGTCGAGACGGTGATCGAGACCGGGGACTTCCACGTCAACACCGTCGGAGACAATCTGCCCAACGAAAACGAAATCCGCGAAAAGTACGGCAGTAAGAGTTTCCTGTTCACTGGCGCTTCCCGCACCCTGGCCGCCGCCGTCGGCGCGGGCCCCCTTTCCGAGTTTACCGCCACGCCCGAGGAAATCGCCATCTCGAAAAAGTATGGTGACGAGGCGTCGGACCTGATGACCGGACTGCACGAGGTCATCGGCCACGGCTCCGGCAAGCTGAACCCCAAACTGCAGGGAGGCGCCGAGTCCCACCTGAAAGAGTACTTTTCCACGCTGGAGGAGGCGCGCGCCGACCTCATGGCGCTCTGGAACATCTTCGACCCCAAATTGCGCGAGCTCGGCGTCGTGTCCAGTCCCGAAGTCGGTAAGACGATGTATTACAGCGCGGTCCGCGCCGCCATCACCCAACTGCAGCGCATCCCCAAGGGAGACACCATTGAAGAGGACCACCAGCGGGACCGCCAGTTGATCGTGAACTACGTGATGGACAAGACCGGCGCCATCGAAAAGACGCAGCGTAACGGCAAGACGTATCTGCAACTCCTCGATGTCGAAAAAATGCGCAAGGGCGTAGGAATGCTGCTCGCCGAATTGATGCGCATCAAAGCGGAGGGCGATTATGCCGCGATCAAGGCCCTCGTCGACAAATATGGGACCCACTTCGACCCCGCGCTGCGCGATCAGGTCATGGCGCGGTACGACAAGCTCAACCTTCCCACCTACTGGTGCGGCGTCAATGCCGACGTAGCGGCGAAGGTCGACGCCGCCGGTAAGATCGTTTCGGTCGCGATTTCCTACCCGCGGGACGTGGTGAAGCAGCAACTCGGCTACGCGGCCATGTACGGAGTACAATAACAGGCGCTCCATGGCTGCCCGTCTCGAACCCGCCCCCCTGCGGCCTCCGGAGATTGTCGACCTGCGGCGCTTGTCGGCGCGGGACCTGGAGCCTCTGCTTGCGGAGGAAGCGCGCGCCTGGCAACAGGAACTCGAGTGGGACTTCGATAAATCCGCCGACCTCGTGCGCCGTTTCGTCGATCTGCGCGCCCTCAACGGGTACGCGCTCGTCGAAGACGGCGATGTCATCGGTTACCTGTATTACGTTCTCGAAGATGGCAAGGGCCTGATCGGCGATCTTTACATCCGGGAGGAGTCTCGCAGCGTGGAGCGCGAGAACCGTCTCCTCGATTCCGCCCTCGACGCGATCATGTCGAACCGCCCGACCCGGCGCATCGAATCCCAGCTCATGATGCTCCAGCACACGCCCGCCGGTTCTCGTCCGCGCTCCGATTGCCTGAGCGTCTTCGAGCGCAATTTCATGCGCATCGACCTCTGCCGCGCCGTTCTGGGCGAGGGCCGGATCCGCCGCCCCATGTATATCGAGAGGTGGTCGGACCATTACCAGGACGGCGCGGCGCAGTTAATCGCGGCCGCTTATTCGGGACATGTCGACAGTCGCATCAACGACCAGTATCGCAGCGTTCTCGGAGCGCGCCGTTTCCTCTACAACATCGTGCAGTACCCCGGTTGCGGCGCATTCTATCGTCCCGCGTCGTACGCCGCGTTCGAGGCCGGCGGCCGCCTCTGTGGCATTTCCCTGGCCAGCCTGGTGGCGCCGGAGTGCGGCCACATCACGCAGATCTGCGTGTCCCCTTCCGTACGCGGCACGGGAATCGGCCATGCGCTGCTACGCGCGTCCCTGACCACGTTGCGCGAGATGGGCTGCCGGTCGGCAAGCCTGACCGTCACCGCCGCCAATGACGATGCCGTGTCCTTGTATAAGCGCGTAGGTTTCGAAATCGCGCGCCGGTTCTCGGCGCATGTGTGGGAAGGCTGGTAGGGGCTAACCCCAATCCCCCTCTCGCGCCTTAGGGCCGGACGCAGGTGAACCCCAAGTCCGGGTTCTTTTTACCCAACCCTGCTGCCCTATCGAGATCAAACATCGCCATGTCGGTGGGGCTTCGCGCCTCTTCGAAGTGTGCGGGGTTGGCCTCGCGGGCTCCAAAGACCTTATCGACAACGAAACCATTTGCACACGAGCCGTAAAGAAGAAAGCCTCCGGTGAGAAAGTAACTCGCGTACGCTTGCCAGGGTCGAAGAGCTTTGCCCGCCTGCGAGACACGGAAGTGGATGGGATGACTCCCATTGAGATGCATTTCGACCCGATACTCGCGGATTGCGGTGTCGGGCTTGACGTTGGAAAAATCCGGGAAAGGCGCCTTATGCACGCACGGACTGAGGGCCTCGATTTCTTTCACAATCTGGCGGATGTTTCCTCTGGCCGAGATAATAAGCGCGCCCTGCGATTTGACTCGACAGCCTCGCAGAATGGCTAAAGAGCTTGAGCCTTGCTCGAATAGCTCGATAAAGGCTTCCCCGCACTGCGGTTGGTCCAGCTTCAGTTCAAACCACTGTTCGATTCCATCGAAGAAGATAAGGCGGCCTTGCAACGTTCGGGCTTCCGTAGCTGTGCCCACTGACGGGCATTGTGCGAAGAGGGACGGACTCGCGGAAAGGGCAAGAGCGATAGCAAATAAACAACCACGCACGGATTGTTTGTAGCACAGAAACACGTACAGACGCCGCAGTCCCTCGCGCCCACAGTGTCGTCATCTTGCGCTTCCATTTGATGGTAGGAAATGCGCTGCGTTCAGGGGCGGATCGCGCACGAAACCGGACGAACTTTCGTGTCAGCCCGGCGGATGATCAAGCCGTGGCACTGGAGGCCACGGGTGATGAAGTAAAACCGAAGTGGGGTGACCGAGAAACTCGCCTGGCACGCGGTTAAGGAGTTCGCGGAAATGACTGGGGTCAGCAAGTTCGCGCCCCACGACCTCCGCCGAAGCTGTGCCCGACTCTGCCGCGCCGCTGGCGGCGAACTGGAGCAGTTCCAATTCCTCCTCGGGCATGTCTCGGTGCAAACGACTGAGCGATACCTCGGCTGCGCGCAACGAATTGCTTCTGCCGTAAACGACAAAATCGGAATCGAGCCCGCGCCCTGAGTTCCGCCTGCGGAACGGTTGCTGACGATCCAGGCGAAGCCGCTAAAATCACTCTAGAACGAAGACAAGTTAGAAAAGAACAGCGGCAGAGCGCCGAACGCTAACTGACCTAAGAGTATCCTCCACCGACACGCCTCGCGAAGAGCCGGACGGGTGAAGGAAAGGAAGCGTCTAAGACGGATAGGAGGGCTCTCCGTAGCGATTTCCGGACCGTCAGCAGCATTGGGCCACTGATCTAAGAATTAACGAGTTACTCCTCCCATCTCAGCAGGCTAAGGTAACCTATCTGATCGCAAACGGCGACATATTGTTCACCCAATGCGCACGAACTGATCGCAACATCGCAAGAAAATGTTGCGAGCCGGTGTCCGAGGTCTAGATTCCACATCTCAACTCTTCCATCAAGAAATCCAACTACGGCAGTCGTTCCATCCTCGGATACCGCGAGGGCAGTAAAGACGCCATCAGTTTTAAGTCGGCGCAGCCGTTCTGGTCGATTAAGATCCCACACATCGATACCAAAGGCCCAGCCGCCGATGAGGCGACTGCCACTGGCGCTTACTGCAACCAAATCGCCCAAGACGTCTGGGACAGTCCAAAGAACCCGTCCCGTGTCGAGGTCCCACATCTGTAGAGAGTGAGCGACTGTGCAGATCGCCCTCTTGCCGTCGCGCGTGATTCGCTTAACGCCTAACTTAGGTGGCGTCTCCTCCGTTGCTTGCCAAATCAGTGACAACTCTTCATTACCTCGCTCCCAACGGAGTACCTCACCGAGATTTGTGCAGACAACCGCCCGATTGCCATCGCCCGAAAGGGCTATGCCGTCAATCCAAGCCGATTCTCTTCTAAGACGCAGCGCCAAGGGAGGCGTTTCGTGATCGAGGTCCCAAATCTTTAGGACATCGCCAAATATCCCACTTGATGCTCGACGCCCGTCCTCCGAAATCGCCAGGTCTAGAAAGTTCTCAGAAACATACATGTGTTCCGGCGGAGCGGTGACCCTTCGGGTGTCCCAAACATAAACGCCGCCATTTGAGGAGCCGGCCATCAAGCGGCACGCCGCCCCTGAAAGCGCCAATGCACGCTGATGAATCTTGAACATCCCAGGGCCTAATGGCCAACTGCCGCTTTCAATGCGCCATTGAATCAACGTGTCGTCGTAGGCCGCAGAGACATGCTTCTCCGAGGATGCGATCGCGAATTCTTGACCGAAAGTGGTCCGGTGGCCGACCAGTTCTTCGGGTTCATGGGTCCCGTCGGTATCCCAGAGTAAGGGTTTGCCAGCCCGAGACACAGTGATGCATTGCTTGCCTTGCCCGACAAGCGCGAGCGAGGCGATGTGATCTCTCGTGTCCAAGGGATTTCTGGCGCCGCCGTGACTCAACTTCCGGACTAGTCGAGCATTATCCAGATCTAGCACCATCACGTTGTCAAAGTCCGAGAAGATTGCTCGTTGACCATCGGGTGTTACGGCTAATGACTCGATGTTTGGATGTCTCAAAACGCGCAGTCGCGGATTATCATCAAAATCAAGGATCAGAAGGACATTCCCGAATACTCGTTTGTCATAGCCGACAATCACAGCCCGGCGTCCATTCGAGGCTAAGCCAACCGACCGTATTCGGTCACACTTGGTCACCTCAATAGGGGGGGTGCGACTCTCGAGATCCCAAACAAGCACGGTTCCGTCCGCGGCTCCCGTGACGGCGAAGGCCCCGTCACCTGGCATTCCAATGCCAGTGATTTCACTTTTGTGCCCCCGCAACACTTCAACTCGGACTTTCGTCGCGAGGTCCCAGACAAGAAGGGTATCTCTGACGCTGGAAATTACACGGTTACCATCAGGCGTTATCGCTGGACCGCTACGCCAATCGAGCAGCCCGGCCTCGTCTATGCCGCTTTCAATTGTCCGTGGCGGCACATCCGTGTCGAGATCCCAAACCACTAATGCTCCGCGGCTCGTCCAGACAATTCGTCTTCCATCATGTGCAGTCGCTATTGGCCCTATAAAACGATGCCCCTTGTCCAATTGGTACACCCTTCGCGACGGACCGATGGTCGAAGCCAGGCCCGATATTAACGCTCGAAAGCGCGGACGCGGGGAGCCATTGATGGCCTGTTGTAGAAAGGATGCGATATGGTCATCGTCTTTACAATGCAACAGTCGACTCTCCATCTGGGAGGCAAATTGGTCAGGAAACGATCGGACCACATGGCTGGCTAATAGGAGAGCCTTGCTCATGGATTCCAGGGCCGTTCGAGCTGGATATTCTCCGCGCAGATAGTCCAATTGAAGATCGTGGACTCTGAAACCGTTGATTTCACGACGGAGTAGCGAACGATCCAATAGAATCCGAGCGGTCATTTTCGTTTGACGCTCGCCTTGACCCCAAATCTGCATGAGAAGAGTAATTGGCGCTGGCATGTCTTCAAGAAGAATTGCCAAGTTGAGATATCGATGTTTGATGTCGTCCGTCAGCATGTTAACGCTGACCGCCATGCTGGCATGAAATGTGTCGTAGGCGTATCCACTAGGACGAACGCCAAAATCCTTTAATCGTCCCTCCTTCAATTCGGCGAGTGTATGAGCCCACTCGGAGTCAGGTTGCCCATTAAGCGCACCACCAATCATCGCGAGGGCAAGAGGCAGGCCGCGGCATTCGGTCAATATCTCACTCGCGTGCGGCTCGGGGAGAGGATCCTTGTTACGCCCAGACCAACGACTCAGAAGGGATCGTGCAGTATCGTCCTCGAGAAGTCCGAGTGAGTGACTTCGGCATCCTAGACTACCAGCAATCGCGCAGTTTCGCGATGTGTAGAGTATCGCAGATCGACCTTCGGCGATTCGAAAGGGTTCGAGATCCCGAAGTTCCCAGATGTCATCCAGGACCACAAGAACGGCCCGTTGCGCCACGATGGTTCGATACTCGATTTCTGAGTAACGCTCACATGTCACAGACAACGCGTGCGCGATCACTTGCACATATTCTTCAAACGGAAGCCGGAACTGTCTGCCAAACGTGAGCCACACGATGCTGTCGAAGGTCTGCCTTATACGAGGTTCATTGCATAGGCCGATCGCAAGGAGCGTTTTTCCTGCTCCGCCCATGCCTTCGATCCCAACGATCACAGGGATTGGCGAACGATCTACGAGGGTCGCCAATAAGGAATCGGACACCTCGTGGCGCGATAGATACGTCGGCGGCAGCGGCGGGACCGAGGCGAATGGGTCAGGCGACGTTTTGTGCCGCGTTTCGAGGGCTGTGCTATCAACTGGCTCAAGCTCCGCAACGAAGCGATACCCGAGTCCGTGAACCGTCTCTATTACCGTTGGAATTCTGGCTCGATCACCGATCGCCGTGCGAATCTTTCGAACAGCTTGGTTGAGACTATCATCGGTACCGACGCCCCAAACCCTCTCGATCAACTCCTCTTTTGATACAAGAGATCCGGGTCTTTCAGCAAGATAGCGAAGCACCTCCCATTGTTTTCGGGCGAGCTTGATTTCCTCTCGCCGGTGACCCTCCCTCCACAGTCTTGCGGCTGCGAGGTCCAGGCAAAACCGATCTCGTTGGGAGAAAAAGGCAATCACTGACGGTCCTATGTCGCAACTCTTATCGCGATGAGCTTCTCGACGAGGCGCGTCGCACCGCGGGGCATGTGCGCATATTCCCCTAGTGTTGCAACTCTAACGCAATGAGCTTCGCGACTGCAATCACAAGCAGGATCAGCGTCCCCGATCGTATCACGATCCGCTCAATTTTGGCAAAACCATCTTCGTTCATTTATGCTATCTCCTATTCGGATTCTGCCAGATCCGAACCCCCGAATCCTGATGTCCGTCTGATGTTTTTCTGAATTGTTCAGTTTCGGCTGCCGCTGAGGTCTCGCCAGTCCATCGATCTTTCGGCGTTGGCTTTAGAAGCCAGATGGGAATGCGTTTGCGCCCCTCATGCAAAGCGCCTTTGGCACGACGCGGGCGAGAAGTCTGATCGGAAGCCTCCGGCCGTATCACGCGCCACTCGTACGGAGCGAGGAAACCGATCGATTCCGGTTGCGCTCCATCGGGCTCTCGACGAGTATCGGACCATGCGCTCGGAGCTATCGGCAAACACTACACCGTTTATGAAGTGTCGGCTGCCATGAGCGCGCTCGCGACACGTTCCGCTTGCCAGACGTGCCTTCGGTGATGAGCGGCGTTCGCGCAGAAGCTCGACCAAAGGCTGTATCGGACGTAGCCGGCGAATGCAGATGGGATGACGATCCGATCTAGCGGTAATCCGCTCGCTTCGTCAATTGCATTCAGAATCTGTTCCTGCGACCGAAGAACGACGGCAGTACTTCCGAAGCGCGTGATGGTTCCAGTTTTGGCAAGAACGCATTGGGTGCTGGAAAGCGGACCTTCGGTGGAGGCTCCATGAACCATATGAAGAAGCGCCCCCACAGATCGACTCTGAATGGAGCTGTTGACCCCTTCCAGCCATTATCTCTTGCACGGCAAATTGCATCGTGCCAGATCGGAAGATACGCGCCCGCAGTAATTCGCAGGTGCAGCAAGCATTCGGCGGCTGACCAATGGTCCGGGGCCGGCCTTCTCGCGAGAAGAACCGGTCCGAGCCGATCCGACAGGTTCCGAGCGCGGTCGGTGATCGCCAGAAACTCCCTGCGAAGCTTGGAGAAATCGGCTGTGGCCATGCTCAGTCCCAGTGTCTGCCCGTTGCGTTCAGAATGCAAAAGTAACGTGTAGTCGCCAGGTGGCGAGCGATCTGACTGCGGAGCGCGGCTCCGATCGCCGGCGACTTCGGAATAGGGCTAAGATGACAGGCGATGCGCGGCCTTTCTTCCGACATTCGCTACGCTCTTCGGACGCTCGGACGCGGAGGCATTTCAACGGTCGTCGCGATGCTGAGCTTGGCGGTTGGTGTCGGCCCGAACGCAGTGATCTTCAGTGTAGGCTACGCGATGCTTGTGCATCCGCTGCCTTACGCCGACGCGGATCGCCTGGTCATGCTCCGGCCGATGAATCCTTCGCACGGTGTGTTTTGGACTACGGTTGCGCCGGCGAACCTGCTCGACTGGCAAGCTCAGGCCAAGTCCTTCGAGGCCATCGCCGGATATCGGTGGCATACCGTCGATCTGACCGGAGGCGCTCGAAGCGAGCGCCTCCGCGGGCTCCGTATCACTCCTGAGTTCTTCAAAGTTCTCGGCGTCCGTCTAATGGGCGGAACGTTCCGTCTGAATGATCCACAGCGGGAGGGGCAGGAGATCATTATCGGCCGCGGTCTGTGGCAGCGTCGCTTTGGATCGGACGTGAGCCTCCTCGGCAAGGTTCTGGACCTCAACATCATCAATCTGAAACACGTCGGACCAACGCCTTCTTTCGTCGTCGGCATCGCGTTGACCGACACGCATTTTCCGCCGCTAAGCGCCGATTTCAATTTGGATGTCGCGGGTATCGGCGACGCCGTGGATTTCTGGGTTCCCGAGCTCATCGATCCATCGAGACGGGATACCGGCGATCTTGACGCGATTGCACGATTGGGCCCGGGAACCTCCATCGGGCAAGCCCAGGCAGAGATGGACACCATTTCCCGCAATCTGGCCGCGGCCCATCCCGAGACGAACAGCGGTCTCAGCGTTCGTGTCGTCCCTCTGCGCGACCAGGTGTTGGGCGGCTCGCGCCGGGCATTGATGTTGCTGTTCGCCTGCGCGGGTTTTGTGCTGCTGGTCGCGTGCGCCAATGTCGCGAACCTGCTTTTGGCTCGCGCCACGGCGCGCCGCAAAGAAGTGGCGATACGGGCGGCGCTCGGCGCCGCGAGACTTCGAATCCTTCGACAGTTTCTGACTGAGTCCGCATTGATCGCGCTGCCGGCGGGCATGATCGGAATCGGCCTGGCGTATGGCAGTCTCGTTCTGTTGCGGCCCCTGATTCCAGGGGGCGTTCCGCTGGCACAGGGGGCGGCCGTGGATCGCACAGTTCTCCTGTTCACGTTGATGGTTGCCTTATTGACAGCACTGATCACGGGCATCATCCCGGCATTCCGGGTTTCGTCCGCAAATCCGGGCGAGGTGATGAAGTTGGAAGGGCGAAGCCTCACGGGCGGCCACGGCCGGCAAAGCCTTGTCGCCATTCTCGTGGCTTCCGAAGTGGCGATCACGCTCATGCTTTTGATCGCTACAGGCTTGATGGTCAAGAGTGCGAATCGCCTGTGGCACATCGAACCGGGTTTCGATACCAGGGATCTGTTGACGATGACGATCTCGCTTCCCAATAACAAATTCGAATGGGGGCACAACGTCGTGTTTTCACGCCAGGTGATCCGTTCGATCGAAGCGATGCCCGAGGTTCATGCTGCCGCGGTCATCCAGGGCGTGCCGATGCGCGTGGGAAGTTTTTTTGGCTCGTTTAGCATCGAAGGACGGCCGGACACGCCGGTGGATCGGCCTTCGGCGCGACTCCGCGTCGTCAGCCCCGGATACTTCCGTTTGATGAGAATCCCAATACTCTCCGGACGCGCGTATGACGAGCACGATGAAGTGGGCGAAGTGGGAAGCCTGAAATCCGTAATCGTGAATCGCACGCTGGCGGAGCGCTTTTGGCCGGGCCAGGATGCGGTTGGCAAAAGAGTGCTTATGTCATGGCGGAAGACGCCCTCGGTGATCATCGGCGTTGTTGGCGACGTGCGATACACAGGACTCGATGCAGAACCCGGAAACGAGTTCTACCTTCCCGAAGGGTTGTTTCCACAATCCGCGATTACGCTGCTTGTGCGCGCGGATCGTGACCCCTTGCTCCTATATCCCGCCATGTACAGAAGAATTGTGGATATCGACAAGGACGCGTTCGTCTTCGATGTGAAACCGATGACGCAGCTCATTACCGAGTCGCTGGCGCCACGACGGTTCTCGACCATACTGTTGTCCACATTCGCGGTGGTCGCTCTCGTCCTTTCGCTTGCGGGGATTTACGCGGTGATCGCCCACTCGGTTGCACAGCGCACGTTCGAAATCGGCATTCGCATGGCGATGGGCGCTTCACCGGCTCGCGTTACCGGCTTGATGCTTCGATACGGATTATTCCCGGCAATCTTTGGAATGGCGGCAGGGTGGTCGGGCGCACTTGCGATTTCGCGAGTTTTTTCGGCAATGCTGTTCGATGTCGGGCCGCTCGATCTTCCAACGTGGATCGTCGTTTCCGGCGGCATGCTCGCCGTGGCGTGTATCGCGTGCTACCTGCCTGCGCGCCGCGCCTGCCGTGTCGATCCGGTCGCGGCGCTTCGAGCGGAGTAACAAGTCCGCGAGCCTGACCGTCCCTGCGGCCAATGACGATGCCGTTTCCTTATCTGAGCGCTCCGGCGTCGACAGCCTTACTTCACCCCGGACATCAGCCGCACCGTCGGCTTGATCAGCAGCGCGAGCACCAGGGCCGCCCCGATCGTAAATGCCGCGACCGATCCGAACAGAGTCGGCAGCGCCATCGAGGCCCCGATCGACACGGCCTTCCCCGCAAGCCAATTGCCAATGCTCGTCGAAAGGAACCAGATGCCCATCATGAAGCCCGCCGCGCGGTCGGGGGCAAGCTTCGTCATCGCGCTGAGCCCGACCGGGCTCAAACAAAGCTCGCCCAGCGTTTGCAGAAAATAGGTCCCCGTGAGCCACCAGATCGCCACCTGCGCGCCGCCCTGCGTCATCCGCGCGGCAGGCACGAGGATCGCGAATGCCAGGCCGGCGAACAGCAGACCCAGAGTGAATTTCCCGGGACTCGACGGCTCGGCGCGCTTGCGCCCCAACGCCAGCCAAAGCCACGCAAACACTGGCGCCAGCACGACGACGAAGATCGGCTGCACGAACTGGAACCAGCCCGCCGGAAATTCCCAGCCCAGTATGTGTCGGTCAGTCTGCCGTTCCGCGAACAGATTCAGCGAGGAACCCGCCTGCTCGAAGGACGCCCAGAACAGCGCCGACGCCACGAACAGCACCAGCACGGCGGCCGATCGCTTCCGTTCCTCCGCCGACCAGCTTCCGCCGAAGATCAGCCACCAGAAGACAACCACGGAAATCACCAGCAGCGCCCAGCCGAGGGCGTCCGAAATCGTGGTCGCATCCATCGAGATGACGCCCGTCGCTCCCAGAATGCCCCACACCGCAAACACGCCGACGCCGGCCGCCACGCTCATCGCGGCGTTGCGTTTCTGCGCGCGATCGCGGACCGGGTCGCCCGTCGAGGCAGGACGCAGGCCGGCGTCCCCGAGATGCCGGCTTCCCCACAAATACTGAATCAGACCGGCGAGCATCCCCACGCCCGCGACTCCGAATCCCAGCCGCCAGCTGATCTTCTCGCCGACATAGCTGCAGATAATCGGCGAGATGAGGGCGCCGATATTGATTCCCATGTAAAAGATCGAAAACCCGGAATCGCGCCGCGGGTCGCCCTTTGGGTAGAGTTGGCCGACGATGGTGCTCACGTTGCCCTTCAGCAGCCCGGTGCCGAACATGAGCAGCACCAGTCCCGAATAGAACAACGTTTCGGACGGCGCCAGCAAACAGAACTCGCCCGCCGCGATGAAGACGCCGCCGATCAGAACCGCCCGCCGCTGTCCCGTGATGCGGTCGGCGACCCACCCCCCGCCCAGGCACATCAGGTACACCATCGCGGTGTACATGCCGTAGACCGCCCCGGCCTTGCTGTCGCTCCACCCGAGGCCGCCTTTCTCGATCTTGTCCACCATGAACAGGATGAGGATGGCGCGCATCCCGTAGTAGCTGAAGCGCTCCCACATCTCGGTGAAGAAGAGCGTCGCCAGCCCGCGGGGGTGGCCGAAAAAGCTGTGATCCGATGTTTGCGTTGCCATAGGCGTTTGACCGGCAACGCCAGTGTAACCCGGATTCCGGCGTGACGCCGGGCGAGCGCGCACTATGCAGGATCCACACGCCCTGGCCACAAACGCCGCCCTTGCGCACTTGACGCCCTCCCTCATCTCGAAAGGCTACGGTTTGATGTTGGGGTTTTTCGTCCTTGCAGCGCTTCACGTGTCGCTGCCTGCCGACCATTTACACTTCAGGCGCCATAGCCCGGCGAGACTCCCATCCCTATCCCTGTAGCGCTGCTCAAACGCTTCAAGCTTTTCCTACCCACATCTCGGACAACACACCATGGGATTGACCAGAGGGTAAATACTCCACTCGACGTCCAGTTCTTCAATGGCAGCTTGAATTGCCATCAATCCTTGCGAGCCCTCTTTCCCGTCAGACCGCCGGCAAGCTCCAGGATGCCTTCTTTTGGGTCGCTAAAGTCGATGCCTTTGCGGTCAGATATGAGAGCAGGCAACGGCGTCTCATCGAGCATGCATGGAATGATCTTCGCCGTATTGTCTCTTACCGACCGCCTGATCGCGGAGTTTAGCTCTTGGCGAACCCAATTGGACCGGTTCGCGTTCGCCGACCACACAAGGATTAACGCCTCGAAAGCCTCGAGACCCGAATCCAGCTTGCCCGGAATGGAATCCCCCGCTCGAAGCTCCCATTCGTCAAACCAGACATCCATGCCGATAAGCGTCAGGTGCACCTATGTTCCGGGCGATCGGCTTGTCCGCCTTGTTGTGGTAAGAAAACACATCATGTCGCAGTGAGCATACCGCAGACCGAGCCTAGCCCAGTGAAGGGCCTTCTGCCTTTCGGCGTCGTCGATCGAGTCCTCCGCAATCAACCCGCGTGAATGAACCCGGCCCGGCAGACGGCAGGGCGTCCACGATTTTCGGGCCAGCTGCTTTCAGCAAATTCCAATCCGCTGTTGACAGCATCAGCATCGCCAGCTTCCGGGCGGCCATGTTTTGTTGGTAAGGGATGCTTTGATCACTCGTGATCAGAACATCGAATCCAGCCTCCTCGGCGGCTGTCAGCAGTTGCCCGTTCTTCATTCCCGCCCAGTTCAAATAGGCGACAGTGAAGACCTCGTGCTCTGCCAGCAGCCCCCTGAGACCGTGGGGAATATTCTCGTCAAGCAGAACGCGCATCGATTACGGGGTCAATTGATGGCTGTGGTGGAATTCGATGATTCTGCAAATCGTATCGACCGGCAGGTGAGGGTAGTTTTCGTGGATCTCATCGATGTCGCTGCCGCCTTCGAAATTCGCCACGATGGTTTCAGGCTGGACGCGCGTTCCCTTGATGACGGGCTTGCCGCCCATCTTTCCGGGGATGGCCTCGATATCGGGACACTCCAACCAGTCCATTTGCTACCTCTCCCTTCATCGTAGCCGGGTAGCTTTACCGGGTCAACGAGGTCGTCTATGGTGCTCCATGATCTGGGGAAAGCAAACACACGCAGGCGAACGCCGCGACGCCATGCAGGAATTCACGGACGTGGTCGTCCATAACGTTGAGCTGGGCGTAAAGCCGTGGGAGCGGCCATGGGACTCTGCAAAGTGCGCAGGACCTCAGGCGCCGTTCAACCCGATCACGGGCCAGCCGTATCACGGCGTGAATGTTTCGATCCTCGGAATGCACCCCATCGCTTTTCAGACAGGCGATCCGCCGTTCTGCACATATCAGCAGGGCCAGGAGAAGGACTGGCAGGTAAAGAAGGGCGAGAAGAGCACGACGATCTTCTTCACAAAGCGCTATTCGATCCGCGACAGAAATTCCGATGAGGACGACGCAACGAAAGAGGTTCGCGTTCTCAAACACTACGCATCCAACGCCAGCCGGCAGAGATCGGCGAGGCTGGTTCCTTGCAGGTGTTGATTGCGCGACTGCGCAACCATAGACTCTGCGAAGTGTACGCCGGTCGCTGCTTGTTGAATCTGATGATCAACCGCAGTCAGGTTCTGATGGATTACTTGCCGTTGCAATTGCAGGGCGAGTAGCGTCTGCCGGGCGTTGTCTTCTGGAAGTGGAAATGCGGCTGAACATCCCGCCCGCTGCCTGACTCAGTATTTCTTGAGCTCTTCGATCAACGCGTCCATCCCCTTGCGCACATAAAGGCTGGACAGACGCTGCTCTTCGGCGGACGGGGCGAGCACCTTCTGCAATCCGAGATTGTCCAGGTTTTGGCGGTTCGGCACCCACATTTTGCCGTCGGCGAACTCCACCTGGTTCACAAAGCCGGTCATCTTGCGGACGTTCACCGGCTGACCATTGCTCGAGAAATTGAGCGTGCTTTCCTGCAGGACGCTCGCGCTCTTACCGGCCGGCAGGTATAAGGCCGCATCCGAGGAGGGCAGCGAAGCGGCCATGTACTGCCGGCCGCCCTGATCGCTGACGATCCAGCCCAACTCGACATACTTCACCGGCTTGCCCGACTTATTCCGCACCTCGATCCGCGGCGCGCGCGCCTCATTGCCCGAAAGCTGCGCCGACCCCCGCACCGGCTCGACGGGCGAATCGGGAATCTGCAGGAAGGCGAATTCGGCGACGTGCTCCGTCGCGGCCACCGCCGCGCTCGACACCACCGGGCCGCCGCGGCGCACCTTCACCGTCAACGGCTGCAATTCCGATTGCCGCTGCAGGCTGTCGAACATCTGCCGCCGCAGGCCCTCTTTGCCGGACTGCGCGAGAATGCGTTTGAAGTACCCGCGGTCGCGTTGCGCCTCCAACTCGCAGGCCGTCAGATACCGGCGTGAATTCAGGCGGTCCGGCCCGAAGAAGCTCAAATCGTGGAACAGTACGCCATCGAGGTCCACCTGCACGAGCGGCCCGCCCGCCACCTGCGTCGGCCGCACCAGTTGCATGTCGATGCGGACCGGAAACACCTCGCCGGGCGCGACGTTGAGGCTGGGAATGGTCACCGACCCCTTCCCGCCCATGGCGACTTCCTGCGAAACCACCCGCAGCGTGACACCGTGAATGCGGCCCGCGCCGTCGTTACGAAGCGTCACGGACATGTGGAGGTCGAGCACCATGGCCGCCCCGCGCATCGTCGCGCGCGACTGGTCGCTGGAACTCGACAGCATGGAGACCGGAGAGTCTTTGGGCAGGTTGAAACTCACCGAATCTCTCGGCAGGGGGGCGTCTTGCGCCCGCACGGCGGCGGCGCACATCAGCCCCAGAACTGCCAGCCGGATTTGCCCGTTACTCTGCATAAACGTTGTTGATCGTGACGTAACCCGTGTCCGGGTCCACGTATCGAGCCCTCATGGAACCTTGCGCATCGGTGGAATACGTGACGTGCTGGCTGTGATTCATCAACCCGAGCGCCTGGCCGCCCTTCCGCACCTGAATTCCGTTGCCTGTCGACTGCACCACCATCCCGTCGTCCGCTACAGCCACCGTGGGGGCGGGAATCGGATGCTCGAGAATCACCCCGGTAACCATCAGCGCCACGATGCTGGCCATCGCCACCGCGGCGCGCATCCCCGTAAACACCGGCGTCTCCCGCAGCGGCGGCTCCGCCCCGCGCACGCACTCGCCCGCCTCCAGCCCGAGACGGATATTCGCCCTCATCTCGGCAGCCATCCGGTTCCAGGGGATTTCCGGGATCTCGGCCAATTCGGGGATGATCTCGCGCGTCGCCATGAACGCATCGAGTTCATCGCGGCAACGGTCGCACTGCGAAACGTGGCGTTCGGTTCTCCAGCGCGCGAAGAATCCGAGATCCCCGCCCGCGTGTAATGCCAATGTTGCCTGGTTGGGGTGTTTCATGTTCCTACCGCTTCCTTCTTTCGATATACCGGCGGAACTTATTGCGCCCGTTCGCGATATGCGACCGGACCGTAGCCTTCGAACAGTTCAATTGCTTCGCCACCTCTTCGGCGGGCAGCCCTTCCACATCCCGCAAAATCAGCGCGGCTCGCTCCCGTGGGCTGAGCAGGCGCAATCCGTCTTCCAGATAGTTCCGCTGTTCGGACCGGAGAAGAAGCTGTTCCGGGCTTTCGGAATGGCTTTCCGGCGCTTCGTCGAGCTCACAGAACGTGGCCCGCCCGCTCCGCCGCAGGAAATCGATGGCCGTGTTTGTTGCGATTCTCGACAGCCAATGAGCGGCTTTTTGCTCGTCTTTGAGCTGTTCCTGGTGCTGCAAGGCCTTGATGAAGGCCTCCTGGGTCAGGTCCTGGGCGTCCGCGACGTTCCCGACGATGCGGTAGATCTGCACGAAGATCCGCCGTAAGTGCTCGGAAACAAACCGATTTTGCCTCTCCGCCAGTTCCAGCCCCGGCTCGGTTACTTCGCTCATTCGACTGTAGACTACAGTTCTCACAGGTCCTAAACTGATGACGCGGGATCCTGGAAAACGTGGAAACGAAATCTCGCGGGTATGGAGCCGCTTCACCGTATTTTAGCAGCACCGAGCCTGTTAGAATGATTCCACCGCGATGATGGGCCCTCTCGAAATCACGGTCATGGAGATTCTCTGGACCACCGGAGAGTCCAACGTCCACGACGTCGTCGAGCGGCTCGGGCGTCCCTTGGCCTATACGACGGTGATGACGACCCTCGATCGGCTCTATAAGAAGGGTTTGCTCAACCGCCGCAAGGCCGAACGGGCATTCTTCTACGCTCCGCGGTTCACCAGGGCCGAATGGGAACGGAAGCGCGCCGGCGATTTCCTGGCCGGCTTTCTCGCCGGCCCCAAGCCGTCCGGCGATCTGCTGATTTCCTGCCTCGTGGACATGGTCGGCCGTCAGGACGCGAAGCTCCTCGACGAGTTGGAACGTAAGATCCGCCTCAAGCGCCGCGAGCTCGATCGCGGGAGGAAAGCATGACCGTCCCGTACTTCACGCGCCTGGTCTGCCTCTCCCTGGCGTTCTTTTTCTTCGCCCATCTCGTCCTGACCTCCGTGGTTCGTTTCCTCGCGAGCCGCGCCGTCCAAATCGCCGGGCGCATGCCCCCGGGCGACGGTGCCCGGCTTCTTTTCGCCCTTCGCCTGGCGCCAGCGACGCTCGCGGGATCGATTGTGGCAGGATTGTGCGTCCCCAGCTATTTCTGGCTGGAACCGGCCGATTCGACGGAGCGCATCGGCTCCATCTGCCTGGCGGCGGCGGTGCTTGGCGCCGCGGCGTGGAGTCACGCCATCGCCCGGGTGGTGCGCGCCGCGATCCGGTCGCGTCAATACCTTCGAAGCTGTGAACATGCCATCGAGAGCGACGCCCCCGTCCTCCTGCTGGCCGGCGTTTTTCATGCGCGCCTCGTGGTCTCCCGGGGCGTGCGCCGGGCTCTCACCGCCGATCAACTCGCGGTCGCGCTGCGCCACGAGCGGGCGCACGGCGACGCCCATGACAACTTGAAGCGCCTCCTCCTTCTGCTCACGCCCGACGCGCTTCCGTTCGTCCACGGATTGCGTCCGATCGAACAGGCCTGGAAGCGCCTGGCCGAATGGGCTGCCGACGACCGCGCCGTGGCGGGAAGCCGCCGCCGCTCCCTCGCCCTGGCCTCGGCTCTCGTGAGGATGGCGCGAATCGCCTCGATTCCCCCGCCGCCCCTGGCCACCTCGCTCCTGGGCGATAGCAACGATCTCGCCGTGCGGGTCGAACGCCTGCTGCAGGGGGCTGCCACGGGACGCGCCCGGGCGCATTCCTGGCCCGCCGTCGCCATAGCGATTGTCGCGGCTGCGATTGCCTTGCAGCCCGCCACGCTGGTCGCCGTCCATCGCGCTCTCGAAGCCCTGGCGCAATAACCCGGCGGCGGCGGCCAACGCCACCGGCGCCGCCGTGTAAAATGACAGCGTGTCCCAAAGGAAAGATCCGATGAAAGATGAATCCCCTTCCACCGAGCGCCGTGATTTTCTGAAAAAAGCGGCGGCCGCCACGATTGTGACCGGCTTTCCGGGCATTATCGCGGCCCAGAGCGTCACCAATGCGATTAAGGTCGGGCTCGTCGGTTGCGGCGGGCGCGGCAGTGGAGCGGCGTCGCAGGCGCTGGCCGCGGACGACTACACGGAACTCACGGCCGTCGCCGACATCGAACAGGCACAGATCGATCGCTGCCTGTCGTCCCTGAAGCGC
The DNA here is from genome assembly GCA_964608645.1 of uncultured Solibacteraceae bacterium. Lineage (GTDB taxonomy): Bacteria > Acidobacteriota > Terriglobia > Bryobacterales > Bryobacteraceae > CAZSQK01. The sequence continues at coordinate 66,486 of CAZSQK010000013.1, read as the reverse complement.
ATCACCAAGAGCGCTCCCCGCGTCAAGGTAGAAAAGGGCAAGGAGTTCCTCGGACTCGACGCCTTCCAGAAGGTCATCGATGCCGGCGTCGACGTGGTTCTGCTCGCCACGCCTCCCGGGTTCCGTCCCCAGCATCTGGCGGCCTGCATCGAGGGCAACCGGCACGTCTTCTGCGAGAAGCCGATTGCCACCGATGCTCCGGGAGTTCGCTCCGTGCTCGCCACCACCGAAAAGGCCCTGGCCAAGAACCTGAATCTCGTCTCCGGATTCTGCTGGCGCTACAACAACATGATCCAGGAGACCTTCCAGAAGATGGAGGAAGGCGCGATCGGCAAACTGGTGGCCTATTACGCCACCTACTACACCAACCCGGTGAAGCCGATGCCCCCGGCCAGCCAGCGTCCCGCCGGAATGAGCGACACCGAGTGGCAGATCCGCAACTGGTACAACTTCGTATGGCTGGGCGGCGACAGCCTGGTGGAGCAGGCCGTCCATAGCGCCGACAAGATCGCCTGGGCGATGCATGACGAGCCGCCGGTGAGTTGCGTCGCTGTCGGCGGGCGCATGATTCCCAACGAGGCCGGCAACATCTACGACCATTTCGAAGTCAACTACATCTATCCGAACGGTGTCCGCGCGTTTCTCGCGAACCGGCAGATCCCCGGCTGCTACAACGAAAACTCGGACTACATTCTGGGCACGGAGGGCTCGATTACGATCGGCCGCGGCCCGGTCCCGCACATCGACGGCAAGACCAACTGGACCTTCACCGGGCAACAGTACAACATGTATCAGCGGGAACACGACCTGCTGTTCGCCGCCATCCGCAAGAATCAGCCGATCAACAACGGCAAGCGCATGGCCACCAGCACCCTGCTTGCGATGATGGGCCGCATGGCCGCCTATACCGGCCAGCAGCTCACCTGGGAACAGGCGCTGAACTCGCAGCTGAAACTGGTTCCGGACCACATCGATTGGAACGGCAAGCTGGACATCATGCCGATCGCGCAACCCGGCGTCACCAAATTCGTTTAGTATGCGGTTCCACCATCGGGTATGGGCGGCCGGGTTCGTCCTGGCCGCCGCCGGGTTCGCGCAGGATGCGGCCGAGCGCGAAGCTGTCACCAGAATCCACGATCGCATCGTGAAGCAGACGCCGCGCAAGGCGGGACCGTACAAACTCACGATTCCCAACACCACGATCTCCTACGATATGGCGGCCATCCCGGCGGGCGAGTTCGTCATGGGCTCGGCCGCCGCCAAGGACGAACAGCCCGCGCACAAGGTGAAACTCGACGGGTTCTGGATGCAGGCCCATGAGGTGACTTGGGACGAGTATCGCCTCTTCATGTTCGCCAGTCAGGGCGGCGAGACGGCGAACCGCGACGCGGTGGTCGACGCGGTGAGCCGGCCCACCAAGCCGTACGTCGAGATGAGCTTCGGCATGGGCATCAACGGTTTCCCCGCGATCAGCATGACGCAGCACGCCGCCAACAAATACGCCGAGTGGCTGAGCGCCCGCACCGGCGAGTTTTACCGGCTGCCGACCGAGGCCGAGTGGGAATACGCCTGCCGCGCCGGCGGCTCCGGCCAGCCGTCGAATTTGAAAGACGCCGCCTGGTACGCGGAGAACAGCCAGGGCAAGTACCAGCCGGTGGCCACCAGGAAGGCGAACGCCTGGGGCCTCTATGACATGCTCGGCAACGTGATGGAATGGACCCTCGATCAGTATGCCCCCTACAAGCCCGGAGACCAGGTCAACCCCTGGGTCCCTTCCACGCAGCCATACCCGCAGGCCGTCCGCGGCGGGTCGTGGAACGACCCGGCCGGAGCCTTGCGCTGCACAGCGCGGGTGGCGTCGGACGCGAGCTGGAAGCAACAGGATCCGCAGTTGCCCAAGAGCATATGGTATTTGACCGATGCCCAATGGCTGGGATTCCGCCTGGTGCGCCCAGCGAGAATCCCCTCCGCGGAAGCGATGTACCGGTACTGGAACAACGGCGTCGAGCATGACGAGCAGTAACCTTCTCCGGTGCTGGATACTCGCCGCCGTTCCGTCCTTCGCTGCCCAGCCCACATTTTTCGAGGCGGTCGAGCCCCACATGGGCACTCTGGTGCACATCGAGGTCTACGCGGCCAGTGCAGATCAGGCGAAAGCCGCGTTCCGCGCCGCCTTCGACCGCATCGCCGAACTCGACGGAATCCTCTCCGATTACCGGCCTGACAGCGAGCTGAACCGCCTCCCGCGCCACCCGGGCGCGGACCTCTTCCGCGTCCTCGAAGCGGCGCAGCAGCTCGCCGGCGACTCCGGCGGGGCCTTCGACGTCACCCTCGGCCCCGTTACGCGGCTATGGCGGGAGGCGCGCCGGCAACACCGCCTGCCCGATCCCGCATCCCTCCGGGAGGCCCTCTCGCACACGGGCTATCGTAAACTGCATCTCGATCCCGAAGCCCGCACCCTGACGCTCGACGACCCGGCGATGCAGCTCGACTTGGGCGGCATCGCGAAGGGATATGCCGCGGACGAGGCGCTCGCAGTCCTCACACGCCTGGGAATTCGCAGCGCGCTGGTCGCCGTCAGCGGGGACCTCGCTTTCAGCAATCCGCCTCCCGGCCGGACGGGCTGGAGGATCGATGCCGGAGGCCGCCTGTTGGAACTCGCGAACGCGGCCGTTTCGACCTCGGGCGACGCCGAGCAGCACCTCGACGCGGGCGGCCGAAGGTACTCCCATGTCATTGATCCGGCGACCGGTATGGGCCTTACCGGATCGATGACGGTCACCGTCGTCGCGCCTCACGGGATCGTCGCCGATGGCTTGGCGACGGCGGTCGAGGTCCTCGGGGAGGGTCGCGGGATGGCATTGGTGCGCGCCCGGACCGGCGTCACGGCTATACTCCGAAACCGGTAGAGAATCGGTCCTATTACCGTCGCAGGTACGCTTGGGACTGTTTTTCGAGGGTGTTTCCAGAGATCATGGATTCGTGAGACACCTACTGGGCGCAATTACGATGTTACTGACGCTCTCCGGCGCGACCTTCGCGGCGACGATCGTCGGCACCCCGGCGGAAACCACGAGCACCGTTCTGATTGGGACTGGCCTGCTGCTGACCGGCTGTATCGCGCGCATGCGGACGCGCCGCCGCGGCTGAGACGGCAGTTTTCTCCTGAGATCGGCATTCCGGTTGGCATTTCCCGGGGGATAGGTCTGCCCGGCCGCCGCCAATTCGATATCATGATGCAGTGCCGACACCTAGAAAGCTCCTTCCGTTAGCCGTGTGCGCTGTCACCGCGCTCCTGGGAGCCTCCAATAACCTCGAGATTTACTGGATTGACGCGGATGGCGGCGCCTCCACCCTGATCGTCTCCCCCAGCGGCGAGTCGATGTTGGTCGACACCGCCAACCGGAGGCCCGACGACCGGGACGCCGAACGCATCCTCGAAGCGGCTAAGCTGGCCGGACTCACCAGGATCGACTACCTGCTGACCACCCACTTTCACAGCGACCATATCGGCGCCCTGCCCGCCCTCGCCAAACTCATTCCGATCGGCATGTACCTGGACCACGGCGATTCGGTGGAGTTGAACCGGCCCGACGTCGCCGCGCAATACAAAGCGTACGTCGAGCTCGCCGGCGAGCACCGCAAGATCCTCAAACCGGGCGATCGCATCCCCCTCAAGGGCGTTGACGTCGAAGTGATCGCATCGGCCGGGCAGGCCATCGTCAAGCCGCTGAAGGGGGCGGGCGCGCAGAATGCCGCCTGCGCGGACTTCCAACGGCAGCCCCCCGAGGGGGACCCCGACAACGATCAGAGCGTCGGCTTCCTCCTGAAGTTCGGCAAATTCGATTTCATCGACATGGGCGACTTGCCCCAGAACTACGAGCAGAAACTGGTCTGCCCCAACAATCTCATCGGAACCGTGGATGTTTACCAGACCACGCATCACGGACTCAGCCGCTCGAATTCGGCGCAATTTGTGTGGGCGATTCAGCCGAAGGTGGCGGTCATGAATAATGGACCGCGCAAAGGCGGTCCGGCCAGCGTGTTTGAGACCCTGCGCAAATCCCCCGGGCTGGAAGACATCTGGCAAGGCCACCTGGCGCTGGGCATCCCCACGGAGGTCAACACCGGCGAGAAGATGATCGCCAATATGGAAGCCAGCGCCGCATGCAAAGGCAACCTGCTGAAGCTTTCGGTGGCCCCCGACGGCAAATACACCATGACGAACCTGCGCAACGGGTTCAGCAAGACGTATTCATCCAAGTAGGAGCGTGTCATGCACCGCCGCCAATATTTCAAGACCATGGCCGCCGCCGCGCTGGCGGCAGGAGCGCCGCCCATGCAGGCCGCGGCGAAAGGCCGCTTCCGTCCCGCGATCTGCGCCTATTCGTTCCGCAATCAATTGAAGGCCGGGACGATGACCTATGCGGACATCATCCGCATGGCCGCCGATCTCGGCGCCGACGGCGTCGACATGACCGCGTACTGGTTCGCCGACACCAACGACGACACGTTGTACGCGCTCCGCAAACTGGCGTATCGTTCGGCCATCGCGATCTACACGATCGGGGTGCGCGTCCGCCTGGCGCAGCCCACGCCGCAGTTGCAGACTGCCGAACTCGAGACTGTGGCGAAGTGGGTCGATGTGGCCGCCAAGCTCGGATCCTCGCATATGCGAATCTTCGGCGGCGCCGTGCCGAAAGGCGCGACGGAGGATCAGGCGGTGGCATGGGCCGTTGAGACGCTGAAACGGGCGGCGGAAGTCGCGGGTGCGAAGGGCATCACGCTGGGAGTCGAGGATGACGGCGGCATCACCACCAATGCCGACCGCACGATCGAAATCGTAAAGAAGGCCGCCTCGCCCTGGGCCGGAATCAATCTGGACGTCGGCAATTTCCCCGACGACGGGTACACCCAGATCGAGATGTGCGCGCCCTACGCGACCAACGTGCACTTCAAGACGGCGGTGCACGTCAACAAACAGAAGCAGCCGGCCGATTGGCCGCGGATTCTGCGAATCCTCGGCGCCGCGGGGTACAAGGGTTATCTTTCCCTCGAATACGAGGAGGAAGAGGACCCGGTGCACATCGTCCCGAAGCTGATCGAGAAGATGAAGGAAACCATTCGCGCCGCGTAATGCGCGTTCTGGAGTTCATTCCCGCGACCCGCAAGCTGCTTCGCCTCCTCGCGTCGGATCCGGAGGATTTCGCGGCGGAGCAGGGCGTCCGCCTGCACGAGGTCGCGCAGAGGGTCGCGGAACAAGGGTTGCAATTCATTCGCAGCTTCCCCTACGAGACTCCGCCCGAATGGTTTGGTTATCTGGCGGTCGAAGGGGAATCGCAGCAACTCTGCGGCGTCTGCTCTTTCAAAGGCCCGGCGGTGGAGGGCGCGGTCGAGATCGCCTATTACACGTTTCCGGGATTCGAAGGCCGCGGCATCGGGACGGAAATGGCGCGCTTCCTGGTCAACTGCGCGCGCTCGCTGCCGGACGTGACGAGAGTCATCGCGCACACCGCTCCGGAGCCGAATGCCTCGACGCGTATTCTCGAAAAGACCGGAATGCGCTTTGCCGGCGAGGACGAGGAAGACGGAGAGGCCGTATGGCGGTGGGAGCTCGACCTCCTGGCGTAAAATAGAGCCATATGCAACGCACTGCCCTGCTTGCCGTGTGCGCGGCGACGCTCTTCGCCCAGAAGCCCGCTCCCGAGCCCGAGAAGCCGCCTGCCGAAGTCGACCAGGCTTTGCGCGCGCGCATCACGGAGTTTTACCAGTATCACGTCACCGAGGAATACCGGAAGGCCGAGAAACTGGTTGCCGAAGATTCGCAGGACTTCTTTTACGTGCACAACAAGCCGCATTACCTCAACTTCGAGATCAATGCGATTCAATACTCCGAGCATTTCACGAAGGCCAACGTTCGAGCCATGTGCGAGCAGTACTTCCATGGTCCCGGCTTCGAAGGCAGGCCGATGAAAGCGCCCTCGACCAGCACCTGGAAATTGGTGGATGGCAAGTGGTTCTGGTATGTGGACCCCGAAGAACTGGCCAGAGGTCCCTTCGGCAAGATGGCGAATGCCGGGTCGAAGGCGGTTGCGGGCGCGGCGCCGCCGCCCAGCATCCCGACCACCTTCGACTTTGTGCTGAATCTGGTGAAGCTCGACAAAACCTCTGTGATCCTGAAGCCCGGCGATACACAGCACCTGACCATAACCAATACAGCCCCCGGCGAAATGAGCCTCACGCTCGCCCAGACGCTCCCCGGCATCGAGGTCACGCTTGACAAAGCGATCTTGAAGGGCGGGGAAAAGGCAGTCGCCACGTTGAAAGCCAACGACAATCCCCACTCCGGAACGATGTCGTTCCGCGTGATGCCCACCGGCGAATTCATTACCTGGGAAGTGAAGCGCCAGTAAATTGCGCCAGGCGAATCCGACGCCTGGTTTCATTGCGTTTACCTTGCGCCTCGGCGTGAAATTCTCTTCCCGCGGGCACGCAGAGCAACTACCGCTTCCGCAACAAGCCACCGATCTCCTCGTACAGCCGCCGCGTCAGTTCTTCGCGATCCGAGATCTTCATCCCGGCCGTCGGAATGGGCTGGCCCACCCGCAGCCCGACCCGGCCGGACCGGATGTGGATCGACCCCATCGGCAACAGCGGCCGCATCCCGAGAATGGCCATCGGCACCACGGGCACACCCGCCTTAATCGCAATGTAGGCCGCGCCTTCCTTGAACTCGCGCAATCCTTGCGGCGACCGTCCGCCTTCCGGAAACAGCAGCATCGAGATGCCGCGCTCGGCGATCATGCGCCCGCCTGCGCTCATGCTCTTGAGCGAGTTGCGCGCGTTGGTCCGGTCCACCGGCAGATGCCCGGCGCGTTTCAGATGCGTGCCCAGAAACGGGATCCCGAACAGCCCCTTCTTGGCAAAGAAACGGAACTGGAACGGCAGCTTCGAGAGGATTGCCGGAATGTCCATGAGGCTTTCGTGGTTCGACACAAACACGTAGCTCGCCTTCGGGTCCAGCTTCTCGATCCCTTCCGGTCGCACGCGGATAAAGCTGAAGGCCAGCAGCGATTTCGCCCAGATTCGCGCCAGATGATGCTGCGTCCGCCCCGAACCGTCGATCAGCGACGCGAGCAGGGAGAGCGTCCCCATCACGACGGTCGACAGGATGATGAGCGGGGTGGAAATCAGCAGCGAGCGAAGCCAACTCATGAGGCGACCCCGATTGTATCCCGGGCCTCGGCGACCAGGAACAGCGAGCCCGTGATGAAGATCGCGTCTTCGGGCCCCGCGCCGCGCACCATTTCGAGCGCCTCCGCGATTCCGGGCGCGACGCGGACGTTCGGGTGGCCGGCGGCAGCCCGCAGGGCTTCGGGCGAAAGCGCGCGAGCCTGGCGCGGCGCCGTCGCGATGATCTCCACGGCGAGCGGAAAGAGAATACCGCCGATTTCGTCGATGGCCTTATCGCGCATCGCGCCGAAAATCAGCCGCACCCGCCTTCCCCGATAGAACCGTTCGATGTAGCGGGCCAAAGCGCGCGCGCCCGCGGGATTGTGGGCCCCATCGACGACGATCTCCGGACGCTCGGAAACCCGCTCCAGCCGGCCGGGCCACCGCGTGGAGGCGATTCCCGCCTCGATCGCCTCCGGTGGCACGCCCAGCACGGTCAGCGCGGCGGCGGCCGTGACGGCATTCTCGACCTGGTGTTCGCCCGCCAGAGGACAGTCGATGGAAAGCTCCCCGGCGCGGAAACGGCTGCCCAGCGGATGCAGCACGAGATCGCGAACCCGCCATTCCGACGTGCGCACCACGGAAATGCCGAGTTCGGCCGCGCGCCTCTCCAACACCGCGGCGGCTTCCGGACGCTGGCGGGCGAAAACCGCGGGCGCTCCCGGCTTGAGAATCCCGGCCTTCTCCCCGGCAATCGATTCCAGACTCTTGCCGAGAAACTGTTCGTGATCGAAGTCTACCGAGGTAATCGCTGCCAGAGCGGGCTGGACCACATTCGTGGCGTCCAGACGGCCGCCGAGCCCGACTTCCAGGACCACTTCCGGCGCCGGGTCCAACTCTCCCAGGTAAAGCAGCGCCATCGCGGTGACCGTCTCGAAGTACGTCGTGTGCAGGTCGATCCGGCCCGCGGCCAGCAGAGTCTCGACCACTGCGTGGACCCGGTCGAACACTGCCGCGAATTCCCCGGCTGAAATCGGCTGCCCGTCGACGCGGATGCGTTCCGTCGGCTCGGAAAGATGCGGCGACGTGAACAGCCCCGTGCGCAAACCGTGCGCCCGCAGGCCGGATTCGATCATCGCGCACGTGGACCCCTTCCCGTTGGTGCCGGCCACGTGCACGATGCGGCAGCGATCCTGCGGGCGTCCCAGCGCGTCCAGCACGGCGCGAATCCGGTCGCGGCCGAACTTGGCCGTCTTGATCTCGTTGCCCAGCGCGTAAAGAAATTCGACCGAATCGGGGTAGTTCACTCCAGCATCAGCCCACGAAGAAGCGCAGCGCCGTCGCGATGTACGCCTTCATTTCGAAGCGCGGCACCACGGCGTCGAGCATCCCGTGCTTGAGCAGAAATTCGCTGCGCTGGAAACCCTCGGGGAGCTTCTGGCGGATCGTCTGCTCGATGACGCGCGGCCCCGCGAAACCGATCAGCGCGCCCGGTTCAGCGATGTTGAGGTCTCCCAGCATCGCATAACTGGCCGTGACGCCGCCGGTGGTGGGATCCGTCAACACGCTGATATAGGGCAGCTTCGCTTCATCGAGTTTCATCAGGCCTGCCGAGATTTTGGCCATCTGCATGAGACTGATGGCCCCCTCCTGCATCCGCGCGCCACCCGACGCGGAGACCACGATCAACGGCGTGCGTCCGGCCAGCGACCGGTCGATGGCGCGCGCGATCTTCTCGCCCACCACGCACCCCATGCTGCCGCCGATGAAGCGGATATCCATCACGCACACATTCACGCTGCGGCCGTCGAGCGAGCCGCGGGCGGAGATCAGCGCGTCCGAGAGGCCGGTCGCCTGCTGCATACCGGCCAGCCGGACGCTGTACGGCTTGGAGTCGACGAACGCGAGCGGGTCGGACGAACCCAGCGTGCTGTCGAACGATTCGTAATCGCCGTCCAGCAGCAGCTTGAGCCGCGTCACCGCATCGATGCGGAAATGGAAATTGCATTTGGGACAGACACCGGCGTTGCTTTCCAGGTCCCGTTTCCAGATAATCTGCCGGCAGCCGTCGCATTTCTGCCACAGCCCTTCGGTGCGGACCTTGCGTTCGCCCTCGTCGCCCTTGTCGAGTTTTTCTTCGACGGACTTGTCCTTCTTAAACCAAGACATGCAAGGTTCTACGTTAACGCGCTCCGGGATGGCGGAGCAACCGGCGAAATGTGCGCCTTCGCTCCCTCGGCGCATGTTTTAGAGCTGCGCTCTCGTCCGGGAGACCGTTTTCAGAAGCGATGCGCTTTGCGCCGCCCGCTCACCGCGGATAGGGATGCCCACGCAGGGTCGCAAAGGCCCTGTAGACCTGCTCCGCGAGCATCGCCCGCGCCAGCTCGTGCGGAAACGTCATCGCCGACAGCGACAACAGCAGATCGGCGCGCGCCCCCCAACCCGCCGGCAAGCCGTCGTGGCCGCCGATCAGAAACACCAGGTCGCGCCCTTCCATTTCGGACTTCGCGATCAGGGACGCAAAGCCCGCCGAATCGAGCGGCTTGCCGGCGGGGTCGAGGAAGATCTTGCGCGCGCTCGGATGTTTCGCCCATAAGTCGGTGCGGTCGGGTTTGATCTCGCGCATCTCGCACGGCGTATAACGGCCGGCGCGGCCGAGAAAATCTTCGGCGACGGCGTTGGTGTGGGAATCTTTCGGGCGGCCGATGTAGTAAAGAAAGACCTTCACGCCGGCGGGATCTCGATCGTCTTCGCGCTCCGCCAGAGCCGCTCCAGGCCGTAGTATTCGCGCGCCTTCGGCGAGAAGATATGCACCAGCAGGTCGCCGTAATCGGCCAGCACCCACTCCGCCTGGTTGTATCCTTCGACGCTGATGGGCAGTTCGGCGGCCTGCCGCTTGACTTGCAGATTCACTTCGTCGCTGATGGCCTGCACCTGGCGTTGGTTCGCCCCCGTGCAAATCACGAAATAATCGGCGAACGACGTGATGCCCGTAAGATCCAGGACGCGGATATCGGTGGCTTTTTTCTCTTCGGCCGCGCGCACCGCGACGCGCCAGGTAGGGACAGCGGTTTCCGTTTCGCTGTGCTCAGAAAAATCGACCTTCGGCAGACTAGACTCCTGTCCGTATCGTACTACAGGGCGAACCGGACGGATGTTCGCCGCGGCACACGCCTAAAATGCCAGCCCGCAACGGAACACGTTGACGGCATAGAAGAGCAGTTCCGCATCGAGCGCGCGTTTGATGTTCGCCGCCTGCCGGAATCCGTGCTGCTCGCCGGAGAATAACAGGTACCCCACCGGCGTGCCCTTCGCGCGCAGCGCCTCCACCATCATCTCGGTCTGATTCGGCGGCACGACCATATCCTCGTCGCCTTGAAAGAAGATCACCGGCGCGTTCAATCCCTCAACCCGCGCGATGGGCGACCGCTCCCGGTATTCCGTGCCCACCAGCGTGTCCATATAACGCGATTCGAACTTGTGCGTGTCGCGCGCCAGCACCGCAACATCGCTGACGCCGTAATGGCTGCCGCCGCCGCGAAAATAGTCGCGGAACGTCAGCGCGGCCAACGCCGTGTATCCTCCGGCGCTGCCGCCCGTAATCACGCTCCGCTCCGGGTCCGCCTGGCCCCGCGCGGCCAGAAAGCGCGCTCCATTCACGCAATCGTCAACGTCCACGATGCCCCAATTGCCATTCAGCAATTGCCGGTACGCGCGGCCGTAGCCGGTGCTCCCGCCGTAATTGACGTCGAGCACGGAAATCCCCCGGCTGGTCCAGTATTGAATACGCAGATCGAGCGCGCTCGAAGCGGCGGCGGTCGGACCGCCGTGGCACTTGACCAGCAGCGGAGGCTTCTCGCCATCCGGCGCCGCATAATCCGGATGAAAGGCGGGATAGTGCAGCCCGTGCGCGGCGCGGCCTTCGCTCGGGTAGTCGACCTGCTCGACGCGCGTGAAGCAGCGGGCGACCGCCGGATCGTCGGCGACGTCGGTCGATTGCTTCAATACGGCCGATCGGCCGGTCGAAAGGTCGAGCCGCACGACGCTTCCCGGCAGCGCCGCCGACGCGCCCCGAAACACCACCACATCGCCTTCCGCGCGGACGCAGGAGAAGTCCGTGTACGGCGTCTCGACCGGCGTCAGCACGCCGGATTGCAGATCGATCACGGCAAGGCGGCCGAGGCCGTCCTCGATGTAGGAGCAGACGATCCGCCGCGGCCCGGCGAATGCGTAGGTATACATCCCGAGCACCCACTGCGGCAGTCCGAACTCCGCATCCAGGGGCGCGACGGGCCGCGTGACCCCGGTCGCGGGATCGTGCCGGTACAGGTTCCACCAACCGCTTCGGTCCGAGACGAAAAACAACGCGCCGTCGGGCGACCATTCCGGCTGGAAGACGGACTCCGACGGCCCTCCGGCGACCGGCGCTCCGTCCACAAACAGCGTCGTGCCGTCCCACGGCATGTTGGGGTGGTCCCAGGCGAGATACGCCAGCCGTCCGCCGGCGGACACTTTCGGCGACGAGAAGAAATCGTGGCCGCGGGCCAACACATGCACACCCGCTCTGTCCACGGCGACGATCTCGTTGACGGGTTCCCCGCCGCCGGTGTGATCCTCCCGCACCCCGATCCACCTGCCAGTGCCGTCGATTGCGCCGTCGCCATAGCGCCAGGCGCCTTCGGGTGTCAGCGGAACGGGCTCGGAGGAACTCGGATCGAGGCGATAAAGCCGGCGGTCCACGTCGTGGGAGAAGTAGAGAACGCCGTCCGCGACCGTCCACGCCCCGCCGCCGTACTCATGGATGCGCGTGCGGACGTTATAGGGCGGAGGCGTCAAATCGCGTCCGCCGCGGACCACGACATACCTGCCCCGCTCCTGCGGCCGCGATTCGAGCCAGTACACCTCGTCCGCATCGATGCGGGCCTCGGACAGTCCGATCGATTGCGCCACGATCAGGTCTGAGCTGATCGGCGATTTCCACGATCCGTACGGGGCCGTGCGCATTCTAGCGCCGCGGGGCTGCGGGATACGGCTTGTCGTATCCCATCGCATCCCACCAGAGAACCTTGTTGAGGATCTCCTGCGGCGCATCGTCGAGATCGCGGAAGTTCATCTTCAGCGACTGCTGCGCGGCCCAGAGCTGCCTGCCCGAGAGCGCCTTCAGCGGCGGATTCGCCTGCTCCAGATCCTGCTTCGGGACAAGATGCTCGTAAGGCGAAACGTCCGTCTGCGCCGTGAACATGCTGGTCATGGGACGCGCCGCCGCGAGATAACGCGTCCGCGCCGGGATCTTGAAGATCTCCTGAATGGTGCGCACCATGCTCACCTGGTTGTAATTGTTCGAATCGACCGCGTTGCGCCGGATGAACGGTCCGATCGCCAGCGCCACCGTCCGATGTCCATCCACGTGATCGACTCCGTCCTGCGCGTCGTCCTCGACCACCAGGATCAGGCTCTTCGCCCAGAACCGGCTCTTCGAAATGCCTTCCACCACCCGGCCGAGCGCGAGGTCGTTATCGGCGACCATGGCCCGCGGCGTCGGCGAGCCCGGGCGCGTGCCGTTGGTGTGGTCGCTGTTGAGGGTCAGGATCGTGAGATTCGGCAACATGTTGCGCTGCTCGTTCTCGCCGAGTTCCCGCAGAAACTCGGCTGCGCGAAGCTGGTCCGGAATGCTGGTCGAATTATGCGGGTACCGCTGGCTGCTGTAAGGCTGCAGCGCCGGCACGCCGCTGCGCGATCCCACCTTGTTCTGCCAGTTCCCCTCCCGGTACACCTTCAGATAATCGTTCCAGCTGAGAACATCCTTCTCGTCCATATCGACGGCGCTCTGCGTGGCCGGGTCCCAGCGCGCCGGCAGTTGGAATTCGCCGAAGATGCGGACGTTCAGCGGCTTCACGGAGCTCTGCCAGAAGAATCCCGTCGGCGCCACCACCAGCGAGTCGGCCATGTTCCACGCATAGCCGCGCGGCGACGCGGCGAACGCGCGCTCCACGTAATCGCTGACGAATGCCTGCATCAGCCACTGGTGGCCGTCGAAACTGATCGCGCCACCGGTATAAAAGTTGTCCAAAAGCACGAAATTCTCGGCTAATTTGTGGTGATTTGGCGAGATTTCACGCGGAAACATGCACAATTTGGGGTCGCTATTGCCCTTTCCGATGTCCCCGAAGACCTGGTCGTACGTGCGATTCTCCTTCACGATCAGGAAAACGTGCTGGATGCCCAGCGACGCCAGATTGGCGATTCCGCCGGCTGGTTCGTAGACCGGGCTGTTAGCGGCCTTGACCTCGCGCGCGCCGGATTCGAGTTGCAGCGGCGTGGGGGCCGGGATGCGCTCCAGCGAACCCTCATACTGCCGCGAGTTGAAGCCGCCCTTCTTGTTGTCGGTGTTGCCAACGCCTTTGATATTGAGGATGCGCAGACCGCCCTCCCCGTCGAGCGCGATCGCCGACGGGAACCACGCCGTCGGCAGCGCGCCGGCAACGCGCCATTGCGCGCCGTTCCTGCGGATCGCCGCGATCGCATTGTTGCCGCCGCACGCCACGTACAACGTCTTCGAATCGGCGGTGAACGCCAACGCCACCGGCTGGCTGCCCAGCGCGGCCGTCGGGAATGTGGGGATCTTGATCTCCGTGGTGGTGAGCTTGTCGGTGTCCACCAGCGTCACCGTGTCCGAGTGGCCGTTGGCGACCGCCAGAAGCTTCTCGTCCGCGCTCATCGCCATCTGCGACGGCGCCAGGCCGACCTTCACTTCGCGCACCGCAAATGTCTCGGCGTCGATGACACTCAATGTGCCGGTAGTCGACGCGCCCGTCACCGGGTCCGTCACCACCGCGGTGCCGCTGGAGGGCGCGGTCGTGTCCTTTTCCGTGGCGCGCCGGCCGCCCCGGTCGGTGACGAAAATCCGGCCATGCGTCTTGGAGACGGACACCGAGAAAGGCGCATTCCCCACCTCGACTTCCTTCGTAATCTCGTGTGTCTCCGCGTCCATCACCGCCATGGTGTTGCTGCGGCTGAACGCCACGTACGCCTTCTTGCCGTCCGGTGAAAAGGCCAGGCCGGCGGGGAGCGGATGTCCCTTGAAATCGATCCGGCTGTTGGAGACCGGCAGGCCGACCTCGGACAGCTTGATCACGAGGATCGAGTCAGGGCCGTTGCGCGTGGTTTCGCTGGCCCACAATTCCCGATTTCCGGGACGGAAGGCAATTCCGGTGTATGACGTCGATTTCGACGCGACATTCGCCAGCTTGGCGCCGGTCGAGCCATCCAGCAGCAGGACGTCGCGCCAGTTGAGCACGGCCAGGATCCGCTTTTGCGAATCGAAGGTCATATCGACCGGCCGGCCGGGGATGATCGTCTGCTCACCCCAGGGGTGCAGCATCTGATTGGTGGGAACCAGGAAGAGCCCTTCCGCCTGTTTGCCGAGGCCGGCTTGCGTCTTCAGCGACGGAAAGACGCCAGCCTCTTTAGCGACGAGGGCCGCCCCGGCCAGGACGAGACAGGAAACAATTAGGGTGCGCATTTTGGAACACCCAGAATATCGCGTTTGTACTACAATAGTGTAAATGCGATTTATTTTGGGTCCGGTGCTGTTCGTGTGCGCGATCTATTTGTGCGCCCAGGGGCAGGACGCTCCCGAAGTCATCCGCGCCAAAGCGGAAATCGATCGGCTGCAGTCGCTGGTCCAGGCCGGGGCCGCTCCGCGCAACCAACTGGAACGGGCGCAGGAACAGATGGCCGACGCCCAGGACGCCGCCTTTCTCCGCAAAACGCTCTACGGACAGGATTTAACAGCCGAGCAGGCGGATGAGATGATCGCCGCCGCCGGCCGCCGGTTGGATCGCCGCCAGAAGTCGTACGAAGCCGCCAGTAAGCTGGTGGCGTCCCGCGTCATGCCCCCGAATTCGCTCGAATCGCCGCTGAGCGACATCGATCTCTCGAAGAAGGAATATGCCCTGGCGGAATCCCGCGCCAAGCTGACCCGCGAACTTGCGGCAATGGCGCGCGCCGAGGAAGATCTGGATCTCCGGCTTGCGCAGCACCCTGCGGACGCGGGGAGCCTCGCCGAACGTTTCGACGGCGATGGCATCTTCACCACGCCGCAGTTCTCCAAGATCGAGAATGCCTTCCAGGGCCAGTTTGGCAAGCCGCTGCCAGTCAGCGCCGCGGGAGAAACCGCCGTGCATCGCGCGCTGGGCTTCGACCATCGCGGCCGCGTGGACGTCGCCCTCTTCCCCGATGCGCCCGAAGGCGTGTGGCTGCGCGATTACCTGACGCAGCATCATATCCCCTATTTCGCCTTCCGGCACGCCGTGCCCGGCAAGGCCACCGGAGCCCACATCCACATTGGCCCCGGCAGCACTCGCATCCGTAACGGCGGGTAGCGCTCGCGGGAAGCTACGCGACGTGACTTAGTGGGTCTTCTTCTTCGCGCCTGCCATCTGGATGCCCGTCACATTGATAGTCCCTTGCGACTGCATGTCTCCAGTGAGCTTCACCGTATGGCCCGCATGCTGTTCCAGGCCGTTGAAATCCTGGTTGTTGATCGGGTAGACCTTGCCGGCGGTCACGAACACGTACTTGCCGCCGTTCTTCACACACGCGACGGCGCAGTCGTGATCGCTCATCGCCTTTCCCCCATGCTCGGCCGCGCTCTTGTGTTTGGCCCCGCAATCGCTGTCGCTGATCTTCCCGGTCCAGGTTTGCGCGGCGAAGGTGGTTCCCGCGCAGAGGACGAACATTGCCAACAAGACTCTTTTCATGGAGCCCTCCTCTTAACCAGCGTAAGAGAAACCCCACGGATCTGTCTGTCTGAAAGGCCGCATTCCCTTGCGTGAAAACGCGAACAGGCGCTAGTTTTCGGTCGGCGCCTTTTCCAGTTTGTCGACCACCATGGTGTCGACCGGCGCCTTGCGGGATTCGAGCTTCAGGCCCAACTGCTGAATGGACGCGAAGATCGAGCCGCTCGCCGAAGGATCGGATGCGGCGTCGGCGGGACGTCCGGCGTCGCCCGCGGGGGGCGCGCCCACCATGCCGGGCATGGCGATGCCCGCCTTCTGCGCCAAGGCCACCATCTCGGTCATCGAAATCTCCACGCTGAGATCGTAGGCGCCCTTCAGTTCGGTCATATCGACCACAGGCTTGCCCACAAAGCGGGTGAGCATCTCGGCGAAGTCCTCCATCTTGACCTGCGTGCTCTCCATCTTCATCTTGCCGTCGGCCATCGTCATTTTGGTGGTTCCCGGCCGGTCGTTGGCCTTCATCACCATGGAATTTCCACTCTGCCGAATCTGGCCGCCGCCGAAAGAGATCGTGTTGCCGCCTTTATCGTCGGCTTTGGGCGGCGCTTCCTCTTCCTTCGCCGATTCCTTCACATGCGGACCGCCCTTGCCGACCACCAGGCCGTAGACCGGCTGTTCCCGCATCTCCTTGTGGAACGTCAGGCCGAAGCGCTCTTTCAAGAGCGCTTGGAGCATCTCGGGAACCTGCTCTTTGGTCCCGCCCTCGGGCATCTTGGCGAGAATGTCGAAGCGCTGATTCTTCATCCAGTCGGGCCCGGTGAGCTGGTGCTGCTTGACCTTGTACGCCATCAGGATCAGGTCGGATAGCGACATGTAGCCGATATCGACCCGCGCGCCGTCGACGCTCATGCCGACGTGCAGTTTTCCGGCCATGGCCGCGGCCGGATTGATCGGTGGGGCCAGTTTGATGGTAGCGACGTCAAATTGCCGCCCGGCCGGAGGCGGGGCTGGCGCCGCGGCGGGCGTTTGACTCCAGGCGGCTCCCGCCGCGAGAAATAGAATGGTAAAAAGTCGATTGCGCATCATGACTCCCTATTAGACTGAGGATACCGCCTAATTCTTACAGCCATACGCCGCCATCTCGGCGGTTTTTCCGGTTCTAGCCATCGCCTGACACAAATTGCCATGAACGACGGGATTTTGGGGATTGATCGCAGGGCCGGCGGGGCCCGGGACGATAGCGCCGTCGACTCCGCGGTAGAGTTCGAGCAGACGATTCCGGAACGACAGATCGCCGGTCGTAAGTTGTCCCGTCATGAGAGTAACGGCGGCTTCGTCGAAGCGTTGGAGCGCAAGATAGTCCGACGCCAGCGTTTCGAGAACGTCCGCGGCGCCCGGGTACACGGCGTCGGGAACGCGTTGCCGGTCCGCCTCGACGATCCGCAGACAGCGCTCCAGAATCTCCGCGGATCGCTGGTGCTGGCCTGCCGCGGCGTAGTAGCCGCCAGCCAGGCGCCAAGTCTCGGCGCTGTTCTCCGCATCGGGGAGCGGATCGAGCGGGGCCAGACTTTTCGCCGCTTCGTCGAGAACCCGCTCCGGGGCGGCGTGGGCTTCGAACAACACCGCGGCAAGAAGCCGGTGGCCTTTGTAGCTCGCAGGGCTGGTCTGGACGAGCGACTCCGCCATCGTCCGGTCGTCGCGCCAGTCGGCATTGCGCGCCCAGGTCCGGGCGGCGAAAAGGGCTGCCAGCACGCAGAGAGCGACGCGGTCGGCGGGCCATCGCCATAGCGGCGCGAGGCATGCGGTGAAGGCGAGGGCGGGCAAATAGAGAAAGCGCTCTGCCATGATCGTGCCGATGGGAAACAACAGGTTCGAGACCGGCAGCAAAGCCACCGCGGCGAAGGCGAGCGCCGTCCGGTTCCAGCGGATCCCCGCGGCGATGACGGCCGCAACCGTGACCAGGGCCAGCCAGTTCGGCGACGGCGCAATCTGCGCGTAGGAATAGTCCGCCGAGAGCCGGGCGGGCCAGATCGATAACCAGACATATCGGCCCAGGACGCTGAGAGCGGTCAGCCTGGCGGTCACGAAATCCACGCCGGCGATGGGATTGTCCGTGAACGGCACGTGGCGGGACATCGATGACGCGAGGACGCTGGCCCGTTGCGCGAGCATGGCGGCGATGGGGATCGTGGTGGCGCCGATTCCGGCGATGAGGCGGCGGCGGTCGCGAAGGAACAGGGGTAGGAGCGCGGGAAGGACGACGGCGCTCTCCTTGGAGAAGACTCCGACAGCGGTGGCGGCCGCCACGCCCCAGAGCCAGCCGCGGGGCTTCGCCACATAAAACCAGATCGCGCCCAGCATGCCGAGGGCGGCCAGCAGATCGGCGCGGCCAACGATGTTGGTGACCGATTCGGTCAGCACGGGATGCACGGCCCAAAGCAGCGCAACCGGGAGCGCATAACGGGTCAGCCTGCCGGCCAGCGCATACACGAGCAGGGTGTTGGCGAGGTGTAGCAGGAGGTTGATCGCATGATATCCCGCCGGGCGGCCTGCGTTGCCGAGCACCGAGTAGTTGAAGAGATACGAAAGTGTGGTCAGGGGACGATAGAGGCCGCTCTCATCGTAAGGCCACCAATAGGTATGTTCGAAGATGTTGCCGAGATTTTGGGCGCTGACTTCGTGAACCCGCGCGTCGGCCAGGATGGCCTGCTTGCTGTCGAGGGTGAAGCCGTCCGAGAAGGAGTTAGAGTAGGCGAGGAGGACGGCAGCCGTAAGGAGAAGCGGCGCGCGCGAGGAAATCCAGCGCGCGCGCCAGGTGTTGTTATTTGCCGCCAAAACGGAAGACCGGTCCGATGCTCAACCGGAAATTCGACTGCTTGGTGTGATTGAAGTCGGTCAGATACAGCCCCGGCTCCACGCGAATCGCGATCAGCTTGCTGACCCCCACATCCACCGGCGCGGCGAACAGCGCCGCGAACTTGGTCTGGTTGAAACCGGAGTAGCCGGCGGCGGCCAGCGCCTGAATCTGCGGCGCGGTGGTGCCCGACGCGAGGTTCACCTGCGCGAAGGAGCCGCCCAGCAGAATTTTGACGCTGGACTGCACCTTCGAGGTGTCGACAAAGCGGAACTGCGGCCCGACGAGGTAGCTGTACTCCTTGGCATGCGGCGGCTTGGCGTTCACTTCCTGCCCGATATCGCCGAATACGGCCGAAATCTCCCCGCCCACTCCAAACCAGGAGGTGGCGTAGCCGGTCACCGACGTGACCCAGCCGTGCATGCTTTGCTTGGGCAGCGGCGCGATCGGATCGGCTTTGGTATAGACGTACCCGCCGTAGAGTTCGGCCCGATTGTTCTGCGCCGGAAGCTGCGAAACGGCAGCCAGAGCCAGACAAGCGCCCGCGAGGATCGATTTACGAATTCCCATTCACAATCTCCTTATGGACTCGTTCAACGGAATGCGGGGCAGGCGCGGGCCTGCCCCACCGGCTTAGAAGAACAGCTTCACCGCCAATTGCACGAGGCGGGGGAAGTTCTGCTGGCTGTTCGGAACAACGCCGAAGGTCGAGCTCGTGAAGCTGGTGCTCGGGCCCGGACGGATCGGCGCATTGGTCAGGTTGAACGATTCGGCGCGGAACTGAACCTTGTAGTGTTCCTTGAATGCGGTGTTCTTTTCCAGAGCGATGTTCAGCTGCGGCGCCGCCGGGTTGTTGACGTTGCCGCTGAATCGCGGCGGGAAGCCGTTGTTGATGCTGTTCGACGGCAGATTGGCGTAGCACTTCGGATTGTTGTTGAACCAGTGATCGTAGGTCTGCCCGGTGCGCTGGCCGGTCGCCGGGTCCACATAGTTCGTATAGTCGCCGCAGAAGTTGACCGGACCCGGGAGACCCAGGGCGTTGCCCGAGATGTAGGTCAGGATGTAATCGGCGCGCCAGCCGGTGAGAGCTTTGTCGGCGAAACCGGTGACACCGCTGGCGAACTTCCGTCCCTTGCCGACGGGCAGATCCCAGATACCGCTGAACGCGAACTGGTGCGGCTTGTTGGCGGAGTCGTACTGCGTGTAGTACATGTCACGCTGGCTGTTCATCGGGAACGTGACAAGATTCCCGACAACAGCCCCCTGCGGGTTGACGCTCAACTGAAGGCTGGCGCCGGTCTTCGACTGCCATGACTGGCCGATGCAGCATTCCCAGAAATACTGTTTGCTGAAGGTGTAGGAGAACACCCATGTCAGAATTCCGGCCGAGCTGCCTTCGCCGAAGGCGCGCTTTTCGAATCGCACCTGGAGAGCGTCGGAGCGGAAATGCCGGCCGGCGATATCGCCGTCGTTATATCCGTTCCAGAGCGTGTAGTAATCCATCAGCGAGGAGCGGCTGACGGTGGCGTTGCTGCCGCGGCTGGTGATGGTGCTGGGAAGAATTCCCTGGAAGGGATTGGGGAGCTGATTGGTGAAAATCGCCGGATCGTTCATGGCGATCTGCTGGTTCTGGATGCCGATCAGGTCCTGCGGGTGGCCCATGTCGTAGCCGCCGCCGGTGCGGTCGTACTGCGCCCAGTTGCCGGCGAAGGAGACGTCGAGCACCATGTTCTTCGGCAGCGACTGTTGGATGCCGAAGGAGTACTGATAGGTGCGAGGGGTCTTCCAGTGCAGGATGTTCTGCGTGGAGCTCTGTCCGACATTGGCGAGCAACCCGGCGTCGGCGCCCGGCGCGGAAGCGATCCCTTCCGGGAAGGGGTTCACCAGCGAGTACTGGCCCGAAGGAGCGCCGTTGAGGCATTGGTTGTTGCTGAGCGTCCCATCCGGGAAGCAGGCGCGCGGCATCGGGATGCCGTTCACATTGATCTGGTTCTGGTACGGCGTGGAAACGCTGAAGCCCGTGTTGCCGTTGCCGGTGTTGGTGTCCGATTGGTAGAAGACGCCGGCCCCGCCGCGCAGCACGGTCTTTTCCGTCAGCCGGTAGGCAAAACCGATCCTGGGCGCGCCGGTGGTGAAATCGGTGTAGTGGGCGCGGCGCGGGAAGCCGTCCCTTCCCGCGAAGCGCCAGACGCCATAGAACGCCGGCGGCGGATCGGGATACGGATATTTCGGATTCGACGCGTTGTACTGCGCCTCGAGCGTCTTCCACTTCGCCATGATCTGATCGCTGAGCGGGTTGACGGTGTTGATATCGAACATCGAGCTCATGCGGTTGAAGCGCTCTTTATAGGCCAGCTGGATCTCATAGCGGAGCCCGATATCGAGCGTGAGCCGCTTATTGACCTTCCAGGTGTCCTGCGCATACCAGGCGTAGTAATTGCGCGTGCCGTACTGGGTCGCATTATTCGACACCGTGCCGCTGCCCGGCATGCCGAGCAGGAGCGAGGCGATGCCGAGGTACGTGTCGGTGCCGCCGTTGGTGGTGGACGCCCGATCGGTAGCCTGGCGGGTCAAAGTATTCGCAAAGGTGAAAGCGCCGTACGCCGGTCCCGGTCCGAGATTGCCGCGCGTCTCATAATTCGTCTCGAAGCCGTAGTGGAACGAGTGCTTGCCCTTGGTCCACGACAGGCTGGGAGTCAGAATCCAGCGGTTGTACGGAGCGAACGTGGTGGAATCGCCGGTGGGCCCGAATACCGGGCTGGTGAACCCGTCGATCGAAATGCTCGGGATGACGGAATCGCTGACCGCCGGCGAATGGGGCATCTGCGTCATCCCGATGGAAGCGGGAGTGATGCGGCGCGCCGCGTCCGAGAAGTTCCCGTTGTACTGCGTGAAGCGGAAATAGCTGGCCTTGATATCGAGAACCATGGTCGGCGAGATCACGTGCGTGTCGTCCAGGTTCAGGCCGGTGAAGGTGCGGTTGTTATCGATGTTGCCCTGCGCCAGCGGCTTGTTGAAGGTGTTGGTGGAGCGGTATTCGTACCCGTGGAACTCGCTGAACAGCGCATAGAACTTGTTCTTCTCGCTGAAATTGTGGTCCCAGCGGACGATCGGCTGGTTGTACCAGTAGCGCCCGCGATTGGCCGAGTTCACGAAATTGTTGGTCAGTCCGGCGGTGCCCTGTCCGGGAACCGTGGGCGCCGGGAAGTACGAGAGGATCTTGGTGGCGATGGGGCTGATGCGGTTCTTCGGGATGACGTTGCCCGGGAACGCGTCGCGCCAGTAGGCCGACCCGTTGCTGCCGCTGCACGGCTCGGTGGGAGCGCCGCAGGCATGTGTGGTCAGCGGATCGAAGATCTGCATGTTGTACTGGGTGAAGTGCTGCCCGTCGCGGATGTCGAGCGGCGGAACGGTCTGGCCGGCGCCGGGGAAGGGGATGACTTCCTGCCAGCCTTCGTAGCTGGCGAAGAAGAAGTCCTTATCCTTGCGAATGGGGCCGCCGAAGACTCCGCCGAACTGATGCTGCTGGTGGTTCCCCTTCGCCAGGCCGCCGAGGTTGTTCGAGAAGTTGTTGGCGTCGAGAACACCGTTGCGGAAGTATTCGTAGACGTCGCCGTGGTAGGCGTTGCTGCCGCCGCGAATCACGGTGTTGACCACGCCGCCGGCCTCGTGGCCGTACTGCGCGTCGTAAACCGTGGTCATGGCGCTGAATTCCTGGATGGCGTCGACGCTGGGCGCGAACTCCCAGGTGCTGCCCTCGTTGCTGATGGGCGTGCCATTCATCATGAAGACGTTGTTGCCGTTGCCGCCGCGCGCGCCGTTGAACTTGTAACTGTTATTCACGTCCCAGCCGCGGGTGCCCGAGAAGCCGCTGGCGCCGAACTGCTCCTGGGTGAAAATGACACCCGGGGTGAGCATGAGGAGCATATAGCTCTGGCGTCCATTGAGCGGGTACGACTGGGTCTTCTCAGGGTCGTACACCAGACCGCGATTGGCGTCGCTGGTGTCGATGGTCTCCTGTTGCCCGGTCACGGTGATTTCCGTGGTCGCCTGCCCGACCGTCAACTGCAGGGGGAAATTCAGCCGCTGTCCCACGGCGAGGGTGATATCGGTCCGCTTCAGGGTCTGGAAGCCCGCGGCCGACGCCTCCACCACGTAAACACCCGGTTCCAAAAGTGGAATCGTGTAGAGACCATCGGACGTGCTCTTGGTCTCCTTGACGGTGTTGGTGGCGGTATTGGTCGCCTTGACATTCGCGTTGGGGACCGCGGCGCCGCTCGGGTCGGTGACGGTTCCGGTCAACGTGGCTCGGAATTCCTGCGCATACAGCCCGGCGCATAACAGCAACGGGAGCGCAAGCATGCACTTTCGATTCATATTCCTCCCTAAATTCCCTGCTCCGGCGTCCATCCGCTAACCTCTTACCGGGGGTCCGCGCCGGTCCCTCTTACTGGCTCGTAGCGGCCTGTCGGCCGCCCGATTCCCCTCACCCGGCAAATTGCAGCGCGGCAACAATGCCGCGGCGGCCGAAGGCGATTTTCGGTTCAATTCATCTCAACAGGATTACACTTCGCGGGCAAGTCAAATCGACAGAATTTTCGTAAAAAAACGCCGAAAATCCCGCTTTCGACCTACCAGAAACCGGAGCCAAAAATACTGGTTTTGGAAGAGGAGGGAGGAATGAAGAAGCGCGCGCCTAGTTCCGGCCACCGGAGTCCAAAAATCGCGACTCCGGTACGATATCACAAATGTCCGGGATTCTGACGCGGCGCCCTGCCCGGGCGCCGCACGGTGGCTATTGCTTAGGCCCGATCGCCGGGCCGACGCCTACCTGAACATAGCCGGCGGGCACGCCGCCGGCCTTGCAGGTTGCGACGGCGGAGGCCGCCATCGCATTGACTTGCGCTACGGATGCGGCGCTCTGGCTCTGCGGGACCACCACCGATGCGCACGCCGCCGCGCTATTTCCAAAATGGTCGGACCCTTGGGCAACGATCAGATACACCCGGCCGTCGCCGTTCCCCTGCCGCTCCGACCGCAGCCGAAGGGCGCCGGGAGCCGGATCCTTCGCGTCCGGCGAGAAGTTGCCGGTGCCGGTCTCGGCAGTGTCGCTCTCGTTGCTATACACCGTGACTCCCAGGACAGGCTGGGCGTCGCAGCCGCTCGACACGGCCGCCGATAGCCCGACGTCCACCAGGTCATGCTGCGGAGGCCACAGCGATGTCGTGGAAACAGACGCGGAGACCACCGGCTTCGCCGTCAGCGCCGAGACGTGCAGGACGTTCGTGACCGCCGTGTTATTCGGAGCCGTCGCCTTCACGGTGATGGACATGTTATTGCCGCCCCCGGCAAGCGTCGTGCTGAACGTCACCTGCAATGGATCGTTCGGATTTCCCGCGGGCAGGGCGGGGACGATCTGCCCATTGACCGTAATCGTGATATTCTGCGCGCCCGTGGCCGTGCCGTTGACGGGAATCGAGCAGGTCTGGAACGTCTGCCCGTCCGCCGGCGAATTCACCGTCAGGCTGAGCGAACCGGGAATTCCGGCGATGGTCACGTCCCCCTTCTTCGGCGCGACGATGAACGGCGAGAAATCGGTGCGGTTGGTCGCCGGCGTGTTCGGGTTGAGATTGATTACCGCGGACGGAGTCACCTTATAGGCGACGTTGGGATGGACGCGCAGGACCATGCGGGCTTCCGCCGTGGCCACCGCCGTCTGATTCTTGCCCTCGGCGTGCGCCTGCTCCAGGAAGTCGGGCGTGAAGACCCCGTTCGTGAGGGTCCCCGAGATGGTGTCCAGCTGCGGATTGGAAAGCGTCGTGTTGGGCGGCGCCGAGAAGAACGTCTTGAGCAGCGCGGTGTCGAACGGAAAATCCTTCTGCACCGTGCCGCCCGGCGGGACATTCACGTGGATGTTCAGGAATTGGGAGACGAAGAAGTTCGAGCTGAAATTGGGATCGCCGAGATTGAAATCCCACCCGAACCGCCAGTAATCCCAGTCGCCCGGAAATACGGGCATACTGTACACGCCGCCCTGGGCATTGGTCTGCAGCCTGGTCTGTCCGAGACCATATCCGCCGTTCGCAAAGCCCTCCGCCTGGACTCCCGGGTAGATATTGGCTGCGGGATAGGGCGGGTCGAAGGTGACTTTACCGGTGATGCTGGTCGAAGTGTTGTTGAAATCGAGCACCTTCTGTTCGCCGGGCGCGAGCGTCAAAGGAATCGCGGGGTATTGCAGGAGACTGCCTCCGTCGGCGGACAGCGTGAACAACGGCCGGATCGTCATCCCTTTGGAGAAGTCCGCGTTATCGAAAACGCGGCTCAGATACGTCACCGGCGCGGGCAGGGGCAGGCCCGAGTAGAAGTTCTGCGTCACATAGCTTTCGTAGAACGGCAACTGCGCGTTCAGAACGGGGTCGAAGGTGGTGCTCGTGCCCGTGATATCCACCTGGAAGTTGTAGATCGGCTGCGAGAAGGCCGCGTGGCCGCTGACCGAAGCCTTCTGCGCAAAAGCGGGATTCTTGACGACCGACGCTCCCGCCGCCAGCGAGCCGATATGCTCCCCGCCGTTGTAGACCGTAATCGACTGCGCCAGGGGGCCTTCGTCGACGGTGATGGCCTGGGTCAGAAACTGATAGTCCGACCCGGGCTGCAGAAACAGCATATAGTCGCCGCCGGGTAGAGCGGGCGGCAGCACCTGGGTGGCGAAGACGGAGTTGAATGGGCAGCCATCCGCGCTGCCCGCGCAAGGCTCCGCAAACGTGTTGCCGTTGTCGTTGACGCTCTCATAGATGGACTTGATCTGCAGCGGAGCGCTGGCCAGGTCGCTCATCTTGAGATTGCCCGACACTTCCGCCGGTGTGTAATCGATGTTCCAGACTACGGCGATTCCGGCCACGCTAAAGTGGGCGGGGCCAGTCGGCGGAAACGGAATCCTCGACTGCACGAAAACCGGCGACGACTTGGCCAGGTTCGCGATCGGCCGGACCTGGTAGTTATTCGCCAGCGCCGATTCCACCGTCACCGAGTAACACCAGAATTGCGAACCGGCGGGACAGGTTGGCCCGCCTTGCGACGCGACGCCGTGCCCCGTGTAGGTGTTGGTGGCGTCGCGCGCGTCCACCCCGATGTTATCGGGCGTCACCGGCGCCACAAAGTGAATGACCCCCTGGATCACGCCCGGAGTGGCGCTTACGGTGTCGGCGGTGGCCTGCGGCAGCCCCATCGCCAATATGGACAGTACGGTCACGGCAGCGGTCCAGTGTGGTCGATTCATTTCGCTTCCCCTCGCACTGGTAAGCGATGGCTGTTTGCCGGTCGTATTACCTTGGAGGCGAAAACAAGGGGTTTCCCGCAGGGCCGGCTACCGCACCGCAATCGTCGCCGAATCCCGATCGCCTGCCGGCATAGCGATCGTCACCGCCACGTCGTCGCCCGCCGCCACGCCTTCCGGCACGCGCACGTCCACCTGGTACAACCCCGCGAATCCCGGCGCCAGCCCCGAGAATAATACCGCCGCCGGCACGCCTCCGATCGACACCTGCGGCAAGGCGGCGCTTCGATACAACACGCTGCCATTCGCAGGCGCGACCTTGCCCGTAGCCAGCGCCGGGTCCACTTTCCCCAAGCCGGTGCAGTAAATCTGCAATACGTCGCCGGCGCTCGCCGGCTTGCCGCACTCGACCCTGGCGTCGCGGCAATCCTGCGCGAAGCCGAGCGCCTTCGCCATGGAGAGCGGCATCGCGGCCCATGCCGTTCCCTGGATCAGCGCCGCGGCATTCTTCCGGGTCGCGCTCGAGGGATCCCGCAGCCGGAAGATGCCCGCCGCCGTCGGCGCCATCTTCAACTGGAACGGACGGCTCGTGCCGAACGCGTTTTCGACAACGACATCGACGGTCCCGGATTCCGGGGCTTCGAGCGGGATCATCGCGTGTGCCACTCCGAAGAAAGCCGACACATCGTACAACGGCGCCGCCGCGTCTCCGATGCGGATCGCCCCGCCTCCCGGCAGTTGTGTCGAGGGAAACAGACCGGCCGCCTCCGAGTTCGCCAAACTCGTGCCCGAGATCGACACCATCGACCCGGGCGCCGCCGCGGCGTCTTTCGAATTACTGGCGGCGTTCACGATGGCGCTGAGAATCGCTCCGCCAACCGGCAGTTGCACGATCGGACTGTTCGAGCCGCCCGCCGTCAGGTACGTCTCGTGCATCCCCTGCACTAACCCGTCGGGCAGCGCGAAGCGGACCTGCCAGTAACCGATGGCAGAGGAATCCCCCTGCGCGGTGGCGGGAACGGTCCGCCATCCGCTGTCATCCCGCACCGAGACGGTGATGGGCGCGGAAGCCTTTCCCAAGCCATTGGCGTAGCCCGTGATCGTGGCGCCGCGCGGCGCGCCACGGCTGGTCGTAATGCCGCTGAAGGAGTCGTCGAAGAACTCGCCCTGTACGACACCCTCCCGCGTCGTGGCGTAGAAGGCGGGACTTGCCGCACCCAGGGTCAATGTCATGGCGGCCGAAGTTGCGCCGCCCGAGGTCACGGTCGCCTGGTACGTGCCGGGAGCCAGGGTCGCCGGCAGCAGGACGTTGAATCGCGAGGAAAGCACCGAACCTCCCACCGCCGCTACCCTCACCGTCCCGATGTTCAAGACCGCGCCGGAAGCGAAGCCCGCTCCCTGCACGATCGCAGCCGCGCCGGGTGACACTTCGGGCGTCACCGAGGCGGCATTCAGTACTGCGGTAAAACTCGGAGTCTGTGCGCAAATTTTTGCCGCGCAGACCAGAAAAAACGCGAAGAATCGGCATTTTTCAGGCAGCATCGGATTACAGATGCGGCTCGGCTCTTCAAAGGTACGTAGGAAATTTCTACAATCTGCGGCCGATTGCGGTTGCCCGCCCCGCGAGTTCGTACGGGATGATACGCTCGGCTATTGGGTTGCAGAAGTCTGTTCAGACCGACTATTCTGAACACGTCGTCTCCGATCAATGGTCTCCATCAAAGACATCGCCCGAGCCGCGCGCGTCTCCCATTCCACGGTTTCGCGGGCGCTGCGCGATAGTCCTCTGGTGAACCCCGAAACCCGCGACCTGATCCGCAAAATCGCCGCCGAGCAGGGCTACACGGTCAGCGCCGTCGCACGCAGCCTCGTGACGCGCCGGACGAACACCATTGGCGTGGTGGTGACGAGCATCGCCGACCCCTTCGTCGGCGAGGTGGTCAGCGGCATCGAAGAATTCGCCCTCGCGCGACATTACTCGGTCATCCTGGCGACGTGCCATGGCGATCCCGACCGGGAGTTGCGCGCCGTGCGCTCCTTGCAGGAGCGGCGCGTCGACGGCATTCTGGTGGCGGCCTCGCGCGTCGGCGCGCTGTACATGCCGATGCTCGAAGAGGCCAAGACTCCCATCGTGCTCATCAATAACCAGCATCCGGGCGAGTTCGGTTTCCACGTAAGCATCGACAACCCGGCCGGCGCAAAGCAGATTACGACGCACCTGATCGAACTGGGCCACCGCAGGATCGCCTATATCGGCGATCGTTTCGGCCTGCATTCCGACACCGAGCGCTATGACGGATACCGCGCCAGCCTCGCCGCCGCGGGCATACCGTTCGCGGCGGAGCTCGTGGGCAGCGGCGACGGAGGGGCGGAGAGCGGCGCCCAGGCGATGGCGCAGCTCCTGGACCTTCAGGATCCGCCGACAGCGGTCTTCTGCTATAACGACATGCAGGCGTTCGGCGCGCTGCGCGCCGTCCGCGAACGCGGCCTGCGCGTCCCCGGCGACATTTCCATTGCCGGTTTCGACGACCTCTTCTTTTCCTCCTATACCGAACCGCCGCTGACGACGATCCGCCAGCCCAAGCAGCAAATGGGACGCGACGCCGCCGCAATCCTGCTCGACCTGCTCGCCGGCGGCAAGCCGCGCAGCATCGTGCAGCCCGGCGTCCTGGTGGTGCGGCAATCCACCGCGGCGAGGCGCGCTTGAGTCTCCTCGAGCTGCGCGGAATCACCAAGGCATTCGGCGGTTTCCGGGTCCTCGAAGGCGTCGATTTCGAAGTCCGTCCGGCCGAAGTTCACGCGCTCGCGGGGGAGAACGGAGCGGGCAAATCGACGCTCATGAACATCGTCAGCGGCGTGCTCCCGGCCGATGGCGGCGACATCCATTGGGAAGGCCGACCGGTGGAGGTGCGCGCCCCGCGCGACGCGCAGAATCTGGGGATCGCGTTCGTGCACCAGGAGCTGGCGCTGGCGCCGGAACTCTCGGCGGCGGAGAATATCTTCCTCGGCCGGCATCCCGCGCGGCGCGGGTGGGTCCGTTGGGGCGAGATCTACGAGCGCGCGCGGCAGTTGATCGAGGAGCTCGGGCACGATATCGACCCGCGCCGCCGCGTGCTGGAGCTGAGCCTGGCGCAGCGGCAGCTCATCGAGATCGCGCGCGCGCTGGCGTTCCGCTCGCGTCTCATCATCATGGACGAGCCCACCGCGCCCCTCACGGGCAAAGACGCCGAGGGCCTTTTCCGCACCATCCGCACGCTGCGGGGCCGCGGCGTCAGCGTGATTTACATCTCGCACCGCCTGCGCGAGATTTTCGAGGTGACCGACCGCGTCACCGTCATGCGCGACGGCCGCCGCGTGTTCACCCGGGACACGGCCGCGACGACGCAGGACGACCTCGTCCGCGCCATGGTCGGAGAGGATCTGAAGGCGCGCCTCACCGCGGCGGCGCCCTGCTCCGTCCCGCAAGAGAAGGAGGAATCGCTCCGCATTGAAGGGGCGCTCAACCTGACGGTCCGGCAGGGCGAAATCGTGGGGCTGGCGGGCCTGGCCGGGGCGGGCCGCACCGAATTGCTGGAGTGGATCTTCGGCGCCATGGCCGGTTCGGCCAGCCGGGTTTTCGTCAATGGCTTGCCCGTCAAGATCCGCAATCCGCAAGACGCCATCCGGCACGGCATGGGACTCGTCCCCGATGACCGCAAGGGCAAGGGGCTGGTGCTGGGCGCTTCGCTCACCGACAATATCGCCCTGCCCGGCCGCCGCGACCGCCTTTTCCTGCGCAGCGCCGACGAGCGCCGGTCCGCCGATCAACTGATGGGCGAACTCCGCATTCGCGCCGTGTCGCTCGACCAGCCACTGCGCTACCTCAGCGGCGGCAATCAGCAGAAAGCCGTGCTCGCCAAGTGGCTCTCCGCCGGCTCCAACATTTTCCTGCTCGACGAGCCGACGCGCGGTGTCGACGTGCGCTCGAAAGCGGAGATTTACGACATCATTCGCGCCTTGTGCGCCCGCGGCTGCGCGGTTCTGCTCGCATCGTCCGAACTGGAGGAGTTGATGGCGCTTTCGGATCGCATCCTGGTGATGCACCGGGGCGCGATCGCGGGGGAACTGTCACGCGCGGAAGCGACCGAAGAGGGAATTATGAAATTGGCGACGGGGGGAACGCATTGAAACGGGTTCCCAGAGCGATCATGCTGCAACGGTTCGGCCCCTTGCTCGGACTCGTGATTCTGTGCGCCACGCTCGGCCTTCTCTCCGACCATTTCCTGACGTTCGACAACCTGATCAACGTCTTCCGCCAGTCCGCGGTGAACGCGCTGGTGTCCCTTGGACAACTGCTCGTCATCATCACGGCCGGAATCGATCTCTCGGTCGGCTCGGTCATGGGGCTGTCCTGCGTGCTGGCGGCGTTGATGCTGAAAGCGGGCGTGCCGCCGGCCGCCGCCCTGGCCGGCTCACTGGCCATCGGCGCCGCCCTCGGCGCGGTCAATGGCACGCTGTTGACCAAACTGCGGCTGCCGCACCCTTTCATCCCGACGCTCGGCATGATGAACGTGGCGCGCGGCCTGGCGCTGGTGATCTCGGGAGGATTTCCCATTTCGGAGCTGCCCCAGGGCTTCCGCTTCTGGGGCGCCGGCTCGGTGTTGTGGGTCCCGGCGCCGGTCATCCTCGTGGTGCTCTTCTGCGCGCTGTTCCACGTGTTCCTGACGCGCACCACGGTAGGGCGGGATATCTACGCCATCGGCGGCAATCCGCAGGCGGCGATGCTCTCCGGCGTGCCGCTCGACCGCCGCCTGATCCTGGTATACACGCTCAGCGGCATGATGGCCGGAGCCGCGTCGATCGTGCTGGCGGGCCGTATGAACTCGGGTTTCCCGCTGGCAGGCTCCGGCGCGGAGCTCGATTCGATCGCCGCCGTGATCATCGGCGGAGCGAGCTTCTTCGGCGGTGTCGGCACGGTCGGCGGCACGCTGGTGGGCGCGCTCATCATGGGCGTGCTGCGCAATGGTTTGAACCTGCTCAACGTCTCGGCATCCTGGCAGACCGTCGTGATCGGCGTAGTGATCGTCGGCGCCGTGCTGGTCGACGTGATCCGCAAACGCGCGGCCGAGCGCGGCTGATCTCGCGGCGTTCCTGACGGGGTTACACTAATCTCGATGCCCAGCGGCCCCCTCGACGACAGCCAGGTCCGCGCCTACCATCGCGACGGGTACGTGCTCGCCCGCGGCATGTTCGACGCCGAAGAGATCCGCCTTCTGGGACAGGCGGCCCATCAGGATCGGGCGCTCGACCGGCATTCCTTCGGACGCGCCGATGGAGAAGGCGGGACGGTCCGGCTCTCCCTGTGGAACCATCCCGGCGACACGATCTACGGCATGGTGGCGCGCTGCGAATCCATCGCCGGCTCGGCGGAAAAGCTGCTGGAGGGCGAGGTCTACCACTACCATTCCAAAATGATCATGAAGGACGCGCGCGTCGGCGGCGCGTGGGCGTGGCATCAGGATTACGGCTACTGGTACCAGAACGGCGTGCTCTTTCCGCTGCTGTGCAGCGCCTTCATCGCGGTCGATCCGGCCACGCGGGAGAACGGATGTCTGCAGGTGGTCAAGGGCTCGCACCACCTGGGAAGAATCGACCACGTCCTCACCGGCGATCAGGCCGGCGCGGACCGCGAGCGCGTCGCGGAAGCGCTGGCGCGGCTCGAACTCGTATATGCCGAAATGGCGCCCGGCGACACGCTGTTTTTCCATTGCAACCTGCTGCACCGCTCGGACCAGAACCGCTCGGAGCATCCCCGCTGGTCGATGATCTGCTGCTATAACGCCGCGCGCAACAATCCCTACAAGGAATCGCACCATCCCCGGTACACTCCGCTGGCGAAAGCGCCCGATGCGGCCGTTCGCGAGGCCGGCCTCAAGCGCTTCGGCGACTCCGCGGCGGAGGTCGGCTGGCTCGAAGCGGCCACGGATCGGAGCGCCTCGGCGCTGGCGAAAGAAGAATGAAGAATATTTCGATCGCGATGCTCGGCTCCGGCTTCGTTGCCGACTTCTACATGCAGGGACTGCAGAACGTCAACGGCCAGACGGTAGTATTGAACTACTCGCGGTCGGCGGCGGGCGCGCGCCGCTTCGCGAAAAATTGGGGCGTGCCGGAATCGACAACCAGGCTGGACCGCGCCATCGCGCGCGGCGACATCGACCTGTTCGTCATCGCGTTACCCAATGAGGCGCACCTGCCGGTCTCCCTGGCGCTGGCGAAGGCCAAACGGAATCAGGTCTGCACCAAGCCGCTGGCCCGCAATCGGGCCGAGGCAAAACAGATGCTCGCGTCAGCCGTGAAGTCCGGGGCGATGCACGGCTATGCCGAGACGGAAGTCTTCGCGCCCGCCGTGGTCAAGGCGCGCGAGACGATCGAACGAGGCGGCGTCGGCCGTGTCCTCTGGGTGCGCTCCCGCGAATCGCACAGCGGTCCGCATCGCGAGCATTTCTGGGATATCGAAAAGACCGGCGGCGGGGCCATGAGCGACCTGGCGCCGCACTGCATCGAGGCGGCGCGCTACTTCTTCGGCAAGGAGGACCGCGTGGTCGAAGTGATGGCGTGGCTCGGCACGCTGGTCCACGGCAAACGCACCAAAGGCGAGGACAACGCCCTCCTGGCAATGAAGATGTCGAGCGGAGGGATCGCGCATTGCGAGCTCTCGTGGACGACGAAGGGCGGTCTGGACCTGCGCAACGAGATTCACGGATCGGAAGGCTCGATCTTCACCGACGTGACTCGCGGCACGCCGATCGCGAGTTTCACCACGCGCAGCGCCGGCTATGTCGTCGAAAAGGCGGATATCGATTTCGGCTGGACGCGCCCGCTGCCCGAAGAAGCGTTCACGTATGGCTACCAGGCCGAGATGCGCCACTTCGTCGAGTGCGTGCGGGAAGGCCGCGCGCCACGCGAGACGTATACGGATGGCTATATTGTGAGCTGCATTCTGGAGGCAGGCTACAAGTCGGCGGCGAATGGCCGGTGGGTAAAGGTATAGCGTCTGGTCCGATAGACTTGAGGCTCGTGCCCCGGCAAAATCGGCCATAAATTCCCGTACGGGAATTTTTCTGCCCCCAATCCGCCGCATCACGCGAAATATTCCCGTCCGGGAATCTTACGCTACAGTGGTATCGTGAAGACCCCGAGCTTGCTCCTCGCCGCCGCGCTTGTCCTTGCCGCGGCGGACATGGCGCTGATCCAGCCGCCCGAATTGGCCGCGCGCCTCTCGTCCAAGCCGGCCCTCTTTCAGGTCGGTCCGAACGTGATGTACCGCAGCAAGCACATCCCGGGCGCGGTGTATGCCGGGCCGGGATCGAAGGCCGAAGGAATCGCGATGCTCAAGACGGCCGTGGAGAAGCTCCCGCGAGACCGCGAGATTGTCCTTTATTGCGGCTGCTGTCCCTGGGACAAGTGCCCTAACGTCCAACCCGCCATGGAGACCCTCAAGCAGATGGGCTTCAGCCGCGTCAAGGCGCTTTACATCGGCGAGAACTTCAAGGCCAACTGGATCGATAAGGGTTATCCCGTCGAGTAGCGTCCCACGGCCAGCAGGATCCCATACAACAGAGCTTCCGGACGCGGCGGGCATCCCGGCACGTACACATCCACCGGAATCACGGCATCGACGCCGCCGCGCGAAGCATAATTCACCCCGAAGATGCCGCCGCTGATCCCGCACGCGCCGACGGCGACCACCAGCTTGGGATCGGGCGTCGCGGCGTAAGTCTTTTGCAGCGCGAGCTCCATGTTGCGCGTCACCGGGCCGGTGACCAGCAGCAGATCGGCATGGCGCGGCGAGGCGACGAAGTGAATGCCGAAGCGTTCGATATCGTGAATCGGGTTATTGAGGGCGACGATCTCCGCTTCACACCCGTTGCACGATCCCGCGTCCACCTGCCGGATCGCCAGCGAGCGCCCGAAGGTCTTGTGAATCGTCTGGCGAACCTGGCCGCCGATCGCCTCCGCAGACGAGATCAGCCGTTCGTGCGTGCCATCCGTTTTCAACAGGTAGCGGGCGCGCGCGACCAGTGCGGCGCGATCGCGCGCGGCGCACTCGAAATCGCGCGTCATCCGCACGCCGTCGCCGGCGCACTCGCCGCAGAACGTGCAGAGGCCGATGTCCACCGTCACCTCGCGGACGCCGTCCTCATCGTGCAAAGCGATGGCGCCGGTCGGACAGCGCTCCGCGGCCGGACGGGCGTCGCCCCACGCGGCGAAGTCGAACGAGGGCCGGCCGCGCCAATGTTCCGAGACGGCGGCCGCCCTCGTCGGATACGCGACGGTGGCGATTCCTACCGCGGCCGTCTTTTGCAGAATCTTGAACATGTCAGCGGTCCGTCCCCGAGTAGGAAAGGTTGAAGCTCTTATTGATCACCGGGAAATCCGCGATGATGTTGCCCTGCACCGCCTCCACCAGAGCCGGCCAGTTGTTCACCGATGGGTCCTTGATCTTGCACCGCTCCAGCCGGTTGCCGGGCGCGGTGCGCACCCAGTGCAGGATCTCGCCGCGCCAGCCTTCTACGGCCGCTAGCGCGCAACGATCGGGCGGAATCGGCTGCGGCGGCGCGCAGAATTCCCCGTCCGGCAGTTCCGCGGCGGCCGCGGCCAGGATCGCGAACGATTCCCGCGTCTCATCGATGCGGACCTGCATGCGATGCAGAACGTCGCCTTCGGTGTAAACCGGCACGCGCGGCGCATATTGGCCATACGCGGCATACGGATGGTCGCGGCGGACATCCAGATCGAGCCCGGAAGCGCGTCCGCCAACGCCGACAATGCCCAACGCGCGCGCGGTCTCCGGGCGCAGGATTCCGGTCCGCTCCAGCCGGTCGCGCGTGGAGTCGGACGACTGCACCAGGGCCACTAGGTCTTCGAACTCCCGTTGCAGCACTGGCACAGCTTCGCGCAGCGTGTCCCGCTGCGCGGAGGACCAGTCCCGCCGCATGCCGCCGATACAAACCGCGCCGCGCAGGTGGCGGCTGCCGCTGAGCGCTTCATTGACCCGCACGGCGAGCTCGCGCAGCCGGCCGGCATGGGCGTTCGCGACGACGAAGCCGACATCGGTCGCGATCGCGCCAATGTCGCCGACGTGATTGTAGACGCGCTCCAGTTCCAGCAGAATGGTGCGCATGACCCGCCCGCGCCATGGCACGCCGATTCCGGCGGCCGATTCGATAGCCTGGCAAAAGGCCGTCCCGTGCGAGAAGGCCGAATCGCCGGAAATGCTCTCGGCGAGGAAGACGGCGCGGTGAATCGGGATGTCCTCGAAGAGTTTTTCTGTCCCCTTGTGGACGTAAAACATCCGAAGCTGCAGGTACAGGATGGGCTCGCCCGCCACCGCGAAGTTGAAGTGGCCCGGCTCGATGATGCCGGCGTGGACCGGACCGACAGGGATCTGGAAAACGCCTTCGCCGAGAGTCGGCCGATAGACGTGCCGCTCCCCTTCGAACGGCGGAAGCTCCCCGCGGAGGGGAAAATCCTTGCGCAGCGGGTGGATGTCGGGCCAGTTGTCATGCAGCGCCACGCGGCGCGGATTCGGATGGCCCTCGGCCTGAAGTCCGAACCAGTCCTGAATC
Organism: uncultured Solibacteraceae bacterium; assembly: GCA_964608645.1. Classification (GTDB taxonomy): domain Bacteria; phylum Acidobacteriota; class Terriglobia; order Bryobacterales; family Bryobacteraceae; genus CAZSQK01. The sequence continues at coordinate 30,837 of CAZSQK010000013.1, read as the reverse complement.
TCGCGCTCCTGCCAGTTCACCGAAGGCAGCTCCGCGGCGAGGGAAGGGAAGCGGGGATCGTCCGCCGGCACGGGCGCCCGCAGCAGGAGGTATGACGGGTCGCCCGGCCGTTCGTAGACGTAATAGTTGTAGAAGACGCCTTCCGCCGCTACGCGATCCTCGGCGAACAAGACGGCCAGTCGAGCGCCGTAGGTGTCGCGCAGGGAATCGGCGGCGGACCGGACATCCGATAGGCGCACATCCTGTGTGGACGTCCGTCCGGGCCACTCGCTGAAGAGACCGGACGTCATCCCGCCACCACCGCCGCCGCGCGCCGGATCAATTCGAGAAGCGGTCCCGGCAGCCAGAAGCCGCTTGTGACCAGGACCGCCGTCAGCGCCACAATGGCGCCGTCCCGCCATCGGTACACCGTCGCGGCTTCTCCGTCGCCCGATCCCAGCACGATCCGGTTGACGTGCAGCGCCATCCCCGCGAAAAGACCGGTTCCGAGGAGAATGAAAAGCGCTCCCGGCAGGGTGTGGCCGCCTCCGAAGGCGGCGCCGGCCATCAGAAACTCGCTTTGGAACAGCCCCAGGGGCGGCATTCCGACGATTGCCAGCGTCCCGATCAAGAGCGCCGTTCCCGTCACGGGCATCATTTGCAGGATGCCGCCTTTGAGATCTTTGAACAGGTCGGTCTTGAATCGCTGTCCGATGTTTCCGGCGCAGAAAAACAGCAGCGGCTTGGCGGCGGTATGAAAGGTCATGTGCAGCATCAGCGCCGTCGCCGCCACCTTGCCGCCGATGCCGAGCGCCATGGCCATGATGCCGGCCTGATCGATGGTGGAATAGGCCAGCAGGCGGCGGAAGTTCTTTTGCGCCAGGACAAACGGCACGGCGATCGCCATGGAGAAGACGCCGAGCAGCAGCAGCAGACCGCCCGGATATTCAGGGCCGAGGCAACGGCTGGTCAGGACGTAGAACCGGATCAGGCCATAGACCGCGCAATTGAGCATCGCGGTGGAGAGAATCACCGCTGTCGGCGCGGGCGCCTCGCTGTAGACATCCGGCTTCCAGGTATGCATCGGAGCGAGGCCCGCCTTCGTGCCGTAGCCGAGCAGCGCCAGCACGAAGGCCAACCGCATGCTGGTCTTGTCCAGCAGCGAGGCCTGACGCACGAGGACCGACCAGTTCAGCCCGGCGAGCCCGTCGGCGCCCGGTAGCTTGTTTCCGGCATAGAAGGCCACGATGGTGCCGAACAGCGCCATGGAGAGCCCGACACTGCCGATGATCGCGTATTTCCATGCCGCCTCCAGCGAATTGACCGTGCCATAAAAGGTCACCAGGAAAACCGAGGCAAGCGTGGTCAGCTCGATCGCCGCCCACATGACGCCGAGATTGTTGGCGAGCGTCACCAGGAGCATGGCGGCCACGAAGAGCGGAGTGAGGATGTAGTACTTGCGCGTGCCCGGCGAATCTTCTGCCCGGAAATACCCGACCGCGTAAACCGAGCAGATCAGCGCCACTGCCGAGTTCAACAGAAGCATCAAGGCGCTGAGCGAGTCGGCATAGAGAAACCCGTCCCACAGCGAAATCGATCCGGCGCGGAGGACTTCGGCGGCGATCCCGATTGCCATGAGGACGGTCGCCGCGAAGCCGGCGACATGGATCGCTTCCATTTGCGCGCGGCTGCGCGCGGCCGCGCAGAGCGCGCCCGCGGCCAGCGGAATCCCCAACAAAGCGAGGAGGATCATCCGCGCAGCCTCCGCAGGCGGCTGACGTCCATCGATTCGAACGTCTCGCGGATCCGGTAGACCAGAATGCCGAGCACCATAACCGCCACCAGCACATCGAACAGAACGCCGATTTCGACCACCAGCGGCATGCCGTAGGTGAGCGAGATGGCGGCGAGGAAAAGTCCGTTTTCGAGCGAGAGCAGCGCCAACACCTGGGTCAGAGCCTTACGCCGGTTGATCATCATGAAGAAGCCGATCAGGAACAGCGAAATCGCCACCGCCAGCGCATTGTGGCCGAGGGTCGCCGCCACCGGGCCTTCGTCGGGACGGTAGAACGACTCCGCCACCACATAGCCGACCAAGGTCAGGCAGCCCGAGATCACGACCGAGAGTGGGACATTCAGGATGGGCTCGATCTCCTGGCGAATGCCGATACGCGCCACCAGGCGCTCGAGCGCGACCGGCACCAGGATCGCCTTTACCAGGAGGGTCAGTCCCGCGGCCGCATAGATGTGGGGCGCGTGATTGAAATACGCGATGGTATTGGCGATGGCGGCCAGCAGGAACGACTGCGCGGCGAAGATCCGGATATTGGTCACCAGCCACCGCTGCGCCACCATCGCGATCTGCAGCACCAGCACCAGCGCCGCCATGAGCGTCACCATTTTGTCGCCGAATTGCAGATCTTGAAAGGTGTGCATGGGGTTAGAAGAGGAACGTCGAGATCAACGCCAATGCGCCCAGGGTGAACGCCACGGCCAGCAGTTCGGGCACCCGGAAGAATCGCATCTTGGCATTGGTGGTCTCCACCAGGACGATGGAACAGGCTAGCGCCAGCAGCTTCACGAGCAGCCATCCCAGCCCTGCCGCCGCGCCCGCCGCGGACCATTCCGCGTGCAGGCCGAACGGGAGGAAACAGTTGATCAGGAGGGTCATGAGAAGCAGTTGTTTGATCGACGCGGCCCATTCGATCAAGCCCAGGTACGGGCCGGAGTATTCGAGGATCATCGCTTCGTGAATCATCGTGAGTTCGAGGTGGGTGGCGGGATTGTCCACCGGGATGCGTCCCGTCTCGGCGATCAGGACCAGGAACAGCGCGGCGCACGCCAGCATCTGGGCGGGGGCGAGGAAGTGCCAGGACCCGCCGCTGGCGGCGCGCGCGATTTCGGAGAGGCTCGTCGAGTTGGCGCCGATGGCCACGGTGAAGACCGCCAGCATCATGGCGGGCTCGGCCAGCGCGGCGATCGTCATTTCCCGGCTGCTGCCGAGGCCGCCGAAGGAACTGCCGGTGTCGAGCCCGCCCAGCGCCAGGAAGAAGCGGCCGAGACCGAGCAGGTACACCACGGCGAGCACGCCGCCGAAGACGCCGAGCGGCGCCTGGGCGGAGATCATCGGCGCCATGAGCCCCGCAATCGCGGTGGCGGTGAAGACCACAAACGGCGTGGCGGTGAAGATCCACGACGCGGTCTCCGGCATCACCATCCCTTTGCGGAAGAGTTTCAGCATTTCCTGGTAGGGCTGGAAGATGCCGGGGCCGCGGCGGATCTGCAGGCGCGACTTCAGGGTTCGGATCACGCCGGTGACCAGCGGCGCCAGCGCCAGCAGCAGGATCAGTTGCACAATCGCCGGTCCGATCATTGCCGCACCTCGAACAGCAGGAGCGCGATCAGGGTGACAAAGATGTAGGCGAGGTAGGCATGGACGCTGCCCGCCTGAATCGCGCGCATGCGGCGCGCGACCACGAAGATCCAGGACTTCAGAGGTCCATAAACTCTTGTTTCGAAGGTCGCTTCGATCTCACTTTCGAAGCGAATCGCGCTCGGATAGTACGGAGATACGTCAAATTCGGGGTAAATTTGGCGTTTTGGACGGTAAAAAGCGGCAAAAATGAGTCGAATTGGCTTCGAAAAGGCCGTTGCGGTGTACTGATTTTCGGCCGTGAGGCCGGGAAGGCCGCAATCCCAAGCCGGGCCGCGGACCACCCGGGCGCGGCGCAATTTCCACCCGGTGAGGATCGCCGCGATGCCGGCGAAGGCGGCGAACAGGATCGCGATCCCGGCAGTCGAGACTGCGCCCGCCCGCGGATTGCCAGCCTGTAGCGCGATCCCGTGTGCCACCAGCGACGGACTGACGCGGACGCCGAGCGCGCTTTCGGTGATCGGGTCGAAGAGCGGCACGATCCACACCGCTCCCAGGCCCAGCGCGACGCAGACGGCCGCGAGTAGCGCCATGCCTGAGCGCATCGCGCCGCCCACTTCCCGCGCCTTCGCCGACGCGTCGCCGCGCGGCAGGGCGAGAAACGGGATGCCGAACGCCTTGACGAAGCACGCCGCCGCCAGCGCCGCCGTGAGCGCGAGCAGCGAACCGGCGATGGGGAACATCAGACGCGTGAGGCTGCCGGTGGCGCCGAAGCCGGCCAGCAGCGCCTGGTAGGTCAGCCATTCGCTGACGAAGCCGTTGAGCGGAGGCAGGCCGGAGATGGCCACGGCCCCGATGAGAAAGTAGAGCGCCGTCGAGGGCATGCGCCGGATCAGGCCGCCCATCTCCTCCATGTTGCGCGTGCCCGTGGACTGCACGACGGCGCCGGCGGAGAGGAAGAGGAGCCCCTTGAATATGGCGTGATTCAGGGTGTGATAGAGCGCGGCGACCACCGCCACGGCGGCCAGGGCGGGGTGGTCGAGGGCGCGGAACATCAGGGCGGCGCCGAAGCCCATCACGATGATGCCGATGTTCTCGATGCTATGGTACGCGAGCAGCCGCTTGAGGTCGTGCTCCTGCAGCGCGTAGAGGACGCCAACGAGCGCGGAGACAACGCCCACCGCCAGCACGACGGTTCCGGCCCACAGCGGCGGGGCGCCGTAGAAGTCGAAGAACACGCGCGCCATCCCGTAAATGCCGCTTTTGATGACGATGCCGGACATCAGCGCAGAGATGTTGCTGGGGGCGACGGGATGGGCGTCCGGGAGCCAGATATGCAGGGGGACAATCCCTGCCTTGACGCCGAAGCCGAGGAAGAAGAGCAGGAAGACCGCGCCCTGCGCGCCGGGCGGGAGTTGCGAGGCGAGAAGGTGGAGCCGCGCGAAGTCCAGCGTGCCGGTGAAGGCCGCGAGGACGAGGAATGCCGCCAGCAACAGTCCGCTGCCGGCGTGCGACATGATGAGGAAGACCATGGCCGCGCGCCGCGTCTCGGCCTTTTCATGTTCGAAGGTGACCAGGCTGAAGGCGGCGATGGTCATCAATTCCCACGCCGTCAGGAAAAAGAAGGCATTCGACGCGGTAAACACGAGCGTGAGGCTCAGCAGGAGGAGGTTGTAGAAGAAGCCGAGGACCCCGAGGTTTCGCCGCCGCGCCATCGGGCGTAGGTAGCCGAAGGAGTACAGCGTGACGGCCACGGCGAGCATGGCGAGGGCGAGGTTGAACCAGGCGGACAGCGGATCGAGCCGGATGGTCCAGGGGAAGAGACTGCCGACGGGCATGGTCCAGGTGTCCGCGCCCGCGCTCGTGAGGACCGTCCAGGACGCGACACCCTGCAGAATCGCGCCGAGGAGCGCAAAGGACATCGCGAGGGCGCGCGCGGCCGGACGCCGCCACGCGACGAGCGAGGCGAGCGCTCCAACGAGCCATGAGGCCAGTCCCGCCGCCAGCAGCGTCATTCTTCGACGGCCTCGCGATTGGCCTCGTCCAGCAACTGCACCGTCTCGCTGAAATGCTGTTGGCAGTAGCGGCGCATCAGGTCGAGAACCTGGCCGAGGAGGGGGTCGCGGAGGGAGTAGAAGACCTGGTTGCCCTCCTTGCGGTTGACGACAATCTGACGGTTCCGCAAGATGGTGAGGTGCTGCGACAGGTTGGCCTGCTCGACGGCGATTCGCTCCTGAATGGCGCCGGCCGGGAGTTCACCACCGCGAAGCGCCTCGACAATCGCGATGCGTGTGGGATGAGAGAGCGCCTGAAAAACGCCCGCCTTATAGGCGCGGAGCTGATTTGGCATTACTCCAATAGTATATTCGATTGCTCGAATATACGCAAGTAATTGGCAGTCAGATCCGTGCTAACAGGGCCTGGGTCCACTTCATGCTGGCTTCGAGGTCCTCGCGCTCTTTGGCGATGGCGGCTTCCTGCGACAGTCTTGGCGGGGCGGGTTGCGGCGTCCCTTTTTCCACCAGGGCGAGGAAGCGCGCAAACTCCCAGGCGGGGGTGGAACGGTATGCGTCCCAGAACTTGGGATCGCGGTAGTTGAAATAGCGGGGGCCGGTGACGATGATCTCGAGCGACAGGGGACGGCCGGGACACTTGGCGGCGAACTGGCGGACGTAATCTTCGATGCCGATATTGCCATCGCCCATGCGGGTCCAGGCGACCGCGGCGCCTTGCGGGGCGTTCCAGACGGACGTGTCGCGGACGTGGCTCGTGAGCACGTATGGCGCGAGGGTTTCGAGGGTCAAATGCGGGTCCTCGATCGTCCACAGCGGGTTGCCCGAATCGAGGCAGGCGCCGACAAAATCGCGGCCGGCGGCTTCAATGAGGGACTTCAGCTCGCGCGCCTGCATATCGCCGGCGTGGTTCTCGATGGCGACCTTGAGACCGGCGTCGGTGATGCGGGAGCGGACGGCGCGCAGCACTTTGACGGTGTTCTCGATGTGGGCTTCAAGGGGCAGTTTGCCGCTGCGATCCGCCGAGCTGCCGAGAACGCAGCGGACGATATGCGAGCCGACCGTAACGGCGGCTTCGACAGCGCGCGTGAGTTGCTCCTCGGCTGTCCCCTGCTTGGGGTCGAACATGGTCGAGGTGGGACAAATGGACCGCATCCCGAGCTCAACCTCGATGCCGACTTCGGCGGCGTGGGCGCGCACCTTCTTCAGGTTCTCCGGCTCGAGGCTGCCGATGAATCGCAGCTCGCTGAAGTGGACCACCTTGACATTCCATTTGGCGCAGTAGTCGAGGTATTGGAAGGGAGTCCAGCCCTGCGAACGGATGCTGAAGAGGTCGACTCCGAATTTCACATTGGCGGCAGCGGCGGAGGTCCGCGGCCGCAACAGGGCGCCGGCGGAAGCTGACAGAAAGGTGCGTCGGTCCATGGCCGGTATTGTACGTTAGACGGGGCGTTGTTTGGCGGCGTCCCAGCGGAGATACTTGTGCCCGCGGTAGGAGAGGTTGCCCATGGCGGTGGCGACGACCCCGTAATAGCCGAGTTGGGCGTCGCAGCGGAGGGGTTCGCCGCGGCGGATGGCGTTTTGCAGATTGCGGTGGTGGAGGTCGAGCTCCTCGGCGCCGGTTTTCTTGTGGATGACCGGCTTGGCCTCCCGGGCGAAGAGGCGCTGCGGGACGATTTCGAAACCGGTGGCGGTGAAGCGGAGGGTGGCTTTGTGTCCGCGGATGAGGTGCTCGACCGGCGCGTCGTTGGCCATCGAGGAGATGAGCTGCACGGTGAGGCCCTCCGGGTAGTCGATGAGGATATTCAAGGTGTCGGGGATTTCGGCTTTGCTGTCGCGGAACTCGAACTTGCCGCCGGTGGCGGCGACGCGGGCGGGAAACGTCAGGCCGAGAGACTTGATCATACGGGTGACGCGGTGGACGAATAAGTCGCTGGCGATGCCGCCGGAGTAATCCCAGTAGCGCCGCCAACTGAAGAAGCGGTCGGGATCGAACGGGCGTTTGGGGGCCGGGCCGAGGAAGGCCTGCCAGTCGAGGTTGTCGCCGGGGCGGGCGTCGGGGTCGACACGGTTCACCCAGAAATCGTTCAGGTAGTTTCGCGAATAATCGATCTGCGCGAGGACCACCTTGCCGAGGGCGCCCTGCTGGATGTAGCGGTTGGCGGTCACGTAGGAATCGTCCGACATGCCCTGCACGCCGACCTGCATTTTGATTTTCGGGCTCCTGGCCACGGTGGCGGCGACGCGCCGCGATTGCTCGATGGTGTAAGTCATCGGCTTCTCGCAGTAGATGTGCTTGCCGGCGGCGAGAGCGTCGAGGACCATCCGGGCGTGCCAATGCTCGGGCGTGGCGATCAGGACATAGTCGATGTCGGGGTTGTCAAGCACGCGCCGATAGTCCTTGACGATCTTGGCGCCGGTCAGTTGGGCGGCGGAGTCGGCGCGCCTGGTGAAGGCGTCGCAGACATTGAGTATGTCGAGGTTGTCGGGTTCGCGCATTTTGACGAGAGCGCGCATGTGGGCCGTGCCCTGGGATCCGCAGCCGATGACGCCGATGCGGAGGCGGTCGCCGGCGCCGCGAATCTGGGAATACGACCGCGCCGTAACGGCGGAGGCGGCGAGGAAGGTTCTTCGGGTGACGAGTGCCATCTGCGGTCCATCATACGATTGCCCGGTGATACAGTAAAGCAGCTATGAAACTCTGGATTATGGCCACGGTATTTCTGAGCGCCGGCTCGTTGTCCGGCGCGGACGAACTGGCGCATCGAATGGGCACGCTATCGATCCGCGCGACGCCGGGCGCGAAGGTGACGGTGGAGCAGATGCGCCACGAATTCTGGTTCGGCGCGACCCTTCCCAACGGCGCGTTCAACGGCCGGATGAAGCCGGAAGACTTGGCGCGCTTCCAGGAGACGTTCCTCGGCAACTTCAACGCGGGAGTGATCGAGGCGGCGTTCAAGTGGCACGAGATGGAGCCCGAGCGCGGCAAGGTGAATTATTCGCTGGTCGACAGCATGCTCGCCTGGGCCGGCCGAGAGGGAATTCCGGTGCGCGGCCACTGTATCTTCTGGGGCATTCCGAACCGTGTGCAGGACTGGCTCAAACTGCTGGGGGACGACGAGATGCGGCTGGCGATCGAGCAGCGGGGGCGGTCGATCGGGGCGCGGTACCGTGGCCGGTTCGCCGAGTACGACCTGAATAACGAGATGATTCACGCCAACTATTACGAGCAGCGGTTGGGGCCGGAGTTCATCAAACAGATGGCGCTGTGGGTGAAGGAAGGCGATCCGAATGCGAAGCTGTTCGTGAACGACTATGACATTACGACGGGCAAGCGGCTCGACGACTATGTGAAACACATCCGGCGCCTGCTCGAGATGGGCGCGCCGATTGCGGGCATCGGAGTGCAGGGGCATCTGCACGCCGATTCGTTCGACGCGGGGGAACTGCGGCATGCTCTCGACGAGTTGGCGCAGTTCCAGTTGCCGATCCGCATCACCGAGTTCAATATGCCGGGGCAGCGATCGAAGTATTACGGCAAGAGGGACCCGCTGACGGCGGAGGAGGAGGCCGCCAAGGCGGAGAACTTGCGGCAGTTCTTCCGGATCTGCTTCGCGCATCCGGCGGTGACGGGGATCATGATGTGGGGCTTCTGGGAGGGCGCGAACTGGATCCCGCAGTCGTCGCTATACCAGCGGGATTGGACGCCGACGCCGGCCGCGGAGACGTATCGGGACTTGGTCCGCAAGGAATGGTGGACGAAATGGTCGGGAACGGCGGACGCCCAGGGTCTGGCGAGCGTGCGGGCGTTCTATGGACGGCATCGCGTGACGGTCAATGGCCGCGAGAGTGTGGTGGAGTTGACGCGGGCCGAGGGCAGAAAAGAGGTGATGGTCGAGTAGGTACGGAATGGCGATTTACTGGCATGGCTCGAGTCGCCATAGGGCCTCGTAAATCGGCGTTGAGGTCCTTCCGGGCTTGCGCGAGCCAACGTGCAGACTCATTACGCCGCGACTCTTCGGGCGTCATAGAGCACTTTTCCCTCTCGCATGATCGTTGCCGGCAGGGACGACTTCACATGGGCGGCGAGCACATCGAAATCGCTTGCAGGCCATCGGACCACATCCGCAGCCGTGCCCACGCCCCATAAGGCCCGGTGCACACCCGGGAGATAGAGATTCGGGGGAGCGTCATTGGGCAAGACCACGCAGAAATCGAGGTCGCTGTTCGGACCACCGTCACCGCGGGCGGCCGAGCCGAACAGATAGATGCGCTCAGGGTGGCAGTACTCTATCAAACGGCGCGTAATCTCCGCGATAGCTTGGTCCTGTGTCATCCACCTCCATTGTGCACTGAAAACCGCGGACGCGCCGGACTAAAGCATAGACTACCCTTCCCGCAGCGACTTCACCGGATCAATGCGCGCCGCGCGAACCATAGGTAGTGAGCTGGCGAGAACTGCAACCGTCATCAGCACGGCCGGAGGCAGCGAGAAACTGACGACATCGTGGCTGGCTATGCCGAATAGCAGCGATTCCATCAAGCGGACTAAAATCCAGGCCGCCCCGAGTCCAACCGCCGTTCCCATCGCCACCTGCCGTAAGCTCGATGCCATCACCAGCCAGCCGGCACTGCTTGGACTGGCGCCAAGCGCCAGCCGAATGCCGATCTCGCGCGTTCTTCGGAGCACACTATGGCTCACAACCCCGTAAACTCCCGCCGCGGCTAACATCACCGCCAGCACGGCGAAACCGCCCACCAGCCACGCGAGCGAGCGCGGCGCCGCAACCGCGCCCGAGACCACGGTCGCCATCGAAGCGATCTTGCTGACCGCGCACGTCCCACAAGCTCCCCGAATGATGCCAGGCAGCGCCTGCTCGAATGCCGAAGGATCGTTCCCCACTTGCGCCACCAAAGCAAGGGTTTGCGGCGGCGCGAAGGCTTGCGCCAGCGGAATGTAGACTTCGCCGTCCACCCAATCCGGCGGTCCGGTCATGCTGTACGTTTTCACGTCATCTGCGACTCCCACGACCCTCCACCATCCGTTTTCCCACACCGGCCGCAGCCGGCGGCCGACCGGATTGGCCCCTGGCCAGAACTTCCGCGCGGTGGATCGGCTAATGAGCACCACCGGCTCGGAATTCTTCTGGTCTGCCTCGGTGAACCCGCGGCCCTGCAGAAGACGGACGCCGAGAGTGCTCAGGTGTTCGGGCGTCACCGCCGTAGTCCAGAATACGAACTGCGGAGCCTGCGGCGGGCGCGGATGGTCTTCTATGGCGAACGTATTCGCCGCCACATGAGAAGACAGCGGAAGCTGGCTCATCGCCGCCACGTTGAGCACGCCGGGGTATGATGCGATCTTTTCGCGGACGGCGCCGTAGAGCGCGGCCGTCTTTTCGAGCGAGGCCGCAGTGGCGCGCTCAGGGCTGAGCTCGGCAGTCACCAAGGTCTGCACCTTGTAACCCATCGGCGCATGCATCATCGACCAGAAGCTGTGCAGTAGGAGTCCGGCGCCGACGAGCAGGATCGTTGCGAATGCCGTCTCACATGTGACCAACACAGCGTCTGTTCGGATCGCCGTTCGGCTCAGGCTGGAACGCCCATCATTGCCGGGAACCATTGAATGCTTTGAGCGCGCACGCAGCGCCGGCAGCAGCCCGAACAATAGGCCGCTGCCAATGGACACCGCCGCGGCGAACACAATGACCGTCCGGTCAATCGAGATCTCAGCGAGGCGAGGGGTATCGGCAGGCAGCCAATGCTTCAGCAGTGCGAGTTGTCCGAAGGCCAGCAGCGTGCCCAGGGCGCCGCCGACAACCGCCAGCAGGACCGACTCAGTCAGAACCTGCCGCGCCAACCGGCCGGGAGTCGCTCCCAACGAAACGCGCAGTGTGAACTCCGCGCGCCTCGAAGCCGCCTGGCCCATCATCAAGTTCGCGACATTCACCACCGCGATTAGCAGCACCAGGGCCACCGCGCCCATCATCAGCAGACTGCGCACGCGGGCGCCCGCTACCATGTGCTCGCGCATCGGCTCCAATGTCGCGTCCGCGGCCCACGAGTCCGGCATTCGCCATGGGAACATCGCGTGGACGCGCGGAGTCCAGCCGCGCAGTTCCGAAACCGCCGCCTGCGGCGTTACCCTGTCGCGAAGCCGCGCGAAGGTCGAGCAAGCGTTCACGCCCCAGAAGTCGCCCGCCGCGCGCGGATCGAGACGCATCGGAATCCAGAACCTGGCTTCCGGCGAGGGGTATTCGAAACCGGCCGGCATCACGCCAATGATTTCGTACGGCACGTCATCGAGCACCAGTTGACGGCCCAAGACATTGCGTTCCGCCCCGTACCGTTGCGTCCAGAACGCGTTGCTTAGAATTGCTGCACGCGGCGCTCCCGGACGGTCGGCGTCAACCGCAAAGTCACGTCCGAAAAGTGGCGCAATCCCAAGTACGCGGAAGATATTGGCCGATACCTGGCTGCCTGTGATGCGCTCCGGCCCGTCCAGCCCGCGCATATTGAACGCGCGTATCCCTAAGTCCGCCGCGTAATCGGCCATCTTGCTATTCGACCGCAACACATCAAAATGACCCCGCAGACTCACGTCAACGGCGTAATACAGCCGGTCCGGCTCGGCGAAGGGCAAAGGCCGCAGCAGGACGTGGTCTACGACTGTGAACACTGCGGTCGTCGAGCCGATCGCTAGTGTCATTGTCGCCAACGCCGCGACGGTGAATGCCCGATTCTTGAGAAGGAGCCGGAAGCCGAAGACCAAGTCCTGCTTCAGTCGATCCCACGACGCCGTTCCCCGCGCGTCGCGGCACTCCTCTCGGATCAATTCCGCGTGGCCCATCGCACGGGCCGCTCGGCGGCGAGCCTCGTCCGGGTCCAGCCCGCTGCTCATCAGCTCCCGCGCCTCCGCTTCGAGATGCACGGCTAGTTCCGCCTCCATCTCGCGCTCCACGCGCGAGCGCCATGCGATCGCGCGCGCTTTGAAAATGAGCTGTTGCACCCAACGCATCGCATCCTCCTTCACGCCGATTCCAGAATGCCGTTGATCGCCCCGGAGAGTTTCTCCCATTGAGCCCGCTCCAGCGCCAACTGGCGCCGCCCGGCGCGCGTCAGCGAATAAACCTTAGTGGGCCGGCCCCCATCCAACTCCTGCCATTTCCCGCGAATCCAGCCTTCGTGTTCGAGCCGGTGCACCGCCGGGTACAGCGACCCATGGCTGGCCTGCAACATTTCGTTCGACATCTGCCGGAGGCGCCGCGAAATGGCCCAGCCGGTAAGCGGCTCCAGGTCCAGAATCTTGAGTATCAGCAGGGAAAGTGTGCCTTGCACCAGGGCCAGTGGCTTGCTCATTGCGACTCCTCTCAGATAACCATAATATATCGACTACCTGAATAGACAACGGATCGATAGGATCGGCTAGGGTGTTTTGTGTTGGCCATGTTCGGTCGCCGCCATTCCGCGAAATAGGGCTTCCGGAGCGCCACGGATTACCCGAGATCGGTAGCGATGTGTTTCAGCGCCCCAAGTGGTTGGTGGACGGAAAAAGCCACCTACCAGCCAGCCGCCGGGCGGTGCGACACAGCGCGCCTGTACGCACCCAACCTCGGCCGCTTCCTGGTCTTGTCTTGGTGGGTGGTTTTTCCTGGCGCGTCTATTCGGCCGGCATCTCGGAAAACCGCGTAGGGTGCGCGGCATCAACGCCGGGCTGTGGCTTCCAGCCTCGGACGGCAACCCAGCAGACCCCTCCCGGTGATTCAGACCGAACGAAAGCGTGCTTCGACCTCTGCAAAACGAAGTACGCAAAACGAGGTGTTGACTTCCCTCCTGATTTGCCTTACGCTGTTGGACAAATGGCTAAACCTGATTCGCTTGGCCAGTTCGAGCAGTTGGTGCTTACCTCCATTCTGACCTTGCGCGAAGATGCCTATGGCGTAACGATTCACGCCAAGGTGCAGGAACTGGCCCGGCCCAAGGCAGTCTCCCTCGGGGCGGTTTACGTCACACTCGACCGGTTGGAGGACAAAGGCCTCGTCGCGTCCTGGATGTCGGATCCTACGCCCGAGCGCGGCGGCCGCGCCAAACGCTGTTATCGGCTGGAAGCCCTCGGCGAGCGTGCATTGCAAGAATCGGCAATCACCGCGAAGCGTATCTGGGACGTTATCGCGGAGGTATGGGGTACGGAGTGGGCCAGAGAATGGGGAAAGCGGTGGGGGAAAGAGGCGGGCTGATGAACTCCGGTCCGTCAAAAACCGCTGAGGCAATCGTCGCAGTCTTCGTCCCACCTGCGTGCCGCGAAGAAGTACTTGGTGATTTACACGAGCGGTACACTTCCTCGGGCCAGTACGGCTTGGACGCAATGCGCACGATTCCTCTGGTGATCATTAGCAGAATACGCCGCACCGCAGACCCACAAGTGCTCCTGATGCAAGCTTTTGCCTTGTACGTTTCGTTCCTGGGCGCGGCTTGGCTTAAGGACAGAACGTTTCTGAGTGAGCAGTGGGGACTCCTGCGGCTCGCGATTCCTGCGGGAATGGCAACGCTCGGCTTGATACTGGAGGACGCCTATGCGAAACCTGGACGGCGGTCACCGTTGGGGTTGGCCCGAGGTCCCGTGCTGGGCCTTGGATTAGCGCTTGCATCGCAAGGTATGTTTCGGATTAGTAACCCTGATCTGGCGCTTCCGACCTGGATCACGTTTTACGGATGCGCCCTGAGCTTACTATTGTCGTCTGCTGTCCGGATGTTGTTTCCGCCAGCTACCGATCAGCTACAGGGAGCCAATGTGCCCGTGGATTGGCTAAAGCAGTCGAGTGGGCCGCTCGGAAATGCTGGAACCGGCACGCGGGCCGGGAAGGGTGTCGCCGCAATCGTTGCGGCCGTGATCGTTGGCGCCTGGATAGCGAATCTCGCTGCGCTTCCGAGAGCCCGGATTGTCGCTCTGTTGTTGGTTCTGTTGATTGCGTATCAGGTTTGGAAACGTGTTTGACCCTCGATCCGGCGCGGAGGACGCAAGAAATACGAAGAGAGGATGAGATCTCATGAACTCGAAAGCAAGACTCGCGATTATTTGTGCCGTGCTGATTTCTATGGCCGGCGTTTTGTGGATGGCCACAACGAGCCGGCGCCCTTTGAACACGTTGACCTATTCTCAGTTCCTCGAGAAAGTACGGACTGGGCAGATCGCCAGCGTCATCGTCATGGGCAGCAACTCGGGCGCCATTCAGGCTATTTGCCGGCTGAAGGATGGCAATGCTGAGCAAACAGTTCTGCCCTCGGACTATAGGGACGCCATGGTGGCAATGCAGGACAAGCTAGTCAACGTTGAGATACGGGACTCTTCCTCTGGACCCCTTCACGTCGTGCTAAATGCAACGCCTTTTCTTCTGCTCTTGGGCGTTTGGATTTTTTTGGTAATTCGCAAGTTTCCGAATGGCCTCGAGCAGGGCATTTCCTAGCTTGCAAATGGTCACGTTTGCCAACGCATTGCGGAGCGCGCGATAAGGTCCTTCTTCATCTTGTCGACGTCACGCCCTCCTCAGAAGACCAGGCGGCCCGTCAACTGGATGGCGCGGGAGCGGTTAGACTGGCCGGAGATGAGGCCGAAGGCGGAGTTCGTCGGCGCAAGGCCGGGGAACTGGAACGCCGGGTGGTTCATCACGTTGAACACCTCGAAGCGAAGCTGGAAGTAGCGTTTGCGGTTCTCGGTGAAGTCGAAGCGCTTGAGCATCGACGCGTTCAGTTCGTTGGTGCCGTCGCCGCGCAGGCTCGAGAACGTCGTCGAAAACGTGCGGATGTGGTACGCGAACTGGTCGGCGGTCTTGGTGGCGAAGGCGCTGGTGTTGAAGGCGAGGCCGTTGGTCTCGCGGGGGTTGAACTGGAGCTTTTCGCCGAAGTAGACAAGGTCGCCGATGGTCGTCGAGCTGGTCCCCATCCACGTGAACGGCTGGCCACTCTGCCTGGTGTAAATGGCGTTCAGCGACCAGCCTCCCGCCACGCGCCGGACCAGGCCGTGGCCTTTGGCGAGCGGAAGCTCATAGCTCACCGCGATCACGCCGCGGTGGGTGTGGTCGAAGACGCCGACGCGCTTCTCGGGGCGCGGATCGGTGTCGTTGAGCCAGGTGGTCTGGTCCATCAGCTTGGAGAAAATGTAGTTGCCGATGATGGTCAGGCCCTGCGACAGGCGGCGCTGCACGCGGAGGTTGGCGCTGTGGAAATAGGAGCTGCCGACGCTGAGGTTCTGCTCCAGGACGCCGCTGCTGCCGCTGAATCCGCCGGCGGTATAGCCGATCGGGAACTGCGGATAGGACGCGAGCAACTGCGCAACCGTCGTATTGGCGCCGGCGGGCGTGCCGCTGGTCACCAGGCCGTTGAAGGGGTTGACCGCGGAGGCGCTCATCGCGGCGATGAGCGCGGCGTCGCGCACCGGCAGGGTGCTCAGATACTGGCGGGGAATGCCGTTGAGCTGGGTCAGGTTGATCGGGGTGTGCAGGGAGTGGTTGCCGATGTAGGAAACCTCCAGCACCATGTTGGGCGAGAGGCTGTGCTGGAATCCGAAATTCCAGCGCAGCGAGTATGGGCTCTTCATCCGCGGATTGAGGAAGGAGACGGTCTGGCCGAGGAACGTGGTTGGTCCGACGGCGGCGGGATTCGGGCGAACGATCGATCCGCCCGGGAAGGGATCGGCGAGCGTCGCGGAGGGCGTCAGAAAGTTGTTGGTGCTGACGACGGCGGCCGAGGATTGGCTGAAGCCTTCCTGATCGATGATGGGATTCGACGAATAGTTGCCGTTCTGCGAGAGGTAGGCGATGGTGCTGGGGGCGACGAACATGCCGAAGCCGGTGCGCACGACGGTCTTGCCGTGGAAACGCTCGGGCGACCACGCGATGCCGACGCGCGGGCTGAACAGGTGCGAGGTGTTCTCATAAGCGGCGCCGTTCCCCTTCGGGTAGAGGAGGCCGCCGTTGACCTGGAACTGGGCCGCGGGAAGCTGCGGAACGGGATTCTTCGCGTAATTCGCGATGGCCGCCTGCGCGATCGGGCTGGGCGTGTTGAAGGCCCAGCCGTTTTCAGTGCGGCCGTATTTCTCGTGGAAGGGGCCGTCTTCGTCGTAGCGGAGGCCGAGATTCAGGGTGAGGTTGCGGGTGACGCGCCAATCGTCCTGCAGGAAACCGGAGCCGAAGTAGGCATACCAGGAGCCGGTGGTGTTGATATCGTAGCCCGCCTGGGTGGGCAGACCGAAGAGGAACTGCGCCATATCCTGGCCCATGGCCGGAGTCTGCGAGGCGCTGGCATTCTGGTTCACCCAGCGGTTCCCGCTGAAGGTGAAGGAGCCGGTGGGAACGCCGTAGGTGATCGTGCTCAGGCGGTACTGGCGGAGATCGGCGCCGATGCGGAAGCTGTGGTTGCCCTTCAGCTTCGTCCAACTGGCATAGAGCTGCACCGATTGGGAGGGCCGCTTGGCCGCCTGATTGTTGCCGAGGCTCTGAAAGGCGGTGCTGGGGTCGAAGGAAACGTAGGGCAGCGCGAGGCGGGTGGCGTTGCCGGCGAGGTAGGACGGAAAACCGAGAGACGACGGGTCGAAACCCTCGCCAGGGTCGGTGCTCGATTCGTACATGAACGTGTAATTCAGGCGTAGGTTGAGGATGTTGCTGGCGTTGACGGCGTACACCTCGTCCACCGAGCCGCCCCAGTTTTCCCGGCTGGTGATCTGGCCGCTGGCGACGTTCTGGAAATAGTCGTTCTTCTTGGCGAACAGGGCGTTGTGGCGGACGTTGAACGACATGCGGCTCTTGTTGCTCATGTTGTAGTCGAGCGAGCCGGTCTCATTGTCGGCAGAGTTGGTGTTCGGGGCAGTTGTGCCGTAGTTGAAGTAGCCATCGGCGCGCAACGGCGTGGCGTTCGGCGCGGGGTAGAAATTCAGGTACTTCTGAGCGATCGGGCTGATGCGGCTGGTGGGGATCTGGTTGTTGGGGAGCGGCTGGCGGACAATCGTGCTGCCGTTGAGAGTGGCGGAGAACGGGTCGTAGAGCTGGGTGCCGTCAGCGCGGAGGATCTGCGAGAAATCGCCGTGTTTTTCGGCGTCGGTAGGGACGCTGAGGAAGTTGGTGAAGGGCTGGCTGTTGCGATCGCCCTGGAACGCAAAGAACCAAAACAGCTTGTCCTTGCCGTTGAAGACTTTGGGGAGGATCACCGGGCCGCCGGCGGTGGCGCCGAACTGATTGTAGTGAGTAACGGGATTGCCGAGGCCGCTGCGGTTATTGAAGAAGCTGTTGGCGGTGAGGTTGGAAGGCTGGGTGTTCCACATCGCGCTGCCGTGCAGCTCATTGGTGCCCGACTTCATCACCATATTGATGGTGCCGCCACGGGTGTGGCCAAAGCCGGCGTCGGTGTCGAGGACCTTGGCGCTGACCTGCTGCACGGCGTCGCGCGGCGGGGTATAGGCGGAGCGCATGTCCCAGGTGGCGTTGGGCGCGCCGTTGAGGAGCATCTCGCTCGACCGCGTCGGCGTGCCGGCGATGCTGAAGTCGTTCGATGAGTCGTATGTCTGCTGAACCGAGGAAGTGGAATTGTACGGGCTGTAAATGACGCCCATTTCGAGCTGCGCCAACATCCAGGGAGAGCCTCCGTTCAGCGGCATGTCCTCGACTTCCTTCGTGCTGAGGGAGCTGCCGACGGACGCGTTCTCGTTGTTGACAAGGGGCGATTGGGCCGTGACCTCGATGGACTGCGTCGTGTCGCCGACCTGGAGATGGATATCGATGACAGGGTGTTCGCCGGCGCCCACGTGGATTGTCTTGCGAACGAACTCCTTGAAGCCGTCCATTTTGGCGGTAATATCATAATCGCCCGGCAGCAGGAACGGGGCGGTGAACTGACCGGTCGATTCGGAGACCGCTTCGATGCGCGTATTGGTGTGGGTTTCCGTGACTGTGACCTGGACACCCGATACGGCGAGGCCAGTGCCGTCGGTGACGGCTCCGCTAATGGTCCCGCGGAATTCCTGGGCAAACAGAGCCGCCGCGGCAAGCGCGAGCGCGGCGATACACTTCCACTTCATTTATTTCGAATCTCCAATGAGGTACGGCCGGAGGGCCGGGAATAGCTTGACGAATTCGCGAGCGGCGATGGCGCCGACCGCCTGGCGGCCCTTGGGACCGAGGTGCGTGCGGTCGGGTTTTCCCTGGGAGTCGACCGCATCGAGCTCCGCGGTGGCGTCGGGACCGAGGGTCTCCGCCTGCCGCAGCGTGTGGTCGTAGAGATCGAGCACGCGGACGTCCTTTTCGGCCGCCAGGGAACGGGCGGCCTCGACGTACGGCTCGAGGGAATCGCGCTTGATTTTGCCATCGGGCGCGAAATTACGGCGCACGATGGAAGTGACGAGAACGGGCGTTGCGCCGGCCGCCCGGGCCTCGTCGATGTAGCGGGCGAGGTTGGCGCGGTACGTGGTGGCTGCGCCGGTTTCGCGGTCGGCGCCTTTGCCGGGAACGTCGTTGTGACCGAACTGAATCAGGATGTAATGGGCGTGGGCAGTGAGGGCGGGCTCCCACAGACCTTCATCGCGGAAGCTCTTGGAACTGCGGCCGTTCTTCGCCAGGCTCGTGATGAGGACGTCAGGGGCGAATGCC
Organism: uncultured Solibacteraceae bacterium; assembly: GCA_964608645.1. Lineage (GTDB taxonomy): Bacteria > Acidobacteriota > Terriglobia > Bryobacterales > Bryobacteraceae > CAZSQK01. The sequence goes on along the minus strand of CAZSQK010000013.1, from coordinate 11,842 downwards.
GCGCGGAAGCCGGTTCCCCAACCTCCTTCGTCATTTACCGTGGAATCGCCGACCAGGACGATCCGGACAGCCGGGCGATTCTGGGCGAGGATGGGCAGACAAAACACAAATGCAGCCAGCACGCTGCGGCACATCTTATGAGACTCCTGAAAGGACTAACGATACGATAATCCGAAATCAAGGCCCGCGTCTACACGCCAGAGCGGCAATCGGCGCATGGCCGACAAGTAACTTACTTGGTTTGTGTGCGATAGGGATCTGTTACCGCTTGCAGAAGGGTAGTCCTGTCAGGGCTATGTGACTGCTTCCGCCGGCTCGCGCGGGGCGAGGTGCAGGACTTCGGCGACACCGTTCCACTTTCGCAGGATCAGTTCGGCGAGATTGAGCAGGAGGGCCAGAGCGAGGAGACCGGGCCAGAGATTCATGGTGGTGCGAATGCTGCGGCCGGCGGCATCGAAGACGGCCTTGGGCGTGGGGTTGAAATGGCCTCCGGTGGCAGCCGCTATCTGCTTGAGGAGCGCCTCGTTGCTGCCGTATTCCAGCATTTCATCTTCCTGGCGATAGAAACCGATCTCGGGGAAGGCGCGGGAGTCGGCGGCGGGGCGGACGCGGAAGAGCCCCTGGGTCTGCCCGATGGCGAGGCGGCCGCGATAGTGTCCGGCGGCGACCTTGCTGACTTTCAAGGGGGCCTGAAAGCCGTTCGGACCGAAGGCGAAGATATCGGGAACCGACGTGGGTTCTCCGACATTGTGCGAGAGCCGGTAGTCGACGACCAGTTCATTGGAGGCGCGATCGAAATCGGCGGTGGTCTCGCTCTGCGGCGCGTGCGGCAGCAGATCTCGGAACAGGTTGGCCCAGAACCGATCGAAGCCGGGCCAGTTGACCCAATTGACGGCCCATCGATTCTTGGCATCGGAAGTGAACACGGCCGAGCGCCCGAGGCCGTACTGCCAGCGCACCAACAAGGGGTCGGTGTGATCCGCCGCGAGGATGGTGTCCGCGGTGGGACGCGACGTGAACCGCACGTAGCCGCGGAGCGCGGGGGCAGTCTCCATGCCGACCCCCTCGAGAATGGCGGCCTGCTTGACGATCTTCGGGGTAATCGATTTCTCGACCGCGGTGTTGCCGGTGTGCTCTTCGACGTCGCGCAGCAGCAGTTGCTCGAGGCCGGAAGGATCGTTCAGGAAATAGGATTTGCCCTCGGCGGAGGTGGCGACCTTTTCGAGAAAGGCGCGATTCACGTCCTGGCCCAGGCCGACGGTTGAGATCGTCACGTGATTGGCGACGGCTTCGCGCGTCAGCGCCATGCTGTCGCCTTCCTCCGAGATCCCGTCGGTGAGGAGCACGATGTGTTTGTAGACCGCCGGCTGGGGCAGGATCCGCTGGTAGGCTTCGGAGAGCGCCGGCGCGATCTGGGTGCCGCCGTCGGGTGTGATGCCGGAGATCATGCGCTTGATGGTGGCGCGGTCGTCGGCTTTGCGGATCGGCACGGCCCAGTTGAAGGAGTTGTCGAAGATGAGGACGCCGACGGTGTCAATGGGCCGCAGGTTTTCGACGACGCCGATGGCGGCGAGGCGCGCGAGCTCGATCTTGCGGCCTTCCATGGAGGAGGATTTGTCGATGATGAGGACGACGGATGTGCCTTCGGGCGAGCGCGGCGGCGCCATCTTGGCGGGCAGGGTGCGCTCCAGGGCGTCCTCTTCCTGGCCCTTCTTATCGACATAGATGTTGTGCTCGCCGGAGATCCAGGTCAGCCCGCCGCCCTGTTTGACGAAATCCTCGAGCGCGGCCTTGCGCGGCAGCGGGATGCTCTCCATATCCCAGTTGTTGATGACGATGAGTTGATACTTGTCGAGTTGGTCGGGAATGCCGCCGGTGACATGCTCGACTTCGAACTGATTGGCTTCGAGGGCGCGGATGAGGTGCTGCTCGCTGGCTGCCGGATCGCGCGAGAGCAGCAGGACGCGCGGACTGCGCAAGGTGATGGCGTCCTCGAAGCGGGTATCGCCGAGACCTTCGGCGGAGACCTTGCCGGCTAACGCGATGGCTCCCACCGAGTTGACGCTGGCCTGCAGCCGCAGGTGATTCGTGCCGGCGGTGAGATCCACGCGGTTGCTGCCGATGGGCTTGCCTTCGGCAGTCATATCGACGGTCGCCTTGACGGCGCGCGGCGACTCCAGGGTGACTTCGATGGGGAAGCGCTCGCCGCTGAAAACCTGGCCGGGAAAGGCGACAGACTCCAGGACCAGGCCCGGTTTGGGACGGCCGGCGAGGGGCACGGTGTCGATGGGAACGCCGAGCTGCTGCGCCTGCCAGATGGCGCGCGAGGCGCTGCCGAGATTCTCATTGCCGTCGGAGATCAGCAGCAGCCGCGGCACCATACGGGCGGGCAGGGCGGCCGCGCCGTCGCGGATGGCCGCTTCGAGATTGGTGCCGTGGCCCGGGGCGCCGGCGGTGTGATGCAATTGCCAGTTGCTCTTGGGCCGTTCGTCGAGGGCCGCGACGCGGGTGTTGCGCGCAAACGGGATGATCCGCGTCCAATGCCGGCCGCGGGCGCGCTCGACTTTGTCGGCGAAGGCCGATTCGGTCTGCAAATCCTGCGCCGAGACGCTGGCGGAGGTGTCCGCGAGCATGGCGACCGCCACCTTGCTTTCATACACGGTGAGACGGGGCGAGGCCAGCGCGAGGGCGATCGCGGCGAAGGTTCCGGCTTTGAGGAGCAAGGCGGGGCGGCGTCCCGAGGATCGCCATTCCCAGGCGGCCCAGAGAATCGGGAGGAAGACCAGAAAAAGCGCGAGGGGATGATCGAAGGTCATCGGCGCGCCTCCGCCGCCGTGGATTTGCGGCGTAGCAGCATGGTTTTTACGGCGAAGCGTCCGCGGCGGAAACGGCCATAGAGCATCCATTCGAGCGCGAGCCCGGCGGCCCCGAGGAGGGCGAGCCACGGCCAGATATCGCTCGCTCCGCTGAGGGCGGCGGAGAAGCGTGGAATCCCTTTGCCGGCCTCGGCGGGCGGTTCCCACTTGCTGTCCCAGAGCTGCGGCAGCGTGAGCGAGTAGATGTATTCCCGGTCGCCGGCCACCACGCGCACCGAACCCGGCGCGCCGGAGAAAAAATCGAGGGTGCGGTCGCGCAGAGTGAATGGCAGCGGCGCGCCGTCCTCAGCCATCACCTTGATCTGGTTCTGCGGAGTGTCCTGATCCATGACGAGGCGGATGGCGCCCACGCTGCCGCCGCTGATCTCGGAGCGGCGGAAGATCTCGGGGGAGACCCAGCGCAACAGATTGGCAAACAGGAGCGGGGTGGTGAGCTCGTAGCGCATGGCCGAGAGTCCGGGATGGAAGCCGAAGGCGATGATCTTCGGCTTGCTGGGGCGGGCCACGATCACGGGGCCGGCGTCCACCTCGCCGATTCGTCCGTCCTCTGCGCCCGGCTCGAAGACGGTGGCTTTGTCGAGTTTGAAATCCTTGGCGCGCAGGCCGGCGGAGGCGGGATGTCCCTGCGTCCACTGCCGGAAGGCGACCTGTTCCACGGTTTTGCGAACGGGGATCGGGGAGCCGGCGGCGGGAGGATCGATCCAGATGGAATCGGCCGCGGGGCGGCGCTGCGGAATGAACCGGTCGAGGATCACGAGGCCCTGATCGTCGGGCTTGTACTCCTCCGGCTTGCGATAAATGGCATTGACGCGCGGCGTCGCGGAGAGGGCGGGCCGCAAGAGATCGGGTTCGTTCGAATAGACGGTCACTAGCAGGCTCGGCTGCGACGGCAACTCGAGCTCGGCGTGGTCGTCGGCGGGGAATGCGTCGTGCGGGGTGAGGGTGACGCCGAGGATGCCGGCGGCGCGGGTGCGGTACTCGAAGGTGGTTTCCTTATCGGCGCCTGGGGGCAGGGTAATGTGTTGGACCCCGGCAGGGACACGCCCGGCCGGGCCGGGAGGTCCGAACGTGATCGACAGGGTCACGTTGCGCGGCTGCGCGCCGTAGTTGCGCGCGGAGACATAGATTTCCCACAGGTCGGGATCCGTGGTCGACCGGCGCATGCCCACCTTGCGGAGGCCGGCGTTCTCGATGGGGTCGGCGATCTGCAGGACGCGCAGGTTCCTGGGAGGGGGCGGCGCGGAGGGATCGCGCTCGGCGGTGCGGCCGGAGCCGACGAAGACGATCTCGCCGGCGCGTCCGCCGGCTTCGGCCTGGATGTGGCGCGCGAAGGACAACGCCTGGTCGAGATTCAAAGCGGTGGCGCCGGGCTGCGAGGCCTGAATGGCGGTTTCCACCTTGTGGTGGTCGGGCTCGAAGCCGGTGGCCGGGGTGGTAAGGGCATCGGCGCGAACCAGCATGACGCGATCGCGAGCCGGCAGGGCATTCAGGTAGCGGCGCGCCCGTTCGCGCGTGAGGTCCATGAGCGTGCGATTGCCGGATCGGGCGGCCATCCACGCGGAGGCGTCGAGAATGATGACGTGATCGCGGCCGGCCTGCGCGGGGGATCCCAATCGCAATTGAGCGATGGCGAGAATCAACAGCGCCATACTGACCAGTTGCAGGATGAGGGACCAGGGCTGATTGATATGGCGGCGCCGCGCGGCGACCGCCGGCTGCTCCGCGGAGACCCAGAACCGCAGAGTGGACACCACCTGCTGACGGCGCGACCGATCCAACAGGTAGAGCGCCACCGACAGCGCGGAGATGGATCCGAAGACCGCCAGAAACTGGAAGAGAGAGAGATTTAGAAAATACACGACAGCGCCCCGGCCCCCGTCTTCATGCGATTCCCTGGACCCGGATGAGTTCGCCAAAGATGACGCTCTCCAGCGATTGCGCGGTCGAGATTCCGGCATACCGGCCGCCGCCGCGAATCGCCAGGGTCTGGATCGCCGCGCAATATTCGTCGAAGCCGCGCGTGTAACGCTGGCGGGCTTCCTCGTCGAAATCGAGCTTCAAAGCGGCGCCCGTTTCGGCATCGCGCAGCTCCAGTTCGCCGACCCATGGCGGCGTGCGGTCTTCCTCGGCCCAGAGTTGCAGGAGCATCAATTCGTGGCCGTAATCCGAAAGATACTGGATGGCGCGATCGCAGCCGTTGTCGTCGAGGAAGTCCGAAATCACGATGAGGAGGCCGCGTTGCGAGTAGGCGCCGATGAATTCGCGCGTGACGGCGAGGTAGTCGGTGGCGCCGCCCGGGGTGAGGCCTGCGATCCCGTCCATGACGCCGGTGAATCGATGGCGGCCACCGCTGCAGAACATCCGCTGTGTCAGGCGGCTGGCGAAGCCGTGGATTTCGATGGTGTCGAGCCTCACGAGGCCGACGTAGCACAGGGCGGCGCCGAGTTTGCGCGCCATGTCGAATTTCACGCCGCCGTGGGCCATCATGGAAGCGCTGACGTCGATCAGCATGCGGACGGGAACGCGAGGCTCGACCTGGAACATTTTAAGGAAGAGCTTTTCCAGGCGGAGGTAGGCGCGCCAGTTGACGGCGCGGAGATCGTCGCCATGGTGAAAATTGCGGTGATCGAGAAACTCCTGACCAGCGCCGGGAAAGCGCGACCGGTTGTGCCCACCGACCAGGCCGGCGAACGACTTCTGCCAGTGAATGGTGAGCCGTTCGAGCTTTTCGAGGAACTCGCGTTCCAACAGCGGGGCGGAAGGCATAGAAAACCTACGCGACGGAGGCCTTTGCGGTTACGCCTTTGATAATGGTGGAGAGGATCGTCTCCGGCGTCTGCCCGTCGGCATGGGCGTCGAAATTCAGAATAATGCGGTGGCGCAGGACGGCGGGGGCGATGCGCTGCACGTCCTCGACGGCGAGGTGGTAGCGGCCACGCATCAGGGCAAGCACGCGGCCGCACTCGACCAGCGCCTGGGCGCCGCGCGGCGAGCTGCCGTAGCGAATGTATTTCTTCGAAAGCTCGTGCGCTTCCTTCTGCTCGGGCTGGGTAGCCATGACAAGCTCGATGGCGTATTCCTGCACGTGGGGGGCGACCATGACCTCGCGGCAGACGTTGCGGACTTCGAGGATGGTGTCGCGGTCGAGGACCGCGACGGGGATCGCCTCCTCGCGCTGGATGGTGCGTTCGACGATGCGGTTGAGCTCCTCGCGGCTGGGGTAGGTCACCAGGATCTTCATGAGGAAGCGATCGAGCTGGGCTTCGGGGAGCGGGTAGGTGCCTTCCATCTCGATGGGGTTCTGGGTCGCCATGACGAGGAAGGGGCGCTCGAGCTCGTGGGTGGTAGTGCCGCTGGTGACGGTGCGCTCCTGCATCGCCTCGAGAAGCGCCGACTGGGTTTTCGGAGTGGCGCGGTTAATCTCGTCGGCGAGGACCAGGTTGGCGAAGATCGGGCCGGGCTGGAAGCGGAGGCCCTTGCCGCCGCGCTCGTCGGTTTCCATGATCATGCTGCCGACGATGTCGGCGGGCATCAGGTCGGGCGTGAACTGAATGCGGGAGTACTTGAGTTGGAGGGTGCGGGCCAGAGTACGCAGCAAAGTGGTTTTGCCGAGGCCCGGAACGCCTTCCAGAAGCACGTGGCCGGAGGCCAGCAGACAAATCAGTACGCCTTCGACGACGTCGTCCTGTCCGACAATAATCTTGGCAATTTCCCGGCGAACAGTATTCAGCCGTTCCACGGCGAGTTGAAGGGTCGCTTGGCTTTCCACGTTTTTCATTGTAGAGCACGCGGAAGACCGCCACGAAAGAAAGGAGACGCCAAGAATACAGTTGGGGTTAAACGACCGTTCGGCTTATGCCTGAGACTGTAGCCCGGCGCGTTGTCCGAGGCGGCCGGCGAGGACTCCGAGCACCGACGCCATTTCCCCGAGAGCGAGCCGCGCGTGCGTGGGAGCGAGGGTCTTCGTAACCGAATACCATGTCCGCATGAGTTTGTAGTCCCAAACCAGCAGACGCTCCTCGAAGCTCTCCAGCCCGAGCCCGGAGGCGTGTTGGACCAGGTACGTCAGAACCTGATAGTCGCGTTGCAGCGCGACATGCAGCGGATCCAATTGGTCTTCGGACCGCAGGCGGTTCTGAATTTCGGCAAAACTGAAACTGTTCTGAGCTGCCGCGCTGAAGCTGCGAACTTCCTCCGTGCCCGTGCGCACCAGAAGGATGCAGGTGTAGCGGAACCAATACAGGAGGAGGGCACTCGAGAAAACTATGATTAAAATACTTGCGAGCATTTGAATCTCGACCGCAACTTTTAGTTGGTACTAGACCATCCATGACGAGTCTAGCATCGGAACTGGTACGACGCAAGAGATTTCGGTTCTTAGGGTTAGAACGTTCCAGTACCCGCATTGGGGGGTGGTAGTTTACCTATCCAGGCTGACTGCTTTACATGGTTTCTTTGTGGCAATAGGCCGGAAAATCAGACGGGTCACGGTTTCCGGCGGTCCTCTCGCTACAATTCGGTTGTCATGCGGCGGCGCTCGGCATTCCGGAACCAGATCGAATACGCGCTGGCTTTATTCGTCATTAAGTCACTGGAGTGGACGCCGCTGCCGGTCGCCCATGCTCTGTCGCGGGGGTATGCCCGCCTGCTCGATCTCGCGATTCCGCGGTTGCGCCGGACCGCGGAGCGGAACCTCGCATTCGCGCTGCCGGAGGCGGATCGCGACGCGGTCATCGGCGGCGTATTCCGTTCGATCGCCCGGCTGCTGGTGACGTTCGCGCGCTTCCCGTCGATCCGGCGGGAGAATGCCGGCGACTGGATCCGCTGCGAGGGAGCGGAGCACTACGAGAAGGCGATGCGGGATGGGCGGGGGGTGTTGTTCGCAACCGCCCATCTGGGCAACTGGGAGCTGAGCGCGTATGCGCACGCGCTGTTGGCGGCGCCGATGAACGTGGTGGTGCGGCCCCTCGACAATCCGCTGATCGACCGTCTCGTGGAGCGCCGGCGCGCCGGATCGGGCAATCGGCCGATCTTTAAGAAGGTTTATGCGCGCGCGATTCTGAAGGCGCTCGCGGCGAACGAGGCGGTCGGTATCCTGATCGACCAGAATGCGTCCTCCGACACTGGGGTTTTCATCGATTTCTTCGGCATGCCCGCCTGCTCCGGGGCGGGCTTCGCGAAATTGGCGGCGCGCAGCGGCGCAGCGGTGATTCCGGGCTTCGCGCTATGGTTGGAGAACGAGCGCCGGTACGTGCTCCGCTTCTATCCGCCGGTTCCGATGACGGGAGACGCCGAGCGCGATACGCAGACGCTGCAGGCGCAACTCGAAGCCGTGATCCGGCAATATCCCGACCAGTGGTTATGGATTCATCGGCGATGGAAGACTCGGCCGGCGGGCCAGCCTTCGCTGTATGAATCGTCACCGGGGTGAAACAAGCCGTGTAGTACGATTGGAGCGGAGTTGGGATGAATCGGCTGAAACGCTCACCGTTGCACAGCAGCGTTTTCGCGATGGCGGTCTCAGCGGCGGCCCTGTTACTCACCGTGATTCTGCGGCCGTTTTTCGAACCGAACATCTTTGTTCTGTTCGTGCTGGCCGCCTGGGTCAGCGCCTGGCATTACGGACGGACGGGCGGGCTGGTGTCGACGGCGGCCTCGGCCGTCGCGATCCTCTATTTCTTTCTTCGACCCGACCCGATGGTGACGGCGCCCGCATGGAATATCCTGATCCGGCTGACCGCTTTCGTCGTCATGGGATCGCTTGTCACCTGGATGACGGCCGCGTGGCGGGAGGCCCGGCGGCTCTTCGCGGCGACGCTATCGAGCATCGGGGACGGCGTGGTGGTGTCCGACGCGGACGGCCGGGTCAGCTTCCTGAATCCGGTGGCGGAGAGCCTCACCGGCTGGCCGCGCGCCGACGCGATGGGGAAACCCGCGGCGGAAGTGTTGAAGCTCCAGCAGGAGAAAAGCCGGGAACCGATCGAGAACCCCCTGGTTCGCGCGTTGCGCGACCGGGTGACGATCGCCATGCAGGAGCCGGCCCTACTGATTTCGCGGAGCGGGGGAGAGGCGCCGGTGGAGCACACCGCGTCGCCGGTGCGGGACGATTCGGGGGAGGTGCAGGGCGCGGTCCTGGTTCTGCGCGATATCAGCAAGCGGCTGCAACTCGAAGAGAAGGCGACGCACGCGCAGAAGATGGACGCGGTGGGGCGGCTCGCGGGCGGCGTCGCGGGCGACTTCAACAACGTCCTGACGGTGATCACGGGTTACGCGGAGCTGCTGCGCTCGGAGATCGCCTCGCCGAACCCGATGCGGCGATTTGTCGACGAAATCATTTATGCGGGCGAGCGGGCGGCGGCGCTGACGCGCCACCTGTTGGCATTCAGCCGCGGCGCGACGGCGCAGCCGCGGGTGGTCGAGCTCAACGGCGTGGTGGGCAGCATGGAGCCGATGCTGCGGCGCCTGCTGGGGCAGAATATCGAGCTCATCGTGCTGACGACGCCCGGTGTGGGGCGGGTGAAGGCGGATCCGGCGCAACTCGAACAGGTGGTGGTCAACCTGGCGACGAATGCGCGGGACGCGATGCCGCGCGGCGGGAAACTGGTGATCGAAACGGCCAACGTGGAAGTGGATGAGGCCGCCAGCCAGAACCTGGGCGCGAAGGCGGGGCCGTACGTGATGCTGGCCGTTAGCGACACGGGCGTCGGCATGGATCCGGAGACGCGGTCGAGACTCTTCGAACCGTTTTTCACCACCAAGGCGCCGGGGAATGGCAGCGGTCTGGGTCTGGCGACCGTGTACGGCGCCATCAAGCAGTCCGACGGGCACGTCACGGTTTATAGCCAGCCGAACTGCGGCACGATTTTCGAGATTTACCTGCCGCGCGTGAAAGACGCGGTGACGGAGCCGGATCGCAAGGGTCTGGCGAAAGGATCCGAGACAATTCTGCTGGTAGATGACGAAGAAGGCGTCCGCAAGTTGGTGTTCGCGGTCCTGAAGTCCAACGGGTATGACGTGATGGAGGCCAGTAACGGGGCCTCGGCGCTGGCCGCCTACGAAAAAAACGGGCACAAAGTGGACATGGTGCTGACGGACGTGGTGATGCCGCAGATGAGCGGCTTCGATCTGGGGAAGCAGCTTTCGGAGCGGGCTCCTGGACTGAAGATCCTGTACATGTCCGGGTACCGCGATAATGCCATCGGCGGCAGCGGCGCGGAAGCCCCGCGCGCGTTCCTGCATAAGCCGTTCACGCCGGACGTGCTGTTGCGGAAGGTGCGCGAAGTGCTGGACGCCGAGATGGCATAGCCCCGGCGTCCGATGATCAGTCTCCGGCCTGGCTTACCGGAGTCAACAGGCCGATTGGCGCTCTCTGGCGTTCGGGGAACCAGCTTCGGATGGCCGGTAGAGCGGCCTGGGCGGCGGCTTCGCCGGCTTTCAACATCTCGGGGCCACAGCCGAAACCGTCCCAATCGATGCGGGTGACATCGGGTGTGATCACGAGATCGCTTTCCCGGCGCCAGCTGTCTTCCGTGCGCGTCTGCATGATCTGGAAGCAGCGATTGACCACCTGGAAGACGTTGGCCGGCGCTTTCTCGCCCGCCTGTGCGGGGAGATGGACGGAAATCACGTGCGTGGCGCCCAGATGGCGCGCCAGGGCGGCGGGAATTTCCATGCTCATGGCGCCGTCGACGAGCAGGCGGCCGTTGTAGCGCACCGGTTGGAATAAGCCGGGATAGGAGCAACTCGCGCGGATCGGCAGGAACACGTCTCCGGTGTCGCGGAACCGCACCGGCTGTCCGGTGCAGAGATCGGTTGCAATGACCCCCAATGGGATGCGCATTTCTTCAAAACGATAGGCCTTCAACAGGCCTTCGAGAAACCGCTTCATCCGCTCGCTGACCACAAACCCCATCCGGCACAAGCTCCAGCGGGCGACATCGCCGAAGCGCATGGCGCAGCCGGCGCGCGCGATCTCGGCCGGGGTCGCGCCGCTGGCGTAGGCCGCGGCGACGATCGAACCGGCGCTGACCCCGGTAATGCAATGGATGGGGATGCCGTGCCGCTCGAACACCTCGAGGACTCCGGCGTGCGCGATACCCCGGGCAAAGCCGCCGCCCAGGGCGAGACCGATTTTCGGTTGGGCGATCCATTCCGCGGGAACTGCCGGCCGCGGCTTGGACCGTGGGATGCGGAGAGCGGAAAAAAAGCTGCTTACGGCGCGTGCAGCCTTCATGACCCCTCCTTCACCATTCCTATAGAATGGTCTACTAATGCCTACGACGAGCAAACAGCTTGCCAGGTTCCTGTCAGCCGCGCTATTTCTGACAACGTTCGTACCACTCCGGGCGCAACAACGCCCCTTTTCCGGCGCTGCCGAGATCGAACAGTCCCTTCATAGACTGAACGAGCTCGGAACCGTGCTGATGATCGCAGCGCATCCCGATGACGAGCGGACGGCCGTCCTCGCCTATTTCGCGCGCGGCCGCTACATGCGCACGGCATACCTTTCGCTCACGCGGGGGGAAGGGGGGCAGAACCTGATCGGATCGGAGCAGGGCGCGCAGTTGGGGATCATTCGCACGCAGGAGTTGCTCGACGCGCGGCAGATCGACGGCGCGGAGCAGTTTTTTACACGGGCGATCGATTTTGGTTTTAGCAAAACGGCCGCGGAAACTCTGCAGAAATGGGGTCACGACCGGATCCTCGGGGACGTCGTCTGGGTGATCCGGAACTATCGCCCGGATGTCATCATTCTCGGCTTCACGGGGACGGCGCGTGACGGCCACGGGCATCATCAGACCTCGGCGATCCTTGGCAAAGAGGCGTTCGACGCCGCGGCGGATCCAAAACGTTTTCCGGAACAATTGCAGTATGTGCAGCCGTGGCGCGCGCGGCGAATCGTGCACGCCGGCGGCTTCGGCGGCCCTCCGGGGGGCGGCCGGGCGGACCGGGGGGCGGGCGCGGCG
>CAZSQK010000012.1:0-120960 GCA_964608645.1 uncultured Solibacteraceae bacterium | reverse complement strand
CTTCGAGAGCGCCGCCCTCGTGCGAGATGTGCCAGATGTTGCGGTCGCGGCTGTAAATCTTGGTGGTCGACGCCGAGATGGGAATGTTGCGCGACCTGGCATATTCGATGGCGTCCTCGCGCGAAACGATCTTCCACTCACGCCAGGGGGCAATCACCGGCAACTGCGGCGCGAGCGCTTTATACGTCAGCTCGAAGCGGACCTGGTCATTTCCCTTCCCCGTGCAGCCATGGGAGAGGGCGTCGCAACCGCTGGCGAGGGCGACTTCGACCTGCTTCTTCGCGAGCAGGGGGCGGGCAATTGACGTGCCGAGGAGATACTTGTGCTCGTAGACGCCGCCGGAGCGGACCAGCTTCCAAAGGTATTCGGAGACGAACTCCTCGCGCATGTCCTCGATGTAGACTTCGGAGGCGCCGGTTTTGCGGGCCTTTTCCTCGAGACCGGTGAGCTCGTCGCCGCCCTGTCCGATATCGCCGCAGACCGCGACGACCTCACAGCCGTAGTTCTCCTTCAGCCAGGGAATGATGACAGAGGTGTCGAGGCCGCCCGAATAGGCGAGGGCTACTTTTTTAGGTTTATTCATAGAAAGGTCTTTTTACAACATCATTAACAACAGAGCTTTTTGGGCATGAAGACGATTCTCAGCCTGATCGAAGACGGCGGAGCGTTCGTTCTCCATGACCCCTTCGGTGGTTTCCTCGCCGCGCTTGGCGGGGAGGCAATGCATGAAAATGGCGTCCGCGCGCGCCATGCGGAAGAGCTGTTCGTTCACCTGGTAGGCGTGAAACGCCTTCTTGCGCAGGATGGCTTCATGCTCCTGCCCCATGCTGGCCCAAACATCGGTATAAACCGCGTGGGCGCCCTTGAGGGCCAAGGCGGGGTCGTGCGTGACGAGAAGCGAGGCGCCGGAGACGGCGGCGAGACCTGCGGCCTGGTCGACCAGGTCGGGATTCGGCGAGTATCCACCGGGACAGGCGAGGGAGAAGTCCATGCCGAGCCGGAGCGCGGTGAGCATGAGGGACTGCGCGACATTGTTGCCATCGCCGATGAAGGCGAGCTTCAATCCGGAGAGGCGGCCAAAGCGTTCGCGAATGGTGAGGACGTCAGCCAGCGCCTGACAGGGGTGGTACATGTCGCTGAGCGCATTGACGACCGGAACCGACGACCAGGCGGCGAGGTCCTCGACGGTCTGTTGGGAAAACACGCGGGCGACCAAGCCATTGAACCATCGGTCCAGGTTCCGGGCGACATCCTTCAGCGGCTCGCGGACGCCGATGGGCCCTTCGAGAAACGCGGAGTCGCCGCCGAGCTGTTTGATGGCGAGCTCGAAGGTGAGCTTGGTGCGGAGGGAAGGTTTTTCGAAGAGGAGGGCAATCGACTTGCCATCAAGCACGTGGGCATAGTCGCGCGGCGACTGTTTGACTTCGATGGCGAGGTCAAGGAGGTAGAGGAGCTCGTCGTGAGTGAGGTCGAGGTCGCGCAGGAGGTCGCGGGAAGCGGTTTTGAGGATCTGGTTGGGGGTGATCATAGCGGCCAAAGCGCTGACCTCTTCTGAATTTTTATTCACTAGAATGAATTATTACACATTTCGAGATGGAGGGTCCAGTGACGATACTCCTAGGTCTACTTGGCTGCCGGATAGCCGTGGAGGAGCGGACCGACGACGTTTGAGAAGCTGTAATCGGCGCGCCGGTCGGCGTCGATTGTCCAGAACATCGCGCCGATCATGCCGGGGTAGCCAGCGGGCTGGCGGAGTTTGTACGTGCTCCCGGCGGGCGCCTTGCCGGTGATGATGTAATCCATCGCCTGACTCACGATCCCCGGTGTGGTGTCTCCGGTGAGAAACCCGACGGCGACCTGATTCGCGGGCAAGGGCGGGAAGACGTGGCGGGGATCGCCACCCACGTTGAAGCCATGCAGCAGTAGTTCGGTCATGGCCGCGTGATAGTCGACCGTGCCGGGTTGGTAGATTTCGCCATCGAGCCCTTGCAGAGGCGGGGTGTTGTAATCCTGGACGTCGATGAAGGAGAGAATGTCGCGGATGGCATAGGTGATGGCGAGGTAGGAGCCGAACTGGCCTCCATAGCTGGGATAGCCGGAGGGAATCTGCGTGCCTTCGGGGACGAGGCTGATCATGAAACGCGGACCAAAGCGCTCCCGCAACTGGCGCAGCGCGGAGATGAGATTCACGATCGACGGCGTCGTCGGGTTCTTGAAATCGGTGTCTCCAGGGTCGATGGAGAGAGAGGGGCTTTCGAAATCGATGTCGATGCCGTCGAAGCCATACTCCTCAACGATGCGGGTAACTGAGGCGACGTAGTTGGGGACGCGCTGCGGGTCGGCGAGGGTAAAATGCTGTCCGCCGCCGCCGAGCGAGATCATCACTTTCTTGCCCTGGCTCTGCAGATACGCGATGTCGGCCTTGAACTGCGCGGTGTCGAGACCGGCAGGCGTTCGGAACTGCATGGTCCCCTCCGGGGCATTCCGATCCGGCGTGGCGAAGGCGATGAGAATGACGTCCCACTGTGGCGAGACCTCGCGCAGCGGGATTGTGGAGCCGGGTCCGCCGTAACCGGCCCAATAGCCGATGAGGCGGTGACCGTTGGGTGGCCCGGAGTTTGGAATCGCCGCGACCGCCGGCGCGGGAGGCGCGCCGCCACGTCCTCCGCGGGCGGGACAGGGCTTGGCAGGTTCGGGAAGAGCGGCGGCATCGGGAAAGCTGTACCGGCCGCCGAGACCTTCCGCCGAGCCGGTGTACCACGGCAGCAGCGCGACGTTCTGCAGATGGTAGACGGCTCCCTCCATCCGGGCTACGTAGGCCTTCGATACAGGAATGTTGTTCTTGGGGTTCGTATTCGTCGGTTCGAGCAGGAAGTAGGCGGAGGCGACACTCGTTCCGCCGCAGCCGCCCTGGTCGCCGGGACGCATCGAGGCGGGACGCATCCAAGCGGGGAACGTGTTGCCGGGAACCTTGACATTGCGGCCGTGCAGAAGAGGATCGTGCAGAGGATCGTTGACAAATTCGGCGAGCTGCTGCGTGAGCGGCTGCACGTCGCCATCCTCGACAATGGCGGGCGCGGCGCGGAGATAGGAGCCGAGCACGAACGAGTTGCCGGTGGCGGAATCGACGCCGTGGGTTCCCCAGGAGCAGCACAGGGTGGCGTCGCCCGCGGCGTAAAACGTCGTGTTGTGCGTCACGGCGATGACGAGCTTGCCGTCTTGTTTAGGAACTTGCGTGAAGAGCTCCCGTTGCAGGAACTCGATATCGACCACGGCTAAGGCGGCGCCGCTCTTTTTCGAGGTGAGGACATAGCCGTACCCGGCCGGAACGGCGATCTTGACCGGCTTGACTTCTGGCGGGCCGAGAAGCGTGTGCCAACCTTCAGCGGAGGGGAATGTCGTGCGAAGCATCGCGTCGACGTACTGGGTCGTGCCGCCGGACGGGAACGCGAATTTGGCGAAGACGGGCGAATGGAGGACGCCGGACGCGTCGGGGGCCGCGTCCATCACGAAGGGCTTCCCTGCGGACACTTTCGAATCGAAGGAGAGGGCGATGGGAACGAGCAGCGTGGGAATCGTCGCGCCTCCTCCGCGCGCCGGATCGCCGCCGAACAGAGTGTACGACGCCTGGCCGGCCGTGCGCTGGAATGTCGGCACGCCGCCTTGGCCGTGCGCCAGACGCAACGCTGCAACGAGCAGTGAGAAGAGGGTGATCGAGTTCAGTCGCATATCCAGGCTCCGCTTCAGAATAGCGGAGCCTACCGTCACTTCACGAAAATCGTGACGCCCGAGGGCGTGCTGTCGGGGCCGACGGACACCGACAGCGGGACGTTTCCCGAGCCGGCGGCCGCGGGAATCTGGACATTGACTTGCAGCACGCCCGACACCAAGCCAGGCGCTTCTCCGTAGAAGCTCACCGCCGCGGGTTGGCCACCGATCGAGACCGCGACCGGGAGCAAGGGCTGAGGAGTCACCGGCGCAACGGACGACAAGATCGTAATCTTGCCGGTCACAGGCGAAGTAGTCCGCCCTTCGCCAGTAAGATAGAGGACGACATAACTGCCCTTGGGGGCCGGGTTCGCAGGTCCGTTATAGGTAGAGTCCTGATTAAGGATCGCCGCCGGCCCTGTGCCAGATCCGTTGGCCGTGAACAGAGCTGGCGCTGCGGCGGCCGCGGCCAGCGAAAATTCATTGGACGGCTGGCCACCGACAAAGACCTGGAGGACGAGGCTGGACGCTCCGGCGACCTCGTATGGGACCACGGCGTTGATCTGGGAGCCACCGACATAGGTCTCCGGAGCCGCCACGCCGTTGAATAACACGAGAACGCCGTTGAGAGTCGTCGAGACCTTACCGGCATCGTCCATCATCAGCGCCGACGCGGCAGGCGGTCCCAAGCCGGTTCCTTGAATGGTGACGATCTCACCCGGCGCGACCGGACCCGCTTGCCAACTGGCAGCACTTACGACCGAGACGATCGAGGGTGGCGGAGGAAGGACCGAAGACGTGGAGATGAGGACGCCTTGGGAGAAGTCGCCACTCGTTCCCAATTGTCCCGAACTCTGCGCCGGCTGAAAGAGTATGCCGGGAGGGCCCGAGGCATAGAGGAATGCCTGGGCGTCATTTCCGCGCGGGCTGCCGACGGCATTCGCGCCGCGCGTCGCGCACAAGAAAGACTGGGTATGAAACGCAGAATCCACTACCGGGGTGACGCTCAGCCAATACGCTCCGGCAGCCAGTCGCACACGGAGGCCATCGACCTGGACACGGTAGAGGTTTTGCCCGTCGGGCCATGTCAGCAACAGGGTTTGCTTCGCGGGACTCCGCCCGGATGCGACAATCAGACCGCCGTTGCCAGCCGAGATTCCGCCGCGAATCTCCCAGACAGCCTCGCTGACATTGGTGAAGGACATACTATTGTCGGAGAAGGCGCCGGTAACGGTCCACCCGCCGTCGGGGACTGCGAAGTTATCGTAAACGCGAACGAACTGCCGATCCGAGACATAGTTCGCCGGGCCCCCGATTCCCATCTGGCAATCGCCGTTATACCAACCCGTCTCGACGGCGGGAGAGCCTTGCGCCAGCAGGACGGCGTGCGCAAGGAGCGTGAGCACAAAAACCCTGGGCATCACTGGAATTCTAACCCATTTTCAGTTAAACCCATCTCTATATTGTTATTCATGACCATATTCGGTTGGTGTAGAATCGACCCCGAAGGGAGCACCATGGCACAACCACCAATCGATCGCCGATCACTTCTTCGGGGGGCTTTGGCGACGGGAACGCTGTTCGGTCTGGACGCGGTGTTCACCGCGGATCGGACCAATGCGGCCGCGGTCGGGCCGAACGATGCGATCAAGGTCACCAAGGTGGAGTCATTCGTTCTGAAGAACTCCTGGGTGTTCGTGAAAATATCAACCGACGCGGGAATCGTCGGCTGGGGCGAGATGCTCAAGGACGACGCCAAGGCCTGCGCGGCGGGAGCGCTGGAGGTGGGGCGCTACCTGGTCGGGCAGGATCCGAATCGCGTGGTGTTCCATTGGCAGGCGATCCACCGCGGCTCGTTTTATCGCGGCGGGCCGATCAAGACCGCCATTCTCAGCGGCATCGACCAGGCGCTATGGGACATCAAGGGCAAAGTCTACGGAGTGCCGGTCTACAAACTGCTTGGCGGACCGACACGCGACCGCATCCGCGTCTATGGAACGGTCAGCGCGACGACAGGCGTCAATGCCATGAAGGTGGC
Source organism: uncultured Solibacteraceae bacterium (assembly GCA_964608645.1). Lineage (GTDB taxonomy): Bacteria > Acidobacteriota > Terriglobia > Bryobacterales > Bryobacteraceae > CAZSQK01. The sequence goes on along the minus strand of CAZSQK010000012.1, from coordinate 115,214 downwards.
GCCGAATGCGACCCGCGCGCCGTTCAAATACGTCGAGGGCCAGAAATTCGTCGACGAGGTGGCGGAGCGATTCAAAGCCCTGCGGGACCGGCAGGGGCCGGGCGTCGACATCGGCATCGACTTTCACGGCGCGGTCGAGCCGCCCACCGCGTCGCTGCTCATCAAGGCGCTGGAGCCGTCTCACCCCTGGTTCTACGAAGAGGTGGTGCAGCCCCTCAATGTGGACGTGATGGCGGAACTGGCGAAGAAGACCCACATCCCGCTTGCCACAGGAGAGCGGATCTTCACCAAGTGGGGCTTCCGCGAGATCCTCGAAAAACGGGCCGCGATGATCCTCCAGCCGGACGTTTGTTATGCAGGTGGTATCACGGAACTGCGGCTGATTGCCGGGATGGCGGAGGCGTACTACTCGCCGATTGCTCCGCACAACCCGCAGGGACCATGCTCGCTGGCGGCGAGCTTGCAAGTGGCGGCTTCGATTCCGAACTTCCTGATCCAGGAGCGCGGCGACGCAGAGCACGCCAACCTGCTGGCGAAGCCGCTGCCACCAGTGAAGAACGGGCATCGGGAGTTGCCTACCGAGCCGGGGCTGGGGATCACAATCGACGAAAACAAGCTGATGGCGCAGGTCGGGGAGCCGCAGGAGTACCGCACGCGATACGATCCGGATGACGGATCCGTGGTCGACTGGTAGCTGACCATCCGTCCATCAGCCGAAGAACAGCCGATTGACCGCGACGAGCATGGCCAGCAGGACTACTCCGAGCAGCAGACTCCACAGTACGAGCTTCTTTTCGATCGGCAGAAGGGGCTCGTACGGCATCCTTTTCAATTCGTCGGAGAGCTTGGGTTGTTCCATGGCGATCCTTTAAACGTGCGGCGGTCTGACGCCGTGGAAGAAGATCCACGAGATCGCCAGGCCGATCCAGATGATGAAGCCGAACAGGCACAAGATGTAGACGAGGGCGAGGCGTCCGATGCCCTCTTCCCACAGCTTGCGGAAGTTCGACACCAGGCCGATGGTGAAGAAAGTCATGACGAAGAAGATTCCGCGGAAGATCCCAGCCTGCGCCATCGCCGTCTTCAACTTCGGAACCGCAGAGGGCGCGAGAAGACCGATCGCCAGGGTGGCCGCAAAAGTGGCGGCGTAGCCGAGAATGAACTTCGGAAAACGCTCCCAGATGGCCCGGACGCGGACCTTCTCTCCGGGCTGCGGATCGATCTTGACGGACCAGATCCAGGCCAGCACAAACGCCCAGATGCCGATGAACACGTCGATGAAGACCTTCACCGTCGCCGTGACCGCCATGATCCAACCAGGTTGATATGCCACCCCGTCGACGGCCAGGGCGCGGGCGCGGATGAGCGCGTCGGCGATGGCGCCACTGGTCATGGCGGCGCCGTCGGTCTTCACCGCCAGACCCATCCACGCGCCAGCCACCATCGGCTCGCGGAACAGGAAAGTCTGCGCGAGGAACGGCAGCAGCAGCATTTCCAGGACCGCGAAGATGACCACGAGCGACGACACCATCACCGGAACCACCGGGCGCGCCTTGATGGCCGAACCGGTGGCGATCGCGGCGGAGACGCCGCAGATCGAAATTCCGGATGCCAGGGGGGCCGCCCATTCCCGGCTGAACTTGAAATAACGGCGCGCGATGTAATACACCAGCGCCCAATAGATCAGGTACGCTTCGACAATCGCGCACAGACCGCGAAACATCACCGACGTCGCGAGGCCCATCTGCTCAGCCGCCGTGACGCCAAGAAACCCGCCGAGGATCACGATGGCGGTCTTGATGTACAGTTCAGGGCGGATGGCGTCCTTCATCCGCGAGGCGGCGAACGGGAAAGCGTTTCCGACCAGCAGTCCGGCAAGTAACGCGACAAGGAACCCGGCTTCATTCGTCAGGTTCAGCGACCAGCCGATGTGAAACGCTGCCCGCTTGTCCGGCGTCGACGCGATATAAGCGCAACTGCCGGCGATCCACGACGCATAGGAGGCCGCGAAGACTGCCGTGAATCCCCTGGCGAAGTGTAGCGGCTTGAGTCCGAGCGCCGCCGCACCCGCGGTCAGCAAGGTGAGCAGGAAGACGAAAGTCGCGAACAGCGAGGCGGCTCCCGGAAGCCGCGCATATGCTCTCGAAGCGGGCGCCAGGGCGGTCGCGGCGCGGGTCCAGACGGACGTCGTCACCGCCCAGCCGAGCAGGTCGGCGCCGAATAGGGGACCGAGGGATAACGCAAAGAGGCAGAGCCCCAGCCAGACGGCCAGCCAGTCCTCGTTAAGTCGGTATCTCATGCCGTCATTTCAGACTCGAACAGCCGATTTTCGAAAGACCACACTAGCAGCTTTCACCGGGGGCGCGCCAGCGGGCGTACACTGAGTTTCAAACCATGACGAGATTGCATCTGTTGGCTCTCACGTTTTGCATCGGCGCGTTCGCACAGCCCGTCGCGATTCAGGTGGACACGGCCAGGCGCGCCGGACCGTTGCGTCCGGTGTGGTCGTTCTTCGGACACGACGAGCCCAATTACACGTACATGAAGGGCGGCCGGAAGCTGCTTTCCGAAATCGCGGGGCTCAGTCCCGTGCCGGTCTATGTGCGCGTCCACAGTCTGCTGGTAACGGGCGACGGGCAAGCCGATCTCAAATGGGGATCGACCAATGCCTACACGGAGGATGCTTCCGGCAAGCCCATTTACGACTGGACGATTACGGATCGTATCTTCGACACCTATATGGAGCGGAAGATGAAGCCGCTGGTGCAGATCGGATTCATGCCCGAAGCCCTGTCGTCACATCCGCAGCCGTACCGGCACCACTGGAAGCCCGGCGACAATTACAACGACATCTATACCGGTTGGGCCTATCCGCCTAAGGACTATTCCAAGTGGGCGGAGCTGGTGTACCAGTGGGTGACGCACTGCGTGCGGAAGTACGGGCGGGCGGAGGTCGAGTCGTGGCTGTGGGAGGTCTGGAACGAGCCGAATATCGCATATTGGAAGGGGACGGCGGAGGAGTATCACAAGCTCTATGACTATTCGGCCGATGCCGTAAAACGCGCGCTGCCGGCGGCGCGCGTCGGCGGGCCCGATTCCACGGGGCCGGGCGGCGCCAATGCGGCTGCCTTCCTGCGCAATTTCCTGGAACACGCGGTCCATGGCACGAACTTCGCCACCGGCAAGAGCGGGGCGCCGCTCGACTTCATCAGCTTCCACGCCAAGGGTGCGCCGCGCTTCGTGGAGGGCAATGTGGTGATGGGCATCGAGAAGCAGTTGCAGGATCTATCGAAGGGTTTCGAGATCATCGCCTCCGTGCCCGAGCTGAAAGGAAAGCCCATCATTATCGGCGAATCCGACCCCGAAGGCTGCGCCGCCTGTTCGTCCCGCGTCTATCCGCAAAACGCATACCGCAACGGAGTGATGTATGCGAGCTATACCGCGGCCGTCATGCCACGACATCTCGAGCTTGCGGCCAAGCACGGCGTCAACCTGATGGGCGCAGTCACCTGGGCGTTCGAATTCGAGAACCAGCCGTGGTTCGACGGTTTCCGGGACTTGGCAACCAATGGTGTCGACAAGCCTGTCCTCAACGTGTTCCGGATGCTGGGCATGATGACGGGGGACCGGGTCGAAGTCGAGAGCTCCGCGGCGGCATCGCTCGACAGCATGTTGAGCGGCGGCGTGAAAGGAAAGCCCGACGTGCACGCGATGGCGAGTATCGGGGCGCATTCGGCCGCGGTCCTGGTCTCGAATTACCACGATTCGGCGAAGGCGGGCGCGGCCGCGCCGATCGAACTGACGGTGGCGGGCGTGCCGCGCGGGCGCAGCCTGCTCCAGCACTTCCGGGTCGACGACGAGCACAGCAATTCTTACGAAGCGTGGCGCAGGATGGGCTCGCCGGCGCAACCGACTCCGCAACAGTACACGCTGCTGGAAGCCGCGGGGCAGCTCGAATCCGTCGACTCGCCGCGCTGGGTCAATTCCACCGACGGACGGATTCGCCTCACCTTCGACCTGCCGCTGCACGGAGTATCGCTAATCCTGATCACCTGGTAGTCCTTGAACCGGCCCCCGCTGTCTGTTACGCTCCCGCTGGAGCATACTTATGGATCGCAGACATTTCGTCACCGTCACGGCGATCGGCGTGGGGCGGGCGCTTCTGGCGCAGGCGCCCAACCTCGGCGAGCGCGCCCTCCTGGGGAAGCTGCGCACGGAAGACGGCGCCGCGCCGATTCCGGACGCCAAGTGGCACGTCGCCGAAGCGGCCGGCGACGGGATACAAGTCCGGTTTCCCAAGGGCGCGTTGGCGGATGCCAAATGCCTCACCTCCGACATGCTCCTCGATGGGCGCGAGCTCGCGACGTTCGCCATCTCGCTGCGCGAAGGCGAGAACGGTCGAGCCTTCCGCTTCAGCTTCGGCGCCTTGAACCAGTGCTCGTTCCGGGTGCGCCTCGATCTCGGACTGGTGGATCAGAGCCGCTGGATGGCCGAACGGGAAGGAGCGTTTCTCAAGCCGATCGTCGGCGGAGATCGCGTGGATCTGGGGCAGGTGGACCGGCTCACGCTGACGGTGTCGCGAAAAGGCCCAAATCCGGTGCGATGGTGCATGACCGAACTGCGCGCCGCAGCCGCAATGCCACCGCGCCTCGACAAACCGGCGCTGCCCAAGGGGCCGCTGCTCGACGAGTTCGGACAGAGCGCGATCCTCGATTGGCCCGCCAAGACGCGCACGGCCGCTGAACTCACCGGCCGGATTCGCGGCCAGTACGAGCGGGCTGCCAAACAAACGTGGCCGGAAGGATTCTCGCGGTGGGGCGGCTGGCAGGCGAAGAAGCTGGGCGAGGGCACAGGCTGGTTCCGCACGCAGAACGACGGCCGCCGCTGGTGGCTGGTGGATCCCGATGGCTACGCCTTCTGGTCGGCCGGTGTGGATTGCGTCCGCGTGGACACCGACGCGCGCGTGGACGGAATCGAGGCCGCGCTACAGTGGATGCCGCCGGCGCCGGAATTCGCTGACGCACTCGGCGGCGACCGCGGCCGCACGGTGAACTTCCTGGCAGCGAATCTGATCCGGTCGTTTGGCCGCGACGGCTGGCGCGACAAGTGGGCGCGGACCGTCCTGGCCGAGTTGAAACGGCTCCGTTTCAACACGGCCGGAAACTGGAGCGAGTGGGAATTCGCGGCGAAGGCCCACTTTCCGTACGTGCGTCCGATCAATTTTCGCGCGGGCCGCTCCGGCCTGGTGTACCGGGATTTCCCCGACGTCTTCCACGCCGGTTTCGGCCAGGACGCGGCTGACTATGCCGGACAGTTGCGGACGACACTCGACGACCCGGCTCTGATCGGGTACTTCCTGATGAATGAGCCGACATGGGCCTTCTCCTCGGAACTGCCGGCCGCCGGACTGCTGTATAACAGTGAAACGAACGCCACCCGCGACGAGTTGGCTCGTTTCCTGCGACGCAAATACGAAGGCGACGCGGCGCTCGCCGCCGCCTGGAAAACGGCAGCGACGTTCGACAAGATCGGACGCGGCAGGTGGCAGGGCCTGCTGCCGCCGGAATCGATGGGCGATCTACGCGATTTTAGCGGCGTGATGGTGGAACGCTACTTCCAGGCGCTCTCCAAGGCTTGCCGGCAGGTGGATTCAAAGCACCTCAACCTCGGGATGCGGTGGCAGGGAATTCCGAAGGACTGGGCCGTGCCGGGCATGAAATCGTTCGATGTCTTCAGCCTCAACTGCTACCAGGACAAGCTCCCGGCCGGCACGGCGGAACGGATCGCGTCGCTCCTCAAAATGCCGGTGCTGGTCGGGGAGTGGCACTTCGGCGCGCTCGACGCCGGCCTGCCGGCGTCCGGCATCGGCCATCTGAAAAACCAGGCGGAGCGCGCCAAGGCCTATCGCGTCTACCTCGAGGATGCCGCGGCCGACCCGTATTGCGCCGGCGTGCATTGGTTCACGCTATACGACCAGAGCGCGCTCGGCCGCTTTGACGGCGAAAACTACAATATTGGGTTTCTGGACGTCTGCAACCGCCCATATGACGAGCTCAGCCGGGGAGCCATCGCCAGCCATGAGCGCATGTACCAGGTGGCGGCGGGGGAAGCCAAGCCGTTCGCCGAAGCGCTGGAGTATCTGCCGAAGCTGTACCTGTGAGTAGTAAACTCAGGCAAGCGTGCCCGAACCGACCGATCCGCAGTTCGAAACGACTTTTATGGCGCCACTCCGGCCGGAGCCGCTGCCCCAGCGTTACGAAATGCTGGGGGAACTCGGACGCGGCGGGATGGGAATCGTCTTTAAGGCGCGCGATCGCGAGACGGGCGAAATTCTTGCGATCAAGATTTTGAAACCCGAGATCGCGGCCGATTCGCACATCCTGGAGCGGTTCAAGAACGAGCTGCGGCTGGCGCACCAGATCACGCACCGCAATGTCGCCCGGCTGTACGAGTTTCATCGCTCGGGCGACTCCGTGTACCTCTCGATGGAGTTCGTCGAGGGAGAGAGCCTGCGCGCCCTCCTCGAACGCGAAGGAAAACTGGAGGTCGGCCGCGTCCTCGATCTGGCCCGGCAGCTCGCAGCGGGGCTAGCCGAGGCGCATCGTCAATCGATCGCGCACCGCGACCTCAAGCCGGAAAACATCATGCTCGGGCCGCGCGGCGAGTTGAAGATCATGGACTTCGGCATCTCGCGATCGTTTGCGGCCGATGTCACGGCTACGGGCGCGATCATCGGCACGCCGGCGTATATGGCGCCGGAGCAGGCCGAGGGAAAGCCGGTCGACCACCGCACGGATATCTACGCGTTCGGACTGATCCTGTACGAAATGTTCACCGGCGTTGTGGCGTTCACCGGCGACACGGCTGTGACGCTGGCGCTAAAGCAGATTCGGGAACGGCCGAAGCCTCTCCGGGCAATCGATCCTGCGCTGCCGAAGCATATCGAAGCGGCGGTTCTGCGGTGCCTGGAAAAGGACCAGGCGGCGAGATTCCAGTCGGTGGAAGACGCCATCCGCGCGTTGGAGGGTGACGCGCCGCCGAAACCGGCGCGCCGCCCACCGCGATTCCGTCCCAAATGGGTCGCGGGCGCGGCGGTGGCCATTTTCTTAACCGTGGCGTTCGCCTGGTGGTGGCGCGGGAGAACCACGGATTCGGTGCGGCTGCCGCTAGACACCTATGCTCTCTCGAACGGGTTGCGCGTGGTTCTGTCGGCCGACCGCGGTTCTCCGACCATCGCCTTGGCGGTGGCATACCGCGCGGGCACACGTCAGGAGCCGGCGGAGCACGGCGGCCTGGCGCACCTGGTCGAGCACATGATGTTTCAGGGATCGGCGAACGTGGCACGGGGCGAGCACATGTCGCTGGTCTCGGGGACCGGAGGCACGGCGAACAGCCAGACGTCGTCGGACATCGTACTGTTCTTCGAGAACCTCCCGTCAAACCAGCTCGAACTGGCGTTATTTCTGGAAGCGGACCGGATGCGGGGTCTCGACATCACACCGGAAGGATTCGCGGCAGCCCGGGGGTTGTTGCTGGAGGAGCGGGCCACAGCGTTTGCCAGCCCGTTCACTCGCGCGCGGCTGCGCCTCAATCCGCTTTCGTACGACAATCTCCGCAATCAACGGACTACCTATCCTCGCGTCGAGGAGTTGAACGCCGCCACGGTGGAGGACGCGGCGCGATTCTACCAGGCGAACTATGCGCCGTCCAATGCGGGTATCGTGCTGGTCGGCGATTTCGATTCCGGCAAGGCTCGCGATCTGATCCGCAAGTACTTCGAGCCTATCCCCGCGCGCGCCGCTCCGCCGGCGCCGGACACGCGGGAACCGGGACGCGCCACGGAGAAGCGCGAAACATCGCCGGACGCTGGCATGCAGGTTCCGGAGGTCCTCATTTCATGGCGCGTTCCGGCTTTTACGGACCCTGACTGGTTCGCGGTGAAACGGCTCGGCGAAGTGCTGGGCGCCAACGAGGCGGCGCGCATTCCGACTTCCCTGGTGAAGAACGCCGGCGTGGCGAGCGCCGTCCTTGTGAATCTGGAAGCCTCGGGCGGCGCGAATCTGCTCACGGTGCAGGCGATCGTCGCGCCCGGCAAAGATCCGGCTCAAGCCGAGAAGCTGATCTACGAGGAAGTCGACCGCATCAAGCGTGAACTGGTGTCGCGCGAGGAGTTGGACCGGTGCTGGACCGACGCCCTGCGGCGGCGGGCGTTTTCGCTCGTCTCGACCACGGCGCGCGCGGCGATGCTGGCCCAGTCCCTCATCGGATCCGGACAGGTCGAGACGGTCAACGAGTGGGAGGGCGCCGAGTCGCGCGTTTCCGCCGGCGACGTGCGCCGCGTGGCGCAGAAGCACCTCACGCCCTCGAACCGGACGGTTCTGATCGTCACCCCCGGGGCCGGAGGGCGGCCATGACGCGGCGGCAACTGCTGCTGTCGGCGCCCCTCGCGGCATGGGCGGCCGAACGCAAAAACCGCGCTCCGCTTTCGCGCGAAACCTTGACCGTGACCATGCCGGCGGCAGAGCCGGTGAAACTGGCGAACGGCGTGACGCTGATCGCTCTCGAAGACAATCGCCTGCCGATTGCCACGATCAGTATTCGAATCGAGGGCGCGGGGACAATTTACTCGCCGCGGCCCGGCGTCGCGGAGTTGACCGCCGACCTGCTGCGCGAGGGCGCGGCGGGACAGACGGGGAAGCAGATCGTCGAGGCGGCGGCGCGTCTCGGGGCCACGTTGACAACGTCCGCATCGCCGGGCGCGGAAACAGCCGGAGGCGATGCGGCGGGACTCAGCAGCGGCTGGCCGCAGTGGTTCTCCCTGTTGTGCAACCTGATGCTGCAGCCGTCATTTCCGGCGGATGATTTCGCCGGGTCGCGTCAGCGTTGGATGATGAGCCAGCGGCTACGCAACAGTCAGGCCCCTTCGCTGGCAGACGACACGGTGCAGCATCTCATCTACGGCAATCATCCCGCCGCCATCACGATGCCTCCTGCCGCCGCGCTCGCGGCCCTCACGACCGAGATGTTATCGTCCTGGCACCGGGAACGATATACACCCTCGAATACCGTAGTGCTGTGCGTCGGACGGATTCGTGCGTCCGCATTTCATGCGCAGGCGGAGAGGCTGCTCGGGGCGTGGAAGGGGCCGGAGGTGAAGGCGACGCTGCCACCGAACCCGCCACTGGCGGCCGCGCGGCGAATTGTGCTGATCGACAGGCCCGGCGCCGCGCAGACCGAGATTGCGATCGGCGGACTGCTCTTCGACCGCCGCGATCCGGACTTCCATACGATGCCGCTCTTAAACACGCTCCTCGGTGGCGGAACCGGTTCCCGGCTCTACCAGATACTCCACGAGGAGAAGGGATACGCCTACAACGTCTCGAGCGTTTATGCCGCGCCCCGTTTTACCGGTTTCTGGCGCGTCCGCGCCGGCGTGCGGACGGACACGACAGCCGATTCGATCGCGATCATTCTCGAACAGCTCCGCCGCCTGTGCGAAGAGCCGGTCACGGACACGGAACTGGACGCGGTGAAACGCGCCGCCGCCGGTTCGTTCGCGCTGACGCTCGAACAGCCGCAGCAGGTGGTTACGAATTCGTACCTGCGTTACCGATACGGGTTCTCGCCGGATTACTGGGAAAGGTACCCCGCCAAGCTCAACGCGGTGACGCCGTCGGAGATTCAGTCGGTCGCCCGCAAATACTTCGATCCGCAGCGCGCGCTGATCGTGGCCGCGGGCGACGCGGCCCGCATCCGGCCGGCGCTGGCGAAGCTCGGCCCGCTGGAGTCCGTCACGCCATGAGCAGAACGACCCGCAGGGAATTGATTCAGGGCATCGGCGCAACATTGGCCGGGGTGTCGGCCCCGGCACAGGAGCGCACGGAGCAGCCGCTGACGCTGTGGTATCGCAAACCCGCGACGAAATGGGAGAGCGAGGCCCTACCAATCGGAAACGGCAATCTCGGCGCGATGGTGTTCGGCGGCGTCGAGCGCGAGCGGCTGCAATTGAACGAGCACAGCTTGTGGTCGGGGCATCCCGAGGCGCTCGACGGGCCACAGACGCTGGAAGCGCTGCCCAAGGTGCGCCAACTGCTCTTCGAAGGAAAGTACTCCGAGGCGCAGGCGATGGCCAGCCGCGATATGATGCTGCATCCGCAGGTGACGCCGGCGTCGTATCAGACGCTCGGCGACCTGCTGCTGGATTTCGCGCACGGCGACGCCACGGAGGATTACCGGCGCTCGCTCGATCTCGACACGGGAATCGCGCGGGTGGAATATCGCGCCGGAGGCGTGCGGCACACGCGCGAGGTGTTCGCATGGAGCGGAGCAGCCCCCATCGTCATGCGGATTTCGGCAGACAGACCCGGCGCGCTGTCATTCCGCGCTTCACTGGCGCGCGAGGAAAATGCGACGGTCGCATACGAAGGGAACTATGCGGCCCTGCACGGGCAGGCTCGCAACGGTGGCGTTCTGTTCGCCGCGCGGCTCGAGGTGCGATGTGACGGCGGCCAGGTGCGCGCCACACCCGAAGGTCTCCAGGTCGAAGGCGCCACGGAGGCGACCCTTTGGCTCGTCGCGGCGACCGACTACCGGGCCGGCGCTCCCGGTTTCAAGGGCGCCGATCCGGTGGAGACGGCCGGCGCCCGGGCGGCGGCCCTTTCGAAACTGACTTGGACGGCGGCGCGCGACGCTCACGTCGCCGAGCACCGCCGCCTGTTCCGACGGGTCGAACTCGATCTCGGCGGTAAAGACCTGTCCGGCATGCCTACCGACGAGCGGCTCGCGGCCATGCAGGCCGGCGGGGAAGATCCGCGGCTACTGGCGGCCTATTTCCAATTCGGACGTTACCTGCTGCTCTCGAGTTCGCGGCCGGGGACTCCGCCGGCGAACCTGCAAGGACTATGGGCGCAGGGGCTGAACCCGCCCTGGTCGGCCGATTACCACGTTAACATCAATATCCAGATGAATTACTGGCCTGCCGAGGTGACCAACCTGTCGGAGTGTCACCAGCCGCTATTCGATTTCGTGGACATGCTGCGCGAGCCCGGACGGCGGACCGCCAAGGTCGCGTACAATTGCGGCGGCTTCGTCGTGCACTATACAACGACGCCGTGGGGCCAGTTGGCCTTGACCGGGAATACGCAGTACGGCCTGTGGCACGGCGGAGGCGGATGGCTGGCGCAGCACTTCTGGGAACACTACCTTTTTAGCGGCGACCGCCAGTTCCTCGAGAGGCGCGCCTATCCGGTGCTGAAGGAGGCCGCGCGGTTTTATCTCGATTTTCTGGTGGAGGATCCGCGCACGAAGCATCTTTGCGCGGGGCCGTCGTCATCGCCGGAGAATCGTTACAAGACACCTGACGGCAAGACGGCGGACGTTGATATTGCGCCCGCCATGGCGCAGGAGATCGTGCACGATGTGTTCACGAACGTGATCCGCGCGAGTGAGATCCTCGGGATCGATCAGGCATTTCGGACCACCGTGGCGGCTGCCCGCCGGCGGCTCGCGCCACTCCAGATCGGCAAGTACGGGCAGATTCAGGAGTGGTCGCAGGACTTCGAGGAGGCCGATCCCGGCCACCGCCACATCTCCCAGCTTTTTGCGCTGCACCCGGCGTCGCGGATCACACCGCGCGGGACCCCCGACCTGGCCGTCGCGGCGCGCAAGACGATCGAACGGCGATTGGCGCATGGCGGCGGCCACACCGGCTGGAGCCGCGCCTGGATCATCAACTTTTGGGCGCGTTTGGAAGACGGCGACACGGCGCACGAGAACATTCTCGCCCTGCTCCGTAAGTCGACGCTGCCGAACCTGTTCGACACTCATCCGCCTTTTCAGATTGACGGCAACTTCGGCGGCACGGCGGCGATCGCCGAGATGCTTCTGCAAAGTCACGCGGGCGAGATCGCTCTGCTGCCGGCGCTTCCCAAGGCATGGAGCGAAGGCCGGGTGCGCGGCTTGCGGGCCCGCGGCGGCGTCGAAGTCGAGATCGCATGGCGCGGAGGCAGGCCCGTAACCGCCACCTTGACCGCGGCATCGGACGGCGCGCATCGCGTACGGCTGCCCCTCGGATCGCGAATCGCGGAGGCGAGGTCGGGGACGGAGCGGCTGGCGGTGAAGGAGTCCGGCGGGACGGTGAACCTGCCGCTGCGCGCCGGCCAGCCGTGCCGGATCGCTTTCGCCTGAAATCGGCAAGACCCCGAGCGGACAAAAGATAATGGCGCCCGAATCTGATTTGTAATAGATTCGTAACCATGCGGAGTATCCTCGCTTTGCTGTTCGCGGCCACGTTTGCCGGCGGGCAGAGTTTCACCGCTTCTATCACAGGCACTGTGACGGATCCGGCAGGCGCCGTGGTTCCGCGTGCGCATATTACCGCGACCGACGTTCAGCGCAACGCTTCGCGGTCGGCCGAATCGGATGAGTCCGGGCGCTATGTTTTGATTGACCTTCAACCGGGAAGCTACGTGCTGACGGTGGAGATCGCCGGTTTCAAAAAATACAGCCATGCGACCTTCGAATTGCAGGTCGGGCAGCGGGTGTCGATCGATGCGGCGCTGGAAGTGGGCGCGATCACCGAGTCCGTATCGGTGACCGCCGAGCCCGCGCTGATCGAGGCGACCTCCTCCTCCGTGGGCAAGGTGGTGGAGAACCGCGAGATCGTCAACCTGCCTCTGAACACGCGGAATCCATACCAACTCGTCTTCCTGACGCCCGGCGTGTCAGGGAGCGTCAGCATCAACTATGACGACATGAGGTATTCGATCAACGGCGCGCGCGTGCGCATGCTGGACACACTCGTCGACGGCGTCGCCGCCTCGCACCCGACCGTCAACGGGGCGGGCGGCGTTTCCGCCTTCCCGTCGGTCGAAGCGATTTCGGAGTTCAAAGTGATGGGCGCCAATCCTCCAGCCGAATATGGCCGCAGCCAGGGGTCGATTTTGAACGTCGTGTACCGCTCCGGAACAAACGGCTGGCACGGGAGCGCGGTTGAATTCCTGCGTAATTCCGAGTTCGACGCAAACGGCTTTTTCTCCAACAAGAATAAAGTGCCGCTGGGGAGTTTCAAGCGCAACCAGTACGGGGTCGACATCTCGGGGCCGATCCGCAAGGACAAGACCTTCTTCCTTTTCGACATGGCCGGCCTGCGCGAGCGTAGCATCTCGACCACCACGCAGACGGTTCCGACCGCGCTCGAGCGCGCGGGGGACTTCAGCAAGACCCTGGCCGCGAATGGCAACCTGATCGTCATCTACAACCCGTTCTCCACGGCCGGCCTCGTGCGCACGGCCTTTCCCGGCAATCAGATTCCAGCTTCCTTGATCGATCCGGTGGCTCTCAACGTAATGAAGTACTTCCCCGACCCGACGAGCTCCGGGAACCCGATCACGGGCGCCAGCAACTACTATCGGACGGGATCGCATAAGCTCAACATCGATCAGTTCGATGGACGCGTGGATCACGCCTTCTCGGCCAATCGGAGGTCGTACGTCCGCTTTTCCCACCGCACCAACAGCGACGATCCCGGCGCTCTGTTTCCCGACGCCGTGGAGATCGCGGAAGGCCGCGTGATCACGGAAAACCACATGAACAACGGTGTGGTGGACTATTCCCAAAACCTCGCACCGGCCACGATTTTGAATTTCCGCGGCGGCTTCTCAAGAACGTTGTTCGTCTACAACAATCAGGGACTCGGATTCCGGCCTTCGCAACTGGGCCTGCCCACTGCGATCGACACCGCCGCCGATCGGTTGATGTTTCCCGCGATCCGGCCGTCGGGGTACGTTGGCCTGGGCGGCAACGACCATCGCCGCAGCGGATTCAACACGGGCACGCTGCTGGCAAGCCTGAGCCAGGTCCGCGGCGCGCATACCCTCAAAGCGGGCTTCGAAGGACGGCAAATCCGCACCAACGTCTGGGAGGCGCGCGATTCCGCCAGTTTCAGCTTCAGCCAGAGTTTCACGCAAGGCCCGAATCCGACGGCTGCCAGCTCGACGGCCGGCAATTCGATCGCTTCGCTGCTGCTGGGAGCGGGATCAAGCGGCAGTCTCTACCAGGCATGGAAGAATGTGGCGGCGCAGAGCCTCTATTATGCCGGCTATTTCCAGGACGACTGGCGCGTCAGCCGGGAGCTTACACTGAACCTCGGACTGCGCTATGACTACGATTCTCCTCGAACCGAGCGGTATAACCGATTCAACTGGTTCGACCCGTCCGTGCCGTCGCCGCTGGCGAACAAAGCCCCGGGTCTGACCGGTGGTCTGCAATTCGTGGGCGTGGACGGACATCCGCGATCGCAGTATACGCCCGACCGCAACAACTGGGGGCCGCGCCTGGGCATAGCCTTTCAGGCAAACAGCAAGACCGTAATCCGGCTCGGCTACGGCCATCTTTTTGGCATCTCGCCCCAGGAGGCCATCGGAACGGTAGGGCCGTATGGCTTCCGCGTGGAGAACACATGGCAGACGTCTGCGGACGGAGGGCTGACACTGCTGAACCTGCTGCGCAATCCGTATCCGTCCGGCTTCCAGCCTCCCCCAGGAGCTGCCAATGGATTGCTGACCGCGGTGGGCGGCCCGATTCAGGCGCCCCTGCAAGCAACCTTCACGCCCTGGTCGATGCAGTGGAACTTCACGATCCAACGCGAGCTGACCAACTCCATGATGGTCGAGACCGCATACGTCGGCACTCGTGGGCTACAGCTCTCCCGCGGCGGCGAGAGCGGGTTCACGCTCAATCAGCTTCCCCTGAGCCTGATGTCGATGGGCGCCCGGCTGCTCGACACGGTCGATAATCCGTTCTATACCGCCAACGGTCCAGGCTTCTTTGGATCGAAAACCGTGGCCCGGAACCAGTTGTTACGGCCGTACCCGCAATTCACCGACGTCTTTCCGCTGTTTTCCAGCGGATCGGCTTCGACCTATCACGCGCTGCAGGTGACTCTCAAGAAGCGTCTCGCCAAGGGATTGCAATTCGAAGGATCGTACACGTGGTCGAAGAGCATGGACAATGGGGAGGGCGGATTCCAGGACAGTAACGCCATCCGCCTGAGCCGCGCGGTGACAGACCTCGACGTGCCACACCGGTTCATCCTGAATTACGTGTACGAATTGCCTTTCGGCCGTGGGCGTCATTTCGGCGGTGCGGTTTCGCCCCTTGTCGACCTTTTCCTCGGAGGCTGGATGATCGACGGCATCACCAGTTATCAAAGCGGCACGGCGTTCGGCGTTTCGGCGAATAACGTATGCCGCTGCTTTAACCAGGCGTCGTATGCCAACTCGAAAGGCTTCAGCGGCAGGCTGGAAGGCAATGCCGAGGACCGTCTGTCCAAATGGTTCGATACCTCGGCGTACGGCCAGCCCGATCCGTTCACCATCGGCACGATGGGCCCGCGGACCGCGGATCTGCGCGTCGATAAAACCGCGAACTGGGACCTTGGCATCGGCAAGGAGTTTCACGTGACGGAGGCCGTCCGCTTGAGATTCCGCGCGGACGCGCTGAATGCGGCAAATCACCCGCGTTTCAGCGGCCCGAACAGTAGCGTCACTTCCGGGTCTTTCGGCATCGTGAGCGGTCAGGCGAATGCCCCGCGCCAGGTACAGTTGGGACTGAAGCTGCTCTGGTAGGTCCGGGGTTCCCCGGGGGACTTGGCGCGGACGTCGTCTTTTCAAGGGCGGTGGCCGCGCCGGACGCGAAGCTTTTACAACAAGTCGCATCTACGCGATAATGGATACAGACGTCACCCCAGGTATGACCCGCCGTAAGCTTCTGTACTCGTTTTTTGGTTCGACCCTTGCCTATCCGTGCTATTGGGAGCCGCGCTGGCTGGACGTGACTCATCGCAGGGTCAAAACCACGACCGGACTTCCCGGGCCGATCCGCATCCTGCATCTCTCGGACCTGCACGCCTCGATCTTCGTGCCCCTGTCCATGATCCACCACGCGATCACGGCGGGGCTCGCGCAGAAACCGGATATCATCTGTGTCACGGGCGACTTCATCACCAACCGGCAGGGCTTTCACCCGGGCCCCTATTCCCAGGCGCTGCGGCGGCTCTCCGATTTTGCCCCGACATTCGCGGTGCTCGGAAACCACGACGGCGGAAGCTGGACCGGCCGGCACCTCGGCTATCCCGACCACAAGGTGGTCGACCGCATCCTGGAAGATTCCCGCATCGAGCTGTTGCACAACCGCTCCCGCGAGGTTCGCGTACGCGATAGCGCCGTGACGCTGGTCGGGGTGGGGGACTTGTGGTCGGACGAGGTGGAACCGCGGCGCGCCTTCGCGGATGTCCGGGACTCGCACCCCACCGTGCTCCTCGCGCATAATCCGGACACCAAGGACGAACTCCGGTATTATCGTTGGGATCTGATGCTGAGCGGCCACACCCACGGGGGACAGGTGATCATCCCGTTCGAGGGGCCGCGCTATGCCCCGGTAGAGGACAAACGCTATGTGGCCGGCCTCAAGCTGTGGGGCACGCGGCAGATTCACGTGACGCGCGGCGTCGGCAATGTCGGAGGAGTCCGGTTCGCATGCCGGCCGGAAGTCAGCCTGCTGACAGTGGGCTAAAGGCGCGAAATCCGGGCGTTCCGGCTGTGCGTGTTAGACTGGGAGTATTGTATCGCTTTGTGCTTTCAGCATTTCTGGCCGCCGCGTGGGCTGCGCATGCCGCGCCCGCGGAAACCGGCCAGCTTGACGCGAGCCCCAGTCTTTTCACTGTGATGGCCGCGATCAATGCGGCGGGGTATGACGCCGATCTCGCGTCCCCCAGCAATCATCCGCTCCGCCTGGTGATCCGTCAGGAGCTTGCCAAACGCAATATTCCGTCCCTCCCTGCGATCCAGGAGTTTGTCGCCAAGCACAAACGGCGCGAGGATGCGGCGGACCTCGCCCAGTACATCTCGTTCGCGCTGAGCTGCACCGGGCCGCCGAACTTCGAATTCAAACAACGCGACGTGGATATTCCACCGGATGTCAGCGGCATGACGTCGCTCTCGCCATTGCTTGCGGCCTTCTACAAGGAGGCCAACATACCCGAGTTGTGGAAGGCGTCCCAGCCGGCCATAGATCAGTACATCGAGCGGTACCATACGCCGGTGACCGATGCCGTCCTGCAGGTGAATCTGTACCTGCGGCAGCAGACGTCCGGGTTCGCCGGCAGGCGCTTCCAGATCTTCATTGAATTGCAAGGCGCGCCCAACCAGATCCAGACGCGGAGCTATGGCAACACCTACACGATCGTGATTACGCCCTCGGCCGAGCCGCGCACGTTCGACGTGCGCCACGGCTACCTCCATTATTCGCTGGACGTGCTGGCGACACGCGCCCGCGAGATCCTGGAGCGTAAGAAGCCGCTGGTCGACCATGCCATGCGCGCCCCGGCGCTCGACGAGTCGTTCAAGGAAGATTTTCTGCTGCTCGCGACCGAGTCGCTCATCAAGGCGATCGAGTCGCGGCTGGACAAGAGGCCAGAGGTGGTGCAGCAGGCGTTGCGACAGGGCTTCATTTTGACGCCATACTTCGCGGAGCAGCTTCCCGTATATGAGAAGCAGGAGCAGGCGATGTTACTCTACTATCGCGACATGGCGGCGGCCATCGAGCTGCGAAAGGAAGACGCGCGGCTTTCGGGCGTGACGTTCGACCGCGACGTGGCGGCGCGAACCGTGAAGGCGCCCGCCGCGCCTGTTCCCGCCGCGGCGCCACTCACGGGCGCGGCGAAGACGCTCGACGACGCGGAAAAGCTCTACACATCGCGGGATTTGGACAAGGCGAACGCCCTATACCTCGCCGCCCTCCAGCAGACCGATCAGAAGGCGGTGCACGCCGCGGCATATTACGGCTTGGCGCGGATCGCGGTATTGCAGAAACATCCGGAAGACGCCGAACGCCTCTTTCAGAAAACGCTCGAGCTCGAACCGGAGGCGCAGACAAAGGCCTGGACTCTCGTCTATCTCGGCCAGCTCGAGTTGGCGGCGGGCGAGCGGGAACAGGCGGTCAAGTTCTTTCAGGGCGCCTTGCAGGTGGAAGCCGCGTCGGACAAGGCGCGCGCGACGGCGCAACAAGGCATCGAGCGCAGTTCAAAACAGCAGTAACGATGAAGGAGTTTTTTGGAATGAAACGAATGATTCTCACCGGGACCCTGGCTCTGGCGACCGGTCTCACCCCCCTCATGGCGCAGGCGAAGAAGGACAATGCGCCGGCGCAGCCCGCGCAACAGCAACAGCCGAAGGGGCAGCCGCAATTAATCCCGGGGACCAAGTCGGTCGGCGAGTCCGAGGCCCTCATGGCGCTGATCCAGGCGCAGGGCAATCCGGACGCCACCATTAAGGCCGCCGACGATCTGATCACGAAATACGCCGACACGCAGTTCAAGGAAAGCGCCCTGCTCGCCGAAGCGACGGCCTACCAGTCGAAGGGCGACGGCGACAAGGCGCAGATCTATGGCGAGCGTGTGCTCGAAGTGAATCCGAAGAGCTTTCAGGCCCAGTTGATGCTGGGCGAAATGCTCGCGGGCAAGACGCGGGAGAACGATCTCGACAAGGAAGAGAAGCTCTCCAAAGCCGAGAAGTACCTCCACAGCGCCATGGACAACGTGACTGCCGCGGCCAAGCCGAACCCGCAGATCACCGACGCGCAATGGGAAGAAGGCAAGAAGTTCGTGGTTGCGCAGGCCCACAACGGTCTCGGCATGGTTTCCCTGGTCCGTAAGAAATACGATTCCGCGATCACGGAGTTCAAGGCGGCGGCCGATAGCGATCCCCAACCGGCCTATGAAGTCCGTCTGGCGTCCGCATACGAATCGGCCGGGAAGCACGCCGAAGCGATTGCGGTCTGCGACAAGGTGCTCGCCGACCCGCAGCTCCATCCGCAAATCAAGTCGGTGGCCACTAGCATCAAGAACGCCGCCACCGCGGCCAAGAAGTAGTCCCCGCATCGGCAATGCGCGCGGAGCCGGCCACTCTGGAGCAGAGGATCGACTATCACTTCTCCGATCCGGAGTTGCTGCGCCGCGCGCTCACCCATAGTTCCCTCGCCAATGAATCCCGCGGCGGCGGCGCGCCCGTCACCGACAACGAGCAGCTCGAGTTTCTGGGCGACTCCATTCTGGGATTCCTCATCGCGGAAGCCCTCGTGCGGCGGTTTCCCGGCCAGACCGAGGGCGAATTGTCGCGCCAGAAAGCGCACCTCGTTTCTGCGGCGCACCTCCATGGCGTCGCCCGCCGCCTGGACCTGGGGAACTTTCTCGAATTAGGACGCAGCGAAGAGATGAGCGGCGGACGCGCCAAGAAGACTCTGCTGGTGGACGCGCTGGAGGCCGTGATTGCCGCCATCTACCTGGACGGCGGGGCGGACGCGGCGCGCCAATTCGTGCACTCCCACGTGCTCGACGCGCCGCTCTCCAGCGACGTCGAGGCGGGCACCGATATTCAACCGGCCATCACCAACTTCAAGAGCGCCTTGCAGGAGCTGGCCCAGAGCCTCAAGCTGCCCCAGCCCCGGTACACGATCGTGCGCGAGAAGGGGCCCGAACACTCGAAGGTCTTCACCGTCGAAGTGCGCGTCGGGAAGGACTGGACAGGGCAGGCCGATGGCCGCACCAAGAAGATCGCCGCCCAGCGAGCAGCGCGCGGCGTGTACGACCGTTTGCGCGGGACCGCGGCCGCCGAATCGATGGCGGCTGAGGCGCCCGAGACGCCGGCGTCCTGACACCTTGCATCGGGCATCCGCTATGCGTTAAAAAGGGCCTATTCGACAGACGACAGGTTCTCTCCCTCAGGCTTCCACGCACGGGTTCATGAACCCGGACGAATTCGCGAACATCGCCCAGTCGGAGAAAGACTTCTGGTGGTATCGCGGCATGCGCTCGATATTCTTCCGCATGCTCGATCCGCTCCTCGCTCACCGGAAGATCGCACGCGCCCTCGAAGCGGGCGCCGGCACCGGCTACTTCTCCTACCTTCTGCAGACTGAGCATCGCTGGCCGGTGACGCCTGTCGATATTGGCTGGGAAGGGCTGCGGCGCGCCCGCGCGATGGGAGTCGAGCGGCCGGTGCAGGCGAACATTCTGAGCCTTCCGTTCCCAGACGGCGCGTTCGACCTCGCTCTGTCCATCGACGTGCTGCCGCACCTCACACCGGGAGAGGACCAACGCGCCGTCGACGAACTCGGCCGCGTGCTGGCCCCCGGCGGGCTGCTCGTCATGCGCGCCGCCGCCCTCCGGATTCTGCATAGCCGGCACTCCGACTTCGTCTACGAGAGACAGCGTTTCACCAGGAAGCGGATGCTGGCGTTCGCCGCGCATGCCGGCGTTCGGGTGCTGCGCTGCACGTATGCCAATTCCCTGCTGCTGCCGCTGGCGCTCGCGAAGTTCCGTCTTTGGGAGCCCCTGACCCGGCAGACGCCCTCGAGCGGCGTCGGCCTGGTCGCGCCGTGGCTCGACCGGATATTGTATGGCGCGCTGCGGGCGGAGGCGGCATGGATCGGCTCGGGGCGCAACTTTCCCATCGGACAATCCCTCATCCTGATCGGGGAGAAGAGCGCGTGATGGGAGCGCCGAAGTTCCGCTCCCTGAGCGTTTTCTTTCCCGCGTACAACGACGCTCCTTCCCTGCCCGGCCTCTTGCGCAAGACATTTGAAGTGCTCGAAGAACATGTCGACGACTATGAGGTTATCGTCGTCAACGATGGCAGCCGAGACAAGACCGCGGAAGTGCTGGACGACCTGCGCCTTCGCTATGCGGACCGGCTGCGCGTGATCACGCACCCCGAAAATCGGGGCTACGGGGGCGCGCTGCGGAGCGGACTGGCGGCGGCCACTCGGGAATTCGTGTTTTATACCGATGGCGACGGCCAGTATGATGTCGGCGAACTACCCGCGCTGCTCGAACTGGCCGATTCCGCCACCGGGCTCGTCAACGGGTTCAAGATGGAGCGGCAGGACCCCTTCCACCGGATCTGCATCGGCAGGGTCTACAACTTCTGCGCCCGGCTGCTCTTCCGCATCCGCATCCGCGACATCGACTGCGACTACCGTCTGATCCGCCGCTCGCTGCTCCACAAGATCAGTCTCACCTCGACCAGCGGCACGATTTGCGTGGAGTTGGTACGCAAGCTGGAGCTGAGCGGCTGCCAAGTGAAGGAGGTCGGGGTCCATCACTACCCGCGCCTGCACGGCCGCTCGCAGTTCTTCCGGGTGCGGTCATTGGCCACCACGTTCCTGCAACTCCTGCGGCTGTGGGTCCGGCTAGTAGTCCTGCGTTAATCCGGAAACGCGGTCTTAGTAGAGCACGGGGTCGATGTCGGCATACTGCACGGGCCTCGGCGGCGCCAGAGGCGCCTGGACCGCCAGCGTGAAGGATTGCGTCGCCACCACGCCGTCGAATCCCTCCGCCAGAATGGTGTAATGCGTGGTGCGCTCCGGCAGGATCTCCACGCAGTGGTTCGGCGACGGGTAGACACCCTGCAACGACGGGGAAATCCGGACGGACTTCGCATTCTCCACGCCGTAACAAAGCAAAGCCTTTTGGCCGACCGTGAGCGAGCCGACGCTGGCATAGAAATTGAGAATCCGCACCGGTCCGGAGCGGGTTCCGAGAGGGCGCACAAAGGCCCGCGGGTCCGTGCGGCGCATCGCAGCCAACGCCCAAATCGCCAGCAGCAGGCCCAGCGCCACCCAGATCCTGGTCAACCGGAACAACATTTCTTCTCTTAGACTCCGTCATTCGGCAGAAGGTTGCAAGTGCTAACCTGTCAAAATCATGCCCGTGCGTATTGTCCAGGTGGACGCCTTCACGAATCGGCCCTTTGCCGGCAACCCTGCCGCCGTTTGCGTGCTCCCCGACCCGAAACCCGAGCAATGGATGCGCGATGTCGCCCGCGAAATGAACCTCTCGGAAACGGCATTCCTCACGCCGCAGGATGGTGGCTTCCACCTGCGATGGCTGACTCCCACTGTCGAAGTGGCTTTGTGCGGGCACGCCACCGTCGCCAGCGCCCACGTGTTGTGGCAGGACGGCCACCTGGCTGAAGGCCGACAGGCGAAATTCCACACTCGTAGCGGCTTGCTCACGGCGGACCGCCGCGGAGAATGGATCGAATTGGATTTCCCGGCCAAGATTGCCGAACCGGCCGAACCGCCTCCCGGTCTCCTCGACAGCCTGGGCACGAACCGTGTCCGGTTCATCGGCAAGAATGCGTTCGACTACCTCGTCGAGGTCGATTCCGAAGAGACGTTGCGGGGGCTCGCGCCGGACCATTCATCGCTGAAGAAGATTCCGGTTCGCGGCGTGATCGTCACTTCAACGTCGTCCGGCGACTACGATTTTGTGTCGCGCTTCTTTGCGCCGGGAGCGGGTGTCGATGAGGATCCGGTCACCGGGTCGGCGCACACCGCTCTCGGACCGTACTGGGCCGCCAGGCTCGGCAAGACCACGTTCACGGCATTCCAGGCCTCCGCGAGGGGCGGTGTGGTTCGTGTCACGTTAAGAGGTGATCGAGTCCTCCTCGGCGGACAGGCGGTGACGGTGATGACGGGCGAACTGCTGGCTTAGTCCGCGGTTTCAGAAGGTCGGCAACGTATCGGTCAAGCCCTCCCAGACAGTCCCGCCTCCGATCGGAGCCGCCTCGCTTGTTTCGGAGCCCGAAATATTGGAGACTGTTCTTCGGGTTTCCAGAATTGAGACTCCGAATCTTCCTTTGAGGTGTTCATGCAGCTTCTGATGGGAGCTCTGATCGGTGGCGCCGCATGGTTCGTCTTGCGGTTTCTTCTACTGGGCGTATACACAGTGGACCAGAACGAACGTGCTGTGAAAACCAGCTTTGGGCGCGCGGTGCGCATGCCGGGCGGGACGACCACGCTCAACGATCCTATCTCCGAGTTTCTCCGGCCCGAGGAGCGTCCACGGTACTCGTGGCCCCAGGTCCGGGTGATTCCACCCGGAGGGCCATACTTCAAGATGCCGTGGGAAAAGGTCCACAAAGTCTCGATCGCCACGATGACTTTGAACATGGCAGTCGATCTCGAGGATCCTACAGCTAACGACCGCGGTTCCCGCCTGGAAGCCGTCACCAAGGACCAGCTCAATACCGGCCTGACCGGCCAGATCCGCTACCGCGTCAGCGAATCCAATCTCTATGCCTTCCTGTTCGGCATCAAGAGGCCCTTCGTTCACGTATTGGCCTATTTCGTTTCCGTGCTCCGGCAGCGCATTGCGAACTTCGAAGCCAAGCCGCCGCTCATTCCCGCCGCGGAGGCTGCGGACGGAGCGGCCACGTTGCCCTCGGGCGAGATGACTGGGGTCTCCATCAACGACCTCCGCAAAAACCTGCGCGATCTCAACGAATACATGGACAAGGAATGCTGTGCCACGCCGGCGCGCTATGGCGTGATCTTCGACGCTTCTCTGATTACTGGGATCGATCCACCCGCCGATGTGGAATCGGCCCTCGCCGCCATTAACACCGCTCACAATCAGGTCTCCAGCGATATCAGCCTTGCACAAGCCTCCGCCGACCAGCGGGTCGTGCAGTCGAGACGCGCCGTGGAAATCGAGACTCTCCGCGCGCAGGCGGAAGTCGAACCCGTGAAGTCGCTCGCGGCGGAATTGGCCGCGCTGCACCTGGGAGGTCCCCATGTTCTCGACGCCTACCTGCGAAACGTGCGGCTGGCGCTGTATGACAAGGCGCAGCAAGTCTACATGGAGGCTGGAAGATAATGGGCTCGCCAACGATCGAACTTCTAGTGGCTACGCTGCTTGTGTTCGTCGGTCTGTTCATCGGCGAGGGTCTGCTGTTGGCCATCTGCCGTCTCTTCGGCCTATACGCCATCGTGGAGGAACGCCACTGCCGGGTCTACACGCTCTTCGGAAAAGTCGCCGGCGTGCTGGACGAGCCAGGTCTGCACTTCCTGCCCGCCAAACTCGGCTTCTCCGCGTTCTTCATCAACATTCTCGGCTCTTGCTATAAACTCGACCTGCGGCTCGACCAGGAATATCTGCGAAGCCAACCGGTCAATTCCGAGGAAGGCGCTCCCATGGGCATCGGCATCTGGTACGAGATGTGGATCAGCGATCCTCTCGGATACCTCTTCAAGAACACCGATCCGCGAGGCTCGCTACGCGCCAATGTCAGCAACGCCACGGTGCGGTGTTTGAGCAATATGCCACTGGCCGAAATGCTGCAAACCCGCCACCATATGAGCCAGACGGTCCGCGCCGAAGTCACCAGCAAGTCCACCGAGTGGGGATACCAGCTCGGCTCTGTCTACATCCGCAAGGTCCATTTCCGCGACGCCGGCATGATCAAGCAGATCGAGGAGAAGGTGGTCAACCGGCTCAGACAGGTCACGTCGGCCATCAAACAGGCCGGCGCCAACCAGGTGAGCGTGATCACCAGCTCCGCGGAACGCGAAGCCGCGATCGAATTTGCCAAAGCGGCCGCCATTCGGCCGGCGACTTTGGGACAAGCCTTCCAGGAAATTGCGAAGGAAGGGGCGGTCGCCGAAGCTTTGTTCGAGGTGCTGGAGACGCAGAGGCTGCTGGGCTCGAATGCCCGCATCGTGCTTCTTCCCGGCGGCCCGCATGCCAGGATACTGGCCAATCTGATGGCGGCCGAGAGCGGCGCCTTGCACCCGGTGTTGCCGCCGAAACCGGCGCCTGCCGCTCAGCCTTAGCCGGCCTAGCGGACCTTGGCTTCCGTCGCCGCCAGGTCGAACGCATAGAGGATGATCGGCGGGCCCGTGAGCTTCCAACCGAAGACTGCCGTGTAACACATCTTCGTTCGGGCCATGTCGCTCGCGTAAAACTGGATGGAATCGATCCGCCTCCGCTCCGCGAATGCGCCCGTTCCCGCCAGCATCATAAGGAACCTCGTTGACTTCATTGGGTTTCCTCCCGAGCCTCACCATCTCCCGGGACGCCGGAGCGGCGATTGGATAACACGGCCATCCCGGGGTGCTGCGCCGTCTGTTACCATGCGGAACTTATGGACGCTATCGAGATCTCGCGCGTCACGAAATCCTTCGGTGACGTCCGCGCGGTCGACGACCTCACACTTGCCGTGCCGCGGGGAGCCGTCTACGGCTTTATCGGTCCTAACGGGTCGGGTAAGACGACCACCATGCGCATGATCGTCAATATCATCTATCCCGACCAGGGAACTGTCCGGGTCTTTGGGGAAGCGCTGACCGGCGGCCGCTCCGCGCATATCGGCTACCTGCCCGAGGAGCGCGGACTCTACCGGCGCATGGAGGTGCGTTCCCTGCTCGAATTCCACGGCGAGTTGCGCGGCGGGCGCAAGGTGACCGCCGAGGTCAACGCCTGGCTGGAACGTCTCGACCTCGCGCATTGCGCCACGCGGCGCGTCGACACCCTCAGCAAGGGCATGAGCCAGAAAGTGCAGTTCATCGCCGCCGTTGTCCCGGAGCCGAAACTGCTGATCCTCGACGAGCCGTTTACGGGACTCGACCCGGTGAGCGCGGAATCGCTCCGCGCCGCCATCCTCGACCTGCGCCGTCGCGGCGCCACCGTCATCCTTAGCACCCACGACATGAACGTCGCCGAAAACATGTGCGACTCGATTCTCATGATCTTCCGCGGGCGCAAAGTCCTCGACGGGACCCTCGCGTCGATTCAGGAGCAGTATGGCAACGACACCATCCGGGTCTCCGCCGAAGGCGGCGCCGCCGCTATGATGCAACTGCCCGGCGTCGAGAAAGTGCGCGACTTCGGCCAGGTGCAGGAGCTTCGCATGTCGCGCGGGTGCGATCCGCAGCAGGTGCTCGGCGCCTTGATGGCGCGAACCCGCATCACCAGCTTCTCGGTGACGCGCCCGTCGCTCCAGGACATTTTCGTGAGGATTGCCGGCCAGGAGGCCGCCGAGGCTCAACATGCATAGAGTGCTTCTCATCGCCAAACGCGACTATCTGGCGTCCATCCGCACTAAGGCCTTCCTCATCGGCCTCATCGTGGCTCCGATCATGTTCGGCGGAGGCTTCATCGGACTCGGCATCGCCAACCGCAAACCCGAACTCAAGGACCGTCGGATCGCGATCGTCGACCGCACCGGCAGGGCGGCCGCCGCGATCGTCAGCGCCGCGAGTGAGAAGAACCGTAGAGATCTGTACGACAAACTGACCGGTCGCCAGGCCATCCCGCGCTACGTGTTCGAGACGATTCCGTCCGGCGCGTCGCGTGAGAACGAACTCCGGCTGGAACTCTCCGACCGCATCCGGCGCCGCGACTTGTATGCCTTCCTCGAAATCGGAGCGTCGGCGATCCATCCCGCCAAAGGCGACGCCGCCGAAAAGCTAGCCGCCAATCGCGTCGATTATTATTCGAACGCCGGCGCCATCGACGAGACCCGCCAGTGGTTGTCAGGCCCGATCAGCGACGGGCTGCGCAGGGTGCGCCTCGTCAAAGCCGGCGTCGCCCCCGATCGGTTCGACGGGATCCTTGCTCCGGCGACCCTGCAAACGATGAGCCTGGTTTCGCGCGACTCCCAGACGGGCGTCATCGGCGAAGCGCACAAGAAGAGTGATATCGAGAGTTTCGCCGTGCCATTCACCATGATGATGCTGCTGGCGATGATCGTCATGGCATCCTCCGGACCCATGTTGGGCGCCATTGCCGACGACAAGTCGCAGCGGGTTTTCGAAATGCTGCTCGGCTCCGCGACGCCATTCGAGCTGATGATTGGCAAAGTGCTCGGCGCGATCGGCCTGGCGCTCACCAGTTCCGTCTTTTACATTGCCGGCGGACTGCTGGTCTTGCAAAGCATGGCGATGATGGGACTGGCCCCGTTCAGTCTCTTACCCTGGTTCGTCGTTTACCTGGTGGCGGACGTGATGGTGCTGGGCGCCCTCGCGATGGCCCTCGGCGCCGCCTGCAACAGCCCGCACGACGCGCAGCAGCTCGGCATCCTCTTGCTCACGCCGGTGATCCTGCCGCTCTTTGTGCTCCTCCCCATCGTGCAGGCTCCGAATGGCGCCGTTGCGACGGCGCTCTCGCTCTTCCCGCCGTTCACCCCGATCCTCATGATGCTGCGGCAGGCGGTGCCGGGCGGCGTTCCCGCCTGGCAGCCGTGGGTGGGGCTGCTCGGGGTCATCCTTTGGACAGTCGCGATCTCCTGGGCCGCGGCGCGGATTTTCCGCGTCGTGATCCTGATGCAGGGCAAGCTGCCGAAACTGCCCCAGCTCGTGCAGTGGGCGATGAAGGGGTAGTTTCGTGTGGTAGACTTCTGACATTCGTTATCGAATGTCGAAAACGAAAGCGGATGTCGATCACGACTTGTATGCCGGCCTGATCCGGCTACACGTGTTGCATCATGCGGCGCACGAAGCGATCTTCGGGCTCGGGATGATCGAGGAACTGGCGCGGCACGGATACCGGATCAGCCCGGGCAGCCTCTATCCGCTGCTCCACGGCCTGGAGCGCAAGGGCTATCTGCGATCGTCCATGCAACGGAACGGGCGGTCGCTCCGTAAGGTCTACAGGGCCACAGCGCAAGGGCGCAAGGCGCTGGCGGCCGTTCAGGACAGAGTGCGCGAGCTGTTCCAGGAGTTGGTCGAAAGCAAATGAGACGAGTGGCTTGGCTTTTGCTGCTGGCGTTCGGCGCGCTGCGGGCGCAGCCGCGGACCATGGCGGAGGCGGTGGAATCGGCCTTGCGCAACTACCCTTCGGTGAAGGTGTCGCAGGAGCAAATCGCGGCCGCCGCGGCGGGAATTCAGCTCGCGCGGACCGCCTACCTCCCGCGCATCGACGGCATGGCGCAGGTGAATCGCGCCACTCGCAATAACGTGTTCGGCATGCTCCTACCGCAGTCCGTCATCCCCTCGATTTCCGGCCCCGTGCTGGGCTCCAATAACCTCGGCAGCGCGTGGGGCAGCGCCATTGGAACCCTGGTGACCTGGGAACCATTCGATTTCGGGTTGCGGCGCGCCAATGTGGCCGCCGCCTCCGCGTCGCGCGCCCAATTCGAGGCCGCGCTCAAGCGCACCGAATACGAGATCGCGGTGGCGGCTGCCGACGCTTTCCTCACCCTGGCGGCGGCGCAGGAGACAGTGCAGGCTGCGCAGGCCGGAGTGACGCGCGGCGAAACGGTGGCGCGCACCATTCATGCCCTCGCCAATGCCGAATTGCGGCCGGGCGCCGACGCCTCCCGCGCCGACGCGGAGGTGGCCGCGGCCCGCACGCAATTGATCCAAGCGGAGCAGGCGGTGGACGTCGCGCGCGCCACCATCGCGCGTTTCACCGGCGGCGAACCGGCGCAGATCGCCATTACCGCGCCGTCCCTCGCGCAGCTCCCGCCCGAGCACGACGCGCCGCCGTTCGATGCGGCGGCGAACCCCATCGCCATGGAACAGAATGCCGTCATCGAGCAGGCGAAGGCGCAACTTCACGCGCTGGAACGCTCCTACTTTCCGCGGTTCTATCTGCAGGGTTCGGCATATGCGCGCGGAACAGGCGCGGAAACGAATGGAACGAACCTCGGCGGCGTCAACGGCCTCGCCCCGAGCACGCAAAACTACGCGCTGGGATTCAGCGTGACGTTCCCGGTGTTCGACTTCGCGTCCTTGCAGGCGCGGGAAGCCGCGCAGTCCGCCACGGTGCGCGCGCAGGCGGCGCGGGCGCAGCAGATCGCGACGGACCTGAAGGCGCAGTGGAACGCGGCGGCCGCTACCCTCCATGGGGCGCGGCGTATCGCGGCCAACACGCCCGTGCAGGTGGCCGCCGCCCGGGCCGCGGCGCAGCAAGCCACCGCGCGCTATCAGGCGGGGCTGGGAAATATCGACGCGGTAGCCGAAGCGCAACGGCTGGTGACCCAGGCGGAAATCGACGACGCCCTCGCCCGGCTTGGCGTTTGGCGGGGCCTGCTCGCGGTCGCGTCCGCAGCCGGCGATATTCGTCCCTTTCTCGCGGAGGTAGGACGGTGAAACTCGTCCTGGCAGCCCTTTCCCGGCCGGTGACCGTCCTGGTGGCTCTGGTGGCGCTCGCCCTGTGCGCCGTGCTCGCAGTCCGCACCATGCCCGTCGACATCTTCCCGCAGGTCGGCGATCCCGCCATCTACGTCGCGCAGACGTATGGCGGCATGGACCCCGCCCAGATGGAAGGATACCTGACTTATTACTACGAGTATCACTTCCTCTACATCACGGGCATCGATCACGTCGAGAGCAAGAGCATTCAGGGCGCGGCCCTGATGAAACTCGTCTTCCGCGAGGGCACGAACATGGCCCAAGCCATGGCCGAGACCATGGCCTACGTCACCCGCGCCCGAGCCTTCATGCCGCCCGGCACGGTGCCGCCATTCGTGACTCGCTTCGACGCCGGGAGCGTGGCCGTCGGGCAGCTCATCTTTAGCAGCCCCAACCACACGCAGGGCGAGATGCAGGACTTTGCGCTGAACCGCGTCCGCCCGCTCTTCGCGACCCTGCCGGGAGTCTCCGCGCCCCCGCCGTTCGGCGGCAACCAACGCACCATTGTCATCACGCTCGACCCCGACAAGCTGCAGCAATACCGTATCTCGCCCGAGGAGGCCATCGCCGCCGTCGGCAAGGCGACCGTCGTCATGCCGGCCGGCAATATGTACACCGGCAAGATCGAGCGCATTGCGCGGACCAACTCGGCGCTCGGCGGCAATCTGGCGGAAATCCTTGCGACTCCGATCCGTCCCGCTTCCGGAACCAGCGTCTACCTGCGCGACATCGGCGCCATCGAGAACGGAACCGACATCGTCACCGCCTACGCCCACGTCGACGGCCGCCGCACCGTGTACATCCCCGTCACCAAGCGCGCCGACGCCTCCACTCTCGACGTCATCAATCGCGTGAAGGCCGCCATTCCCGACTTCCGCAAAGTCCTGCCCGAGGACGTCGACGTGCGCCTCGAATTCGACCAGTCGCCTTACGTGCGCAATGCCATCCGCGGGCTGATGACCGAAGGGGCCCTCGGCGCCGCCCTCACCGGCCTCATGGTGCTGCTCTTCCTGCGCGACTGGCGTAGCGCGCTCATCGTGATTCTGAACATTCCCTTCGCCCTCCTCGGCGCCGTGATCCTGCTCTGGCTGACGGGCCAGACAATCAACATCATGACTCTCGGAGGCCTGGCGCTCGCGGTCGGCGTGCTGGTCGATGAGGCCACCGTCGAGATCGAGAACATTCACACCAGGATGCTGCCTGGCGTTTCGCGCGCCAAGGCCGTCGTCGAAGCATGTAGCCGCACGGCGATTGCCCGCCTCCTCTCGATGTTCTGCATTCTCGCCGTGTTTGTGCCGTCGTTCTTCATGATCGGCGTCGGCCGGCAGTTGTTTGTCCCGCTGTCGCTCGCCGTTGGCTTCTCGATGATCGCGTCCTACCTGCTTTCGAGCACCCTGGTCCCGGTCTTCTCGACGTGGCTGATGCGTGAGGCCCATCGCGGCGAAGGCGGCCGGATGCGCGCTGTCTACGACGCCTACCTGCGCGGCGCCCTCCGCTTCCGATGGCCCCTGGCGTTGGTGTACCTCGCCGCGTCGGCGCTCGTCCTGTACGCGCTGCTACCCCGCATGGCCACCGAGCTCTTCCCTGACGCGAATGCGCCGCTGCTGCGCATTCGCCTCCGCGCGCCCGCCGGAACCCGCATCGAGGAAACCGAGCGCATCGTGCTGCGCGCGCTCGACACCATCCGCCGCGCGGCCGGCCCGGGCAATGTCACCCTCATCAGCGATTTCGTGGGCGTCGTTCCGACTAGTTATCCCGTGAACCTGATCCACCTCTTCACCAGCGGCCCCCAGGAGGCGGTCATCCAGGCCGCCCTGCTGCCCGATACGCCACGAGGCGAACCTCTCCGCGAGCGCATCCGCGCGGCGCTGCGTCACGATTTGCCCGAAACTCAGGTCTCCTTCGAGGCGGCGGACATCGTGAGCCAGGTGATGAGCTTCGGCTCACCCACACCGGTCGAGGTTGCCGTGCAGGGCATCAGCCTGGCCGACGATTACGCTTTCGCCCGCAAGGTGCAGGCCCGGATGGCCAAGCTCGATTTCCTTCGCGACCTGCAATTCGCTCAGGAGGGCAGCTTCCCGACACTCGATATCACCGTGGACCGTGAGCGCGCCGGGCAATTCGGGCTCACCATGTCCGACGTGGTCCGCTCCGTCGTGCCGGCGACCTCTTCGTCGCGCTTCACCGAGCCGAACTACTGGCGCGATCCCGCCTCCGGCAACGCCTTTCAGCTCCAGGTGCAATTGCCGCAAAACCGCATGCAGGGCGTCGAGCAGGTCGCCGCGCTCCCCATCATGCGCGATGGCCGCTCGGAGTCGCAGCTCTCCGATCTCGCGGAAATGAAGCCCGGCACGATGCCGGGGCTGATCGAGCGCTACAACGGCCAGCATGTCGTGAGTCTGACGGCCAACATTCACGGCTTGACACTCGGTCAGGCGGCTCCGGTCCTGCAACGCGCCATCGCCGATGCCGGCGCCCCGCCGCGCGGACTGAGCATCCGCATGCGCGGTCAAATTCCGCCGTTGGAACAAACTCTATCGGGCCTGCGCATCGGGCTCCTCCTTGCCGTGGCGGCGATCCTCCTCCTGCTGGCGGCGAACTTCCAATCGCTGCGCCTGGCGTTGGCGGTCCTGCTCACCATCCCCGCCGTACTGTGCGGCGTCCTGCTCACACTGCGGCTGACGGACACGACCCTCAACGTACAGTCCTTCATGGGAGCGATCATGGCCATCGGCATCGCAGTCGCCAATTCGATCCTGCTGGTGACCTTCGCCGAGCGGGCGCGCCACGAAGGGGGAACCGTGGCGGAAGCCGCCAGGGAAGGCGCGGCGTCGCGGCTGCGCGCCGTGCTGATGACCGCATCCGCCATGATCTTCGGCATGCTGCCGATGGCGATCGGCGCGGGAGAAAGCGGCGCCCAATCCGCCCCGCTGGGACGCGCCGTCATCGGCGGCCTGCTGCTCGCAACCTTCGCAACGTTAGGCGTCCTGCCGGCCATCTACGCCATACTGCAAAGCCGCGCCCACACACGGTCGGTGTCGCTGAACCCGATGGATCCGGAGAGTCGATATTATGAGCAAGCTTAAGTCCGCTGTCCTGCCGCTGGCAATCGCATTCCTCGCCATCGCCCAACCCCCCGCTCCATCCCTTGTCCCCGTGGTCTCGAAGTCCGTCTCTCGCGTGGTCGACCTGCCCGGTGAATTGCAGCCCTATTTGACGGTCGGCCTGCATGCCAAGATCTCCGGCTTTGTCGAACGCGTGCTCGTCGACCGCGGCAGCCCCGTGAAACAGGGCGAGTTGTTGGCCGAGCTCAGCGCGCCCGAGTTGAAAGCGCAAATCGCCGAAAGCGAATCGAAGGTGCAGGCCGCCGAGTCCGAGTGCACGCAGGCCGAAGCCCAACTTTCCGCGGCGCAGAGCACGTATGACCGCCTCAGGAAAGCCGCCGAGACTCCCGGCGCCATTGCCGGCAATGAATTGATCCAGGCCGAGCAGCAGGTGCAGGCCGCGCGCGCCGTGGTGCAGGCGCGCATGCAGGCGGTCCGCGCCGCCCAGGCCGCCGCGCAAGCGATCAAGGATATGCTGGCCTACCTGCGCATCACTGCCCCGTTCGACGGCGTCATCACTGACCGCACCGCGCATCCCGGGGCCCTGGCCGGTCCGTCGGGCGAGCCCCTGCTCACCCTGCAGCAGGTCTCGCGCCTGCGCCTGGTCGTCGCCGTCCCCGAGCAGGAAGCCGGCGCCATTTCGCGCGGGGCGAACGTTTCGTTCCACGTACCGGCCTTTCCCGAACGGGTTTTCACCGGGACGGTCGCGCGGTCGGCGCACTCGCTGGATTCGAAAACCCGCACCATGGCGGTCGAGCTCGATGTCCTCAATCGCGACGGCTCCCTCGCGCCCGGCATGTACACCTCGGTGAAATGGCCCGTGCGCAGCGGCCGCGCCGCGCTCTTCGTGCCGAAAACCAGCGTCGTCACAACCACCGAGCGCGCCTTCGTCATCCGCGACCGCGAAGGCCACGCCGAGTGGGTCGATGTGAAGAAGGGCGCACCCGATGGCGACCTGATCGAGGTCATGGGGAGCCTGCGCGCCGGCGACCGCGTCTTGCGCCGCGGCTCCGACGAAGTGCGCGACGGCACCCCCATCAAATAACAGCCACCCCCCCTTCCCCCACATCAAAGTGGGTGCTATGATATTCAAATCCTTCCTGAGGGGATTCCACCACCATGGCAACTGCGGCTACACCTCTATCTTTCAAGGACGTGTTGCAGATTCGCGCCGTGAAACGGCTCTGGATTGCGCAAATCGTCAGCGTTTTTGGCGACTTTCTGGCGCTGTTCGCGGTGCTGGCCTACGTCACGTTCAACCTCCATGGCACGCCAACCCAGGTCAGCATGATTCTGGTTTCATTTTTGACGCCCCTCGCGGTCATCAGCCCGATCGCTGGGGTCTTCGTCGACAAGTGGAATCTGAAATGGACCATGGTCGGCAGCGACCTCATCCGCGGACTGCTGATTCTGTCGCTGGTTTTCGTGCACGATCTGACAGCCATTTATGTGATCTTTTTCGTGCTCGCGACGGTGTCGGCGTTCTTCATCCCGGCGCAGTCGGTCGCCGTGCGCACCATCGTGCCGGCGCTCGGCCTCATGGCCGTGAATGCGCTCATGTCACAGGCCATACAGGGCAGCCAGATCATCGCGCCGAGCGTCTCCGGCGGGCTGGTGCAGCTCGTGGGCGCGAACGCCTGCTTTCTGTTCGACGCCGCCAGCTTCTTCTTTTCCGCGACGATGATCATGACGCTGCCGATTCACCGCGAGCGGACGGAGACGGTTGCCGCCCGGTCGGTCTGGGGCTCGATGAGCGACGGATTCCGCTTCATCTTCACGCACTCGACCATCTCTTTCGTGATCCTTTCGATGACGGCGGGAATGTTCGCCGTGCGCTGCTTCGGCGCGCTGCTCTCGGTGTACGTGCGCGATGTGCTGCTCTCGACGTCCGCCCTGTTCGGCGTGCTCAACACCCTGATCGGCGTGGGGATGATCGTCGGCACCCAGTCGATTACCCGGTTCGCGAAGCATGCTCCGAAGCAGAACCTGGTGATCTACGGTCTGTCGATCATGGGCGTTGCCGTGTTCTTCACGGCCATGTTCGGCAAGGTCGCGACCACCGCCGCCGGCATGCTCGGCGTCGGATTTGGCGCGGCGTTTATCATGATCACGTCGCAGACCCTGGTGCAGCAGGAGACGCCCAGGGAAATGCTCGGCCGCGTCACGAGCGCGCTCATGTCTCTCATGGCGTTCTCCCAAGTGGTCGCTATGTTCCTGGCGGGCCCGGTCGCCGAGCACGCCGGAATCCGGACCCTCTACTTCGGTAGCGCCGCGATGCTGGTCTGCATCGGCCTCGTCGGCAACTCGAAGTTGAAGGGGCTGCCCGCGCCGGCATAGCCAGTCGTTTGCCTCTCCAGGCCGCCCCGGCGGCTTGGAGAGGTTTTTCTGTTTTTCTCGCGATACAATAAACATCGCCGTGAAAGCGATTGCAATCCTCTCCCTCGCCATCCCTTTATTCGCCCAGCGCGACTATCCCGTGAAGCCGGTGCCATTCACCGCCGTCCATGTCACCGACACCTTCTGGGCCCCCCGCATCGAGACGAATCGCAAGACTACCATCCCCTTCGCCTTTCAGAAAGACGAGGAGACCGGCCGTGTCGACAACTTCATTCGCGCCGCCAAAGCCCTGCGCGGTGAGCCTTTCGACAATCACAAGCCGCCTGGCTACCCGTTTGACGACACCGATGTCTATAAGGTCATCGAGGGCGCATCGTATACCCTCACCGTTACGCCCGACCCGAAGCTCGCCGCCTACATCGACGACCTGATCGCCAAAATCGCCGCCGCGCAGGAAAGCGACGGCTATCTCTACACCACCCGCACCATCGACCCGCTGAGCCCCCATCGCTGGGCCGGTCCGCAGCGATGGGTCCTCGAATCCGAGCTCAGCCACGAACTCTACAACCTCGGCCATCTCTACGAGGCGGCCGTCGCCCACTACCAGGCGACCGGCAAACGCACCCTCCTCGACATCGCCTTGCGCACCGCCGACCTGCTCGACCGCACCTTCGGACCGGGCAAGCAGGTGATCTGGCCGGGCCATCAGATCACCGAGATGGGTCTCGCCAAGCTCTATCGCGCCACCGGCGAACAGCGCTACCTCGATCTCGCCAAGTTCATGCTCGACATGCGCGGCCCGGACGGACGGCAAGGCAGCGGGCGCGCGTACAATCAGTCGCACAAGAAGGTCGTCGAGCAGGACGAGGCCGTCGGACACGCCGTCCGCGCCACCTATATGTACTCCGGGATGGCCGATGTCGCCGCGCTCACCGGCGACACCGCGTACGTCGGGGCCATCGACAAAATCTGGGAGAACGTCGCCGGCAAGAAGCTCTACATCACCGGCGGCATCGGCGCCACCGGGTCGGGCGAGGCGTTCGGGGGCAATTACGAGCTGCCGAATATGACCGCGTACAACGAAACGTGCGCCGCCGTCGGCAACGATTATTGGAACCACCGCCTCTTCCTGCTGCACGCCGACGCGAAGTACATCGACGTGATGGAACGAACGCTGTACAACGGCCTCATCTCCGGCGTGTCGCTCGACGGCACGACCTTCTTCTACCCGAACCCGCTGGAATCCAACGGCCAACACGCGCGCAGCCCGTGGTTCGGCGTCGCGTGCTGCCCGGGAAATATCACCCGCTTCATGGCGTCGGTCCCCGGCTATGTCTACGCCCAGCGCGGCGACGCCATCTGGGTCAACCTCTATATGGCCAGCGTTGCCGAGATCAAGCTCGATAACGGCCGCGCCGTGAAACTGTCGCAGGAGACGCGCTACCCCTGGGACGGCGCCGTGAAGATGACGGTCACTCCGGACCGGCCTGCTCCGCTGACCATCCATCTCCGTATCCCCGGCTGGGCGCGAAACGAGCCTGTCGCGAGCGATCTCTACCGCTTCGCCGACAAGTTCTCCGATCCCGTCACCATCAAGGTGAACGGCCGGCCGGTCGCGTCGCAGCCCGACAAAGGGTACGTCGGCATCACGCGCCCGTGGAAAGCCGGCGACACGATCGAACTGTCAATGCCGATGCCCGTCCGCCGCATCGTGGCCAATAGTCTGGTCGAGGCCGACCGCAGCCGCGTCGCCATCCAGCGCGGCCCGGTCGTCTATGCCGCCGAATGGGTCGACAATGCTAACGGCAAGGTGCGCAACCTGATGTTGCCCGACACCGCGAAGCTGACGGCGGAGTATCGCCCGCAAATGCTGAACGGCGTTTCCGTGGTGAAGGGCCGCGCCGTGGCGCTCGCCTATGACGCGCAGGGCAAGATCGCGCGCACCGAGCAGGATTTCACCGCGATCCCCTATTACGCCTGGGCCAATCGCGGCCGCGGGCAGATGGTTGTTTGGCTGCCGTCCCTGGAAGCCACAGCCCGTCCCCTCCCCTACCCCACCCTGACCACGGCGGCCAAGCTCACCACTTCCGGACGCAAGAGTCCCGAGCCGATTCACGATGGCGAAGAGCCGGCCGCGTCGAACGATTCCTCGTCGTATTTCGACTGGTGGCCGCAAGGGACGCCGTCTGGCGGCACGCCGCGCGTCACCAGCGGCTGGGTCGAATACGCGTTCGCCGCGCCGGCGACGGTCTCGGAATCGCAGCTGTACTGGTTCGACGACACCGGCCGCGGCGGCGTCCGCGTCCCCGCTAGCTGGCGCATCCTCTACAAAGACGGCGACGTCTGGAAACCGGTCGAAACCGCCGAAACCGGAGGCGTCGACCGCAACCGCTACAATAAGCTCACATTCAAACCCGTGACCACCAACGGCCTGCGACTGGAAGTACAATTTCAGGACAACTTCTCCGCCGGCCTACAACGCTGGAGAGTGAAATGACCATGAAGACGAAAACCACCCGCCGCGCCTTCGCCGCCCTCGCGGCTGCATCGCCGGTCATTGCGCAACAGGCCGCCGCTCCGGGGGGCGCGCCTAACCCGAACACTTCCGTCCAGCAGGAGCAGCAGCGGCGCAACGGACCCCCTCCCGAGGTCCCCCCCTTCGGCGCCACCATCGATTTCACGCGCAAGGACGTCGCCGCCAAGGTCGAACCCTTCCCCTTGACGCAGGTCCGCATCCTCAGCGGCGTCTACAAGGATGCGCAGGAGTGGAACCGCGCCTATATGCAGCGTCTGTCCGCCGATCGCCTCCTGTACAACTTCCGCCAGAACGCCGGCCTCCCCGTCGGCGACGCCGCGCCGCTCGGCGGTTGGGAGGCCCCCGCCGACGGCAAGCGCGGCACCGAGCTCCGCGGGCACTTCACCGGCCACTTCCTCACCGCCAGCGCCCAACTGTTCGCCTCCACGGGCGACAAAGAGGCCAAGGCGAAGGGCGATTCCATGGTCGCGGAGCTCGCCAAGGTGCAGGAGAAGCTCGGCGGCGGTTATCTCAGCGCCTTCCCCAACGAGCTCTTCGACCGGCTCGACAATCTGTCGGGCAAGCCGCGTCCCACCGATCCCGGCGTGCCCGGCTTGCCGTGGGCGCCGTTCTATACGATCCACAAGATCATGGCCGGCATGCTCGACATGTACACTCTCGCGGGCAACCGGCAGGCGCTCCAGGTCGTCGAAGGCATGGCCGGCTGGGCCGATAAGTGGAGCGCGTCCAAGACTGAAGAGCACATGCAGCAGATTCTCAACGTCGAGTACGGCGGGATCGCCGAGACGCTTTACAACCTCGCCGCCGTTACGAAGAACGACCAGTGGGCCGCGGCCGGAGACCGGTTCACCAAGAAACGCTTCGTCAACCCGCTCGCAATGCGCCGCGACGAGCTTCGCGGTCTGCACGTCAATACGCACATCCCCCAGGTGATCGCGGCCGCGCGCCGCTACGAAATTTCGGGCGACACCCGCTTCCACGACGTGGCCGATTTCTTCTGGTGGGAAGTGGTGAGCGCGCGCAGCTACGTGACCGAAGGCACCAGCAACGGCGAAGGCTGGCAGGCGCAGCCCCGCCAGCTCGCCGCGGAGCTCCGCAACGGCCGCACCACCGCCACTGCCGAGTGCTGCTGCGCCTACAACATGCTCAAGCTGACGCGCCACCTCTATAGCTGGTCCGGTGACCCGGCTTACTTCGATTACTACGAGCGGTCGCTCCTCAACCACCGCATCGGCACGATCCTGCCCGACAAGGGCTACACGCAGTATTACCTCTCGCTTACGCCCGGCGCATGGAAGACGTTCAACACCGAGGACAAATCGTTCTGGTGCTGCACCGGCACCGGAGTCGAGGAATTCTCCAAGCTCAACGACAGCATCTACTGGCGCGACCAGCACGGCCTGTATGTCAACCTCTTCATCCCCTCTGAGCTGAATTGGGAAGAAAAGGGCTTCCGCCTGCGGCAGGACACCAAATTCCCCGAGCAGCCCGGCACAGCCCTGGTCGTCACCGCCGCCAAGCCGGTGCAGATGGCGATGCGTCTCCGCGTTCCCGCATGGCTGCAGTCGGCGCCGGTCGTGAAGCTAAACGGCCGCGTGCTCGACGCGTCCGCCGCCCCCGGCAGTTATCTGACCCTCACGCGCGCCTGGAAAACCGGCGATCGTGTCGAGATGGAGCTGCCGATGCATCTCTCGGTCGAATCGATGCCGGACGATCCCGGAATGCAGGCATTTCTGTACGGCCCGCTGGTCCTCGCCGGCGATCTCGGCGCCGATGGTCTCGAAGAACGCCGCATCATCGGACCGAATGCCCCTCCGATGCGCGCCCGGCCAACCACGACACCGAATGCGAATGTCCCGCCGCCCGTCCCGGCGATCGAAGTCCCCACGTTCCATGCCGCAGGCGCGGACCCCGCGTCCTGGATCAAGCCCGGCCCGAACCCGCTCACCTTCCGCACCACCGGCCAGAAACAAGACGTAACGCTGGTTCCGATCAACACGCTATTCAACAAACGCTATTCGATCTACTGGCAAGTCTCATAACGGTCCCGTAGAGCGAGCCTCCGGCCTGCCTTGCCAGCATTCCCGCGGAGCCGGGAAAGATCCGATGCCGGCACGCCCGGCCCACCTTCAATACGGCCGCCGCCCGATGTAATTCCCCGGCGGGTTGTATTCGCAGACCCACACTTCGCGCCCGCCGCCGCGCGCCACCGCGCAGCCGAGCTCCCTGGTGTCGCTCCAGACGATCTGCGTATAGTGGCCGCAGGCGCCGCGGCAATGGTTCGACTTGTAATCGAAGTTCGCCGACTCCGCCGCCCACCGTGCCACGACCTTCTCCGGCGTTGTCCCGCCTCCGTCGAGCAGGAAGAGGTTCTCGCCGAATTTCGATTTCGGCCGGTGCATGAACTGCCGTTTCGCGATCAGCGTCGACGCCCATTCCCGAGCCGAATCGGCCAGCCGTTCCGACCAGACCAGCGGTGCGACTTTCACCGCCGCTCGAATGGCGTTGTGCGCATCCAGCATCTCGCGGGCGAATGAGTCCTCTCCGGAAGCGGTCGCCGCCACCGCAAGCAGAACGCACAGGACAGTCCCAGTCATCAGTAAGAGTTTATCGTCAGCAGGAGCCCCGCGGGGCACGGACGCCGAATTCGCGTATCATATACGATCATGCAACTGCCGTCTCGCACGCGCCTGGCCGTGCTTCTCGCCCTGTGCTCCCTGACACTTTCCGCGCAACGCCGCGGAGGCGGATTCACGCCACCCGAAGGTCTCCAGTTCCGCTTTCTCGGACCGGCGGTCGGCAATCGCATCTCGGCGGTCGCCGCCATTCCGGGCGACCCGAGCACGTACTATGCGGGCGCGGCGTCGGGAGGCGTTTGGAAGTCGACGGACAACGCCCGCACCTTCGCGCCGATCTTCGACGGCCAGCCCGTGCAGGCTATTGGCGCGCTCGCGCTCGCCAATTCCGACCACAAGGTGATTTGGGCCGGCACCGGCGAAGCGTGGGCGATCCGCGATAGCGACATGATGGGCAACGGCGTCTACAAGTCGACCGACGCCGGCCAGACGTGGACGCACATGGGGCTCGACGAGACTGGCCGAATCGGCCGCATCCTGATCCATCCCACCGATCCCAATATCGTGTACGTCTGCGCCGCCGGCCGCCTTACCGGGCCGCAGCAGGAGCGCGGCGTTTTCAAAACGGCCGACGGCGGGAAAACCTGGACGCGCTCCCTGTTCGTCGATCCGAACACGGGCTGCTCCGGCCTCTCCATGGACGCGGCCGACCCCAACACCCTGGTCGCCGGCACGTGGGAAGCAGTCATGCACAGTTGGGGGATGTTCAGCGGCGGACCGGGCAGCGGCGTGTTCCTGACGCACGACGGAGGAGCGCGGTGGACGCGCATCGAAGGACACGGCATGCCCAAATCGCCGCTCGGCAAGATCGACGTGGCGATTGCGCCGAAGGATTCGAAACGCGTCTATGCCCTGATCCAGACAGCCGACCAGGGCTCGCTCTGGCGCTCCGACGATGGCGGCGCGAACTGGGCCGTGGTCAATTGGCAGCGCGCGCTCATCGGCCGCGCCGGCTACTACATCCGCCTCGCCGTCTCGCCCACCAATTCCGACGAGGTGCTCGTCGCCGACAGCAGTTTCTGGCTGTCGAACGATGGGGGCCGCTCGTTCCGCACCATGCAATGGGGCGGCGGCGACACCCACGATATCTGGATGGATCCCGACGGCAAGCGGGTCATCGTCACCCACGATGGCGGCATGAACATCACCGTCGATCACGGTCAGACCACCAACCGCGTCACGCTCCCGATCGGACAGATGTACCACGTCGCCGTCGATCATGACGTGCCCTACAAGATCTACGGCAACATGCAGGACGATGGCACCATGCGCGGCCCGCATGACGCGCCGGAGGCGGGACCCAACGTTCCCGGAGGCGGGGGCTTCGGCGGACGCGGTGGCGGCGCGCAGTGGGAACATGCGCTCGGCGGCTGCGAATCCGGCTTCACTCTCCCGGACCTCACCGACACGAACACCGTCTGGGCATCCTGTTATGGCAACGAGGTCACCCGGTACGACGCGCGAACCAGGATGGCGCGCTCCGTCAGCCCTTGGCTGCACACGCTCGATTCCGAGCCGAATAAAGCCAAGTACCGCTGCCATTGGACGCCGCCCCTGGCCATCGATCCGTTCGATCACAACACCGTGTATTACGGCTGCCAGATGATTCTCCGCACCACCAACGGCGGGATGTCCTGGACCGAAATGAGCGGCGACCTGTCCCACAAGGATCCCACCCGCATTGTGTCGTCGGGCGGAATCGTCGGCGACAATCTCGGCCAGTTCTACGGGGAAGTCGTCTTCGCTATCGCGCCGTCGGAGATCCAAAAGGGTCTCATCTGGGCCGGCACCAACGATGGCAAGGTCTGGCACACGCGGGACGCCGGCAAGACCTGGAACGACCTTACTGCCAATATCAAAGGATTGCCCGAGTGGGGTGTCGTCTCCAAAATCGAGCCGTCCCATTTCGACGCGGGCACGGCGTACGTCGTGGTGGACTTCCATCTTATGGACAACCGCGACGCGTGGATCTACAAGACCACGGACTTCGGCAAGACCTGGAACAAGATCAGCGACGGGCTACCGAA
Organism: uncultured Solibacteraceae bacterium; assembly: GCA_964608645.1. GTDB lineage: Bacteria > Acidobacteriota > Terriglobia > Bryobacterales > Bryobacteraceae > CAZSQK01. The sequence goes on along the minus strand of CAZSQK010000012.1, from coordinate 73,600 downwards.
AGGCCCCTTGGCCTATGCGCGCGTGGTGGCCGAGAACCCGAATAAGAAGGGGATGCTCTTCGCCGGGACAGGCAACGCCCTCTACTACACGCTCGACGACGGCGGAACCTGGAAGCCTTTGCAAACGGGCCTTCCGCACGCGCCCGTCTCGTGGATCGTCGTGCAGAAGTATTACCACGACCTGGTGGTTTCAACCTACGGACGCGGGTTTTTCATCATGGATGACATCACCCCGTTGGAACAGGGTCTCATGGAGCCAAATGCGGCGACCGAGACCGCCAAGCTGGCGGCGCCGCGCCCGGCATATCGCATCGTCCGCGGCGGGCAGGCTCAATTCAGTTATTGGCTCAAGGCGCCGGCGTCGAAGCCGGTGGAGTTGGAGATCCTCGACGCGAAAGGCGCCCTCGTCCGCAAGCTGACTGTCGGAGCCGGGCGCGCCGGTCTCAATCGCGCGCGCTGGGACATGCGCTACGAGGCGCCGCGCTCCGTCGCGCTCCGCACTACGCCGCCGGAGAATCCGCACATTTGGGAAGAGCCCCGCTTCCAGGGGCAGGACACCCGCGCCATCACGCATTGGGGCCTGGCGCAGGCCGAGGTTGGACCGATCGCCGCCCCCGGCAAGTACTCGGTCAGAATGATTGCCGATGGCCAGACGCAGACGCAGCCGCTCGAAGTGTTGCGCACTCCCGACAGCCATGGAACGGACGCCGACCTGCAATCGTCGGTGCGGCTGCAACTCAAAGTCCGCGACGACATCACGCTGGTCTCTGACATGACGAACCAGATCGAATGGATGCGCCGGCAGCTCGAGGATCAGCAGAAGACGATCGCGGGCAAAGCGCAGTTGCTGCAGTCGATCAATGCCATCGATAAAAAGCTGCAGGAAGTCGAATACAAGATGATCACTCGCGCCGACGCCTTGAGCGACGACAAGTATTTCCAGACGGCCTACAACCTCTATCAGAACTTCATCTGGCTGAACGGCGAAATCGGCACGGGCGCGGGCGATGTGCAGGGCTCGGGCGATTGGGGCCCCACGGAAACGGCGACCGGCCTGGTGTTGGATCTGGAGCGTCAATTGCAAGCGGTTCAGGCGGAGTACAAAGGCCTGATGGAGAAGGATGTGCCGGCGTTCAACCAGTCGATCTCCGCCAGCGGCCTCGCGCCCTTGAAGACCACCGGAGCCCCGCCGCCCCCCGCCCGGACCGGTGGGCGCTTCGGCGGAAATTAGTGATTCAACCCGCGCGATACACCTGCTACCGCGCCGCCGGCCCCATCGCCATCGATGGCAAGCTCGACGAGCCCTCGTGGCGGATGGCCCCGCAATCGACCCCGTTTGTCGACATCGTCACCGGCGAGCCGGCATGGTTCGACACGCGCGTCGCGCTCGTCTGGGACGACGACAATCTCTACTTCGGCTTCCGCGCCGTGGAGAGCGACGTCTGGGGCACGCTCACGGAACGCGATTCGAAAATCTACGAGGAGAACGACCTCGAGATCTTCATCGCTGGCAGAGACTCGTATTACGAATTCGAAGTCAACGCCCTCAACACGGTCTATGAGGCGCTCTGGTTCTGGAAAGACGTCTTCCGGCCCAGCCCGGAGTTTGATCCCACGACGCAGCGGGTCATGGTGCTCGATGGCGTCGGCGGACATGTGCACGAGCGCGGCGAGCGCTGGGGCTTTCTCGATTGGGACTTTCCAGGCATGCGGTCGGCGGTCCACGTCGATGGCGCCGTCAACAGCCGCTCCAACACCGATCGCGGCTGGACGGCCGAGATCGCCTTTCCCTGGCGCGGTATGGAACGGATCGCGGATGGCCGCTCGCTACCGCCCAAAGATGGCGACGCGTGGCGGATCGATTGCTCGCGCTTCGAGAAAATCGGGCCCGGCCGCGAGACGCTCGACCCGTGCGCCGGCTGGACGTGGAATCGCCACGGCCACTACGATTCGCACATCCCGGAGGTCTTCCCCATCGTTACCTTCACCTCCGAGATCGTGCGCTCGAGCTCGTCGTCGGACGTATAGAAGTGCGGCGCCACCCGAATCCCGGCCCCCGGCCGGTAGTCCACCAGCACCTCGCGGCGGGCCAGTTCCTTCGTGACTTCGTAGCCGTTCTGCACGTCGAGAATGACGACGCCGCCGCGCTTTGACGGATCGCGCGGATTGTTCACCGCAATCCCCGCCTCATCGGCCAGCTCGATCAGCCGTTGCGTCTGCCGGATCGACTTGGCGCGGATGGCGGGGACGCCGATTTCGTTCACGATCTCGTACCCGGAGCGCGCGCTGTACAACGCCGGCACGTTCGGCGTGCCGTTCAGGAAACGGAACGCGTCGTGGGCGTAACGGATCGGCCCGCCTTCGAAAGCGAACGGCTGCTCGTGCGCCATCCAGCCGGTGGCCGCGGGTTGGAGCTTATCCCAAAGGTCCCGGCGCACGTAGAGGTAGCCCGCGCCGGGTCCCCCGCAAAGCCATTTCACCGACCCGCCCGTGGCGAAATCCACTCCGAGCGCCCGCACGTCGACCGGAACCGTTCCCGCCGACTGATACAGATCCGCCATCACCATCGCGCCGGCGGCGTGCGCACGCTGCGTGATCGCCCGCAAGTCCTGCTGGTAAGAATTCCGGAACGCCACGTGAGAAACGGACACGAGCTGCGTCTCCTCATCGATGGCGTCGAGCGAGTCTTCGATCGGACCGTCGACGGTCACGATCCGCGCGCCCTGGCGGGCAAGGCCGTGGTGGATGTAATCGTTCGAGGGGAAATTCAGGCTGTCGCTGACCAGCTTGTTGCGGCGGCCCGACCAATCGAAGCAGGACGTGACCACCGATTGGCAGATGGACACGTTCTGCTGCATCACCACTTCGCCCTCGCCCGCTCCGATGATCGCGCCGACGAGGTTGCCCACCGTGATCGGCATTTCCCACCAGCCTTCCTCCCACGCGCGGATGCCGCGTTCGGCCCAGGTCTCGGTGAACTCGTTGACGCGGGTCACCGCGCGCCGCGGCATCGCGCCCAGCGAGTGGCTGATCATGTAGGTGGTGTGGCTGAGAATCGGAAACTCGTCGCGCCACGCCAGTAGCGGGTCCATGGCTATATGGTACCCGCCAGGAGGGCGGCGTTAGCTCGCCGCTTTCGTGACGCCGTGTTTCCGCTTAATACAGCACTTCACGAAAGCGTCGATCAGCGGGCTTCCGTGCGCGCGCATCTCGGGCTGGAATAGCGTCGCCACGAAGAACGGATGCCCGTCGAGCTCCACGGCGCGAACTTCGTGCTGATCGTCCACCGCCGCCACGCAGAGATGCTTGCCTTCGATGAGCCGGCGATAGCGGGCGTTCAACCCGAAGCTGCAGCGATACTCCTCGACCGATTCCGCGACGCCGTACGCGCGCCGCAGATGCGAGCCGTCCATGAAGCGCACACGCGCCTTGACTCCGGCGAGCGCGCATCCCAGCGGCGCAATCAGCGGCATCGCCGCTTTGGGGTTCGTCATCTGATGGTCGGCCTCGGTAAGGCCGAGAACGTCGCGCGCGTATTCCAGGATCGCGTACTGGAAGCCCGCCGACGTGCCGATGAATGGGGTCCGCGTGATACGGGCATGCCGGATGGCCCGCATGGCGCCGTCGGCGCTGCGGTACGGCATTCCTGGCACACACCAGAACCCGTCGTACCCCGCCAGCGACTGCGCGTCGACTGCGGATTCCGTCGGAATCCAGACGGCTTCGACCTCGTCCGACGCGGACTGCAGCGCCCTCGGAATGGCCTGATGAGCACGTTGTTGCTCGTTTCGATCTCCGATGAGTCCGATCCTGATGCCTGAGTGCATTGCGGCGTTATATCACAAAAAAACGCCGCGCGCACCGGGTCGGATCGCACAAGTAAACTGGAGGAATGGACTTTCGATTGGACGCCGCCGAGGCCCGTGTCCTCGGCTCGTTACTGGAGAAAGAGGTCGCGACACCCGAATATTACCCCCTTTCCTTGAACGCGCTGGTGAACGCCTGTAACCAGAAATCGAACCGCGAGCCCGTGGTGTCGTATGACGAAGACACCGTAGAAGCGGCCCTCGAAGGCCTGCGCAACAAGGGCCTCGCCCTGCGCAGCACCGGCCGCGATTCGCGCGTCCCGAAACATGCGCAGCGCTTCACCGAAGCGGTCAATCTCGGACGGCGCGAGGCGGCGGTGATCTGCGTGCTCCTCCTGCGCGGTCCGCAGACCAACGGCGAATTGCGCGGACGCACCGAACGCCTCTACACGTTCGACGACCTCGAAGCCGTCGAGAGCACCCTGCACCGCCTCGCCGAAATGGACTTTGTTAAACAACTGCCGCGCCAGCCGGGGACGAAGGAGCCGCGCTGGGCGCACCTGCTCTGCGGTGACGTCGAAGTCGCGGAAGCCCCCACGGAGCGTCCGCCGTCGGTCGACCGGATCGGAAAATTGGAAGCGGAGTTAGCCGCTCTGCGCCGCGAGTTCGACGAATTTCGCAGCCGTTTCGAGTAGCTCCGCCGCGCCGTCAGGCCTGCTTTTGTTCCAGTTCGGCCCAGCGCGCGTACAGGCTCTCCACGGCCGCCTCGGCGCGCTGCATCTTGACGTAGCAGTCGTGCAGACGAGCCGCGTCAGAGACCACTTCCGGAGCCTGCATCTCCGCGCGGATCGCTTCCAGTTCCTGCTCCGCGTCCAGAATGCGCGCTTCCATGGCCTCCCACTCCCGCGCTTCGAGATAGGACAACTTCCTCTTGACGGAGTCGCGCTGAGGAGCGGCGGCGGTCTTTTCCTGCTTGACGGGCTTGGCACCGAGCTGCGCCTGCTCCCATTGCCAGTAGTCGGCAAACATCTGCGACCCGCCCCGCCCGTCCAACCCGAGCACCATTGTAGAGACGCGGTCGAGCAGGTAGCGGTCGTGCGTCACCAGCACCAGCGCACCGGGAAATTCGGTCAGGCTGTCTTCCAGAACTTCGAGTGTCGGAATGTCGAGATCGTTCGTCGGCTCGTCCATCAGCAGCAAGTCGGCGGGCTGGAGCATCAGACGCGCGATCAGCACCCGCGCCTGCTCGCCGCCCGAGAGGCTCCCCACCGGACGATCGAGCTGGCCCGAGTCGAACAGGAAGCGCTTCGCCCATCCCGCCACGTGGATCGGCCGGTCCCGATAGATGACGTGGTCGCCATGCCCGCCGAGCCCCTCCCGTAACGTGACGCCCGGGTCGAGCTGCTCACGCGCCTGATCGAAATACACCACGCGCAGCGCTTGCGCCCGCTCCACGCGGCCCGCGTCCGGTTCGATCTCGCCGTTGAGGATGCGCAGCAGCGTCGTCTTCCCTGTCCCGTTCAGTCCGAGCAGCCCCAGCCGCATACCCGGCGTCAGCGTGAAGCTCAGTTCGCGAAACAGCGCGCGCCCCCCCATCGACTTGGAAACGCCTTCTACCGAAAGCAGCCGCTTGGTGCGCCGGTCGCTCGCGGTGAAATCGATCTGCGCCGTGCCCTTCACGTTGCGCTGTTCCAGATCTCCCAGCTCGCGGATCAGGCGCCCGGCCTCGTCGATGCGCGCGCGCGATTTGCCCGTCCGCGCCTTGGGGCCGCGCCGCAGCCACTCGACCTCCCGCCGCACTTTGTTGGCAAGCGATTCCTGCCGGCTGCTTTGCGCGAGGAGAAACTCCTCCTTCTTTTCCAGAAACTGGCTGTAGCCGCCCTCGACCCGGAAAATGCCCTCCGGATACACACGATCGATCTCGGCCATGTCGTTCACGACGTTGTCCAGGAAATAGCGGTCGTGGCTGACAACGACGCAGGCGAACGGTGCGCCCGTGAGCAGCCGCTCCAGCCAGAGAATGCCTTCCAGGTCGAGATGGTTGGTCGGCTCGTCGAGGAACAGCAGGTCGGGTTGGCGCGCCAGTTCCCGCGCGATGGCGAGGCGCCGCTTCCATCCTCCGGAGAGCGCCGTGGTGCGCACGCTGCCATCGGTGAAACCCGCGCGGCCCAATGTTTGATTGAGGCGCGCCGCGTACTCGAGTTCCTCCAGCCGCTCGCCCGCGATTGCTTCGCCGATCACCTCCGCGGCCGCCTGATCGACAGGAAAAACCGCATCCTGCGGCACGTAGCCGACCCTCGTGTTGCGGCGCATCGAGACCGAGCCCGAGTCCGGTTCCAGGGCGCCCGAGAGGATTTTCAGGAGGGTCGATTTACCCGAGCCGTTGGGCCCGATGAGACCAAGACGCTCGCCTTCCGAGATCCCGAGAGCGATGTTTTCGAACAGAACGCGCGAGCCGAATGACTTGGAAATACCGGTGCAGCTTTCAATGAGGGCCATCTAGTCCGTAAGGCCAGGATAACGTAAGATGAAAGTTCCACGAAACAATGCCGATTCTACGCCTTGCTTATGCGACGCAACTCCTCATCGCGGTGCTTGCGGTTTTCACGTTGTGGAGCCAGGTCGGGGGGCAGAGCCATCTCGACCTGATGCCGTGGTACCTCAAACTCGGCCTCGGCGGCGGCGCGGCGGTCGCTGTCGTGCGGGCCACGCAGGCAGCCGTGGCGGGCCCCACCGGATGGAACGGCGGCTCCCTGAAATGGTTCGGGATCCTCTTGGCGCTGCTGATCGGTTGCGGATTGGCGACGTACTACTATCACGTTTACGGCGAATCGGATGAAGAGCAGCAGGATGAGACCGTCACGTCCCGGACCGTCGAAGCGCCGCGATGGACCCGCGAAAGCAGTTGACGCCTCGCGGCCGGATTCGCTCCGTCACCCTTTCTTCGCTGCGTTGTTATGACACTTCGTGGTGCAATTGCCTTTGGTCGCGAACGCTTTCCCGCCCTCATGGTGACAGGTGGCGCAGGAAGTCTTCTTCTCCTCGGCGGTCTTGTGCATCGCTCCCTTGAAATTCAACGCGGCCTTGGCGTCTTGCGCGAAGGGCGAGGGATGGCAGACCTTGCAGTCGTTCTTTTCCCTCTTGGCATGGGCGGCATGGTCGTACGTGACTTTGCCGTTCTTGGCCTCGAACACCAGTTTCGAGGGGGGCGCCGCCGCCTTTTTCTCCTGGGCCAGAGAGCCCGTGAGCGCGATCAATGAGAACAGAATGGAATAAGCGAACAGGTTTCTCATGGTCCACATTATAGGACTTTCAGGTCTTTTTTTGTGGTTGGCCCCGGCCGGCCCCGAACAACGGGCCGTCGATTATCTGGCCGGCGAAGTCCCCCGGTGGGCCCGCGAGAACCACTGCTACTCCTGCCACAATAACGGCGACGCCGCCCGCGCCCTGTTCGCCGCCGCGCGCCGCGGTTTCGCCGTCCCGGCCGCGGCGACGGCCGGCACGCTCGAGTGGCTCCGCCGGCCCGCCCAATGGAGCCGGACCCATGGCGCGCCCGGCGTCGCCAACATCAAGCTCGCGAACATCCAGTTCGCGGCCGCATTGCTCGACGCCAACCTGAAAGACCGCAAGCCGCTGCTTTCGGCTGCCCGCTCCCTGGCCGCGCTGCAGGATCTCGATGGCTCATGGAAGGTGGACGCCGGCGGCCTTCCCGGAGCCCCCGCGACATACGGCGTCGCGCTGGCGACCTACATGGCGCGCCGAGTCCTCGACGCGGCCGGTCTCGCCGCCCCGGCGGCGCGGGCCTCGATGTGGCTCCGCGCCGCGCCCGCGGAGAACGTGGTCGATGCGGCGGCGATCCTGCTGGCGGCCCCGGATCGCTCCGAAGCGGCCGCGTTTCTGAAGCGTACGCAAGCGAGCGATGGCGGGTGGGCCGAGGCGTTCGACACCGCCATCGCCATCCTGGCCCTCAACGCCGCCGGCGAGAGGACCCTCGTCGATCGCGGACGGGCGGCGCTGTTGCGCATGCAACAGCCCGCCGGCGGTTGGCCCGAAACCACCCGGCCACCCGGCGGTGTCAGCTATGCCGAACACATCTCGACCTCGGGATGGGCGCTCTACGCCCTGTTGGAGACCGATTCAAGTCCCCGGTGATTCTTCGATCGCGAAGACCTTCGCGCAGGGGGATCACCTTCGGATTCGGCTGGGCGCCGATATTCTCAACGCCTGGAACCATCCGGTGTTCTACAGCCGGTCGATTCTCGACATCCAAAGCTCGTCCTTTGGAGCGATCACAACGACCGCCGGTATTCACCGGATGGTTCAGTTTTGAGAGGAGCGCAAAAACGTCTGGTCTTTACCGAAATTCCACTTACGCGACGGCTTGGGCCTGCTTCCAGAGGGTGACGAATGCCGCCCCACGCCTGCGGGCGGCGCTCCGCTCGGCGCGGCGGCCGCGGAGGAAGAGGTCCGCCGTCGTACGGCGGCGGCCTTCGCGCAGGGCATGGACACGCTCCATCGCCCGAATCGCGTCGTCGACCTGCTGAAGACGCCAGTACAAATCGGCGAGTTTCGCCTTTGTGTCTGTCGTGGAAGTGTGGTGTCGCTGCATGGTTCCCTCCGAGTTAGAAACGTGCCCTCGTCAAGATCGACGATGCCAGGGCGAGCAGGAATAAGAGCACCGCATCTGTCTTCGCCAAGGCCTTGATTCGTGCGATCTTCATGCCGTCCGTTTATGCACGTGTGAAACCACACGCGAACTCGTTTCGATTCAACGGCAGAGGCGCAAACTGTCCAGATCGTGGACACCGGATGTCCACCTCCTGGACGCTATTCGAGGGCCAGCGTAATCGCGCCGGCGACGATCAACCCGCCGCCGAGCGCCTTGGTCCAGGTAAGCGGCTCGCCGAGGAAGAGCGCCGCGAACACGATCACCAGCGCCACGCTCAATTTATCGACCGGCGCCACCCGCGACGCCGGACCGATCTGGAGTGCGTGGAAGTAGCACAGCCAGGAGAACCCCGTCGCCATTCCGGAGAGCGCCAGGAAGATCCACGTCCGCGCCGTGAAGGGCTGCGCGCCCGCCGGACGCCCCGCCACGAATGCCACCAGCCAGGCGAATATAACGACCACCGACGTTCGCACCGCCATCGCCAGATTGGCATCAACTCCGGCGATTCCGGCCTTCGCCAGCACGGCGGTTAACGCGGCGAAGAGCGCGGACAACAACGACCAGGCAAGCCATCCCATGGGTCTACCGTAACAGTCCGGGCATGCGATACTGATCGGATAAGCCCGCCCGCTCGTATGAGCCACACGGATCGTATCCAGCAGCTTCTGCTCGAAAAACCGGGTCTCAAAGCGCAACAAATCGCCGGCGAGCTGGGTCTGGAGAAATCCGAGGTCGCCGCTGCCCTGCATGCTTCGGGCGGCGGGGATTTCATCCAGGACAGCGATTACCGCTGGTGGCCCAAAGCGCGTGGCGCGGCGGAGCCGGCGCCAGCCGGCCCGCGGACGGTCATCGGCAGGCTCAGCCGTTACTATCTGGAATGCCTGGCGCGCGAAAGCGGTCCCGCCGTCAGCCTTCCCGCCGACGCCTCCGGCGTAGACTATGTCGAGCTGGCTGAGTTGCCGTTCGCCGCCGGACCGTCGCTGGTGGATCGCGCCGTCAAGAAGCTGATCCGCAAGGTGGCCCAGGAACGGGGGCAGCTCGCGCTCTACGTCGGCTATGTCCCGCGGCTGCGGCAGGCGCCGATGCGCCCCGACGAAATGCGCATCGAGCCCACCCTGATCTATCCCATCGAGGACCCGGCCGAGCTCCTGCAACCCGCCAGCGGGGTTCCGCTCTTCAATCTCGAAGTCCTGCGGAGCCGCCTGGCGGTCGACAGCGGCAACGTGATCGACGAGGCGATTCAGCTCTCCGAGGAATTGGGACTCGCCAACGCCGAGGAGGATCTGCCGCCCTGGGACGAGATCGTCCTCCGTCTGCAGCGCTGCCGGCCGGATTGGGACTGGAAAGAGGACCTGCAGCCGTATAGCCTTTCCCGCGGCGTTCCGCTGGCCGAGCTGACCGCTCCGGGCATCTACAACCGCGCCGTTCTCTTCGCGGCCACGCGCTCTCCGTTCACCTACGGCTTGGAGGTCGAGCTCCGCAAGATGGCGCAGCTGGACGAGGCGAGCGCCGGCGAATCGGCTCTCGGCGTCTTGCTGCGGGGCGAGCCCGTCGACGCCGCGCCGGCCGAGGAGCGTCCCCTGCTGGAACTGCTGCCGCTCAACACCGAGCAGCGGCAGGCTGTCGCGCAGGGACTGAGCGCGCCGCTCACGGTGGTGACTGGCCCTCCCGGCACCGGGAAGTCGCAAGTGGTGATCGCGCTGCTGGCCAATATGGCATGGCAGGGCCGCAGCGTTCTGTTCTCCAGCAAGAACAACCACGCGGTGGACGTCGTGGAATCCCGCGTCAATGACCTGGGTTCGCATCCGCTGCTGCTGCGGCTCGGCAAAGAGGAGCACCAGGCGCGCCTGGCGGAGCAGCTCTCGGCGGCGCTGTCGGATTCCGCTAATCGCGACGATCCGGCGGGATACGCGTGGCTGCTGCGGGCGCACGAAGAAGCGCGCGTGCGCTTCGCGGAGGCGCAAGCGCAGATCGCGGAAGTGGTCGCGCTGCGCAATCGGGTCGACGAGTTGGAGCTGGCTTGCGAGCCTGCCCGCGGCATCTTCGGACCGGAACGGTTTGCCGCGTTCCGCTCGCTCGATGCCGGCGGCATCCGCGGACGGCTGCAGGCGCTGGCCGATGCGATCGAGGCGGCGCGAGTCCCGGCCGCCCCGATGGCGCGCATGCTCCAGCCGCGCCGCGCCAAGCGTGTCCCCGAGGCCGGGCGCGAGTTGCTCGAGGACGCCGCCCTGCTGGGAGTAGCCGCGCCGCCGGGCGATCCTTCCGACGAAAATCCCGCCGTCTGGGAGCAGTTTCGCGGCGCGCTTGCCGATCGTGTGGAGTGGGCGGCGCGGGCGCACGACTATGCGGAGGCGCTCGACCGGCTCCGCCGCGCGCGGCCGATCGAAGAGCTGGCGCGCGAGCTCACGCGGATCGCGGAGGAATCGGCGCACAACTCGCTCGATCTCTGGCGGCGGTGGCTGCGGCTCTGGCCGAGCCGGTGGGACCCGGAGCAGCGCAAAGTGCTGAGCGAATATGTGTCGCTCCTGCAAATGGTCTCGACGGGCGACCGCTACGGCGAGGCCGCCGGCAAGAAGGTCTTCCGGCGCTACTACAGCCTCTTCCCGCGCGTCACGAAGATTCTGCCGTGTTGGGCCGTAACGTCGCTGTCCGCGCGCGGACGGCTGCCTTTCGAGGCGGGCTTCTTCGACCTGGTCGTGATTGATGAGGCGAGCCAGTGCGACATCGCCTCGGCGCTGCCGCTGCTGCTGCGCGCGCGCCGCGCGGTGATTATCGGCGATCCGCTGCAGCTCAAACATGTGAGCACGGTCGCTCCGCAGCAGGATCGTCTGCTGCTGGCGGCGCACGGGCTGGCCGAGGGGAGCGCCGCCTGGGCCTATTCCGTGAACTCGCTGTTCGACCTGGCGCGCAGCTTCTGCCGCCACGAAGACATTGTCGTGCTGCGCGACCATCACCGCTCGCACCGCGACATCATCAACTTCTCCAATCGCCATTTCTATCGCGGCGGCCTGCGCGTCGCCACGGATCACGACGCGTTGCGCCGTCCGCGGACCGTCGGCCCCGCCGTCCGCTGGATCGACGTGAAAGGCCGGGTGATGCGGCCGCCCCGCGGCGGAGCAGTCAACCTTCCCGAGGCGCAGGCCCTGGTGGCCGAGGTGCGCGCCCTGATGGTGGAGGACGGCTATGACGGCACAATCGGCGTGGTCACACCGTTTCGCGCCCAGGCCAACCGCATCCGCGCGCTGGCGCAACACGACGCCGGACTCTCGGCGCGGCTGGCGGCGGCGCAATTCGTGGTCGACACGGTGCACGGATTCCAGGGCGACGAGCGCGACGTGATTTTCTTCTCGCCGGTGGTCTCGCTGGGGATCGGGGAAAGCACGCTGCGTTTTTTGAAAAGCCACGGCAACCTGTTCAACGTGGCCATCACGAGAGCGAGGTCGGAGATGGTAGTGGTGGGCGACCGGCAGGCCGCGCTCGATTCAGAGGTCGGTTACCTGGCGGCGTTCGCCGAATACACGCATGCCCTCGGTTCGCGCGAGAGTCCCGCCGCCGCTGCACAACCCGGCCCGGAGTATCCGCTAGTGGCCTTTCCCGAGCAGGTCTCGGAGTGGGAACGCATCTTCTACAAGGCGCTCTACGCGGCGGGACTGCGGCCCGTGCCGCAGTACGGCGAGTCGCCTTACACGCTGGATTTCGCGCTGTTCGACGGCGAGCGGAAGCTGGATATCGAGGTCGACGGCGAGAACTACCATCGCAATTGGGACGGCGAATTATGCCGCCGCGACCAGATCCGGTCACGGCGTTTGAGCGACATCGGATGGGACATCATGCGGTTCTGGGTGTACGAACTGCGCGACGACCTGGAGGGATCGGTCGGACGGGTCAAGGGGTGGATGAGCGGCCGAAAATAATGCCCTCCGTGTGTTTGAAACTCAGCGCGATTTGCGCGACGGCGTTTGGCTGCGTCGCGTTCGCTCCGTCCGATTTGCTTATCCAGCGCGATCAAGGCGGTTTGCAACGCGCGGACGACGTCGGGCGACTGCAACGGCGAGTCGGGGCCGATTCCCTGCCCCGTGAACGGGTCGAGCCCGTCCGCCAGAGACTCGATGATGCGCCGCGCCGTCAGAGGATCCATCAGTCCCTGCCCCATTGACTGATGGCACGAAATGCCGCCGGCCGCGGGTCTCGCGGCGATGGCCATCAGCAGTGCCGGGTCATCGGCTCTCTCCGGGGTACTTCCGGCATTGTATGCTCTAACGTATGACCGAAGCTCCTGGAAGAGCCAAGAACCTCGCCGGGCCGCCCCAGTTCGCGACCGCGGACGAGGAGCGGCGGCACCGCAAGGCGCGGCTGGCGGCGGCATTCCGCCTGTTCGCCCGATTTGAATACGACGAGGGCGCCGCCGGCCATATCACGGTTCGCGACCCGGAGCGGACCGACTGCTTCTGGGTGAATCCGTTCGGCGTCCACTTCGGCCACATCCGCGCCTCCGACCTGCTGCTGGTCGACGAGAGGGGCGAGGTGGTCGAAGGCAATCTGCCCGTCAACACCGCGGCGTTCGCCATCCATTCCCGCGTTCACGCCGCGCGTCCCGATGTGGTGGCCGCCGCGCATTCGCATTCGATGTACGGGAAAACGTGGTCATCCCTGGGCCGCCTGCTCGATCCGATCACGCAGGACGCCTGCGCCTTCTACGAAGACCACCAGGTGTTCGACGATTACACGGGGGTGGTGTACGAAACCTCGGAGGGTGACCGGATCGCCCAACGGCTCGGCAACCACAAGGCGATTATTCTGCGCAACCACGGCCTGCTGACGGTGGGACGGAGCGTCGACGAGGCGGTGTGGTGGTTCATCACGATGGATCGCAGTTGCCGCGCCCAGTTGATGGCCGAGGCCGCCGGCGAGCCGGTGAAGATCGCGCACGAGCACGCGCTGGTGGCGCGATCGCAGGTGGGCAGCGAGATCGCCGGCTGGTTCCAGTTTCAGCCGCTGTGGCAGAAGATCAGCCGCGAGGAGCCCGATCTGTTCGAGTAGCGGCGCCGGGCAAGTATGCTTCTCAGGTTCTGGTTCCTCCTGCTCGCGCCAGTCGCGCAACTGGTCGCCGCCACGCTTCCCCAGACCGATGTCTTTCGCGCCGGAGAAGGGGGCTATCGCAGCTATCGCATTCCCGCGTTGATCGTATCGCCGAAGGGGACCCTGCTCGCTTTTTGCGAGGGACGCCGGAACTCCGCCTCCGACACCGGCGATATCGACGTGCTGCTGCGCCGCAGCTTCGACGGCGGCAAGACGTGGGGGGCGCCGCAGACCATCGCCGATATGGGGGAGGACACCGTGGGCAATCCGACGCCCGTGGTGGAGCGAAAGAGCGGCGCCATCCTGCTGCTGATGACGAGCAACCCCGGGCGCGTGACGGAACGACAGACGGGGCCGCGCGACCGCACAGTGTGGATCTCGCGCTCGTCCGACGACGGCGCCACGTGGAGCGCTCCCGCCGAAATCACCGCGCAGGTGAAGCAGCCCGGCTGGACGTGGTACGCCACCGGACCGGGCAACGGCATCCAGTTGCGCAGCGGCCGCCTGGTGATCCCATGCGACCACAATTCCAGCGACAATCGGCGCTATTCGCATGTGATTTACAGCGACGACCGCGGCGCCACGTGGCGCACCGGCGGCGTCGCGGAGGAGCAGACCAACGAATCGGCGGTGGTCGAATTGAAGGGCGGCGAGCTGCTGTTGAACATGCGCAGCTATCACGGCAGGCAGCGGCGCGCCGTGCAGCGCAGCCGGGACGGCGGGCTGACGTGGTCGCCCTTGCAGTTCGACGAGATCCTGATCGAGCCCGTCTGCGAGGCGAGTATGGTCACGGACGCGAAAGGCCGTGTGCTGTTTTCGAATCCGGCGGCGACGACGCGCGCCAGGATGACCGTCCGCCTGAGCGGCGACGGGGGGCACACCTGGACCGCGTCGCGCGTGGTCCAAGACGGGCCGGCGGCATATTCCTCTCTGGCCGCGCTGCGCGGCGACGCAATCGGACTATTGTATGAGTGGGGAGAGGCGGGCCCATACGAACGCATCTCCTTCGCGCGCTTCGATACGGCGTGGGTCCAAGGGAAGAGGAAATGAGCCTCGGATGAAGAAGCTACTGAACGATCCGCGGGATGCGCGGCGGGAATTTCTGGCGGGGTTGGCGCTGGCGCACGCCGATATTCTACGGGTCTGCGCGGATCCGATCTACATCGTCCGCGCCGACTTGCCGGTTGCCGGGAAGGCCGGGATCGTGTCGGGCGGGGGTAGCGGGCACGAGCCGCTGCACGGCGGATTCGTGGGCAGAGGCATGCTCGACGCGGCGTGTCCCGGCGAAGTGTTCACCTCTCCGTCGCCGGATCAAATCGAAGCCGCCACACTGGCCGTCAACGGCGGCGCGGGCGTCCTCCACATCGTCAAGAATTACACCGGCGACATTATGAACTTCGAAATGGCGGCGGAGCTCTGCCAGGCGCAAGGCGTGGAAGTGCGCGCGGTGGTGATCAATGACGATGTCGCGGTGGAGGACAGCCTGTATACAGCCGGACGCCGCGGGGTGGGAACGACGGTGCTGGCGGAGAAGATCGCCGGCGCGGCGGCGCAGCGGGGCTACGACCTGGCGCGCGTGGAAGCGATATGCCGCCGAGTCAACGAGAATGGGCGTTCCATCGGAATGGCCCTGACTTCGTGCACAACGCCTGCCGCCGGCAAACCTACATTCGAGCTGGGCGACGGCGAGATGGAGATGGGCATCGGCATCCACGGCGAGCCGGGGAGGGAGCGAATGCCCGTGCTCCCGGCGCGGGAGTTGACCGAGCGCATGGCGGAGGCAGTGGTGACGGACCTGCCATTCAGGAGCGGCGACGAGGTCATCGCGATGGTGAACGGGCTGGGCGGGACACCTTTGATGGAGCTCTATGTCGTCTATGGCGAGTTGGAGCGGACGCTTCACGCCCGGGGAATCCGCATCGCGCGGCGGCTGGCCGGCAACTACATCACGAGTCTCGAAATGGCGGGCTGCTCGATCACACTGCTCAAAGCCGACGAGGAGATGCTGTCGCTTTGGGACGATCCCGTGCTGACGCCGGGGCTGCGCTGGGGGGTGTGAGCTCATGCCGGTCGGAAGAGACGAGGCGCGGCGGTGGCTGGAGGTCCTGCAACAGGTTTACGCAGTGAACCGCGACCGCCTCACGGAATTGGACTCGGCCATCGGCGACGCGGATCACGGGGTCAAGATGGACCGCGGCTTCACGGCGGTGAAAGACGAGCTGGGGAAACAGTCCTGGGCCGATATCCAGGCGATTTTCCAGAGCGTCGGCGCGGTGCTCATCCGCACCGTAGGCGGCTCGGCCGGGCCTCTATATGGCACGTTCTTTTTGCGGGCGGCGGCGGCGTGCGCGAAGAAGAGCGAGTTGGGCGCCGCCGATGTGGTCGCGATGTTCCAGGCGGGCATCGAGGGTGTCCAACATCGGGGCAAGGCGGCGGCCGGCGAGAAGACGATGGTCGATGCGCTGCTCCCCGCGTTGCAGGCGATGCGGCAAGGCGCCGATGAGGGAGGCGGCCTGACGGAGATTCTGGCCAGGGGCGCGGCGGCGGCGGAAGCCGGAATGTTGAGCACGATACCCATGCAGGCGCGCAAGGGGCGAGCCAGTTATCTGGGAGCGCGCAGCATCGGCCATCAGGACCCGGGAGCGACTTCCGCCTACCTGCTGGTGAAGGCCGCCGCCGACACGTGGCGCGCATGATCGGCCTGGTGATTGTCTCGCACAGCGCGATGTTGGCGGAAGGCGTGTGCGAGCTGGCGCGGCAGGCGGCGCAGGGAAATGTGCGGATCGCTGCGGCCGGGGGCGGCGCGGATGCTGAGAATTCGATCGGCACCGACGCGTTCCGGGTGCTGGCCGCCATCCAATCGGTCGATGGCGAAGGCGGCGTGCTGGTTCTGATGGACCTGGGAAGCGCTGTCTTGAGCGCCGAGACGGCGCTGGAGCTGCTGGACGCGGAACAGCGATCGCGCGTGCGGTTGTGCCCGGCTCCGCTGGTGGAAGGCGCGGTGGCGGCGGCCAGCCTGGCGGCGGCCGGCGCGACACTGGAAGAGATCGAAGCGGAGGCGCGGAATGCGCTATCCGG
This sequence comes from uncultured Solibacteraceae bacterium, assembly GCA_964608645.1. Lineage (GTDB taxonomy): Bacteria > Acidobacteriota > Terriglobia > Bryobacterales > Bryobacteraceae > CAZSQK01. The sequence continues at coordinate 56,968 of CAZSQK010000012.1, read as the reverse complement.
CAAGGCGGCGCAGTTGGGCGGCGGAGGCGGCCCACTGCCGGCCGGCGAACCGGGCGCAGACGCAGACGCCGAGGCGGTGGTGAGACTGACCAACCGTCTCGGACTGCACGCTCGGCCTTCCGCGCAGTTGATTCGGCTGGCGCGGCGATTCCGGACGCAGATCACTTTGGAAAACGTCACGCAGGGGACGGGTCCGGTCCCTGGCGAGAGCATCAACGGCGTGTTGGGTCTGCGCGTCCGGCAGGGCGAGCAGGCGCGAATCCGCGCGCGAGGGGCGGAAGCGCGCGACGCTGTCGCGGCGCTGGCGCGTTTTCTCGAGTCGGGCTGCGGCGAAAGCGAAGACGCCGTCAACGATCCGGCGCCATGCGCGGCGGCGCCGTCGCGGGGGATACTGAGCGGCATCGGAGCGGCATCGGGTATGGCAATCGGACCCCTGGTCAGGCTCGGCTCCATCGCGGCGGAGATTCCCTCGGGCACAACAGCGGATCCGGAGACCGAGCGGCAGCGCCTGATGGCCGCTATCGCGGGAGCGCAGGAAGAGACAAGGGCCCTGTACGAATGGTCGAAAGCTCGCATCGGCGCCCGCGAGGCGGGCATTTTCGATGCGCAATTGCTGTTCCTGGAAGACCCGTCGCTGCTTGGTGACGTCTCGCTTCTCCTGGCGGCTGGCGGGGTCAGCGCGGAACGGGCGTGGCAGTCGGAAACCGCGAAATTGGCGTCTTTAGCGGCCGACGTCGGCGACGCAGCGGCGCGGGTGTTGCGCAGACTCACGGGTCAAGGCGCGGCGGCGCTCCCGGGGACACCGGCAATCCTCTCTGCGCACGATGTCACACCATCCCAAGTCAAGGACTTCGATCCCGCGATGGTGCTGGGCCTGTGCCTGGAGGCCGGCAGCGCCAGCGCGCACAGCGCCATCCTGGCGCGGGCCTTGGGGATTCCGGTAGTGGCTGGGCTCGGCCATGGAATCTCCGCGCTGCCGGATGGCACGATGGTGGCGATCGACGGCGACCAGGGGATTGTCAGTATCTCGCCGGATGTGGAGCAGGCCGCGGAGTGGGAGGAGCGCCGCAAGCAATGGCTCGCCACCCGCCGGACGGCGGAAGAGGAACGGCGCAGACCCGCCGCGATGCGGGATGGGCGGCGGATTCGCGTCGCCGCCAACATCAGCGGCCTGGCGGAGGGGGCCGAAGCGGTGTCATACGGGGCCGAAGGCGTCGGGGTTCTGCGAACGGAATTCCTGTTTTCTGGACGCGCCGCGGCGCCGAGTGAAGAGGAACAGGCGGCCGCGTATGGCGCGATCGCCGGGTCGTTGGACGGGCGGCGCCTGACAGTCCGCGCGCTCGACATCGGCGGGGACAAGAGTCTGCCATATGTCGAGATCGGCGCGGAGGCCAATCCCTTTCTCGGCTGGCGAGGCATCCGCGTGCTGCTGGGACACCGCGACCTGTTCCGCACGCAACTCCGCGCCATTCTGCGCGCGGGCGCGGCGCACGATGTCGAGATCCTGTTGCCGATGATCGCTTCCGTGGACGAATTGCGGGAGGCGAAAACGATGGTCCGGGCAGCGGAGATCGAGCTGGAGCGGGAGGGGGTCGCGTTTCGCCGTAACATGCGGATCGGCGTGATGATCGAAGTGCCCGCGGCGGTGGCGGTGGCCGGCCATTTGGCGCGCGAGGCCGGTTTTTTCAGCATCGGCAGCAACGACCTCATTCAGTACGCGATGGCGGCCGACCGGACGAATTCCCGCGTGGCGGCCATCGCGGATCCCTTTCAACCTGCGGTTCTGGGAATGATCCGGCAGACGATCGAGGCGGGCTGCAAGGAGGGAATCGAAGTGGCCCTTTGCGGAGAACTGGCGGCCGATCCGTTGGCGGCCCCGCTGCTGCTCGGCCTTGGACTGTCCGAATTCAGCGTCAGCGCGCCGTTGATTCCCGCGCTCAAGCGGGCGATCTCGCGGTGGACCGTGGCGGAGGCGGAAGACATCGCACGGCAAGCTCTCGCCATGGACTCGGGAGCATCGGTGCGGCGGCTGCTCCGGAGCAGGAGCGTCACTTAGCGGCGTAGTCCCGGTAGAGGTCGGCGACATGGGCCGATTCGACATCGCCGGGGTGAATGACCACGCGCCAGCGGAAAGCGATCTTCTGGCCCTTCGGCACGGTCCAGTGACTCTCCTCCTTGGCCGGATCGAAGGCGTTCTGACCGAACGGATTCAGAGCGAAGAGGCCGTAATCGCGCGCGTGCCAGTAAGTGGGATGGCGCGGATTGGAGGAATGGTCGAACATCGCGACGCCCAATTTCTCGCCATCGACGTCGGCCGAGTAGTCCACCCAATTGGACCGCTTGCCCCAGACCTTCGCCATGCCCACGCGCCCGTCGGCGTCCACGATTTTGGCCCCCTTGCGCTCCGTGAAGGGCTCGGCGAGGCGGATGGCGAAGGCGCCCTCCTTATGTGTCGCCGAACGTCACATCCCCGTTGGCGGCGGTGAGGGCGATCTGGAAGTCGATGACGCGCAGCTTCGGGTCGGAGGCGAAGGTCATGTTGCGGTCTTCCACGACGAGGATCTTCCCATTCGTGTCGCGCCATTCCATGACGGCCGTCAGGACGTTGCCCTTCCATTCGGCGCTCCGCACCACGATTCGACCCATATGCGGTTTCGTGTACGAGGGGTCGTTCTCCCAGAGCTTCGTGCCGTTGACGTCGTCGAAGGAAAACCAAAGGCCGGTGTGATGCAGGTGGTCGCGGCTCTCGCCGGGGATCTGCTCCATGGGGAAGTGGCGGCTCACCACTTTGCCCGACGCGGAGCGCAGCGGCGCCAGATACGGCTTGCCGGACTCGCTGCCGTAGTGGAACGTGGTGAAGGGTTTGCCATCGACGTCGATGTCGATCTGCTCGCGCGAGAATTTGACCTGTGCGGACAGGCTGGCCGCCAGAAGGAGAAAGATCGGGATGCGCATTTGAGAGCCAGTATAGCGCCGCGCCGCGCCAACCCGGATAATGGGGTTCTATGTGGCTGAAGCAGATTGCATGCGCGCTGGCGGCGGCCGCGGCTTTCGCCGCCGAGCCTCTGCCGGGGCTCCGCACCGAAGCCGCCAGCGGCGGTTCGGTCTTTTATGTCAAAAACACCGGGAGCCAGTCGCTGGCGTCGTATTTGATCGAGCTGGTGGAGTATCCCGGCAGCTCCTACACGCTGTTTCAGGATGAGACGATCGCGCCGGGGGCGGAGAGGCGGATTCCCGTGTCGAATATGACCGTCGGCGCGGCGCCGGAGTATGTGAAGCTCACCGCGGCGCTGTATGCGGACGGGACCACCGCCGGCACTCCCGAGAGGGTCACGCTGCTTGTGTCGCGGCGGAAATCGACGGTGGACACGACGAGGGAGTTAATCCGGCGTCTGGAAAGAGCTCAGGCGGGCGGAACCGCGAAGACGGCGGTCACGTTCGATCTGAAGCAGTGGGCCGATTCGCTGCAGCCGCAGGGCAGGAGCAACCGGCTGACGCAGGCGACTGTCGAGCAGTCCGCGGCACGCGCGGCGATTACCCATGCGATCGATCAGTTGGCGCAACACTCGATCGCGGAGGTTCTTGCGGAACTGCAAGGGGCGGCGGCGCACTTTCCGGCCGCAAAACCGTAGCGCGCCGCCTTTACCGATTACTGCGGGAACAGGTACGCCGCGACGCCTTCTCGCGACCATCCCTGGTTACCGAGCACGTTGTACTCGTTGACGTCGGTGGTCCAGTGGTGGATGCCGCCGCCGGAGGGCACAAACGACAACCGCATCAGCGGAACCGCGCCCGCCGGGGGAGTCAAGAAGACGAAGCCATCCGCGCCCTCCCCGACATACGCGCCGCGATTCTGAATCAGCGTAACGTACTCGTTGCGGTCCGCGGTCCAGAAGTGGCTTTGCGAGCCGACTACCGCGATCCGCCACAGCGGCACGGCCGGAACGGATCCAAGATTGCCGGGCGCATTGTAGATCTGGCCCACGCTCCCTTCCTGCGTGTAACCGCGCGTCCCGAGCGTGTTGTATTCGTTGAGATCCGTAGTGAAGGCGTGCGAGCGTGAATACGGATCGTACAGGCGATACCAAGCGGTCGCCGTTCCGGTCTGTCCCGCCGGATACCAGATCCCCATCGCGAGCCACGGCGCGGTCACTCCCTGCGCGTCGGTGGCTTGCAGGAAGATCGTCTTCTTGGCGATCGGCGAGCCGAAACCCGGTTGGAACGAGAGCGGCAGGGTCACCGTAAGGGTATTGCCCGCGCCCGACGCCGTGGCGCCGGAGAGCGTGCACTGGCTGTTTGCGAGGGGGCCGGCCGCCGTGCCGGCGTCGTTGATCAACTGGAAGCTGTTGCCGGCCGGCAGGTAGCGGACGTAGCAGCCTGACTGCGCATAGCGGTCGGTGTTGATCAGGATCTCGGCGCTGGCGATGTTCGCCCAGCCGTTCGGGTCACTGAAGCTAACCGTGAACGTGGCGCTTCCGCCGGTTCCGGCGAAGGGCGTCAACGAGCCGATCGAGGGCGGACCGGCGCTCACCGAGACGGGAGACGGCGCCGGTGTCGGTGTCGGTGTCGGAGTGGGCGTAGGAGCAGGCGCCGGCGTGGGCGCCGGCGTAGGCACGGGCGCGGCTCCGGCGCTCGACACAATCGCGGCAATTGCCGAGGCGCTGAGCGCCTGGGAATCGACGCGAACGCTGTCGAGGCTGCCCGTGAATGGCATGCCGAAGTAGTTAAACGGAATCGTGCCGATCCAAAGCGGCGAGGTATTGCCCGCGGCTTTCGTCGGCATACCCTGCGTCGAACGCAGGCTCCCGTCGATATAGAACTGCACGTTCGATCCCAGGTTGACGACGACCGCCACATGGTGCCACTGGCCGTCATTGACCGGCGTCGCGTCCACTACATCGCGCACGCCATTGGTGTTGTTGCCGCCGACCCGCAGGCCCACCACGCCCGATGGCAGCACCTTGAGAATCCAGCCCCACTCGGTTCCGGTCGCGTCGTACTTGCCGAGCACGTCCTCCGTGCGGCTGTTGTTGGCGGTCTTGACCCACGCCGAAATCGTCATGCTGTTGGCGAGATCGAGCTTGCCGTTCGAGTTGACGGTGACGACGCTGTTCGACCCGTTGAAGCTCAGCGCCTGGTTGAGCCTGCCCGCCACCGCCGTGGCGTTCGACAGGACGCCGTTCAGGCCGTTGCCCGATCCGTCCACCACGGTGGCGCCGGAAATCTCGGCGGTGTCGAAGGACCATGACCCCGCAATGCCGCCAACCGTGGGCGGCGCGGCGACGGGCGGATTGACGGTGATGGTCGCGGTCGCCGACTTGCTGGTGTCGGCCTGGCTGGTCGCCGTCACGGTGACGCTCTGCGAGGCGGAGATCGTCGGCGGCGCGGTATACAAGCCGTTCGCCGAGATGCTGCCGACGGCAGGATTGAGCGACCAGGAAACGGCCGTGTTCGAACTACCCGTGACCGAAGCGGTCAGTTGTTGCGTCTGGCCGGAGGTGAGGTTGGCGCTCGGCGGGTTGACCGAGATCGCCACCGACGGCGCCGGCTGCGAAGGCGGCAGGATGGACGCCGAGCCGTTCGATGGCAGCACGACGAACGCGCCGAATTCGGAGGACGTGTGCGCCGGAGTGGTTCCATTGATCATCGCCGACACCGCGTTCAATGACATCGGGAGGCTGATGGCGCCGCCGTTATACACGCCGGTCACTACCGGTCCGCCCCAGAAGTTTTGGGCGTCGCGGATCTCGTACGACTGTCCGGCGGTGAGTCCGCTGTTCGACAGATCCACGCTGACCGTAGACGACTTGTCGAAGTTCAGGACGACGATGTTAGCGCGCCCCTGCTCGTATTTGTTGGGGCGGACGAGCACGCGGACGCCCGTCGGATAGCTTCCGCTGACCGGGCTGGCGGTGTCGGCGCCGCTGGGGGGCGCGCTCTTGTAATAGCTGTTCCCGCTCCAGTTATAAGCGCCGATGCCGTTAATCGAGAGCGGCCCGACGAACATATTGCCCGTGACATTCGTCGTCTGCCAGCCGCTGAGCAGCAGCGTGACATAGCCCGTGGGATTGGCGCCGATCCAGTAATTGTTCTTGAGCGTGATGTCGAAGTTCGATCCGCTGTCGGCCTGGTTGTAGCCGGTTTCGGCTTCGGTGGCGTCGAGCGGGTTATACATGACGCTGTCCTGCACGAGGATGTTCTGCTTGGGCGACGCGCTGGCGCCGATGTACAGGTTATCGACGCGGTGTCCGCCGGGCAGGCCATTGTTCCAGAACGCATTGCCGACAAACCAGAGGTTGCTGACATTGGCGCCGCCCGAATAGGCCTGCATGCCGATATCGAAGCTGTTCCAACCGAGATTGTCCTGCACCAGTTTCACGGACGAGCCGTTGTTCTGGAGGTAGAGCGCGTGTCCGTGGCCGCGGTCGCAGGAACTGGCCCACCCGACGTTATAGATGAGATTGCCATAGTCTTCCGTGCCGATGGCTTCCTGCTGGTCGGCGATCCCGTTGGCAACGTCGTGGATGATCATGTTGATGAACTTGTTGCCGGTCGCGCCCTGCGTGAAGAATACGCCGTCCGGAGGCTTGATCGAGGGGAACGAGCCGCACTCGGTGGTCGACCGCGTGAAGCTGTTCTGAATCTCGATGCCCCAGTACCAAACATAGTTGCTGTAGACCCCGAGACCGCCAAGAATGGTGGCGCGCTCGCCGGGATATGCTCGGATGATGAGCGGCGCGGAAGCGCTGCCGTTGACCTGGCAGTTGATGGTGCTGTGGCCTCCGGAACCGTAATTCCCGGCCCGCAGCCAAACCGTATCGCCCGGGCGGGCCGCCGATGAGCCGGCGCAGACGGTGTCGATGCTCCAGGGACTGCCGATGGACCCGTTGCCGGAGCCGTTGGGGGCGACGTAATAATCGGTGGCGAAAGACAGGGCCGGGGCCGCGAGAATGGCGGCGGCGAGGAAGAAGGAACTGCGAGAAATACGTGTCTGCATGGGAAAACTCTTCTTTTGAAAGACTTAGAAAGAAGCAATCGCTCCGACACTTGTGCCGGTTTGGTATGTCTTTCGTATTCGTTATGTATGTGAGTTTTCGCGAGAAGCCGCAGCAGGAACCGGGTTAGCTTCGTCCGCGTTCGAGCCCTGGAGGTCGGTAGGAGAGAGTACGAACGGCTCGAAGGTTTAAATTAGCACGGACGAAATGTGCGTAGCAATACTACCAAGGTTAGGGTACGAAACTTTACCGTGGTTGATCCATGTGGGGCCGCCTTCAATTCTCGGTGGGAGTGCGCTCCATCCGATCGATGACGAGAACCTCGAGTGGCGCCTTTTTCGACTCAAGTCGAAGACCGAGTTGCGCCTGGATGGCTTGGGCGACGATGCTGGGGGCGTCCGGAGGCGGCCCGCCGCCGGGCCCCTGGGACTTCAGAACTTCCTCGGTTACGTAGGAGTTGATATCGAGGAAATAATTGAACCGTCCGGTGAGGCCTGTCTGGTCGATGATTGGACGGCGCAGCTCTCCGGCGAGAAAGTCCGTAAGCTGGTTCAACGTCGCGCCCTGGCCGGTCAAATTCATCTTGCCAGTCTTGAAGGACGGCGTGCCCTCCGCCTCGGTGGCCTGGAGCTTGTGGCCGTTCTTCCCGATGGTGAGTATGAGCGCCGGGACGTCTCTGGTCTCGCGATGGAGCTGCATCTGAAACCGCTCGGCAAGGAGGGTCCGCAGCATGAGTCGAAGCTCGCCTTCATCGACCGAAGCTCCGGCCTTGGCCACGATGTCGAAGGTAGCCTCATTCAGCCAGGAAGGTCCGGACACCTGGGACGACTGGACGCCATAGGCCCACCGGATGCAGCGCTCCAAACGGACACTCCGCATGGTGAGAACGCCCCGCGCGGCTTCGATTGTCTCGCGACCCGATTGACTCGGTCGAATGGAAGCTACCTCGAAGGCCGATTGGGCGAATGCCCCCAGAGATGGCAGAAGGATCAGAACGGCGAGCTTGCGGATCATGTGTTTCTCCTCCGGTTGGAGATGACTACGCAGAAAGGGCGCTATGTGTTCCGCGGAATTAGCCGCCCGCGCGGCGGAACGCGCCGCGGGGAAAGAGCCTATAATCATTTCACCTATGACACAAATAAACCGGTGTCTGCCGGCAATGGGAGCGGTCCTGCTCCTGTTGTCATCCATTGGCTGCGCCAGGAAGCCCCCGAGCGCCACAACACCGCCGGCTCCGACCGTAGCAGCGGCGAAACCAACTCTCGCGAATTGCGATCAGTCCCTGTGGGCCCATGTGTACCATCCCACGCGCCTTGTCGTGCAGAACCCATGTGTGACCGTTACCGGCGTGATCGTCGACGCGACCAATGGAAAACGCAAAGACGGAGTGCGGCAGGAAGATGACGGAGACACCCACGGATGGCTAAAACTGGACTCCGGACAAACGGCATTCCTGAACGATGGAAACAGGAATGCGGAAGGAGGGAACCTCGTGTTTGAGATTGTTTGTATGTTCAAGGTCAAGACGCCGGACGATGCCAAGATAGCCTGCAAGGCGCCGTTCAAGAACAAGGTTGTGCTGCCGCCGGTCGGGAGTCACGTAGCGATTACCGGGAGCTGGGTTCAGGACGAGAACCACGACAAGTGGTTTGAAATTCACCCGGTGACGTCGATCGTGATTCGTTAACGTGTAGCGGCTGAGTGGCTACGGGCGCTGGCCAGTCCCTCGATTCATGGCACGCCGGATCGCGCTGCGGTATCCGACGTCCTGCCGCCAGCACGCGCTCCAGATACAGAGCGGTCGTTGGCGAGGGCTACCAGATCATGGCAGCATGCCTTTGAGCAAAACCGTTGCGGCGCAACGGCTTTTTAACGCAAACAAAGGACTTACACGTCAAAAACCGTTTTTAAAAACGGTTTTGACTCTTACGGCAGCACGAGCATCCGGATCTCCGATGCCTCAGGGCCTCCGCGATACACGCGCTGCGTGGCTTTGCGGAAGTCGGTGGCTTTGGCTGTCGGAATATTCAGGAACTGCTGAGGATTGCGATCGGTCAGCGGAAACCATGAGCTCTGGATCTGCACCATGATCCGATGCCCGGGGCGAAAGGTGTGGCACACGTCGGGCATCACGAACTCGATCTTCGCCGCGACATTCGGCTGGAACGGCTCGGGCTTCGCCATGCTGTTGCGGAACTTCCCGCGAAAGGGCTCGCCGCGGACGAGGCGCTGATAGCCGCCCATGTGGATGTTGTGCGGGTTGGGTTGCGGGTCGGGATAGTCGTCGGGGTAGACGTCGATGAGCTTCACATCGAAATCGGAATCCGTAGCGCTGGTCGAGACCCGCAGGGACGGCGTGATCGGACCGGCGATCGTGATGTCGCGATCGAGCGGCCCGGTCTGGTAAACCAGCACATCGCTGCGGCGCGACGCGAATCTCTGGTCGTACGTCATGTAGTCGCCGGGCATGCCGTCGCCGATCTCGCCGATGACCGGAACCGGACGCGCCGGGTCGCTGGCGTACTCGTCGAACCCGGCGGAGGCGGGCCGGTCGAAGACCAGCTTGCCGCCGGCGTCGGGGAAGAGCGAACGGCGGCCTCGGCGGGCGGCCACGAAGCGAATTTCCGCCAGAGGTTCGTGCCGGTTTCGAACAGCCATGCCTTCGGGTACGCGGTCCCAGCCTTGCCCTTCAAGTGTTGCAGGAAAAATGGGAGCTCAATGTCCTTGCGATAGAAATCGCCGGTGTCCGAACCGAAATTCAAATTGCCCAGGACATCGCCCTTGAGTCGCGACCAGCCGCCGTGCGGGAAGGGGCCCATGACGAGCGTGCCGGGCGCCGCCGGACCGTTCTTTTCCAGCGCGCGGAAGAGCTTGAGCGGCCCGGCCAGGTCTTCCGCATCGTACCAGCCGCCGACGAAGAGCACGGCCGGCTTGACGTTCTTCATGTGCGGCGCGAGGGCCCGCGACTGCCAGAACTCGTCGTAATTCGGATGGAGCAGGAGGTCCTGCCAATACTCGCCGGCGGATTTCAGCAGCGGCAGGCTGTTCGATAGCGGACCGAGCCGCAGATAATACTCGTAGGCGTCGGCCGTTCCGAAGTCGAAGCGGGGGCCCTGCTGCGGGCGTTGCGGCTCATTGTGCGGCTTAAAGCTGGTATAGAAGCCGAAGTTTGCGGCGAGGAAGAAGGCGCCATTGTGATACGCGTCGTCGCCGTTGCCGACGTCGCCCATGGGCGCCTGCGGCGAGACCGCCTTCAGGGCCGGGTGGGAGTCGATCAGGCTGAAAGCCGCATAGAAGCCGGGATAAGAGATGCCCCAGATTCCGGCCTTCCCGTTATTGTTGGGGATATTCTTGATGAGCCAGTCAATGGTGTCGTAAGTGTCGGTGCTTTCGTCCACGGAGCCCGGGCGGTGCGAAGGGACGTCGATAAAGGCGCCCTCGGAGAGATACCGGCCCCGCACATCCTGGTAGACGAAGATGAAGCCTTCCTTACTGAAGAGCTCCGATGGACCCAACCGCCCCGGATAGTTATCGACTCCATATGGCGCCACCGAGTATGGTGTGCGCTGCATGAGAATCGGGTACTGCTGTGCGGTGTCCTTGGGAATGTACACGGAGGTGAAGAGCTTGACCCCGTCGCGCATGGGGATGCGGTAGTCGTACTTGGTGTACGTGGCGCGGATGGTTTGCGCAGGATTGGGAGTTGGCGGGGGTGTTGCCGGAGGTTGGGCAAACGCCAGGCACGGGACCAGCAGCAGGACGGATTTCAGCATGCGTGGGGAAGTGTAGCACGCCGCTATTGGATAGCCATGGTGACTTTGTCCGTCGACGTCATGCCGCCGATCGAGAGCTGCAGGGGGACTGCGTTGCCTGCCGGGGCGCCGGTGGGCACCCGCACGTTAATTTGATTCACGCCGACGAATTGCGGCGACAGACCGGAGAAATCGACGATCGCGCCCACTCCGCCGATCATCACGGTGGGAGTCGTCGTGGTCGTCCGCAGAGCATCGACCGTATTGGCGCCGTTGGCTACGGCGGGGGTCACCGCGCCGAGGCCGGTGGCTAGAATGATCACCGTGTCGCCGGCCTTCGCCGGATGCGTCGCCAGGCCGGGGATCGAACCGGCGGGAGCGGCGAGGCTGCCATCGACGTTGATCGCGATCGCCTGGCCGATGCCAAACTGCGTGGAGAAAATGCCGGGCGAGAATTGGCCCACCTGCAGGGTTTGGGGCGGCGAAGCGACCCCGTTCCGGGTCACGACCACCTGCGCAGCGCCGGGCGGCACGTTCCAAGGCAACTGCGCGTTGATCTGGTCTCCGTTGGCGCTCGGGAAGACGCCGTTGAGCGGCGCGTCGATGCCGTTGATTTTGACGTTGACCCCGCCGAGAACGGCGGAGAGCGGAATCGAATCGGCGGTGGCGGTGGTGGCGGCGAGGTTGGAGCCGAAAATAGAGATTAACGAGCCGGGTGTGACCGGCATATTCCGGTCGAAACTGGCGCCGTTGAGCACGCCTCCGGCGGCCACGGACGGAGTCTGGGCATATAGCGAACTACCAAGGATGAGAACAGCAAGGATCCCTCTCATTCCTCCATTTTAAAGAGGGCCGCACCGGCCCCGGTCTCCGCCGCGCCAGAGTTTGCAGGATTGTTTCAGATGTTTCGCGTTACTGACTGACGGCGATGGTCGCAAGGTTCGAATTCGTACCACCGACCTGAATTTGCAAGGCGATGGCGTTGCCGGTGGGCGTGCCGGGCGCGACCGTCACATTGATCTGGTTGACGCCGACGAATTGCGGCGAGAGACCGGAGAAGGTCACCTGTGCCGCCACGCCTCCAATGAGGACCGTGGGTTTGGCGAGCGTGTTGCGCTGCTGATCGGAGGACGCCGCGCCGTCCTGCATCGGCGAATCGACCGCTCCGAGACCGGTGGCGAAAATGACCAGGCCGCCGCTGTCGCCGATCCTGGCCGGCCGCGTCGTGAAGCCGGGGATGGAGTTTGCGGGCGCCGCGAGGCTGCCGTCGGAATTCACCGCGATGGCCTGCCCGCCGATGTTATAGACCGCCGGCGAGCTCGCCACGACGGTGACCGAGGCGGGCGCGGACGCCGTCCCGGCGCTCGTCACCACGACCTGACCGGCGCCGGGCGAATCGGACACTTGCACGCTCCACGGCACCTGCACGTTGATCTGGTTGGGGCTCGCGAACTGGATCGGCGTGGCGACGCCGTTTATCGTCACCGTAACATCGCCGACTTTGGTGGAGAGCGGCACGCTGTCGGAAAGCGTCATTGCGGCGGCGAGGTTCGAGCCGAAGATCGAGACGAGTCCGCCGGGCGCAATGGCTTGCACGGAACCGACCCCGGGCGTATTTACGATACCGCCCACGCTGATGGTTGGCTGGTCGGCTGCCAAGGCGACGGATATGGCGGCGAGAAGGAGGATAAGGGGTCGCATGTGCGTTACGGGTTCCGCGTCTATTTTACGCCGCCGCCGGGGATAAAGGTACGTTTTGGGACAAGAATTTACTAGTGGAAGGAGCGCAGTTGGTCGAGGGTGGCGGCCACTTCGGGGTTCTTGCCCCCGTTCAAATCGGCGGCGATTTCGGCTTCGGCGAGGGCCTCGGAACGGCGGCCTTCCAGGCGGAGGAGTTGGGCCAGCGCCCAATGGGGCTTGAACCAGTTCGGATGCGCCTGGATGGCGAAGCGCAGCGCGGATTCGGTCCCGGATGGGTCGTTCTGCGCGGCGCGAACTGTGGCCAGGTTGTGCCACGCGTCGAAGGGATCCTCGGCGGTTCGGGTGGAGCGCTCCGCGGCGGCCGCGCCGAGTTGGAAGGCTTGGATCCCGCGGAGCGGATCCGGCGCCCTCAGGGAAAGGAGGGCGCGCGAGTACCAGAGGTCGGCCGATGCGCCGGGGAGTTTGCGCCGCTGGTAATCGTCATAGTGGGATTGGGCGGATGCTGGATCTGTGGGAAGAGCGCGCTGTGCGAGGGCCAAGGCATGGTCGGCCGCTGCGAAGCGAAAGGCGAGGTAGAAGAAAGGGATGGCGAGAAGCCAGCCGCGCCGGCCATCGCGATCGGGCTCTCCTACGGCGAGCGCGATGACCCCGTAAAAGATCAGGCCGGTAGGGATCGTGAATACGGTGAATTGCTGCGCGACGATCGCGGCAGCCAAAGCGGCGGCGAGCCACGGGTCCTCGGCCCGAAGTCCCAGGGCGCAAAGCGCAATCAGGCAGAGAAGGCCTGGCAGGCCTTCCGACACGAGGGCATCGAGGAAGATGTTGTGCGGCGATTCGTGGGAGAAATCGGGATAAGCCCGGGCAAGCTCCTTCGATTCGTAGTGGGGAAACGCGGCGGTGAACGTCTCCGGGCCGTAGCCCGCAGCCGGGCGATGCGCGGCCATGCGGAGGCTGTCGCGCCAGAGCCGCGGGCGGGCGCCGCCCCAGGGATCTTCGATGAACCAGCGCGTGCGGCTGCGCAGATTCTGGCCGGCCGGGGAAAGGTAGAATGCCGCGGCGCAGACGAGCAGCGCCGCCGCCGCGGCGGCGATCCGGCGCGGCACGCGGAATCCGCGCCGATAGAGCCAAAGCAGCAGTCCGGCGGCAAGACCCGCGAGGGCAGCCCGCGTGCCCGTGAGGAGCATTGCCGTCCAGCAAAGGGCAGCCGCGGCGTAGGCGAGGCGAGTCTTCAGCGAGAGGCTGACGAAGCCGCAGATCAGCAGCCACGTGGCGAAATAGCTGACGTAGCCCAGCGTGCCGGGGGGCCGCACGATCGTCCAAACGCCTTCACCCACGTGGTACGCGGCGGCGGGCAGAATCGGGTCCCAGCCAAAATACTGCGCGATGCCGTAAATGGCGCTGATCGTCCCGGCGACGGAGATGCCGGCGGCGATCGTACGCTTGTCCGGAGTTCGCGAGACGAACCATGCGACCAGGAAGATCGCCACCTGCGCGACGAGCCCGTAACGGCGCCACGTCGAGCCATAGAGAGATAGGGACGGATTCGCAGAGAGCGCAGTCGAGAGAACAAGCGACAGAACCGACAGAAGAAGCAGCAGGGAAAGGCGATTTCTCGTGGTTGGCCATGTCCCGAGGAGACACAGCAATCCCGCACCCGCCAGCAGCACGACAAGCTTGGGGGTGATATCGAAGTAAAATAAAGCGCCGGGGGCGAGGATTAACCCGACCAGGCCGACGAGTACGGCCTGTAACAGGGCCATATCGGTTACACTAGCTCAGGGAACTTCATGGCGGAGTCATTCGACGCGTTTCGTTACATGAGTTACCTGCGATCGCGGTGGCGCTGGCTGGCGGCCAGCTGCGGCACTGCGGCGGCGATCGCGCTTCTGGTCAGCCTCCTCCTCCCTCGTCAGTATACGGCGATCGCGCGCATCGTCATCGAACCGCCGGCGGGCACCGATTTGCGCGCGGCCGTCGCGGTCAGCCCCATTTACCTCGAATCGCTGCGCACTTATGAGCAATTCGCGTCCGGCGACAGTCTCTTTCAGAAGGCCGTCGAGAAGTTCGGTCTGCGCGCCGGTCCGATCGAGTCGCAGAAGAAGCGTGTGCTGAAAGTGGCGCTGCTGCGCAATACGAGGATTCTGGAGATCTCGGCGACGCTCCCCGATCCCCGGAAGGCGCAGGAGCTGGCGCAGTATCTCGCGCAGGCGACGGTGGAGATGAACCGGGCGCTGACCACCGACGGCGACCAGGACTTGGTGCAGGTGATGATCCAGCAGCAGCGCGAACTGCGGGAGCGGCTGCAGGAGACCGAGGCGTCCTGGGCGGAGCTGCTGGCGCGCGAGCCCGTGCAGGCCTTGCAGGCGGAGACCGAGAACGCGACAGCCTTGCGGTCGAACCTCGAGCAGCAGATTTCGAACGTCGACCTGGAGATCGCGGACGCGGGCGAGCGGGTCAAGGGAGCGAACGCGGGCGACACGGCCGAAATTCACCGGCAGGAGAGCAATGCGCGGGCGCGGCTGGCGCAACTGCGGAGCCAGATGGACGCTTTGGCGCGCCAGGCCGCCGAGCGCGAGAAGCTGCTTTCGGTGCGGCAGGCGCATCGCGACCGTCTGGAGGCGGAGCGCAAGGCGATTCAGACGCAGTTGACCGCGGTGGAAACACAGGTGCGCGAGGCGCGGGGCGGCGCGGGCTATCGCGGCGAGCGGCTGAAGATCATCGATCCCGGCATCGTGCCGGAGCGGCCTTCGTCGCCGAATGTGCCGCTGAACGTGGCGGCGGCGCTCCTGCTCGGGCTGGTTCTGCCCCTGCTCTGGCTGACGTTGCAAATGAGCTATCAGGATCAGCGCGCGGCGGGGCGGCGCAGCACTTTCCAGGCATACGCGAAGGCGCGGGATGAATAGCGCGGCGCCAGCGGAGCGCCTGCGGCCTTATCTTGCGGGAATTCTGTTCGGCGGGTGGGCGGCCGCAATCGCGCTGGCGCCCTCGCTGGCAATGAAAGCGGCGATCGCCGCGCCGGCGGCGCTGCTGCCGGTGGCGTGGTGGACGGTGCAGCGTCCGGCGCGATGGATCGCGGCATTTCTGGCGGCGGCCTTGCTGCTGCCGCCGCTGCCGATCGCGATCGGCGATTCCGGTCCGCACATTTGCCTGTTGTTCGCGGCGTTCGGACTGCTGGCCGGGGTTTTGTGGCCGGGCGAATGGCGGGTCGAGGTGTCGGGGGTGGGCGCGGCGCTGCTGGCGCTGTTTTTCGTGTTGCTGGCGAGCGTCGCCGCGGCGGCGTGGCACTCCGGGGTGGAGGCGGCGGCTGCCAGCCTGGCCCGCGTCGGACTATTCGGAATCTCGGTGTATCTGTACTTCTATGCCGCCTCCGGGACGGACGGCGCGCCAAGCCCCACGATGCTCTACGCGATCGGGGTGGGCTCGGCGTTGTTCGCGTGCGTGGATTTCTACTTCCAGTTCCCCGCGCCGGCGGGGTTCGGTCCGCAGTTCGTCTGGCTGGATTCGGGCGTGTACCGGCGGGCGCAAGGATTCTTCTACGAGGCCAGCACGCTGGGGAATTTTTGCGCCTTCTTCCTGGTGATGATCGCGGTGGCGTTCTCGCGGCCGCGCGCCGAATCGCCGGTGTCGCGCAAGGCGCTGGCGGCGGGCGGCGCCGTTTTCTTCGCGGCACTGGTGTTGTCGTATTCGCGCGCCTCCCTGGTCAATCTGGCGATCGCCCTGGCCGTCCTGATGTGGCGGAATCGCCGGCGTCTGCGGGTGGCGCGGCTGGCGGTGGCGGCGGCGATCGCCGCGGTGGTGACATGGCAGGTCTTTCCGGCGTTCGCCCAGATGTACTGGCTGCGGCTCTCATCGACGGCCGAATATCTGTTCTCCGCCACCGCGGGAGTGCTCTCGGGCCGGGTCGCCAGTTGGCGAACGCTGCTCGGCTGGATCGCGGAGCATCCGTGGCAGACGCTGTTCGGGATCGGATATAAGACACTGCCGTACACCGACTACCTCGGCGCCCCGATCGTCGCGGACAACATGTACCTGAGCCTGCTGATCGAGACCGGGATCGCGGGGCTGGCCGCGTTGCTCTGGCTCAACGTCGCGATTCTGCGCGCCGCGGGCCGCGCGTCGCATAGCGCCGATCCGCGGCGCGCCTTCTACGGGACGTGGATGCTCTGCTTCTGGGCCGGCGAGGTCGCGCAGATGGCGTCCGGCGACCTGTTGACGTACTGGCGCGTGCTGCCGGTATACTTCTTCGTGCTGGCGCTCGCCGCCCGCGTATGAAGCTGCTCCTGCTCGATCAGTTCAGCGATCCGGGCGGCGCGCAGCAGGGACTGCTGGACCTGCTGCCGGCGATTCGCGAGCGCGGCTGGGAGGCGCGGGTCGGACTGCCGGGCGCGGGCGAGATGTTCCAGCGGGTGCGCGACGAGGGATTCGCGGCGGAGCGGATCGAGTGCGGGCCGTACAAGTCGGGCCGAAAATCCGTGGCGGACGTGGCGCGCTTCCTGCAGGGCACGCCCCGGCTGGCGCGGCAGATCGAAGCGCTCGCGGAAGGGGTGGACGCCGTGTACGTGAATGGTCCCCGATTGCTGCCGGCGGCGGCCCTGGCGCGGCTGCGCGCGCATGTGGTGTTTCACTCGCATAGCCTGATAGGGCTCGGCATGATGCGGCGGCTGGCGGGATGGTCGCTGCGGCGAATGGACGCGGCGGTGATCGGGAATTGCGAATTCGTGGCGGCAGTGTGGCGGCCGTATGCGCGCCATGTCTCGGTGATTTACAACGGGGTGAGCGGCGGGGATGCGTTGCCGCCGCCGGGCGCGCCACGGCCATTTCCGACGGTGGCGTGTATCGGACGCATAGCGCCCGAAAAGGGACAGCTCGAATTTCTGGCGGCGGCCGAAACCATCCACGCCACGGTTCCGGGCGCGCGCTTCGCGGTCATCGGAGCGGCATTGTTCGGGGAGGCGGCCGCGGAGCGATACGATCGCGCGGTGCGCGCCCGCGCGGCAGGACTGCCGGTAGAGTTCCGGGGCTGGGTGGAGGATGTCTATGCGGCGCTCGCCGGCGTCGATCTGCTGCTGGTTCCGTCGGCTCCACACGAGGCGACCACGCGGGTGATTCTGGAGGCCTATGCGGCGGGCGTGCCGGTGATCGCATTCGCGTCGGGCGGGATTCCGGAAGTGGTGGACAACGGCGTCACGGGGTTCCTCTCGAACTCCGTCGAGGAAATGGCGGCGACCGCGATCGCCTTGTTGCGCGACCCGGCGCGGCGCGCGTCGATGTCGGTTGGCGCGAGGATGTGCTGGGAGCGCCGGTTTACGTTGGAACGTTACCAGCGCGAGGTGTTGGCGCACTTTGATCGTTCTTCGGAGAGCAAGAAATGATGGTGAAAATAGTGTCGTACAACGCTATCCGGCTTCTTCGGCCCGAAGTCCTGGCAGCGCTCGAAACAGCGCGGCGGCGAGCAGCGCCAGAGCGGCTGCTCCCGCGATCGTCGGGCCATAGCCGTAGCGGCTGAGGAGGGCTCCGCCTCCGAAGGCGGCGAGCGCCTGGGCGCCGAAGGCGACCACATAATTCAGCGCGGAGGCGCCGCCGTGCTCGCGCTGCGGGATGCGATTCATGAGGAGCGTGTTCAGGCCGGGCTCGCTCATCCACTGGAA
Organism: uncultured Solibacteraceae bacterium; assembly: GCA_964608645.1. Lineage (GTDB taxonomy): Bacteria > Acidobacteriota > Terriglobia > Bryobacterales > Bryobacteraceae > CAZSQK01. The sequence goes on along the minus strand of CAZSQK010000012.1, from coordinate 38,872 downwards.
AGCCATGTAGGCCATATAGGTCGCGGCGGCTGCGGCCCCCGGCGGATGCGCGGCCAGGGCGGCGAGCCCGAACGCGGTGGCGGCCATCATCACGACAATGCCGTTGAGCAGTCCGAGCCGGCGGATGAGAAACGGCGCCGCCAGCAGGGCCACGACCTGCACGCCCTGAGAGATCGCGAAGATCGATCCGATGCGCTGGTCGGGGAATCCCAGGCGCTTGAAGTAGACGTTATTGAAGGGATTGAAGGCTCCGGTGGCAAGGTGCCAAACGGCGAACGGGATGAGATACAGCGCCAGGAAGCGGCTGCGGGGATAGATTCTCGCGCCCGCGGGCGGACGTGGAAACTCCATCATGCGCAGCGCGGGGAGCACGGCGAGCGCGGAGAACGCGGCGGCGCAGAGCAGCACGGCGCGGCGGCTGTGCAGCAACGCGGGCAGGACGCCGCCGAGCGAATCGCCGACAATGCCGGTGGCGAACATGCACGCGAAGAAGGCCGAGTAGGCGGAGGCGCGGCGATTCTCGCGCACCGCCGCGGCGATCAGCGGCGCCATGGTCACCGCCCAGACCGCGAACGTGCAGCCACTGGCGAAAGCGAGCCCCGCCAGCGGCAGGCGCGCTCCGACAAGGGCGCGGAAGACCTCCGCGGCCGACGTCATCAAGACGATGCCGAGCATGGTCTTGCGCAGTCCGAAGCGGCGGGCGATGAAGGCGGCGGGAATGGTGCCGGCCATGCTGCCGATGCGCATCGCGCTGTTCACCGTGCCGACGAAATCCTCCCGGAAGCCGAGGTCGAGCAGAAACAGGTTGTAGTGCAGGAAGAAGATGAACAGCGGGAAATTGAAGAGCGCCGCGGAAGCGAGGAACAGCCAGAACTGCCGGCCAAGGCTATTGACGCGCCACCAGAAGCGCACTCCCGAGAGGGCGGTTATTGGCAGAGCGATCGCGTGATGACGGACCCGCCGCGCGGTATATGCCAGATAGCCCGACCACACGCCGGCAGGGCCCGCGCCGGTGCGCGGGGGCAGGTTGCCGGGGACGAGGCGGCGCCGCGCGATGCGCCACGCGTCGGCGCGCGAATCGAGGAGGCTGATGTGCAGCCACAGGTGGTCCTTATTGGGATGGAACTCCTGCGTCGCCGGTGAGAGGGCGAACGAGTCGAACCAGGCGCGTGCGGCTTCGGGCAGCGACTCGGCTTCCGGCGCGGGGCAGCCGAACCACTCGCGCGCGAGGAGGAAGACGACGGATTCCAGACAGCGCAACTGGGGAGAATGCAGCGCGCGCCACTGGCTCCAGAATGCATCGTCGCCGGCTCGCACGCGGAGGATGCAGGCGATTTCATACACGTGGAACGCCTTGACGCTGCCGCGAAGGACGTGCTTCAGAACGTGCAGGGCGGCGAAGGCGAGAGCGTCGGGTGCGTTCAGGACGCCGAGTTCGACACCCGCGATGGGAAGCGTCGTCCGCCGGGTCCAGAAGTCGTCCGTGCCGGGCGCCGGGAGGCGTTCCAGTTCCTCGTTCCAGAACCGGAAGTGCAGCTCGATGGGGAGTGGAAGGTCGGGATCGAAGTAGTCGCCGCGCCATTGCCATCCGGTTTCGCGGACCAGGGCCGGGAGGTGATCGGTGGGGAAGTCCTCCATGCCTTTCAGCGGTGTCCATCCCGCGCCGGCCAGGACTTGCTGCGCCTCGAAGACAGAGGCGCGCGGCAGGTACAGGTCGATATCGTATTGCACGCGGCTGGCGACGGGCAGCCCGTGAATTGCGGCGGCGGTGGGACCTTTCAAGGCGGCGAATTCCAGGCCGGCGGCGGTGAGGCGCTGGTGGATGGCGCGGTAGACGTCGTCGATGATGCGGCGGCGGACAACGAACTTCGCGGCGTCGTCATCGAGGCGGCTGCGGATCGCCTCGGGTATGGCGTCGCGAACGGCGTCGCGCAGGTGGAGCGTCAGGCGCGAGCGGTCGCTGAATTCGAGGGCCTCGCGCCACTCATCTGGTGTGAGATGGCGGAGGTTTTCCGTCACCGGTTGGTCGAGGTGCAGGGCGGCCAGCACCGCGCGGGGGCCGGGAGGCAGACCGGGGCAGTGAGGCCAGGGGTTCGGCAACTAGAAATCGTACCGCAGCGCGAACTGCATGCGGCGCGGCTCGCCCGAGGTGAAGATCTTGCCGAAGAACGGTCCAAAATCGGGGTATGGCCCCGGGATGCCCCAATTGGGGTGGTTGAAGGCGTTAAACGTTTCGGCGCGGAATCGGATCGCGTGGCCTTCGCGGACGGCGAACTGCCGCTGCAGCGCGAAATCGAAGATGTTGTTGCCGGGGCCCGGAATGGTGTCGCGGCCGGCGTTGCCGAAGGTGAACGGGGCGGGCGCGGTAAACGCGCCGGTATTGAAAAAGCGATCGGCGGTGCGCTGGCCGCGCGGCAGATTCACGGACTGCCCGGCGACGATGTCCGGCCGGTTGTGCGTGCCGGAGTTGGCGAAATCGAGCGCGAAGTAAAACGGATCCACAGGCGTGCCGTCCTGCAACGTGATGGAGCCGCTCAAGGTCCAGTTGCGGAGCAGCGGACCGCCGAAGCGGGCATTCGGGAGGCGATAGACGTACGCCGCGGTGATGCGCCGCCCGGGGTTGTTGAAGGAGAGGCCGCGCTCCAGGCGGAGATTCCGCTCGTCTTGCGCGCCGGAGCTTTCAAAGAGGCCCGGGATGACGCTGTCGGCGTCGTCGATCGACTTCGACCAGACGAAACTGGCGAGCACGGAGAAGCGCGTGGAAAGGCTACGCTCTACTTTCACCTGCAGCGAGTTGTAGGACGAGTTGGCGATGTGCTGCCGCTGTACGATGGGGCCGAGCTCGGGGAAGGTGCGCAAGGCCTGGAGATCGCCGGGGCGCGGCGGCAGGTTCTCGCCGGTTTCGACGTGCGCCGGGGTGTTGAACTGGCGGTAGCGCCCGAGCTTCGTGCCCTTCGATCCGAGGTAGGCGACTTCGAACAGGGTGCGCCCGGGAAGCTCGCGCTGGAGATTGGCGTTCCACTGCTGCACGTACGGCGTACGGGCATGGGGATCGAGTCCGAAATAGCTGGGCAGGCCGGTTGAGGCGGTCTTGGGGAAGGCGTCGCGGGTCGTGAGGATGGGAGCTCGGTCGCCCTGCGTCTGGTTGTTCTCGTTGAGCAGGCCATTCAGAAGCAGGTCGTACGTTTCGATGGCGATCTCCGGGCTGAAGTAGACGCCGTATCCGGCGCGGAAGACGCTGCCCTTGGCGAATTGCCAGGCGAGCCCCACGCGAGGCGCGAAGTTGTTGCGCTCGGGATCGGCGCCATGCTCCACCGGCACGAGCCTGGGGGCCTTGGGCAGCGTCGAGTAGTCGAGATTCAGCAGGCGATTGCGAGTTTCGGTGTATGGAGAGGCGTATTCATAGCGCAGCCCGAGGTTCACGGTGACGTGGGAGCTGATGCGCCAATCGTCCTGGACATAAACGGCTGGGACGAATTGCCGCAGGTAGCCCTGGCTCGAGCCCCTGGTGCGCGTGCTCTGCTGGGGGAAGCCGAGGAGGAAATCGGCGAACGGGTCGCCGCTGTCCACGCCGGAGCCGTCGATGCTGGTGAAGACTCCGGTGTAGTTGTACTGGCCACGCGAGAGATTGCTTTGCAGGTAATTCAACTGGTAGATGAGCCCTTCATAGCCGGTCTTCCACGTGTGGCGGCCTTTCACCACAGAGAACTTGCTCGCGATGTGCACGAGGTTGTCGCGCTGGATTTGCGGGGCGGAGGGAGAGTCGGTGACCAGCGAGTAATTGCTGACATTGAAGAAGGGCAAACCGAAGCTGAAGGGATCGGACGGCGGATCGGCGAGCCCGAGCTGCTGCGCGACGTTGACGTGAAAGGCGGTGGCGGGGACGTTGAACATGCGCAGGCGGGTGAAGGACACGCGCGTCTCCGACATGGCGTGAGGCGCCCCGAGCAGGAACGCGACGGTGGCCTGCTGCGCGCGCACGTCCTCGTTCAGCGGCAGGACGGGAAAGCTGCCGGAAAGGCGATTGCCTTCGCTGTTCAACGTATAGCGGCCGGTGAGCGCGGCGTGGCTCCCGAACTGATGGTCGATGCGCCCCGAGGCGCTGTCGGTGAGCGTGGAATTGGGGACGCTGTCGCGGTAATTGCTCGTGGCGCCGGCGCTGTTGGGCAGAGGCTCGTATTGCGCCAGGTAGGCGGCGGCGATGGGGTCGATGCGCGATTGCGGGACGCGATTGCCGGGGAACGGCGCGCGCGGGACGGTGGTCCGCGGATCGTAGATCGGCGACTGGCCGGAGAAATCGCCGGCGCGCGTCGCCGCGTCGGGCACGATGCTCAGAGCGGATGTGCCCGCCTTGCCGCGGATGCCTTCGTAGATCCCGTAGAAGAAGGTGTTCTTGGCGCGCGGTATGGGCCCGCCGAGCGCGGCGCCGAATTCGTTCTGGCGGAAGATCGGGCGAGGCAGGGACGGATCGTCGAAGTAGTTGCGGGCGTCGCTGAATTCGTTGCGGAGATACTCGAACCCGCTGCCGTGAAGACGCCGCGTGCCGGATTTGGTGACGACGTCGATGGCCCCGCCGCCCGATTGCGGAAACTCGGCGGAGGCGAGCGACGACTGGATGTGAAACTCCTGCACTGATTCGACGGGCGGGTAGACGGCAATGGCGAAGGTGTTGCGGTCGGTGTCGTAGGCGCCGTCGAGGAGGAAGGTGTTCATGGTGGAACGGCTGCCATTGATCGGAGGATTGAGGGCGACGGAGCCGCGCGTGCCCTCCTGGACGTCGTTGTTGACGTCATGGGCGAAGCCGCCGAGCTGCCGCGGGATGGCTCCGGGACCGAGCGTCACCAGCGAGACGACGTTGCGGGTGGCCAGCGGGAGCTGCTCGATCTTGGTGTTGTCCATGCGGTAGCCGATGGACGCGCTGTCGGTGTCGACGGGCGAGACGGAGGCGCTGACGACCAGGTCGCCGGTCATGGGGGCCAGCTTGAGTTGGATGTCATAGCGCGCTTTCTGGTCGACTTGGAGCACGACGCCATCCACTTCGAAAGGCACGAAGCCCTGCTTCCCGGCGCGGATTTTGTACGCCTGGGGCGGCAGATGGTCGAAGGTGTAAACGCCGCGGAAATCGCTAGTGGTCGAGCGGGAGAACCCCGTGCCGGATTGGGTGAGGGTCACGGCCGCTCCGGGCACCAAGGCGTTGGACGGATCGGTCACCACGCCGGACAGAGTCGCCGACGCCACCTGCGCGTGCGCGGCGGCGGTCAGGACGAGAAGTAAGATCGCAGGTTTCATAGGTCCGAGACAAGCCTTACGCCGTCATCGATCCATTCATAGTATGCCCGGAAGGCCGGGACTTCAGCGAGGCGGCGGATGGTGCGCTCATGACGCGCGTCCACCTCCTCCCCGTAGGAGGGCATATCCGCCAGGAGAAGCTCGACTGCTTCTTCGCCGGAGATGCGCCGGACTTGCGGGCTGCCCGGACGGCGTTCGAGAAAGACGACGCCGGCGATGGAAGCGCGGCGGCCGGTGTGGATGCCGGGAAGCTCGGACATCGGCACCTCGATACCGATCTTGCCGGTGGGCCGGGCGCGCGCGGTGAAGCGTTCCAGTTCCGGGAAAAGCTGGGGAGCGTCCAGGCGGAAGCGGGCCTGATCGGACCGGGCAATCGCGATGCGCTCGGGCGAATCGGGGAGCAGGCACGTGCAGTCGTCGGCGAGGAACGTCCAGCCGGCGCGGGCGCAGGCATAGGACAGCGTGCTCTTGCCGGAGCCGGACGCGCCGCATAGCATGACCGCCGCGCCGTCGCGCGCCACGCACCCGGCGTGCGTCATGACGATGTGGCGCTGGACGAGCATCAGGTAAGCGAGCGATTCGACGAAGAACCAGCGCAGCCAGGAGTGGTCGGCGGCGGTTTTCTCCGAGACGTGGATGACGGCGAACTGCGACCGCAGGTCGACCTGGGCGAAATTATGAGTGTCGGAGATGACCGAGTACAGATGCCCATGCATCCGGTGGGAGCCCGGTTGGGAAAGCTCGCCCTCGGCGTGCACGAACACGCGCATGACGAGCGGGGCGGCCGCGGGAAATTCGAGCTCACGATCCCCCCAGGATTCGGCCGCAGCGTCGATGACGTGCCGCGAATTGGCCGACAGGTGGAGGGGAAAGCCGAGCGGGAAATAGGTCCCACTTAAGGGAAGGTCGATGTGTAGGTCCAGAGGGTCGCGCCGTGTCCTAGCCAAGGATTCTAGGGTACTCACAACCATTTGATAACACAAGCATTAAGGTTACAGTGGTAAAACCCTACGTGCGTTACACTGCGGGTGTATGCGCGCGGCTATCGTGCACTACTGGCTGCTCAACCGGCGCGGCGGGGAAAAGGTGCTCGACGCGCTGTGCCGGCTGCTGCCCGAGGCCGATATCTTCACGCTGTTTTGCGACCGTGCCACGCTCAGTCCGGAGTTGCAGCGGCACAAGATCACGACGTCGTTTCTCAATCCGCTGCGGCGCGGGTACCGGTCGCTGCTGCCTCTGATGCCGATGGCGCTGGAGAGTTTCGATTTGCGCGGCTATGACTTGGTGGTGTCGAGCGAGTCGGGTCCGGCGAAGGGTGTGATCACGTCGTCGTCGACGCGTCACATTTGTTACTGTCATACACCCATGCGGTACCTGTGGGATCTGTATCCGGCGTACCGCAATGAATGGACCCGGTCGAGGTGGAAGCGGTGGGCGATGACGCCGCTGAGCAACTACCTGCGCCTGTGGGACTACGCGTCGGCGGCGCGGGTGGACCGGTTTGTCGCCAACAGCGAGAACGTGCGGCAGCGGATTTGGAAGACGTACCGCCGGGAGGCGGAGGTCGTGCATCCGCCGGTGGATGTCGATTCCTTTTATTACAAGCCGGCCGAGGACTATTATCTGATCGTTTCCGAATTGGTGGCGTACAAGCGGATCGACTCGGCGGTGCGGGAGTTTTCGCGGACGGGCCGGCGTTTGCGGATCGCGGGGGACGGGCCTGAGCACCGGACGCTGCGCGCCGGGGCGGCCCCGAATGTCGAATTCCTGGGGCGGGTGAGCGACGGGGAACTGCGAGAGTTGTTCGCGCGCTGCCGCGCGTTTCTGATGCCGGGCGAAGAGGACTTCGGGATCACGGCGGTGGAGGCGCTGGCGAGCGGCAAACCGATCGTCGCACTCGGCCGCGGAGGGGTTCTGGAGACGGCGCCGTCATTCGGCGGCGTGTTCTACGATGCGCCATCGGAGCTGGGGGCGGCGATCGAACGGCTGGAATCGATGGAGTTCCGGCCTGCGGAGCTGCAGGCGTGGGCGCGGCGTTTTTCCCCGGAGGAGTTCGCGCGGCGGATGGCGGAGGTGCTGGCGGCTCCGGACGGTCTCGCCGGGCGGGCGAATGCCAGCGAAGACGCCGGCATGGCGACCTGAAAGCTCGCTCCTGTGTGCCCAGCATCGGCAGGAAGGCATCTTGGAGCGCGCATTCCTGGTTGCCACGCATCGTTACCGGCATTCGCCCTTTATCCCTGATAGGTCCGCCAGCGCACCGTGCGATAATAGCCTGTTCCATGGCCATCCTGGATATCAATCAAATCCGCGCCATTCTGCCGCACCGCTCTCCATTTCTCCTGGTCGACCGCATCCTGGAAATGGACGCCGACTGCATCGTCGGCATCAAGAACGTCACCAACGACGAACCCTTCTTCCAGGGCCATTTTCCGGACTTTCCCGTCATGCCGGGCGTGCTGATCGTCGAGGCCATGGCACAGACCGCCGGTGTGCTGGTCCTCAGCACCATGGAAGACCGCGCCAGCAAACTCGTCCTGCTGGTCGCCATAGAGAACGCGCGGTTCCGCCGCCCGGTAGTGCCCGGCGACACCCTGCGCATGGAGATGAAGGTCATCAAACGCAAGGCGAGCGTTGCCAAAATGGCCGGCGTGGCCACCGTCGACGGTGTCGTGGTGGCGGAGGCCGAAGTCATGTGCAAGCTTGCTGACAAGGAACCGAAGATCGCGCCTCCAGCCTGAGCATGCCGATCCATCCGACCGCCCTCGTCGACCCCGGCGCGCGGATTGCCGGAACCGCTGAGATCGGCCCCTTCTGTGTCGTTGGCGCGGAGGTCGAGATCGGCGCCCGCACGCGATTGATGGCCAACATCTACCTCGAAGGCCCCACGACCATCGGCGAGGACAATGTCTTCTTCCCGTATTCGACGGTCGGCGTCGCTTCGCAGGATCTGAAGTACAAGGGTGAGCGCGCCGAAACCCGCATCGGTCACCGCAACCGCATCCGCGAGTTCGTCACCATTCATCGCGGCACCGCGGGAGGAGGCCTCGTGACCACGATCGGCAGCGACTGTCTCCTGATGACCTATGCTCACGTCGCGCACGACGTCCGCATCGGCGACCACGTCATTCTGGGCAACAGCGTCGGTCTCGCCGGCCATGTGGTGATCGAGGATTGGGCCGACGTCAGCCCCTTCGCCGGCGTTCACCAGTTCTGCCGTATTGGCCGCCACGCCTTCGTCGGGCCGTATAGCATCATCAAACAGGACGTGATGCCGTACTCGCTGACCAGCCACAAGCCGGAGGTCGAGGTCTTCGGCGCCAACAGCATCGGCCTGGCGCGGCGCGGCTTCGACAAGCGGGTGATCGAGTCGCTCCAGACCGCCATCCGGCTGCTGACTCGGGCCCAGCTCAACACCACGCAGGCGATCGAACGGATCCGCTCCGAGGTGCCGCCCTGCGCCGAGGTGGACGAGTTGATCGAATTCATCCGCTCCTCCGAGCGCGGTGTCGTGAAGTAGATGCGGTACGGCCTCATCGCCGGAAACGGCCGCTTCCCCGTGCTGGCTCTCGAAAGCGCGCGCCGTCTGGGCCACGACGTCACCGTGCTGGCCATCCAGGAGGAGGCTTCTCCGGAGGTAGAGTCGCTCGCGCCGCGCTGTCATTGGATCTCTCTCGGCGCCCTGGGCAAACTGATCGATATCCTCAAGCGGGAAGGCATTACCGAGATTGTGATGTGCGGCCAGGTGAAGCACGCCAAAATCTTCTCCTCGATCCGGCCCGACTGGCGCCTCGTCAAGTTGTTGGCCACGCTGCCTTCCAGGAACACCGACGGACTGATCCGGGGCGTGATCAAAATCCTCGAAGACGAAGGCATCCGGCTGCGCGAGTCGACCTTCCTCCTCACTCCCCTCCTCGCGCCTGAAGGAGTGATCTCCCGCCGCAAGCCCGATTCGGACGAGGAGACCGACATCGCCTACGGACGGCGGGTGGCCGACGCCCTCGCCGGGTTCGACGTCGGACAGAGCGTCGCCATCTGCGAACGCGCTTGCGTCGCCCTGGAGGCCATGGAAGGCACCGATGCCATGCTCCGTCGCGCCGCCAGCCTGGTCAACGGCCGCCGCCTGACCCTGGTGAAGGTGGCGCGGGGCCGGGAACACATGCTCTTCGATGTCCCCGTGGTGGGTCTCTCGACAATCCCGGTGATGCGGGAAACGGGAACCACCGCGCTCGCCGTCGAGGCCGGGAAGACATTGATGCTGGACAAACAGGAGTTGCTCGAAGCCGCGAACGACGCGCGCATCACGATCGTAGGTCTCTCATGAATCCCCTCCGCACCGCTGTCATCGGCGCCGGTCAGTTCGGGCGCAACCACTGCCGAGTGGTCCACGAATCTCCCCGCGCCACCCTGGCCTTCGTGGTCGACGCCGACCCCGCCCGCGCCGCCGAAGCGGCCGCCGCCCACGGCGCCAAGCCGCTCACCGATTTCCACGATCTCGCCGGGCAAATCGACGCCGCCGTGGTCGCCACCCCCACGACCGTCCACGAGGAGGTCGCCGGCGGTCTCCTGGAGGCGGGCATCGACGTTCTCGTCGAGAAGCCCATCACGCCCGATCTCGCCTCCGCCGGCCGCCTCATCGAACTCGCCGAGCGTCATGGGCGCATCCTCCAAGTCGGCCACCTGGAACGTTTCAACCCCGCCGTTATCGAGCTCGAGCGCCGCTCCCGGCTGCCGCTATTCTTCGAAATTCACCGCCTCAACCTGTTCAGCCCGCGCAGCCTCGACGTGGACGTCGTCCTCGATCTAATGATCCACGATGTCGATGTCGTGCTGGGCCTGACCGCCGCCGAGCCCGAGGAAATCCGCGCCGCCGGCGTCCATATCCTGTCGCAGAAGGTGGATATCGCCAACGTGCGGCTGCAGTTCCCCAACGGCTGCATCGCCAACCTGACCGCCAGCCGCATCTCGACCGAGCGGGTGCGCAAACTCCGTCTGTTTCAGCCGCAACAGTACCTTTCGCTCGACTACACCCGCCAGGATCTCGCCATCTTCTCGGTAGGGGAGAACCGCCAGATCGGCTTCGAGCAGGCCCCGGTCACTAAGTCCGAGCCTCTGCAACTGCAATTCGCCGCCTTCCTCGACAGTGTGGAATCGCGAAATCAGCCGAAATGTAACGGCCGCGCCGCGCGTCAATCCCTAGGGGTCGCCCTGTCGATTCTTGATAAAATCGAGGAGCACTCGGAAGTGGTCTCGCGATCCCTGGAAGCCGGATGGAAACCGTAGTACAACCGCCCGCCGATGCCGAGCTTCACCTACTCACCGAGTGGAGCGAGCCCGGAAGGCGCGAGCGCACGCGCGCCGCGGCCGTCGGGTCGCTCCTCGCCCACATCGTCATCATCCTGGTTCTGATGGCTCTTCCGGCGTACGTTCCGCCGCACGAAGAACCCGTCCGCCGCACGGTAACCCCGCTCATCGAGCCGCTCACCGAACTCACCCAGAAGGCCCCGAACACCGCCAAGGTGACCAAGGAATTCAACGCCGTCGAATCCACGCCGCGCCCGCGTCTAAGCGCCCCGCAGAGCGCGCCGCCCGCGCCGCGCGCCGCTGTGATTCCGCCGATGCCGCCGCCGAAAGCCGTCCCCCAGCCTCCGCCCCCGGAACTTCCCAAGGTGGAGGCTACCGCCCGTCCGGAGCCGAAGATCGACCTCCCGCCTTCCCTGGCGCCGACCCTGCCGCCGCAAATCCAAACGGAAGAGAAGGCGAAGAGTCCCTTCGAAAACGTCGCGCCACCGCCCACCGGCGTGCCCGCCGCGCGCCGCCAGGTGCCGATTCCCGGCTCGCCCGTCGATGAAGCCGTGCGTCAGGCCGCCCGCAACAACGCCTCCGGCGCCACCGGAATCGGAGGCTCGGGCAGCATCGGCATGAGCCAGACGCCCACCCAGGGCTCGCGCATCGAACTGCCGCAGCTCCTGAGCGACTCGATGGGCGTGGACTTCCGCGCCTACCTGAGCCAGATCCTCGCCACCGTTCGCCGCAACTGGATGGCGGTCATGCCGGAAAGTGTGCGGCTCGGGCGGCGCGGCCAGGTGGCCATCCAGTTCTCGATCGCACGCGACGGCAAGGTGCCGAAGCTGGTGATTGCCTCATCGTCCGGCACGGAAGCGCTTGACCGCACCGCCATCTCGGGCATCAGCGCCTCCAGCCCGTTTCCACCCCTCCCCGGAGAATTCAAGGGCGAACGCATCGTCGTGCAGTTCAACTTCAGCTACAACATGCCAAAGCAGTGATGGAAATTCAACAGCGCTTCTACATCGCGATGGGAACCTACGGCGTGCTGGCGATCCTCGCCGGCGTGACCCTCGACGGGAAGATCCGCCTGGCGGTCTGGATCTTCCTGGCAGGCCTCGCCCTGCGGACGCTGATCGCCCTCAAGGCGCGGGAGTAACCCTACTTCCCCGCGAGCCCTTCCGTCAGCTCGATCCGTGTCCCTTCCGGGTCCGTGATGAACGCGAACTTCAATCCGATCTGCGGCACGTCCCGATAAGGCGAATCGAACGTCACCCCATCCGCCTGCAGCTTCTTGCAGAAGGCTTCGAGATTCTTCACCTCGAAGCCGATGTGATCGAGGGAGCGCCCCTTGGTCGGCGCTTCCGCGTTTTGAGCCTTACGCGTGTCCACCTCGCCGCCGGGAACGAACGCCGCAAGGAAGTTGCCGCGCGTGCCGGCCCGGCCGCCGAACGTCTTTACATACCAGGCCCGCTGCTTCTCGGGATCGGCCGCCGAGAGGTGGATGTGGTGCATCGTCACCGGCGTGGAGATGGCCGGATCTTCCGTCAGTTCCACGGTGATCTTCTCGGGAAACTTCGCCATGATCTGCTTGGCGTTGCCATTCACAGGAGCGCTCTCGATCTTCGCGGCGTCGAGCTTCGCCTTGACCGCCGGGAGGTCTTTCACCAGGAAGCCGATATGATTCACGGTCGAGCCGTCGGTCCCATCGGTAGGCGCCGTGCGGGCTTTGCCGATCACCATGTACATCCCCGGCAGGCGCAGCAATTCCAGCGTGCCTGTGTGGGTGACCTCCGCGCCGAGCACGTCGACCCAGAGCTTCTTTTGCCCCTCCTGGTCCGCCACCATCAGGTGGAGGTGTCCCATCGAAACGCCCGCATCGTTGGGTGCGGGCAGTTGGGCGAAAACCGCCGTCGACGCCGCGAGAATCATGAGCCATTTCATGCGGGATAGCGTATCACGATTCGGAGTGAAACACGCCGCGTTTCAATTTGAAACACGTTTCAGCTTGAAACATGCCATGTAACTGAAAATAAGACCCTTATCTCCTGTTTCCGGTGGAACTAAGGTTGCACTCTTAGCTGCGTCCGCCGACACCGCGTAGGCGGATAAAAGAACCTTTCGAAAACGAGGACGAAGAACATGCCGGCTACAAGTGTGTCCACCCGAAAACGCCCGAAGATCTCGCATGAGGTCCGCGACCGGATCGTGCTGGAGCACCTTCCGCTGGTCAAAGCGATTGCCATTCGCGTCCACGAAAACCTGCCGGTGCACGTCGATCTCGACGACCTGATCCATGCCGGCGTGCTGGGCCTGTTCGACTCCGTCACCAAGTACGACGCCGCCAAGAACGTCGCTTTCCACGCCTACGCGAAGCACCGCATCAAGGGCGCGATTCTCGACAGCCTGCGGCAGTTGGACTGGGCGTCACGCGATTTGCGCAAGCGCCAGAGACAGGTGGACGCGCTGGCGCGTGGACTCTCCTCGAAGCTCGGCCGGCCGCCGAACGAGTCCGAAATGGCGGAGGAGCTGGGGGTGAGCATCGACCGTTGGCGCAAGATGGAACTGGAACTGCACGCGGCCGGCCTGGTTTCCGCCAATCCATCCACGGATCGCGATCGGGAGCGCGATTTGACCGCGGAATTCCCGGCGGCCCCGGAACTCCAGCCGGACCGGATGTGCGAGCAGCGCCAGCTGCAGACCACGCTCGCCCGCGCCATGCAGAGGCTGCCCGAGCGCTATCAGAAGGTCGTCCTGCTGTACTACACCAACGAGATGACGATGAAGGAGATCGGCGATATGATCGGTGTCAACGAGAGCCGGGTATCGCAGATCCACAAGACGGCCCTCAAGAAAATGGCGGTGGCGTTGCAGTCCGAAGGCATCCATTCGGCCGGGGCGTTCTAGCGCGGCAGAGAAGACTACAGGTTCGCGCCGAAAGCCAGCAGACGGCCATCGCAATCCTTCACTACGAACTCGCGCGAGCGCCATGGCATATTGGCGACTCCCCGAGTGAATTCGACGCCTTGGGCGACGTACTCGGCATACAGTGCGTCGGCGTCTTCGACGAACAGGTATGCATCGAGCAGTTCGTCCCGGTACTTGTTCGGATTGGCGGTGGGCGGCTCGGCGCAGCGGAAGTGAATGACCTGCCGGTCGCGCGCCACGATTGCATAGACCGGCGGATCGTGCCAGGTCCCCAGAGATTCGAAGCCGAGCTTTTCTTTGTAATAGGCGAGCGTGGCGGGAATGTCCATGGTGAAGAACAGCGGCGCAATCTGACGGACCATGTGCCAAGTCTACTGTGGATATGCGAACGGGATGTTCTGCATGGCAATCTGGATGGCGCTCGGAGCCTCGAAATCGATTCGGCGGCAGCTCAGTCGCTGCCAAACCCCGCTCTGAAGCACGCTCGGACCGCAGTGCTAGCGCCCGATCTCGATGGTCCCCATATCGTACCAACCGTCGGACTGCCGGCCTTCGATCGCGAGCCGGATGGCGGGCTGGCCGGTTCTGCCGGACAGCACGGCGATCTGCAAACGGCGGATTCCGGGCTTCACGCTCTCCGGCACGAATAGCGTCCCGTCGAAGACCGCGTCTCCGGGCAGCCATTTGCGAAGGTCCACGGGAACGCGCACGATGGCGTCATCGATGCGCAACCCGAGCCAATAATCCCCATACACCGGGGCAACGCCGGCATTCAACCACCACATGCTGACCGGAATCATGGTCCCGGCGCGCGCCGTCTTCGGGTACTCGAGCCGCCGCAGCACGTAGCGGTATCCGATCTTTTTCTGGAATTCCTCGAAGGCCGGCTTCCAATCCGGCGGAATCGCAGTGGACTTGATATTGATGGTCGAGGCATGCCAACGCATCGCCTGATCGAAGATCTGCTGGAGCTGCTTGCCGGTGTAGCCCCATTGCTTCCAGGAAAGCGGCGTCCCGCAAGTCTCCAGGGAGACGGGGCTGCGCCGCCAGACGTCCTGAATGCCGGTGCGCACCACTTGTTGCGGGTACAGGTCGAGCATGTGCATCATGTTCTTGCCGCGGCCGCCGAGATCGCCCCAGCAGTCGAGTCGCCACCCCGCGCCGCGCCCCGTTCCATACGCCAGGGCGCGCGGCTCGTCGAAGTTCATGAGCAGGCGGGTGCGGTCGAATGCCTCGAAATACTGATCGATCAGCCGCTGCTGCACGGAGGAGTCCGGCAGGTACGGTCCCCAGCCTTCGCCCCAGTACCCGGCCGTGGAGATGTCCACCGCGTTCACGCCGGGATGGCCGTTATAGCGCCTGCCCGCCGCGGCGACGAAATCGCCCCAGCGTTTCGCGTAGGCCGGATCGTCCGCGTCGGGAGACCAGATCGCGCCGTCGGCGTCCCCCGGTTTGTTGGCGCGGCGCGCCCCCGAGTTTCGATACCACTCGGGTAGCGGGTGCGACTGGTCATACGGCATCAGCCGGAAGTCCACCGCCTGCTTTTGGCCTCGGGCCCGTTCGATCGCCAGATCGACGCCGTCCCAGACATACTCTCCCGGCTTCGGTTCGAGCTGCGACCAGAACCATCGATAGTACGCCACCGAGCTTTCCGGAAAATCGGGTTTGCCGGGCGCCGCCGGCGCCGTCGCCACGGGGCCCGCTTCCGACCAGCGCGAACCGGGGTTGATGGGGTCGCCATTGGAGCGCTGAAATGTCTGAATGCCCATCTCGGGATTCACCAGCACGTCGTCGATCTCGACCGGCCGGACGATCGCGGTTTTCTGCGCCAGCGCCGTGGCGGCCGCGAAGAAGAAGAGAGCGAGTCTCATCGAAAGTTGCCCCTGAAGTCGATTCGATTCTACACCCGGCGCTCCGGATCGATATAATTTGCTCACCGATGAAGATCCGTCTGACACTGCTTCTCGCCGTCATCCCGGCGCTCCTTGGAGCGCAGGACCATTGGGTTGCCACGTGGACCACCGCGCAAGCGCTGACGCGGCCGCCCGTCAACCCCAACGCCAATGCCAATGCAAACGCGCCCCGCGGATTCAACAACCAGACCGTCCGCATGATCGTGCGCGCCAGCATTCCCGGCAAGCGCCTCCGCGTGCAAGTCTCGAATGCCTTTGGTGGAACTCCTGTCAAGCTCGGCGCCGCTCACATCGCGCTGCGCGGCAAGGAATCCGCGATCGTCGAGGGCAGCGACCGCGCCCTCTCCTTCGGCGGCAAACCCGGCGCGACCCTCGGCCCCGGCGTGGTTCTCTTCAGCGACCCCGTCGATCTCAATGTGCCCGCTTTGGCGGACGTCGCCGTCAGCCTCTACTTCCCGGGCGAGACCGGACCGCCGACCACTCACGCCACGGCGCTCCACGCCACCTACATCTCGAAGGAGGGCGACGCCACCGGGGCGCCGGCTATGACGGGCGCGACCACCACACAGTCGTACTACTGGCTCGCCGGCATCGACGTGATGGCGTCCGAAAAGAAGGCCGCTCTCATCGTCGCGTACGGCGATTCGATCACCGACGGCGCGCGGTCCACCAGCGAGACCAACCACGCCTGGCCCTCCCTCCTCGCGGCGCGCCTGGCGGCGAATAAGAAGACCGCGCACATCGGCGTCGCCAACATGGGAATCGGCGGCAACCGCGTCCTGCGCGACGGCGCCGGCGCCAGCGCCCTGGCGCGGCTCGACCGCGACGTCCTGAGCCAATCCGGCGTCAAATGGCTGATGCTGCTCGAAGGCATCAACGACATCGGCCGCGAAGTCGCTAGCCCGGCCGAGGCGGTCACGGCCGACGAGTTGATCGCCGCCTACAAACAGATCATCGAGCGCGCCCACACCCACGGCGTCAAAGTGATCGGCTGCACCCTGACGCCCTATGGCGGCGCGGGCTACCAGCGCGACACTGGGGAGGCCGTCCGGTCCGCCGTCAACGACTATATCCGCAGCGGCAAGGACTTCGACGCTTTCGTGGACTTCGAAGCCGCCACGCGCGATCCGCAGAACCCCAAGCGCCTGCGCGCCGAGTTCGATCCGGGCGACCATCTCCATCCCAATGACGCCGGGTACCAGGCAATGGCGGACGCCATCGACCTTGGATTGTTCACCGGGAAGCGGGCCGGCAAGTGAACCGGCGCGAGTTTCTGGGCGGGGCGGCGGCCGCGGGTTCGGCGCTCGCCTTCGCCCAATCGCCGGACCCCGGCCCGGGCTGGTTCGACCGCCCCATGCGGTGGGCACAGTTGACCCTGGTGGAAGACGACCCCGGCAAGTACGATCTCGCGTTCTGGCTGGACTACTTCAAGCGCACCCACTCCGACGCGGCCTGCCTCAGCGCCGGAGGCTGTGTGGCGTACTACCCGACGAAGATCCCGCTCCACTACCGCAGCAAGTGGCTGGGCAGCGCCGACGCGTTCGGCGATCTCGTAGCCGGCTGCCGCAAGCTCAACATGAACGTCATCGCGCGCACCGACCCGCACGCTGTCCATCAGGATGTGTACGACACCCATCCCGATTGGATCGCGGTGGAAGCGGACGGCCAAAAACGCCGCCATTGGGCGATGCCGGAGCTGTGGGTGACCTGCGCGCTCGGTCCGTACAACTTCGAGTTCATGACGGAGGTGACCAAGGAGATCGTCGGGCTCTATAAGGTGGACGGCGTCTTTAGCAATCGTTGGTCCGGCTCGGGCATGTGCTATTGCGAGCACTGTAAGGAGAACTTTCACAAGGCCGCCGGACTGGACCTGCCGCGGACGAACAACCCGCAGGATCCGGCGCGCCGCGCCTACATCGCCTGGCGCGAGCAGCGGCTCTTCGAATTGTGGCGGCTGTGGGACACCGAAATTCGCAAAATCAATCCGGCCGCCCGCTACATCCCCAACAGCGGAGGCGGAGCTTCGGCCGATCTCGACATGAAGACCATCGGCGAGCTGGCGCCGATTCTTTTCGCCGACCGCCAGGCGCGCAGCGGCCTTGCCGCCCCCTGGGCCAACGGCAAGAACGGCAAGGAGTACCGCTCCACGATGGGCCGCAAGCCCATCGGCGGCATCTTCAGCGTCGGCGTGGAGGAGCCGTACCGCTGGAAAGACTCCGTGCAAAGCGGCCCCGAGATTCGCCTCTGGGTGCTCGACGGGATCGCCAACGGACTGCGCCCGTGGTTCACGAAGTTCGCGGGGGACCTGCACGACCGGCGATGGCTGCCCGTGGTCGAAGAGGTGTATGGCTGGCATTACCGCAACGAGCGTTACCTGCGGAATGAAGCGCCCCTGGCGCGGGTGGCTCTGGTGTACTCGCAACAGACCTCACGGTATTATGGCGGGCCGCAGGCGCGGCAGAAGGTGGAAGACCATACGCTCGGGTATTACCAGGCCCTGGTGGAAGCGCGCATCCCGTTCGAGATGGTCCACGACCAATTGCTCGACGCGGCCCGGTTCAAGGCCCTCGTCTTCCCGAATATCGCGGCGCTGTCGACCCGGCAGTGTGAGCAGATCCGCGCCTTTGTCGCCGCCGGCGGCGGCATCGTCGCGACCCACGAGACCTCGCTCTACGACGAGCGCGGCGTGCGGCGCGCGGACTTCGGCCTGTCGGACCTCTACGGGGCCTCGTACGCGGGGGCGGTGGACGCCCGTATGCAGAACTCGTACCTCCGGCTGGAGACGCCGGGCCACCCGCTGCTCGCCGGCCTGGAAGACGCCGGACGCATCATTAACGGCGTCTCGCGCGTGCACACCCGCGCCACTGCGCCATACCCCAATCCGCCCATTACGCTCATTCCGTCATACCCCGACCTCCCCATGGAGGAAGTCTACCCGCGCGTGCCCAAGACCGACATTCCCGAGGTCTTTGCGCGTGAGGTGGGCAAAGGACGCGTCGTGTACTTCCCGTGGGACATCGACCGCACCTTTTGGGAAGTGCTCTCGCCGGATCATGGCAAGCTGCTGCGCAACGCTGTCGATTGGGCCGCCAATGAGCCGCGCCCGGTGACGGTGACTGGTCCGGGCATGCTCGACGTGACCATGTGGCGGCAGAAAGACTCGATCACGGTGCACCTGGTCAACCTGACGAACCCGATGATGATGAAGGGGCCGATTCGCGAATTCATCCCGACGCCGCCGCAGAAGGTGGCGATCCGTCTGCCGGGCAAGGCGAAGAAGGTGCAGTTGCTGGTCGGCAGCCAGACGCCGCGCGTGCAGGAATCGAACGGAATCCTGACGCTGACGATCCCGTCGATCCTCGATCATGAGGTCGTGGCGGTGGATCTGTAGGGCCGTCACGGCCGGATGAGGAAGCTGTACCCGTGCCGCTCGAAACCGAGCGAGTCGTAGAAACGGTGCGCGCCTTCGCGGGAGAGATTGCTCGACAGCGTCATCTTGTAGCATCCGGCCGCGCGGCACTCGGCGCGCGCATGCTCCATCATGGCCTTGCCGACGCCCCGGCCCTGAAAGGCGGGCAGCACCGCTACGTCCTCCACGACACCGGCTTTGGCCCCGCACTTGGCGAGATTGTCCAGGATGATGAGGGCGTACGTGCCCGCGAACTCCTGTTCCACCGACGCAGTGAAGATCCGATAGGAAGGATAACGGCGGAACTGCGCGAAATGCAGCCGAGCCTCCTCGACCGTGAATGCCAGGCCGCCGTCGATTCCCGCTTCGCGGTAGGCGCGCAGCAGGTCTGCGGCGTCTTCTTCCGTGGCCTCCCGGATGTCGATTGGACTCATGGCCCTTAGAGCAACTCGTGTCTGCCGCGTTTTTCGAGATCCTTGAGGATCTCGCCGACGCTCTGCGCCCGCCCGCGGGAGGCCACCAGCAAGGCGTCCGGCGTGTCCACCACGATCAGGTCCTTGACGCCGAGGAGCGCCACGATCTTGCCGCGCGCGTCCACGAAATTGTTCTGCGAGTCCAGAACCACCGAGTCGTGCACCGTGACGTTGCCGTGCCCGTCGCGCGGCAGCAATTCGTACACCGCGTTCCAGCTCCCGACGTCGTTCCAGGCGAACTCCGCCGCCGGAATTCCAGCCACCTGCCTGGCTTTCTCGAGCACCGCAAAATCGATCGAGATGTCGTCGCACAGCGGGAAGCAGCGATTCATCTCCGCGGCGAATTTGCGGGATCCGAAAGCGGGCAGCGATGCCAGAATCGTCGCCGTCTTAGGAAGATGCTGCCGCAATTCGTCGAGCAGAACGTCCGTGCGCCAGAAGAACATGCCGGAGTTCCAATAGAAGTTTCCCGCCGCCACGTATTCCTCCGCGACGAGGAGCGAGGGTTTCTCCCGGAACTGGCGGACCGGAACCGGCTCACGGCCGCCCGGCGCCGTGCCCTGTGGGAATTCGATGTAGCCGTAACCGGTCTCCGCCCAGCGGGGTTTGATCCCCACGACCATGAGGTTCCCTCGGCCCGCGCCTTTCAACGCGGCCTTGAGCACCGCGCGATACGGGGCCGGCTTGCCGATCACGTGATCCGCCGGAAACACTCCCATCACCGCGTCCCGGTCCAAGGAATGCAGAATGTGAGCGGCCAGGCCGATAGCCGGCGCCGTATTGCGCTGCGCGGGCTCGGCGAGGATCTGGTTCCGGGGGATCTCCGGCAACTGTTTGACGATAATGTCGCGCAGGTGCTCATTCGTGAGCACCCAGAGCCGCTCCGGCGGAATCACCGGGGCGAGGCGGTCGACAGTCGCCTGGATCAGGCTGCGGTCCCCGACTACATTCAATACCTGCTTGGCGGAGCGCTTGCGGCTCCGCGGCCAGAAGCGCGTGCCGCGGCCTCCGGCGAGAATCAAACCGTAGTGATGTGGATTCATTATTGAAGAGGATAGCCCCGAATCAACCGGAACGTGCGCTTCCAGCGCGTCTTGGTGGGGAAATGTGTCACCAAATCGAGAATATGATCGATGGAAATCGACGGATCCGCCAGCGCGTCGGTCGGCGCATCGTATGACCAGTAGATGATCAGCGGCTTGCCGATGATGTTCTCGCGCGGCACGAATCCCCAGTAGCGGCTGTCGAGCGAGCGGTCGCGGTTGTCTCCCATCGCGAAGACATAGCCGGGCGGCACCACGACCTCGCCGTTCTGCACATGGCTCGTCAGCATGTCGATGGCGGATTCCGCCACGTGCACGTTCGGCTCGCCCGGAAAATTATCGCGATAACCGTCGATAAACTCGTCCTTGTTGTACACATAGGGCTCGTTCACCGGGTGGCCATTCAGGATGAGTTTCTTCTTTTCTAAGCGGATATGATCGCCGGGGACGCCGATGGCACGCTTGACGAACGTCTGCCGTATATCCACCGGATAGCGGAACACGATGATATCGCCGCGGTGCGGTTCGCGGTAGGGCAGCGTGTACTTCGAAATCGGGCCTGATGGAGCGTACGCCAGTTTATCGACCAGCAGATGATCGCCGATGAGCAGCGTGTCCTCCATCGATCCGGTGGGAATGACGAACGCCTGCACCAGCGAGGTCGTGCCGAAAAGCAGGAGGATGATGGTGACCGTCCACTCCGCGATGAACCCCCGCTGCGGCGTATGGTGCGGGTGCTCCTCGGCTTGCGGTTCGGGGTCGTCGGTCACGGCAGTCTGGTACTGATCTGGGTCCACAGAAACCCATTTTAGCGCGGAATGCCTGCTATTCTGTGGGAAGATCCTTTGAGCACTGTTTCCATTCCCGCACAAACTGTCGCGCCCGAATCGCGCCGAAAGTCCGTGCTGCTTGTGTTTGCGTGCACCGTTCTGGGCGCCGCGGCGCAGATCCTCATGAAGATGGGGATGGCCCATTTCAATCCGCAGCCGCTGGCCCTGCTCATGAATTTTCCGTTGATCGCGGGGTATGCGCTGTACGGAGTCAACACGTTGATGTTGGTCCTGGCGCTGCGCGATGGCGAGTTGTCCATGCTGTACCCGATCATCGCTCTCACTTATGTGTGGGTGACGCTGCTCTCCTATTGGGTGCTCGCAGAAAAGCCGAACCTGTACAAAAATCTGGGGATCGCCACGATCGTGATCGGCGTCGCCGTGCTGGGGCGAGGAGGACGGAAGCAGTGAAATCGATGCTGCTCGTGTTCTTCGCGTCGGTGATCGGCTCCTTCGGCGCAGTGTTCCTCAAACTCGGCGCCGCGCGGCTCGACGGCACGATTCGCAGTTTCCTCAATTCGCGGCTGATTCTCGGGGTCGCGCTGTTTCTCGGATCGTCGGTCTTTTACGCCCTCGGCATCCGCGGCGGCCAGTTGTCGGTTTTGTATCCGATGGTTTCCCTGGGATATATCTGGACGCTGGTGTGGTCGCGCCTGTTCTTCCAGGAAGCCCTCACCGCGACGAAGTTCGCGGGTCTCGGACTGATTCTGCTCGGCGTGTTTTTCGTGGGTCTGGGCAGTTAACTGCCCGATTCGTTTCGGACCGCGGTTCGGCCGCGCGACTAGCACCTAGAACGATCTCGGCAGGCCGAGCACATGCTCCGCCAGATAGGACAGGATCAGGTTGGTCGACACCGGCGCAACCTGGTAGAGCCGGGTTTCGCGAAACTTGCGCTCGACATCGTACTCGGCGGCGAAGCCGAAGCCGCCATGCGTTTGCAGGCACACGTTCGCGGCCTCCCACGACGCATCGGCGGCCAGCAGTTTCGCCATGTTGGCCTCGGCGCCGCAGGGCTCGGCGGCGTCGAAAAGGCGGGCGGCGTCATATCGCATCAGGTCGGCGGCGCGGATGTTGGCGTAGGCGCGCGCGATGGGGAATTGGACGCCCTGGTTCTGCCCGATCGGCCGATCGAACACGATGCGCTCGCCGGCGTACTTGCGCGCGCGATCGACGAACCAATATCCGTCGCCGATGCACTCAGCGGCGATCAGAATGCGCTCGGCATTCATTCCGTCGAGGATGTAGCGGAAGCCCTTCCCCTCTTCGCCGATCAGATTTTCAGCCGGAATCTCCAGATTGTCGAAGAAGACCTCATTTGTCTCATGATTGACCATGTTGCGGATGGGGCGCAGCGCAATCCCCGATTTCGTCTCGCGAAGATCGATCAGGAATACGGAGAGTCCTTCGGTCTTCTTCCGAACCTCGGCCAGCGGCGTGGTGCGCGCCAACAGCAGCATCAGGTCCGAGTGCTGCACGCGCGAGATCCACACCTTCTGGCCGTTGACGACGTAGCGGTCGCCGCTGCGCTCGGCAAAGGTGCGGATCTTCGTGGTGTCGGTGCCAGTAGTCGGCTCGGTTACGGCGAACGACTGCAGCCGCAGATCGCCCGACGCGATCGGCGGCAGATACCGCTGTTTCTGCTCATCGGAGCCATGGCGCAGCAAGGTCCCCATGATGTACATCTGCGCATGGCAGGCGCCGGAATTGGCGCCCGCTCGATTGATCTCCTCCAGGATGACCGAGGCTTCCGTCACCCCGAGACCTCCGCCCCCGTATTGCGCCGGAATCAGCGCGGCCAGCCAGCCGGCGTCTGTCAGCGCCTTCACGAACTCTTCCGGATAGGCGGACTTTTCCTCGATCGCCTGCCAGTATTTATTGTTGAACTGGCGGCACAGCTCACGCACGCCCTGGCGATATTCCATGAATTCGCCGGCGCGCGGGTTGATCTCATTCATATCGCAAAGACTCCGGAGAGATTCGGACAGGTCTCGATGTTATGGATGGCGGCGAGAGCGCGCCCGGCGGCATCCGCCCCATACCGTGGTTCGATTAATCCGCGGAACTTCTCCTCGAGCGCCTCGGTGGACACAGGATTTTCGGGATTCCCCCGCGGATAATCGGCGGCGGCGCGGAGGACACGGCCGTCGTTCAGCGTGACGGCGAGACGCGCCGGCCATGCCGCCGGGTACCTCGCGGTGAGATCGTCCGCGACGGTTACGGTCGTGCGGTCAAGCAAGGCGGCAATATCGGAGGACGCGACGCGTTCGGGCCGAAACTGATCGAGTCCCACGCGGCCGTCGAGGAGGGCTGCGGCGACGCAGTAGGCGACGCTGAATTTGGCCTGGTACGGAGTTTCCGGCGCCGGGTTGTTCACGATCGCGTATCCCGGGGCATACGTCTCGATCTGGACTCTGACGATTGCAGACGGGTTACCCATGTCGATCGCGCAATCGATCGCGGAGTGGGTGTGGCCGCAGCAGGAATGCAGCTTGTAACAGTTCTCGGCGATCTTCCAATGCGCGCCCAACCCCGCCGTGATGCGGGTCTCGTCGTGCGCCGCGGCGGTTGCGCGGAAGAATCCGCGATCGCCTTCCAGAATGCGGCGGGCGCCCGAGAATCCGACTCTCGCGAGGTCGGCGGAGAGAACGCCGTTGAAAGCAGCCTTGCCCGGGTGCAGGTGCTTGCTCATCGCGCCGTCCGTGTTGAATTCCCATAAACCGGCGGCCTGCGTCCCGGCGTTGCCGAGCGCGTCCACCATTTGATCGGCGGTGAGATGCAGCAGAGATCCCGCCGCCGCGGCCGAACCGAAGGTGGCGGCGGTGCCGGTCGGATGCCAATAGCGGTAGTGGCTCGGATTGACCGCCTCGCCGATCCGGAGCGCCGCTTCGTATCCGAGCGTCACGGCCAACAGGAAGGAGTGCCCATCGGCGCCTTCGCGTTCGGCGACCGCCAGAGCCGCCGGGATGACCGGGGCCGCGGCATGCAACGTCGAGCCTTTGTGCACGTCATCGAGCTCGAGAATGTGTGACGCGACTCCATTCGCGAAGGCCGCGGCCGCCGCGGACGCTCGCCCGGACGCGAACACGGTCGCTTCTCCGGATACTCCAAGGCCCGCCACCACTTGCCGTGCGATGCGCGCCGGCTGTTCCAGCGCTCCCGCCCACGCCGACCCGAGCCAGTCGAGCACTGCGCGCCGTGCGTGCACCACGACATCCGGCGGAAGGCCGGCATAGGTCGTGCGGGCCAGCATTTCGGCGAGTTCCCGGGTTGCGCCCATCGTCAGGCCACGATACCAACCTGTCTTGGGATGGCGCAATGGTGTTACATGTGGCCCGTGCGATGTCCTCGTTGCGCCGCGAGTCTCGATGAGAATTCGTGGGTATGCCCCGGCTGCGGGTATGAATTCGAATTCCGGTCCGTTGCTCTCGAATTCCTTGGAAATGCGGTGGACGTATTCGGATGGCTGTTGCTTTCGATCGTCTGCTCGATTCTAATCGTGCCCGGCGCCTGGCTGCTTGCCGCGGTCTGCCGTTGGTTTTGCCGGAATCTCCGATTCAGCGACGGCGACGTCGCGGAGTTCCGCGGCCGCGGTATCGAGATCGTCGGCTGGTGGATTTTCGCGCTACTGGTGGGAGGCATCCGCATCGGGGTTCCGGGGATACGGCTGGTGGACGTGCAGATCCTGGGCGGCGTGGCTTTCTTCATCGGCGCGTACGGCTGGTTGCAGGTCATCCGCTGGATGATTCGCAGCGTCGGCCTCAGCTCCGGCGCGCGCTTTTCCTTCAAGGGAACGTATTTGGAGTTGCTCGGCTGGCATGTTCTGAACGGGCTGGCAATGTTGACCATCATCGGCTGGGGATGGTCTCTGGCGGCCACATATCGCTGGATGGCTCGGAGCACGCGCGCCGAGCAAAGGGAATTGCGATTCCACGGCGAAGGGCATCAGGTGCTCTGGAGAGTCGTCGTCACCGTCCTGATGTGCATCCCGGTGGTTACGATTCCATGGGCCGTTCTTTGGTACACGCGATGGATCGTCGCCAACGTGACGATCGAGGCCGATCTCGAAGAATTCGAGGCCGGCTAAGCCCGCCGCATCTTCGCGGCGAACTTCTGACGGAACTTCGCGACTTTGGGGGCCACCACGAACGAGCAATACCCCTGCCCCGGATTATTGCGGAAGTATTCCTGATGGTAGTCCTCGGCTCGATAGAACGTCTCCGCCGGGCGCACATCCGTGACAATCGGGCGGGACCACAGGCTCGCGGCGCCGAGCTCCTGGATCCGCGCTTCTGCGATCTCCCGTTGGCCGTCATTGTGATAGAAGATGACGGAGCGGTACTGTGGGCCGGCGTCGTTCCCCTGCCGGTCTCGCGTGGTGGGGTCGTGAATGGCGAAGAACACATCGAGGATCTCGCTGTAGGAGGTCACGGCGGGATCGAAAGTCACCTGCACGACTTCGATGTGTCCCGTCGTGCCGGTGCAGACGGCGCGATATTCGGGATTGGCGACATGGCCGCCCATGTATCCGGAGATCGCCGAGTGCACGCCGTCCATTTCGTTGTAGACCGCCTCGAGGCACCAAAAACAGCCACCACCGAGCGTCGCGATTTCCTGTTGCTCCATGCTTCTATTGAACCAGGACTTGAGCCATCGACACCGTGACCGTGACGCGTGCGGAAACGCTGACCGTTCCGGTCTGGATTGGCGTGCCGGTAGCGGTGGGGCCGGCGCCGGCGTTCAAGATCGGCGTGGAGGTCGATGTTTCCTGCGCCGATAAGACTGCGCCGACCTTGGCGCCGAGACCGGCAGCGATGGCGCCAGCGTGCGCGAGGGCCTGCTTCGCTGCGGCGGCGAGAGCCAGTTGCGTCTCCGGCTCGGGGTTCTGCAGACCGAAAGTCGGGCCGGATACGCTGTTCGCGCCGGCCTGATTTCCGGCGTCGATGAGCCTGCCGATGAGCGCCACGTTATTGGTAACGACCCTAACCGTATTGCTGACCGTGTAGCCGATCAGAACCGGGGGCTGGGCGGTTGTGCCGTTGCTGTACCTCGGCGAGATCGAGTAGTAGACTGTTTCGATTGTGCCGGTCGAGCCCAGCACGGATTGCAACGCTTTGATCATGGCGTCCGCCAGCGTCGCGTTCTGGTCGGCGGCCGCCTGGGCGGTGGTGGCTTGGGTAATGACCCCCATCTGGAGTTCGGCCATATCCGGTTTCACGTTACGGGTGGCGCTGCCTGAGGCCTGGATAGTGTTGGTGGTGCTCTGGGCGCCGGCGATCGATACTGCGAGCAGGAACAGGACGATTCGGGTCATATGTTCTCCGTGTTCCTCTATTGTCCCGCCATTTACATACATTGGCGCAACTGATCGGCGAAAACAGAGTTTAATCATTAGAAGAGGGATAAGTGATGCAAAGCAGAGCACTTCTGGGTTTGGTATGCGGTGCCGGTCTGGTTTCCGGTATGGCGGCGTACAGTAAGAAAGAAGCGGCGGATACCCGGCAGTTCTCGCAACAGATCGCGAACAACGACAAGATTCAGCAGGCGCTCAACCGGCTGACCTTTGGAGCCCGCCCCGGCGACGTCGAGGGGGTGCGCAGGCTTGGGCTGAAGAAGTGGATCGACCAGCAACTGCATCCCGAGCGGATTGCGGAGAACCCGCTTCTCGACGAAAAGCTGAAGTATTTCGACACCCTCAACATGTCCAGCGAAGAGCTGGTGCGGAACTACCCCACCCCGCAGTTGGTGCGCTCGATGGTCAACGGCCAGACGCCGTTCCCGACGGATCCCGAGCGGCGGCGGATGATCGAAAAGCTCGTGGCACGCTTTGAAAAGAAGCAGGGCGATGCCGCCAATCCGAATGTGCCGGACCTGCCCAAATTGAACGAGTTGCTGACGCCCGAGCAGGCGCGGTCGCTGCGCGGCGGGACGCCGCAATCGCGGCTGGCTGCGATCCAGGCCCTGCCCCCGGAGAAACTGGACGAAGTCGTCGCGGCCCTGCCGGGCGGAATGCGGCAGCAGTTATTTGTGGCTGCGCCTCCCGGCCTGCGCCGCAAGCTCGAGCTGGCGAACGGGCCGCAGCAGGTGGTGGCGCGCGATCTGGCCGAAGGAAAGCTGCTGCGGGCGATCTACAGCAATCGTCAACTGGATGAGGTTCTGACGGATTTCTGGTTCAACCACTTCAACATTTACCTGGATAAGGGCGCCGATCGTTATCTCGTCACAGGGTACGAACGCGAGGCCATCCGTCCCCACGTTCTCGGCAAGTTTCGCGACCTGCTCGAAGCCACCGCAAAGAGCCCTGCGATGCTCTTTTATCTCGATAACTGGCAGTCCATCGGTCCGAACGCCGCGCAGCCCCGGCGAGGCAAGCAGGGCCGCGGCCTAAACGAGAATTATGGGCGCGAGCTGATGGAGCTGCACACGCTCGGCGTGGATGGCGGTTACACGCAGCAGGATGTCACCGAGGTCGCGCGCTGCTTCACCGGATGGACGATCGATCAGCCGCAACGCGGCGGATCCTTCGCTTTTGCCAAGCGGTTGCACGATACCGGCGAGAAGACGGTCCTCGGCGTGAAGATCCCCGCCGGCGGCGGCATCGAAGACGGCGAGAAGGTGCTGGACATCGTGGCTCGCCATCCCTCCACCGCTCATTTCATCTCGCGGAAACTGGCGCAGCGCTTCGTGGCCGACAATCCGCCGGACAGCCTCGTCGTTCGCATGGCGCAGACGTTCCAGAAAACCGATGGCGACCTGCGCGCGGTGATGCGGACCATGCTCGATTCCAGAGAGTTCTGGAGCGTCGGGGCCTACCGGTCGAAAATGAAGTCTCCGCTGGAGATGGTGGCGAGCGCGGTGCGCGCGGTCGATGGCGATGTCGATTTCGCGTTCGCCCTGGTCAACCAGGTGGCGCAGCTCGGGCAGCCGCTCTACCGCAAGCAGGAGCCGACCGGGTATTCGAATTCCAGTCAGGAATGGTTGAACTCCGCCGGTCTGCTGGCGCGCATGAACTTCGCGGTGCAACTGGCAAATGGCAAAGTCCCGGGCGTGAAAGTGGTTAGCGCCGACGCTGCGGTGCTCGGGTCGCCGGATTTTCAAAAGAGATGATCGTTTCTTTCGAGGCTTTTGTATGAATTCCCGTCGCATCTTTCTTCGTAACTCTGCGCTGGCCATGGTGGGCGTCGGTTCTGCGCCCCTATGGCTGAAGCGCGCCTTATATGCCCAGGATGCTCCCTCGCGGCGCAAGAAGATCCTTGTGGCGATCTTCCAGCGCGGCGCCGCCGACGGCCTGAACGTCGTGGTCCCGCACGGAGAGAAGGCGTATTACAGCCTGCGGCCGACCATCGCGATTCCGCGGCCGGAGGCGGGCAAGGCTGAAGCGGCGATCGATCTCGACGGCTTCTTCGGACTGCATCCGTCGCTGGCCGCGTTGAAGCCGCTCTTCGATCAGCAGCATCTGGCCATCGTCGACGCGGCCGGCTCGCCCGATCCGACGCGTTCGCACTTCGACGCGCAGGACTACATGGAGTCGGGAACCCCCGGCCGTAAAGCGACCAACGACGGCTGGATGAATCGCGCCCTGCCGAAGATCGAGGGCAAACCTTCGCCGGTGCGCGCGGTGTCGCTCGGCCCGACGCTTTCCCGCGCCATGGCTGGACACAATCCTGCAATCGCGCTGCAGACGATCGGCGGGTTTCGCGTGCAGGATTCAATGGCGGCGAAGCAGTTCGAAGACATGTATACCGGGTCGAAGGATGCGCAGATCCGGGCGGCCGGAAAGGACACCTTCGAAGCGGTGGCGATGCTCCAGTCGATCCAGCAGCGGCAGTACAACCCGGCGGCGGGCGCGGAGTATCCGCGCAGCCCGTTCGGCGAGGCGATGCGGCAGATCGCGCAGCTCATCAAGTCCGACGTCGGCGTCGAGATGGCGTTTGCGGACATTCGGAATTGGGACCACCACGTCAATGAAACGCCTCAGCTCGCGGCCCGGTTGAGCGACTTCGGGCAGGGCCTGAGCGCGTTCTGGAAGGACATGGGCGACCGTATGGCCGATATCGCGCTGGTTTCGATGTCGGAGTTCGGGCGCACGGCGCGCGAGAACGGCAATCGTGGAACGGATCACGGCCACGCCAATTGCATGTTCGTAATGGGCGGCGGGGTGAAGGGCGGAAAGGTCTACGGCAAATGGCCGGGGCTGGAGCAAGAGCAACTGTACGAAAATCGCGACCTCGCCCTGACCACCGATTTCCGCGACGTGCTCGGCGAACTCGTGTCGGCGCACCTCGGGAATCCCACGCTGGGCGGCGTGTTCCCGGGCTACAATCCGAAATTCCTGGGCCTCGTGTAGGCGCGGCGCAGCTTCAATTTTCCGTGGGAACCCGGGTCGCGCTGTCGATCACGATCATCTCGACCGGGGTCTTGCGGGGTTCGAGCCTTAACCCGGCTTGCTGGATTGCAGTGAAGATCGATGGCCCACTCGCCTCCTTGCCGCTGGCGGCGACCTCCGCTTTCAGCTTGGCCATCGCTCGTCCGAGGCTCGCATCGGGCGCGAAGTCCAGCACGATATCGTAAGTGTCCTTGAGCTCCGTCTCGTCGACGACCGGCCGGTCGAGGAATGCAGTAAGCAGATTTGCGAGCCCGCTCATGTCCATGTTCTTTACCTGCAGCCCGGAACTGCTGAATTTCGTGGCCGGCTCTCCCCCGACTGCCTTCTGCAGCTTCGCTCCGTTCTTGCCCGTCGCCAGCGCGTAGACGGGCAACTCCTGAGCCGTCCGTCGCACCTTCAGCTGGAACCGCTCCACCAGCAGCGATTGCAACATCTCGCCGATCGCTGCCTGAGTGGTCTCGGGAGGCATGGTCGCCGCGATCGTGTAAGAATCCGACGATATCCAGCCCGGTCCGCTGACCTGGTAGTCCTTGACGCCATAGGCTCGCGTGACCAGCGTCTTGAAGGTGACGTTGGTGAACTGGATGCGTCCGGGGTCGATCGCGATCGCCGGCTTCGACCGATCCATCGCGCCATTCGCCTTCACCGACGCCACGGTGAAACCGGGTTGGCAAAACGCGGGCACCGACATGCAAAGCAGCAGCAGGCTTCTCATGCAAGGTAAAACGGCGCCTGGCGGTAGAATGTGACGTGTATGAAAGCCATGTTGCTGCCCGTTGCGGCCATTTTCGCCCTGTCCGCCGCGGCGGATCGCGTCGCTGACCGGTTCGTCCCCGCCCCTTTCGAGAAGCAGCGAATCGAGGGCATGCTCGGCGAGCGCCTCCGCGTGAATCTCGAAGGCCGCCTGCTGCATGTCGACGAACCGCGCCTGCTGCGCGGGTTCGAGCAGCCGCCGGGCGAACAGGCCTGGATCGGCGAGCATATCGGCAAGTACCTCGACGCCGCCTGCAACACCTGGCGGTATACCCATGACGCGCGTCTGAAGACGCAGATGGACCGCATGGCGCGCGCCCTCATGGCGACGCAGCGGCCGGATGGCTACCTCGGCACCTACGTCGACGCGAGACGCTGGACGGCGTGGGACGTCTGGGTCCATAAATACGACCTGATCGGTCTCCTGAACTACCACGAAACCACCGGCGATGCCGGGGCGTTGCGCGCCGCCCGCCGCGTCGGCGACCTGCTATCGGAGACGTTCGGAACGGGTCTCGGGCAGCGCGATCTGATTGCCGCCAGCACCCACGTCGGCATGGCCGCGAGCAGCGTTCTCGAACCGATGGTGAACCTGTATCGCCTCACGGGTGAGAAGCGTTATCTCGACTTCTGCCGCTATATCGTCGCCTCCTGGGACCAGCCCAATGGCCCGAAGTTGCTCGCCTCCCTGCGCGACACCGGCAGCGTTTTCAAGACGGCAAACGCCAAGGCGTACGAGATGATGTCGGACCTCGTCGGGGTGGTCGAGCTGTACAAAGTCACGGGAGACGACGCCCTGCTGCCGCCCGTGCTTACGGCGTGGCACGATGTCCGCGACAGACGTCTGTACGTGACCGGCACGACCAGCTCGAAAGAGCATTTCCTCGACGACGGGCTGCTTCCCGGCGGCGACAAGGACAACGTCGGCGAAGGCTGCGCCACGGTGACATGGCTGCAACTGACGTGGCGTCTGATGCGCCTGACCGGCGCCCCCGAGTACGCGCAGGAGTTGGAACGGACCGTCTACAATCAGTTGCTCGGCGCGCAGGATCCGCACAGCGGCGACATCTGCTACTTCACCCCGCTGAATGGCGCGAAGAAGCCGGGACCGGGCATCAATTGCTGCGTATCGAGCGAGCCGCGCGGCATCTCGTTGATCCCGGCTCTGACCTGGGGATCGACAGACAAGGGACCGGCGGTGCTTCTGTATACCGAAGGGTCGCTGGAAACTCCCTTCGCGACGGTTGTCTCGCACACGTCGTTTCCGAAGGACGGCGCGGTCCGCTTGACGATCCGCGATCCCAAGCCCGGGAAATTCGCCTTGCAGCTCCGCGTCCCGCAGTGGACTAAGCGCTTTACCGCCGCGATTGGCAAGGAGAAATGGGACGGAAAACCCGGGACCTTCCTCGCCATCGAACGGGAGTGGAAATCGGGAGACACGGTGACGGTCGACATGGACATGACCGTTCGCGTGCTGCCCGGAGGAACGAGCTACCCGGACTCGGTCGCGATCCAGCGCGGCCCGCAGGTGTTAGCGGCGGAGGACAGCCTGAATCCGCAGACGATTGTCATGAGCACGACCCTCGCGGCCGTCGCGCCGGCGCCCGCGCCCGCGGGATGGAGCGGCTCGCAAGTCTACACTGCCGGCGGCGTGACACTGGTCCCCTTCGCCGAAGCCGTCGCCATGAGGGTGTGGCTGCCGGCGAAATAGCCCTGCTCACGTCATATACCAGCCGCCATTCACGTTGATCGTCTGGCCGGTAATGTACCCGTTCCCGGCCAGCATCACCGCCACCTCCGCGACCTCTTCAATCGCCCCGAAACGTCCCACCGGGATTCGGCTGGCGGTGGCATTCGGATTCGACCGCACCATGTCGGTGTCGATCAGTGCGGGCGCGATCGAGTTGACACAAATGCCCTCGCCCGCGAGATGCGCCGCATAATAGTGCGTCATCCCGTTCATCCCCGCTTTCGACGCGGCGTAGTGCGGCCCCACCACCCCGCCGACCTGCGCGGCCACCGACGAGAGGTTGACAATGCGGCCCCATCGCCGTGCGCGCATTCCCGGCAGCACCGCCTGCGTCATCAGAAAACAGGACTTCAGGTTGACCCGCAGCAGGTCGTCCCAATCGCTCTCCGTGATCTCTTCGATCCTCTGCGGTCGTGCGATGCCCGCGTTATTGACAAGGATGTCGATAGGACCCAGCGTGCCCTCGACGGTATCGGCGAGGCGCGCCACGTCGGACGCGACGCCGACGTCGGCCCGCACCGCCACGCATCGCCGGCCGGCCGCCTCGATCTCGGACGGCGCATCTCCGGCCTGCATTCGGTAGTTGATCGCCACGTCCGCGCCGGCCCGGGCCAGCGCCAACGCGATGGCGCGTCCGATGCCGCGGCTGGACCCGGTCACGAGCGCCACTCTTCCTTGCAGGTCGGTCATACCGACAGTGTAAGCGGCATGGTAGGATCGCGGCTGTGGATCGCTATCGCATTGGTCTCAACACCTACTGCCTGCGCGCCTTTCGCTGGCCCGACCTCAAGCTCCTCGACTATGCCGCTTCCCTGAAGTTGGACGCTGTCTTCCTGCAGGACTCGCTCGACCCGGGCGTCAACGATCCCGCCCACTGGCGGGAGGTCCGCGACGCGGCGAAACGGCTCGGGCTCCACCTGGAGACCGGGACTGGCGGTTCCCTGCCGCGCAATCTGGACGACATCCAGCCCTCCGTCAAGCTGCTCCGCGATGCGGTGAAACGCGCCGCCGCTATGGGATCGCCCATCGTGCGCACCCTCATCGCCAGCGATCGCGAGCACCTGCCCAAAGCGCCCGTCGCCAAGATCGTCGACACCATGATCCAGACCCTGCGCGCCGTCCGCACCGAGACCATGGACGCCGGCCTGAAGATCGCGATCGAGAACCACAAGGATCTGCTCTGCTGGGAGACGCGGCAGCTCATCGAAGGCGCGGGCAAGGAGTTCGTCGGCTCCTACCTCGACACCGGCAATCCGGTCTTCGTGATGGAAGACCCGATGGAGACTGTCGAGACGCTGGGGCCGCTCGCCGTAACGTTCCACCTGCGCGATTCGGTGGTGTACGAGACGGGGAACGGCATCGCCATCCAGTGGGTGCCGCTCGGCGAGGGCGTGGTCGACTTCAAGAAGATCGTCGAGCGCGCCCGGACGCTGTGTCCCGATGTGCACGTGTACATCAAGCCGATCACCGGCCGTCCGCCGGTCACGATGGCGTATCTCGATCCGCAGTTCATGTCGAATTGGCGGGACCTGAAGGCCTCGACGCTGGCTCGCTTCCTAGCGCTGGCGAAGAACGGTCATCCCTACGAACGCGATATGGTGATCGAAGACATCGGCCGCGCGCCTTCCGAGCCCTACGCCGCCGCGCTCCAGTATCAGCAGAAAGAGCACATGGAGCGCAGCGTCGAGTACGCCAAGAAGACGCTCGACCTCGGCGTCAAGTGGCGGGCCGGAGCATGATAGTCTGGACAACGTGCCTCCGACCCGCCGAGATGTCTTTCTTGCGTTAGCCGCGGCCGCCGCCGGGCGCGCCGCCGACGATCCCGTCGCCATTCCCGGCAAGCGTCCCATGATCCTCCACAACGACCGCCCCGAGGACCTGGAGACGCCGCTCCGCTACTTCGATTCCTACCTGACGCCGGTCGACGCCTTCTTCGTGCGCCAGCATATCCCCCGGCCGTCCCCGATCGACCCCGCACAATACCGTCTCACCGTAAACGGCATGGTGTCGAAGCCCGTCGAGTTGACCCTCGCCGATCTGCAAAAACTGCCGCAGCATACGCTGCCTGCCGTGATCGAATGCACTGGCAACGGCCGCGGATTCTACAGCCCGAGGGTGCCCGGCATCCAGTGGGGGCGCGGCGCGGTGGGGCAGGCCGAGTGGACCGGTCCCCGTGTCGGAGACGTGCTCAAACTGGCGGGAGTTTCCGATGCCGCCGCTCACCTCGAGACCGATGGGGCGGATCGCGGCGTCGCGGCGACACCGGACTTCGTGCGCTCCATGCCGATGAAAAAGGCGATGCATCCGGCCACGCTCCTGGCCTTGAAGATGAACGGCCAGCCGCTGCCCGACATCCACGGCGCGCCGGCCAGGCTGATCGTCCCCGGATGGGATGGGACCAGCTCGGTGAAGTGGGTGGTGCGATTCTCCGCCGCCGCGCAGCCGAATTCCGCCTTCTTCATGAATCCGGGGTATCGATACCCGAAGTATGCCCTGCCGCCAGGCTCTCCGCCCAAACCGGCGGAGCTGGAAGTGATCGAGGGTATGCCCGTGAAGTCGACCATCACCGCGCCCGAGGAACAGGCGAAGCTGCCCCTGGGAGCGGTCACGATCCGAGGGTTCGCCTGGGCGGGCGAGCAGTCGATCGAACGGGTGGAGGTCTCCACCGACGGTGGGAGCCGCTGGCGCGCCGCGGAATTGACCGGCCCGAAGCTGCCTTTTGCGTGGCGCCTGTTCAAGCTCGAATGGACCCCGTCCGAACCCGGCTATTGCACGATCCTGTCGCGCGCCACGGATTCCGCGGGCAACGTGCAGCCCATCGTTTCGGCGTGGAACCCTTCGGGGTATTTGTGGAATGCGATCGACCGCGTGGGCGTGCTGGTGGAGAGAGCATGAAAACGATCTGGCTGGCGGGAGTTTTGGCCGGCGCCGCATGGTGCGCCGATTCGGCCGTCCTGGAGCGGGGACAGAAGGAGGAGGCTCGCGCCTGCGTCGCGTGTCACAGCCTCCGCCTCATTCATTCCCAGCGCCTTTCGCGGGCCACCTGGACCAGGGAGCTCGACAAGATGGGCGGCTGGGGCACGAAATATACCGACCGCGACGCCCTTCTGGAATACCTCGTCGCCAACTTTGGCGACGACAAGCCTGTTCCCAAACCAGACATGAGCAAGTAAACGTCCGCGACAGAGACGGGACGGCCCGCCTGTGAACTTTCCGCCCAGTTTTCGCATGCCCGGACGCATGATTTAATAGAGATACATACATATGTCCCGTTTGTTTTGTTTTGGACTCCTATTGTGTTCCGTGTCGTTGTGCGGCGCGGCCACGGACGGCGAAGCCACTCCGGCGATGCGCCAGGCCGGCGCCGCCCTTGCGCGCCTGCCGCTGCGCTTCGAAGCCAACCGGGGCCAACTGAATCCCCGCATCCGCTATGCCGCGCATGCCGGCGGTTACTCGCTGGCCTTGACTTCGGCCGGCCCGTCACTCTCCTTGGGTTCCCACAGCGTCGATATTTCCCTGCTCGGTTCGAACCGCGCACCGCGCATCGAGGCGCTCGATCCGCTCCCGACCCGCACCGATTACTTCCTGGGCGCGCGCGATCGGTGGCGGTCGAATGTCCCGACGTTCGCCCGCGTGCGCTACGCCTCGGTCTACCCCGGCGTCGATATGGTCTATTACGGCAACCAGAGCCAGTTGGAGTACGATTTCGTGGTTGCACCCGGCGCCGACACGCGCGCCATCCGCATGCGCTTCCGCGGCGCGCGGCAGGTCCGCTTGAGCGACAACGGCGACCTTCTGGTCGACGAGATGATCCAGAAGCGCCCCGTCATCTACCAGGAGAGTCCGCGGCGTGAGATCGCCGGCCGCTACGTTTTGCTGGGCCGCAACACCGTCGGCATTCGCGTCGACGCGTACGACCGCTCGCGCCAATTGGTGATCGACCCGGTGCTCACCTACCTGACATACATGGGTGGCACAGGAACCGATCGCATCAATGCGGCCAAGCTGGTAGGCAATTCGCTGTACGTTGCCGGGCAGATCTCGAACCAGGATCTCAGCGCGACTGACGGCGCCTACAGCAATGTCACGGGAGGGCTGACGGATATCTTCGTTGCTGTCCTGGATGTCACGCCGGGGGCCGGGTACCCCGTGACGTATCTGAGCTACCTGGGCGGGTCCAATAGCGACATTCCGCTGGCCATGGATGTGGACCGCAACGGCGTGATCTACCTCACCGGTACCACCACCTCCACGAATTTCCCCCTCATTACCGCTTTTCAGACAAGCGGCGCGGCCACTTTTATCGACTCGTTTGTGCTCCTGCTGGACCCCAAGACGCCCGGCTCGGATGCGCTGCTGTTCTCCAGCTATCTGGGCGGCGCGGCCGGTGATGACATCGGCAACGGCATCGCGGTCGGCCCCGACGGTATGGTCTACGTTGTCGGAACGACCAAGTCCAGCGATTTCCCGGTGACAGCCAACGCCTACCAGTCCGTGTTATGGGGCTCGCAGGATGCGTTCATCGCCAAGATCGATCCGCGCGCAAGCGCCCTGGTGTATGCGACCTACCTGGGCGGCGAAAACCAGGACGACGGCCGGGCGGTACTGGTCGGCTCCAACGGGCTTGTGTATTTCGTAGCCTCCACCCTCTCGGATAATTTCCCGATGGCCGGTTTCCAGTATCGCGGCATCCGCGTGGGAGCGCAGGACGCCATCCTCGGCGTGATGGACCTCAACCAAGCGGGCGACCAGTCGCTGGTTTACGCCACTTACTTCGGCGGCTCCGGCAACGAAGAAGTCCGCGGCATGGCATTCGACGGCAAGGGTAATGTCATTATCACCGGCTACACATTGTCCAACGACCTACCGGTTACGGGCGACGCCGTGCAACCGTCTTACGGAGGAAATGGGGATGCGTTCGTCGCGGTGCTGAATCCGTCCCTCACGTTCACCAACGGCTTGCTGTACTGCACGTACTTTGGCGGTTCGCACGGCGAGGTCGGCTATAAAGTCGCGGGAGACTCCGCCGGCAATATTTATCTGGCCGGATACACACTCTCGCCGGACCTGCCGATCGCCGGAACCGTGCCGCAGGACCAATGGGGCAAAGGCACGGACATGTTCGTGGCGAAGTTCAAGACCGGTATTGGCGGCAAGGGCGCGCTGGAATACTCGACCTACCTCGGCGACACTGCCACGTACATTCCGACCGCCCTGGTGCTGGCTCCGGACGGAACGGTCTACATGACCGGGTACGGCGGCATCGGCCTGCCCGCCACAGACAATGCAGTCCAAGGCGGCTTCGCCGGAAGCACCGACGGCTTCATCCTGGTATTGAAGTAAGCGGCGGCCTCGCGGCTGCTCGATTCCGGCGCCGGAATCGACTCTGTCAAACGGCTCCGAGGCGGAAGTCATGCTGGATTCCGCGCCAGACGCAGGCGCTTGCTCCCAGCCGCGTTAGCGACGGGAAAAGAGCTGCGCGATCCGGCGCCGGTCCTCGTCCGACATCCCGGCGTTCTTACGGATATCGGCCCGTGTTTCCACTTTCCGGCGATAACGGCCGAAGTACTCGTCGATATCGCCGCCGAACTGGAAACTGTACATGATGTCCGCGAAGACCGCGGTGTGCGGCAGTCCCAGGGCGTGTCCCGTCTCGTGCACGCAGGTGAGGTACACGATGGCATCGCGCAATAGCTCATCGGGCATTCGCTGCGGCGGCGTGACCACGTACACTTCGGCGCCACGGACACCTTCGACCGTAATCGGGCGCGCTTCCCCGTAAAGGCCGTCGCGCCCGCCGGTCCAGTTGATTCGAATGTGCGCCTTCTCGCGCGTGGACGTCTTTTCGAGCGTCAACTTGCCGTCCGAAGCAGTTTGCCAGGCCTCCATGGCCCATTGCGCCAATTCCGGGTCGCCGGCGTGACAGACGTTTTCCGGACCCGCGCACGGTTCGATCCAATACCGTAACGAGGCCCCTTGTGCGGCCACTGCCAGGAGAAGGCATAGAATCTTCATAGACACAGACCAAACCAGCACTCTGAGAAGGAGTCTAACCCGTTTATGGCGATGGAAACCATCTGGCAGGACGTCCGCTATGCGTCTCGCGGGCTGCGCCTCAACCCGGGCTTCTCCGCGACAGCCCTCCTCTCGCTGATTTTAGGCATTGGGGCCAGCCTGGCGATCTTCACGGTCGCCGACAATCTGCTGCTCCGTCCGCTGCCTTACCCGAACGCTCGGCAACTCACGATGGTATGGGAGCGGAACCTCCGGCGCCAAAGCAGGGACCACAACGTCATTTCGCCCGGCAACTAACCTCGACTGGAAACGCCGGAACGATGTCTTCGAGACGATGGCCGCCTTCGCCGACGTGCGTTCGGTGCTCACCGCCGGCAATCGTAGCGAGGAACTCGGCAAGCAGCTTGTCAGCGCCGAGTTGCTGCCCATGCTCGGCGTGCAGCCTCTTCGCGGCCGGCTCTTCACCGGCGCGGACGATCAGCCGGGGGCGCCCAACGTGGAGATCCTGAGCTATCGCGCGTGGCAGAGCTGGTTCGGCGGCGATGAGGGGATCGTCGGCCGGCAGGTGCAGATTAACTCGACGCCCGCCACCATCGTCGGAGTGCTGCCGCCGGGCTTCTATTTCCGCAATCGCGAAATCGACCTGTGGGAACCCCTGGGCCTGAATCCGGCGCAGGATTACCGCAAATCACAAGGTCGCTGGATGCTGTGTCTGGCGCGGTTAAAGCAGGGAGTGACGCTGCCGACGGCGCAAAGATTTCTGAGTTGCTTTGTCAAGAGGGATTCTTCGAAAGGGTTTGGAA